>NZ_JBIDDQ010000039.1:0-66249 GCF_043195415.1 Streptomyces sp. Y7
GGTGGAGGGGGGGGGGGCGGGGCCCCCCCCCCCCCCCACTTCCGTTGCGGGCACGGCCTGCGTCAGGCGGGCACGGAGATCACGTCGTACGTCGTCTCCGGTGTCGGCGTCGTGGTGAAGCGCGCGTTGGGCAGGTAGAGACGGCCCTGGTACGCGGCCACCGTGGTCGGCACGTCGAACCGCGGGTCGGTGATGCGGCGCCGGAACACGCCGCTGCGGCCGTCGGGGGCGAGTTCGAGGACGTCGATGGCGTTCTGCCGGTTCTGGACGACGTACAACGTCCGCCCGATCAGCAGCAGTCCGTCGCCGTTGGTGAGCGGCGTCGCGCCCCCGAGGTCGACGAGTTTCGTGACGCCGGTGCGCGGGTCGACCCGGTGCAGCCCGCCGGCCCCGGACTGCACGACCAGCAGTGCGGAGCCGTCGGGAGTGCCGGTGATGCCGTTGGCGTTGACGACCTCGCCTGCGACCTGGCTCCAGTCGCCGCTCAGAGTGATCGTCACGATGTCGTCGGCGTCCGGGAGTTGGCCGTGCCGGCCGAGCGGCAGGGCGTACAGCGCGGGCTGGAAGGAGTCGGTGAACCAGGCCGCGCGCCCGGTGAGGAACACGTCGTTGGCGAAGGTCGGGGTCGCCGAGGTCAGCGCGTAGGAGGCGAGCACCTCGCCGCTGCGGGCGTCCACCACGCGGGCGCCCTGGCCGCGTCCGGCGACGAACAGGCGTCCCCGGTGGTCGATCTTGAGGCCGACCGAGGGGGTGCCCGGTCCGGCCGAGATGATCGAGCCGTCGCCGGTGCGCAGGTCGGCGCGGTAGAGGGAGCCGTCGCCGAGCGAGCCGAGGTAGGCGTACGGTCCGCCGCCGATGGCGATGCCCTCCGGGCGGAAGCCGTTCGGGAGGTGGAGCACGGTGGGGCGGCGCTTTCCGGCCGCGGCGGCGGGGGTGCCGGCGGCCGCGACGAATGCGGCGCCGGCGGTCGCGGCGCCCGTCGTGAGGAGTCTCCGGCGGGTGAGGTGACGTGCGAAGGAGCGGTGTTCGGGGGCCACGGTGCGTCCTTCCGCTGACAGGACCGGCCGACAGCTGGTCCAACGGTCAACTGACTCCCCCACCCCACCACACGCCCGGCGCCCCCGCAGCCGAGGACGGCGTCTCGACAGGGACTGGACAGCATCCGGCCGGATTATGGCGTGACATCTGTTTCCGGACGGATTGCACACGTTGCCCAGTTCAACTTGTTCTCAAACCATGTTGACGAAAAGGCTCTGGACGGACCGGCCGCCGCGTGCTTGGTTGTCCACCGAAGGCGCGCCGCACCACCCGCACTTGGCAACCCCAGGACCGAAGGGAGCGGCAGACCATGACCGACCAGGGACAGCCGGCGCAGGGCCCGGGAGCGGCCGGGCCGGGGCCCGACGGAGCGGGATTCACCTACCGAGGAGCCGAACCTGAACTGATCGTCGTAGCCCGTCCCGAGGCCCGGCTGCGGGCCCGGTCCGAGGGCGTCCGGTCGGTCGCGGGCGCCGACGTGACGGCTCTCAACATGTTCCTCAGCGACGAACAACTCGCGCTGGAGCCGCTGTTCGGCAGCGAGGAACGGCTGCAGCAGGCCACGGACGCACAGGACGTGCCCGACCTGGCCCTGTTCTACCGGGTGCGCGGCCGGCTCAGCCGCGCCGAGGAACTGCGGGCCCGTATCGCCGCGTTGCCCGGGATCGACACCGCGTACGTGAAACCGGGCGCGGTGCCGGCCGGGCTCGGGCAGGTCGGGGAGGGCAGCGGGCGTCTGAAGGAGGGCGCGCCGGTCACGCCCGACTACAGCGGCCGGCAGGGCTATCTGCGGCCGGCGCCCGAGGGCGTGGACGCGCACTGGGCCTGGCAGCGGCCGGGCGGTGCCGGTCAGGGCGTGACCGTGATCGACGTGGAGGGCTCCTGGCAGCTGGGCCACGAGGACCTGGCGGGCAAGCTGGCCGGGGTCGTCGTCGGCACCCCGCTGACCGACCTGGCCTGGCGCAACCACGGCACCGCCGTGATCGGCGTGATCGGCGGCGACCGCAACGACCACGGCGTCACCGGCATCGTGCCGGAGACGGTGACCGCGGCCGCGTCCTTCCACGGCATGGGCACGGCGGCCGCGATCCACGCGGCGGCCGACCGGCTCGGCCCCGGCGACATCGTGCTGGTCGAACTGCAGCGCCCGGGGCCCCGGTTCGAGTTCGCTGACCGCGACGACCAGCGCGGCTACGTCGCGCTCGAATGGTGGCCGGACGACCACGCCGCGATCCGCCACGCCACCGCCAGGGGCGTGCTGGTCGTGGCCGCCGCGGGCAACGGCGGCGAGTCCCTCGACGACGCGGTCTACGAGCGCCGCCCGGACGAGTTCCCGGAGTGGTGGCGCAACCCGTTCAACCCGTCCAACCCGTCCTCGGGGGCGGTCCTGGTCGGCGCGGGCGCCCCGCCCCCCGGGACGCACGGCCGCGATCACGGCCCGGACCGCTCCCGGCTCTCGTTCTCCAACTACGGCGCCCGGGTGGACGCGCAGGGCTGGGGCCGCGAGGTCACGACCACCGGCGGCTTCTGGGACCGGCCCGGCGACCTCCAGGGCGGACCCGAGGAGATCGCCTGGTACACCGACACGTTCTCGGGGACGTCGTCCGCGTCCCCGGTGGTGGTCGGCGCGCTCGCGGCGCTGCAGGGCATGCTCAGGGCCGCGGCCCAGCCGCCGATGTCCCCCGAGCAGGCGCGCGCGGTGCTGCGCGCGACGGGTTCCCCGCAACAGGACGCGCCGGGCCGGCCGTCCTCCCAGCGGATCGGCAACCGGCCCGACATCAGGGCGGCGGTGACCCATCTGGTGCCGCAGGCGGTCGGCTCCGGCCTCGCCGAGCGGTACTGGGACGAGTTGCTGCCGTATCCGCGCGAACTTCCGCCCCGGCTCCGGCTGTTCGTGGCCGGCGAGTGGCGGAACCTGAACCATCCGTCCCCCGAGATCCGCCAGGCGGTCCACACCGCCTTCGCGGGGGGACGGCCGGAGGTCCGAGTGTGGTTCTCGGACGACGAGATCGTCGGCCTGGTGATCACCGGCTGACGCAGCCCATCACATCAAGGGAAGGTGACACCCGTATGAGCACCACCCCGCAGATGAGTCACATGGGACAACAGCAGGGCCAGCAGTTCCCGAGCACGTCGCCGTACCAGCAGCCCTTCGGGCAGCAGCAGGGCTACGGCCAGCAGCAGCCGTACGGCATGAGCGGATCGCTGGAGCAGCTCCAGCAGCTCGGCCGGCAGCAGCCGTTCCAGCAACTGCTCCAGCAGCTCGGCCAGCCGCAGGGCTACGGGCAGCAGCAGAGCCACGGTCAGCAGCAGATCCAGGGGCAGGGGTTCCAGGGCGAGCAGCAGCAACAGCAGGTCGAGCAGCAGGTGCTGCACCTGATGCAGCAGGTCACCCAGGCCGCCGTACAGCAGGCGCCGCAGGCCGGTGTCGCGGACGGCTACATCGACATCGTCCAGCCGCAGCCGGGTCAGCCGTCGCAGATCTTCCTGCGCATCGACAACGTGTTCCGGGTCTTCAGCAACCCGAGCCCGCTCACCCATGAGCAGGTGCAGCAGGCCTTCACCTTCGGCCACCAGGTCGTCGGCGTCTGGGACAGCAACCAGCCGCTGGTCCTGCGGAGCATCCAGATCCGCAGGATCTGACCGGCCGCAGCCGCACCACGGCCAAAGGGGCGCTTCCTCCCGCGCGGGAGGAGGCGCCCCTCTCTTGTGCCTCTCGTGTGCGGACCGCTACAGGGCCACGCCCAACAGCGCGTCCACGGCCCGTGAAACGACTCCGGGCGCGCCGATGTCCGTGCCGCCCTCGGCCTCCTGCGTGGCCGCCCAGCGGTCGACCGCGGCGAGCGCGGCCGGGGCGTCGAGGTCGTTCGCGAGGGCGTCGCGGATCTCCTCGACGAGCGCTTCCGCGGCCGGTCCGTCGGGCCGGGACACCGCGGCACGCCAGCGGCCGAGGCGGTCCACGGCGTCCTGGAGCACCTGGTCGGTCCACTCCCAGTCGGCCCGGTAGTGGTGGGCGAGGAGGGCGAGCCGGATGGCGGCCGGGTCGACGCCGTCCCGGCGCAGCTGGGAGACGAAGACGAGGTTGCCCTTGGACTTGGACATCTTCTCGCCGTGCAGGGCGACCATGCCCGCGTGGACGTACGCCTTGGCCATGGGGAACTCGCCGGTCAGCACCTGGGCGTGCGAGGCGCCCATCTCGTGGTGCGGGAAGGCGAGGTCGGAGCCGCCGCCCTGGACGTCGAAGCCCATGCCGAGGTGGTCGAGGGCGATGGCGACACACTCGATGTGCCAGCCGGGCCGGCCGCGGCCGAGCGAACCGCCGTCCCAGCTGGGCTCGCCCTCGCGGGCCGCCATCCACAGCATCGGGTCGAGCGGGTTCTTCTTGCCGGGCCGCTCCGGGTCGCCGCCGCGCTCGGCGGACAGCAGGCGCATCGCGGCGGCGTCGAGGTTCGACACCTTGCCGAAGTCGGGGTCGGACTCGACGGAGAAGTAGATGTCGCCGTCCAGTTCGTAGGCGGCGCCCGCCTCCCGCAGTCGCTCGACGAGCGGGACGATCCCGGGTATCGCCTCGACGGCGCCGATGTAGTGGCGCGGCGGCAGCATGCGCAGCGCGGTCATGTCCTCGCGGAAGAGGGCGGTCTCCTTCTCGGCGAGGGCCACCCAGTCGATGTCGTCGCGCTGCGCCCGCTCCAGGAGCGGATCGTCGACGTCGGTGACGTTCTGGACGTAGTGAACCTGCCGCTTGGTGTCGAGCCACACGCGCTGCACGAGGTCGAACGCGTTGTAGGTCGCCGCGTGCCCCATGTGGGTCGCGTCGTACGGCGTGATGCCGCAGACGTAGATACGGGCGACGGGACCGGGGTCCAGGGTGACGAGACCCTCGGTCGCGGTGTCGTGGATCCTCAGGTCGCGGCCCTGACCGGGCAGGGCGGGGACCTCAGAAGCGGGCCAGGCATACATGTCATGAGCCTAACCGGACGGATGTTCCGTACACGAACCGGACCGGGCCGGATGGCCGGGGAGGCGTTCTTGCGCGACACGGGACATTGTGCTGCGGGGCCGGGAAGGCCGCCGGGGGGACGGCCGTGCCGGACGGACGGGCGTGGACGGGCCGGCGGGGGCCGCTAGACGGGTGGCCAGGGAATGGCCGGCCACTCCCCGCTCGGCTCGGGATGCGTGCCGGAGGCGAGCAGGGCGTCCACCCGCGCGCGCGTGGCGTCCACCTCGGCGGCGGTGATCAGCTCGGTGAGCCGCACGGCGAGCGCGCCGCCCTCCTTCAGCCCTTCCCGCAGGGTCGCGAGCACCTCGACGGCCTCTTGGGTGAGCGGCTCTCCCGCCCAGCCCCACAGCAGCGTCCGCAGCTTGTTCTCGGCGTTGAAGGTGACGCCGTGGTCGATGCCGTAGAGCCGGCCGTCCTCCGTGGGCAGCAGATGGCCGCCCTTGCGGTCGGCGTTGTTGATCACGGCGTCCAGTACGGCGAGGCGTCGCAGCCGCTCGTCGTCGGCGTGCACGAGCAGGGCCGTCCTGCCCTCCCCGACCTCGGCGAGGCCGATCGCCTTCCAGCCCGGTTCGGGCTCCTCGCCGTCCACCAGCGCGAGCAGCTCGGTCTCGGGGGTCACGTCGATCCACAGCTGGCACATGCCCTCGCCGTACGGCCCGTCGCGCAGCACGGTGGGCGGGACGAGTCCCCAGCCGGTCGCCTCGGAGACCTCGTACGCGGCGACCTCGCGCTCGGCGAGGGTGCCGTCGGGGAAGTCCCACAGCGGCCGCTCACCGGCGACCGGCTTGTACACGCAGGTCGCCTCCCGGCCCTCGTGCGTGACGGTGCAGTACAGGGCCGCGTTGGACGCCTCACGGATGCGTCCGCGCACCGTCAGCTCACCCTCGGTGAGCAGTTCCACCGAGGTCACGCTCCGCGGCGGTATCCGTTCTGGCGCGGACATACGTGTCCTTCCGGGTCGAGCGGGAGGCTGCACAGCGGACACGGCGGCCGCCCGGCGTTGACGACGTCCAGGGCGCGCTTGGCGAAAGCCCTCGCCTGCGCGCCGGTGAGCCGGACCCGCAGCATCGGGGGACCGTTCTCCTCGTCCTGGAGCAGCCGCTCCTCGGCCTCGGCGAGGTCCTCCTCGGAGTCGGCGTCGAGCTCCACGAGGGCCTGCGCCTCGACGATCATGCGCTGTTCCTCGCCGTCCCAGGCGAGCGCCATGGTGCCGACGCGGAACTCCTCCTCGATGGGGGTGTCCAGCGGGCCGGTGTCGGAGACCTCGCTGGGCGCCATCGCGGGGACCGCGGCGCTGCCGCCACTACGCCGTACGACCTCGTCGAGCAGTTCGTCCATGCGCTCGGCGAGTGCGGCGACCTGGGTCTTCTCCAGGGCCACGCTGGTCACCCGGGAGCCGGCGACGGCCTGGAGGAAGAACGTACGGCGTCCGGGCAGTCCTACCGTGCCGGCCACGAAGCGGTCCGGGGGGTCGTAGAGGAACACCTGACGGGACACGTCCTGTCTCCATTGGAATCGTGGGTACGGCGAATCGTGAGTTCGGCGACTCGTGACTGCGGCGATGTGCGGACCGCTTCACCCTACTGCGCCCGACGATCACGGTGCGCCCGCGCCGCCCCCGACCGTCGCGTCACCGGCCGGCGGTTCCTCGCGCGGGGCGAGGGACGCCAAGTCGCCGGTGTCCCCGAGCCGTACGAGGAAAGGCCTCAGGCGGGTGTAACGGATCGCGGTGATGGAACACGGTTCAACGGAAATCCTCTGGAAGAGGTCGAGATGAAGACCGAGTGCGTCCGCCACGAGGGACTTGATGATGTCGCCGTGCGAGCACATCACGTACACGGCGTCGGCACCGTGATCGCGCTCCACGCGCGCGTTCCACTCCCGTACCGCCTCCGCGGCCCGGGTCGCCATGGCCCGCATCGACTCCCCGCCGGGGAACGCCGCCGCCGACGGATGGGCCTGCACGACCTCCATCAGCGGCTCGTCCTTGAGGTCGGCGAGCTTGCGGCCGGACCAGTCGCCGTAGTGGCACTCCCCGATCCGCTCCTCGGTGTGCGCGGTGAGTCCGGGCCGGGCGTCCAGGAGCGGCCGGATCGTCTCCTGGCAGCGCTGGAGGGGGCTCGTGACGATCTCGGAGACCGGCAGCGCGGCGAGCCGTGCGGGCAGTGCGGCGGCCTGCTCGGCCCCGCGCTCGTCGAGGGTGACGCCGGGGGTCCACCCGGCGAGCACTCCCTCGGTGTTGGCGGTGGAACGTCCGTGCCGGACCAGGATCAGCGTGGGCATGCCGCCCAGGGTAGGCGCACGACGGGGTGCGTCCGGCGGCCGAGGGCGGGAGAATACGCTCCGTGATCGTCGACTGCGCCATCTACCGGGACGGGCGCCGTACGGAGGGGCCCGCGGACTTCTCCGACGCCCTGGATCTGTGCCGCCTCCAGGACGACGCGTTCGTCTGGATCGGTCTGTACGAGCCGACGGAGAAGGAGTTCGACAAGGTCACCGAGGAGTTCGGGCTGCATCCGCTGGCCGTGGAGGACGCGCTGAACGCGCACCAACGGCCCAAGCTGGAGGTGTACGACGACTCGCTGTTCATGGTCCTCAAGCCGGTCGGCTACGAACCGAAGAGCGACATCGTCTCCTCGGGTGAGGTCATGGTCTTCATCGGCGACTCGTTCGTGGTGACGGTCCGGCACGGCGAGGAGGCGCCCCTGGGGGTCGTGCGGGCCCGTCTGGAGCACGAACCGGAGATGCTGCGGCACGGCCCGACGGCGGTGCTCTACACGATCGCGGACGCGGTCGTCGACCACTACGTGGACGTGGCGGGCGAGTTGGGCACCGACCTCTCGGAGCTGGAGGCGGAGGTGTTCTCGCCGACCGGCGGCGGGTCCCGGCACACGGCCTCGCGCATCTACGCCTTCAAGCGGCAGATCATGGAGTTCCGCAAGGCCACCGGCCCGCTCGCGCAGCCCGTGTCCCGGCTCGCGGGCGCCGGCCCCATCGGTGCGCGGGTGCCGTTCGTGCACGACAAGGCGCAGCCCTTCTTCCGCGACGTGAGCGACCACCTCACGCGCGTGAACGAGGCCGTCGAGGGTCTGGACCGGCTGGTCTCCGACGTCCTGTCGGCGCATCTCGCGCAGATGAGCGTCCGGCAGAACGACGACATGCGGAAGATCTCCGCGTGGGCGGCCATGGCCGCGGTCCCCACGATGATCGCGGGGATCTACGGCATGAACTTCGAGCACATGCCGGAGCTGCACTGGACCGCTTCGTATCCGGTGCTGATCCTGGCCATGGCCGCCATCGAGGTGCTGCTGTACCGGCTGTTCAAACGCCGGGGCTGGTTGTAGCCGGGCCGTTCGGGGGCGTCAGGCGAACTCGGGTGCCGAGGTGGCCGGGCCGCCGAGGGCGTCGCGGCGTTCCGGCATCGACAGGGACACCATCTTCCGCCAGCCCGCGAACCGCTCCCAGGCGTACACGGCGTGGATGCCCGCGGCGAGCGCGGCGGCCTTGGCCCGCGGCCAGCCGAGGATGCGGCCCATGTGGTCCATGACCGCGAGGCTGACGTCCCGGTAGACGCGGATCTCGGCGAGGGCGCACTCGCGCAGGGCGGCCTGGATGAGCCGGCCGTGACCGGCGGCCGCGAAGCGGAGCAGTTCCTCGTGCGTGTAGGCGAGGTGGTTGTCCTCGTCGTTGGAGATCATCCGGACGGCCTTGCCGATCACCGGGTCGTCGGCGAAGAAGTTGCGGAGCATGATCATCTGGTCGGAGGCGCGTTGCTCGGTGACCCGGCTGTGCGCGAGGTAGGTGATGATGTCGTCGACCGAGAGCGGCTTGTCGGCCTTGAGTTTCTCGTGGGCGAGGCCGATGCCGTGCTTCTCCAGAAGCATCGTGTAGTCGGTCTCGGGCGGGACGGGGACGGGTTCGAGGCCGCGCTTCTTCAGCAGGGCGTTGAAGATCCGCCCGTGCTTGTCCTCGTCCGCGCCGTGCCGGGTGATCTTGGGGGCCATGGCGCGCTCGCTGTCGGGGACGAGCGCGGCGATGCGCGCGTTCTCCCAGCCGCCCTGCGACTCGCCGCTGGCGGCGATCGAGCAGAACAGCCGGAAGGACTCGTCGTTGTCGAGGATCTCCTGGAACAGACTCTTGGCCGAAAGCATCGTGGGGCACCTCTCTCAGGACGCCGCAGGATTCCGCAAAGAACGAGTCAAATGCGGAGAGAGAGCCGCTGCAACAGCTGAGTCGGACAACTGCGCCAAAAGAATGACCATCGGGGTCACGACGGGGGCGTAACCGGGTGGGCACGCGCGCGTTGTTCTGCGTGACGGCCGTGGCGGGGAAGACCCCCGAGCCCCCACCACGGCCGCAGAACTTTCCCGGCCGGTACGGCCCCTCGGCTCACGCCAGTCCGGCGCGCTCCAGGGCCTCGCTGCCGGCGCGCAGGGACGCGAGCCGCTCGTCGAGCGTGAAGCCGGCCGGCGCGAGGGACAGGGTGGTGACCCCGGCGGCGGCGTAGGCCTTCATCCGGTCCGCGATGCGGTCGACGGAGCCGAGCAGCGTGGTCTGGTCGATCAGGTCGTGCGGTACGGCGACCGCGGCCCCCTGCTTGTCGCCGGAGAGGTACTTGGTCTGGATCTCGGCGGCTTCCTTCTCGTACCCCATGCGCTGGGCGAGCTGGTTGTAGAAGTTCTGCTTGGGGCTGCCCATGCCGCCGACGTAGAGCGCGGTGTAGGGGCGGAAGGTGTCGGCGAGCGTGGCCACGTCCTTGTCGTCGCCGACGGCGAGCGGCAGGGTCGGGCAGACGTCGAACCCGTCGAGGCTCTTGCCCGCCTTCTCTCGTCCGGCGCGCAGGTGCTTGACGGTGGTCTCCTCCAGGTGGTCGGCGGAGGGGAAGATCACCAGGGCGCCGTCGGCGATCTCGCCGGTCTGCTCCAGGTTCTTCGGGCCGATGGCGGCGATGTACAGCGGGATGTGCTCGCGCTGCGGGTGCACGGTCAGCTTGATCGGCTTGCCGGGGCCGTCGGGCAGCGGCAGCGTCCAGTGCTGCCCCTCGTACGTCAGGCGCTCGCGGGTCATCGCCTTGCGGACGATCTCGACGTACTCACGCGTGCGTGCCAGCGGCTTGTCGAACTTGACGCCGTACCAGCCCTCGGAGACCTGCGGTCCGGAGACACCGAGGCCGAGGCGGAAGCGGCCGCCGGACAGGGAGTCCAGGGTCGCGGCCGTCATCGCGGTCATCGCCGGCTGGCGGGCCGGGATCTGGAAGATGGCCGAGCCGACGTCGATGCGCTCGGTCTGGGCGGCGACCCAGCTGAGCACGGTGGCCGCGTCCGACCCGTACGCCTCGGCGGCCCAGCAGACGGCGTAGCCCAGCCGGTCGGCCTCCTGCGCGACGGCGAGATTGTCCGCGTCCATTCCGGCACCCCAGTAGCCGAGGTTGATCCCGAGCTGCATGGCCGATCCCCTTACCGATCAGTAACGTCCCTTTGGGCCAGACCTTAGCGCGGGGGGCCTCTCGCGGGGAGGCCGATGTGGCGGGCGTCGCCCGACTGCCCCCGGGCATCGCCGGTGACGGTCCGGGAAACTGGTCATCCACAGGCCCCCACATGGCAGGTTCTGGCCAGTAATCTCGGCGTTCATGGAGCAGAGGCATCTCGGCCGCACCGGCCTGCGCGTGTCCCGGATCGGGCTCGGCACCCTCACCTGGGGCAGGGACACCGACGAGCACGACGCGGCGGACCTCTTGAAGACGTTCTGGGAGGCGGGCGGCACCCTCGTCGACACGGCGGACGTGTACGGCGACGGGGAGGCCGAGTATCTGCTCGGGCGGCTGATGGAAGGGCTGATCCCGCGGCGGGACCTGGTCATCTCGACGAAGGCGGGCAGCGTGCCCGACCCCGACCGCCGCTTCGACGGCTCGCGCGGTCATCTGCTCTCCGCCCTGGACGCCTCGCTGGCCCGGCTCGGCACGGACTACGTCGACGTCTGGCACATCCACGCCTTCGACCCGTACACCCCGCTGGAGGAGAGCCTCCAGGCGCTCGACCTCGCGGTCAGCAGCGGTCGGGTGCGCTACGCCGGTGTCTCCAACTTCTGCGGCTGGCAGCTCGCCAAGGCGGGCACCTGGCAGCTCGCGGCGCCCGGGATACGCACCCGGCTGGCGAGCACACAGCTGGAGTACTCACTGCTCCAGCGCGGTGTGGAACGCGAGGTGCTGCCGGCCGCGCTCGACCTCGGCATCGGCATGCTGCCCTCGTCGCCGCTCGGCCGGGGCGTGCTCACCGGGAAGTACCGCAACGCGACGCCGGCGGACTCGCGCGGCGCCTCGGAACATCTGGCGCCGTTCGTCGCGCCCTATCTCGACGACACGGCGAGCCGGATCGTGGACGCCGTGCAGACGGCGGCCGACGGGCTGGCCGTCTCCCCGCTCCAGGTCGCTCTCGCCTGGGTCCGTGACCGGCCCGGTGTGGCCGCGCCGGTCATCGGCGCGCGCAACGCGCAGCAGCTCACGGCGGCGTTGTCAGTGGAGGCCCTTACTCTTCCTGACGAGATCTGCCGGGCGCTCGACGACGTGTCGGCGCCCGTGCACCGCTATCCCGATCACGACTGGAGCACGCTGTGAGCACGGAGCCACCCGAGACCACGGAGAACACGGAGCCGGGGACGCCGGGGGCCGCGGCCCAGGAGGGGGCCGCCGCTGCGAGTGCGGGAGGCGACGGCACGAACGGCACGCCGGAGGACGGCGAGCAGGTGACCGGGGCCGCGCCGGACAGCGCCGACGGCGAGGGCTCGCAGAGCGCGGCACAGCAGTCGGAGGCGGAGGCCGAACTGGCCGCCCAGCGGGTCGAGCGGGAGCGGATCGAGCGGCGCAAGGCCGAGAAGACGGCGCCCGTCGACAGCGGGGCCAAGCTGAGCGGTCAGGCCGCCGATCTCCTCGCCGCGGTACGGGCCGTGGAGAGCGGCGCGAAGCCCGCGGCGACCGTCTTCAGCGAGCCGGAGACACCTCGACGCCCGGCCCCGGAGCCGGCCCGCCGGCCGCAGCCCGCACCGGTGCCCGCCGCGCCCGCGGCCCCCGCGTCACAGACCGTGGAGTCCGTGCGGGGCGTGCTGACCGAGGGCGGCGCCCCGGAGGCGCTCGCGGCGCAGGCCGCCGCCGCGCTCGGCGAGGGCGCCGCCGACCAGCTGCGGGCGGATCCCTGGCAGTTGCTGCGCGTCGGCGGGGTACGGCCCGAGCAGGCCGACGGGTTCGCGCGGGCGCTGCTCGGCGCGGAGTGCGGGCCGGACGACGAGCGGCGCGGCCGGGCGGTGGCCGTCTGGCTCCTGGAACAGGCGGCCCTGGCCGGACACACCGCCCTCGAACTTCCCGTGCTCACCGCCGCGCTGGCCAAGCAGGGCGTGCCGGACGCCGACGCGGCCGTGCAGAACACCCTGGCCGAGGGTGAGGCGTTGGCCTTCCAGGACGCCCTGGACGAGCCCGGCGCCCCGGCCCGGCGGAACGAGGAGACGGAGGAGGACGAGGAGCGCCCGGTTCGTGTCCTCGTCGGCCTGGAGCGGTACGCCCTCGCGGAGGAGAGCCTCGCCGACGGGCTGGGCCGCTTGATCAACTCGGCGCCCGAGCAGGACGGTTCCGCCGAGGAGTGGGACCGGGCGGCAGGACGAGCGGGTTCCGCCGCCGAGCTGATCCGGGCGGTCGCGGCGAACGGCCTGGTCCTGCACACCGGTGGGGAGGCCTCCCGCGCCGAACCGGCGGCGCTGCTGCGGGCCGCGCAGGCGCTCGGACTGCGTGCCTGGGCTGCCGTGCCCGGCCCGCCCGGCACGGAGCGCTTCTCGGCGCTCCTGAGCGGCGCCGGCCCCGCCGTGGCGGATTCGGTGCCCGGTGTCGCCACCGTGGCCGGGCTGCTGTCCGGCTCCGAAGGGCCCGGCCGGGACACGGACGGGGCGTTCGACCTCGATCTGCTCGTCGTGCTCGACGCCCCCCAGCTGGACGTGGAGACGGCCGCGCTGCTCACCGAGTCGCTGCCGGACGGGGCCCGGCTGGTGCTCGCCGGGGACCCCGGGGTGTTGTGGTCGGCGGGGCCCGGGCGGGTGTTCGCCGATCTGCTGGCGGCGCGGGTCTGCCCGCAGATCGCCTCGCGCCTGCCGGATCCCGGCCCGCTGGGCGAGCTGGTCTCGGGGGTCGGCATCGGTGAGCTGAACCAGGTCGAGGCGCCCGGCAAGGAGGTCGTGATCGTGCCCGTGCGGGACGCGGGCGAGGCCGTGCACCGCACCGTGCAGCTCGTCGCGGACTCGGTGCCGCGGGCGATCGGCGTCCCGGCGGAGCAGACCCAGGTGATCACACCGGGCCACGGCGGCGCGGCCGGCACGCGTGCGCTCAACGCCGCGCTCAAGGAGCGGCTCAACCCGGGCCCCGGCCGCTTCGGCGGCTTCGACCCCGGTGACCGCGTCGCGTACTCCCCCGCGCCGGGCCGTACCGTGCCCGGCCAGGTCGTGAAGGCCGACGCGGAGGGGCTGCACCTGTCCTGCGCGGGCGAGGCCGTGGTCGTACCGAAGGAGCGGGTGGAGCAGGCCGTGCGGCACGGCTGGGCGCTGACCGCCCACCAGGCGGCGGGCGCACGCTGGCCCGCGGTCGTCGTGGTCCTCCCCGGCGACGCGGCCCAGGCCCTGAGCCGCCCCTGGATCTACACGGCCTTCAGCCGCGCCGACCGCCACCTGTCGGTGGTCCACGGCGTCGAGCAGGCCCTCGCCCACGCGGTCGCCGAGATCCCGGCCAAGCCGCGCACGACCCGCCTGCCGGCGCTGCTGGCGCCGCAGCCGACGGCGGCCGGCTGACACGGCGGTCCTGGACGCGCGACGGCGGCGGTCACGGCGCCACCGCCCCGTGACCGCCGCCGTCCGGCAGCCTTCCGCCGTGTCTCAGCGATCCACGTCCAGCCTTTCGCCGTGTCTCAGCGATCCGCGTCCAGTGGTTCGAGGTCGTCCTCGTCGAGGTCGGTGTCGAGTTCGTCCTCGATGTCGTCCTCGGCGTTCACCGCGAGCCGCCTGCCGGGGTCGTCGTCCGTGTCCTCCTCGTCGAGGTCGTCGTCGAACACCGTGCTGACGTCGAAGCGGCAGACCACCTGCTGCGGGTCGACCCCCTCGAAGGGCGCCTCCAGCCATTCGCCGGGGTCGGTCTGGTCGTCCGCGGCGGTCACCCAGAGCGTGGAGTCACCCTCCTCCAGTCCGAACTCCTTGTGCCGGGAGGCGATCTCGTCCGGCTCGAACTCGCCGAACAGGATGCCCAGCGCCCCGTGCACCGTGCCGGAGGCGTCGCCGTCCGCACCGTCGTAGTCCGCCGCCTCGACCCGCTGGGCCTGGGCCAGCAGCCGCTGCGGCTCCGCCACGGCGTAGTCGCGGCGGATCAGCACGCTCAGCGCGTTCGGTTCCTCGGGGCCCGTGTACGGCGGCAGCGCGTCCTCCGTACCGGGGATCTCGAAGGGTGTGACCTCGTCGTAGCGGTCGTAGAGCAGCTCGTCGTAGGCCTCGGCGGCCGCGGCCAGCTGGTTGAACGCCTCGTAGACGGCCGGGTCGTCCTCCCCCGACCGGCGTTCGACCGCGGCCAGATGGCGGTCGAGCGCGGTCTTGACCGCCTCGGCGGCGGCGCGTACCTCGGCAGCGGTGGGCTGCACAGCATCAGACATAGTGCAGACGCTATCCGTACCGGGCCCCAGCCCGCACAATAGATGCGATGCCGGAATACGAATTTGTCGACGTGTACGTACCGCGCGGGGTCTCCCGCAAGGACGCCACACGCCTGCTGACGGACCATGCCGAGTACGGACACTGGGAGTTGGACCGCCTGAGCCTGCTGCGGGACGGAAGCCGCAGGGTGCGGTTGCGCCGCCGGATCATCCGGCAGGTGCGGGCCACGTGGTGAGCTGAGGCGCCGGACAGGAGTGACACGGAGCGGGCCCCGCCTCGGCGGGGCCCGCTCCGTTCGTACCGGAGGTCAGAGCCTCCTGGTGCGATGCCCTACTGCGACTGCCGTGCCTTGCGGTACAGCACCGCTCCCGCCAGCAGCGCTCCCGCGCCGACCGGAAGGACGAGGCCCAGCGGCATCTCACTGCCGGTTTGGGCCAGCTCCGCGTCGCCCCCGGGCTGGGTCACGAAGTGCGCGCCCGGCTGGTTCGGGGTGGAGGAGCCACCGCCCGGGGTCTCGCCGCCGGTGCCGGGCGGCGTGCTCGGGGTACCGGGCTGGTTCGGCTCTCCCGGGTTGCCCGGATTACCGGGGTTACCGGGGTTCCCCGGGTTTCCGGGCTCCCCAGGATTGCCCGGGTTTCCGGGGTTACCGGGGTTTCCAGGATTCCCCGGGTTTCCGGGCTCTCCCGGATTCCCGGGCTCTCCCGGATTGCCCGGGTTACCGGGGTTCCCCGGATTTCCCGGGTTACCGGGGTTGCCCGGCTCCCCCGGCGCGTGGTGACCGCCGCCGTTGCCGCAGTCGTTGCCCGTGCTGGGGTTGCCGATGCCGATGACGTCGACGCTGTTGCCGCACACGTTGACCGGCACATGGACCGGGACCTCGACGTGATTGCCGGAGCCGACGCCGGGCGAGTCACTGGCGTGGCCGTCGGCGGACGAGCCCCCGCCGCCGTGGGAGCCGCCGTGGCCGCCCTGGTTGGTGCAGCTGTTGCCCATCGCCGGGTTGAGCACCCCGACCACGTTCACGGTGTTGCCGCAGACGTTGACCGGCACGTGCACCGGCACCTGCACCGTGTTGCCCGACAGCACGCCGGGCGAGTTCACGCTGGAGCCGTGCGCGCCGGCGCCGGTCGCGTGGGCCGTGCCGCCCGCTGCGGCGATGACGCCGGTCGCGGCCGCCACGGTCATCAGGCCCTTGCGGGTGACCTGTCGCATTTGCTGAGTACCTGCCTTCGACCTTGTTCCGAAAGGACGACGTCGGACATTCGACCGACGTTCCGTAAAGGCCGGTCGGCCCCGGAGCGCATGGCGCGCGCTCCGGGGCCGACGGGCTCAGCCCCGGTTCACGGGGCGAGGCACAACGTCACTTGTTGATGCAGGTGTTGCCGAAGGCGGGGTTCAGCAGCCCGATCACCGAGATCGTGTTGCCGCAGACGTTCACGGGGACGTGAACCGGAACCTGAACCACGTTGCCGGACACGACACCCGGGGAGTGCACCGCGGCACCCTGGGCACCGGAGTCGGCCACGGCCAGGCCCGCGCCCGCGAGAACCAGCCCACCGGTGGCAGCCGCAGCGGCGACGACCTTCTTGATCATTATTCCTCCTTGTTGGCAATGCGATCACAAGTAGCTGATCGCATCACCTGTAACGAGGAGGAATTAATAGGGCTACGACCCTATGAGCGGGTTCACTCTCCCCAGTCACGGACAGTACGTCTGGACGATTTCTGGACGGTCCCGCCGACGGGCCGTTCAGGAGGCGTCGATGAACCTGTCGAGTACACGGACCCCGAACTTCAGCCCCTCCACCGGGACCCTCTCGTCGACGCCGTGGAACATGCCCGCGAAGTCCAGCTCCGGCGGCAGCTTCAGCGGGGCGAAGCCGAAGCCGCGGATTCCGAGGTCGTCGAAGGACTTGGCGTCCGTGCCGCCGGAGAGCATGTAGGGGATGGCCTTGGCGGCCGGGTCCTCGGCGACCAGGGCGGACTGCATGGCGTCCACGAGCGCCCCGTCGAAGCTCGTCTCGACGGCCTTGTCGGAGTGCACGTCCGCACGCCTGACCTTGGGCCCGAGGATCTTGTCGAGGTCGGCGAGGAACTCCTCCTCGAAACCGGGCAGGAAGCGGCCGTCGACATGGGCGGTGGCCTCGCCGGGGATGACGTTGACCTTGTAGCCGGCGCCGAGCTGGGTGGGGTTGGCCGTGTTGCTGAGGGTCGCGCCGATGAGCTTGGCGATGCCGCCGAGCTTGGCGAGGGTGCCCTCCATGTTCTCCGGGTCCAGTTCGGTGCCGAGCGCGTCGCCGAGCTCGTCGAGGAAGGCCCGGGTGGTCTTGGTGACCCGCACCGGGAACCGGTGCCGGCCCAGGCGCGCGACCGCCTCCGACAGTTCCGTGATCGCGTTGTCCCGGTGGATCATGGAACCGTGCCCGGCGGTGCCCGCCACGGTCAGCTTCATCCAGTGCATGCCCTTCTCGGCCGTCTGGATCAGATAGAGCCGTCGCTGCTCGCTCACCGTGAACGAGAAGCCGCCCACCTCGCTGATGGCCTCGGTGACGCCCTCGAAGAGGTCCGGGTGCTTGTCGACCAGGAAACGCGCGCCGAACTTGCCGCCGGCCTCCTCGTCGGCGAGGAACGCGAGGACGATGTCCCGCGGGGGCCTGCGGCCGCTGCGCAGCCGGTCACGGACGACCGCGAGGGTCATCGCGTCCATGTCCTTCATGTCGACGGCGCCACGCCCCCACACACACCCGTCGGTGACCTCGCCGGAGAAGGGGTGGTGGGTCCAGTCGTCGGCGTTGGCCGGTACGACGTCGGTGTGGCCGTGGATGAGCAGCGCGGGCCTGGAGGGGTCCTCGCCCTGGATGCGGGCCACCGTGGAGGCGCGCCCCGGGTGCGACTCGAAGATCTGCGGTTCGAGGCCCACCTCGGCGAGCTTCTCGGCGACGTACTCGGCCGCCTTGCGCTCACCGGGTCCCGAGTGGTCGCCGTAGTTGCTGGTGTCGATCTGGATCAGCTCGCGGCAGAGGTCCACGACCTCGTCCTCGCCGGTGACGTTCCTGGCCGTGTCCGTCTCGCTCACGCTGCTTCCTTCCGCGCGGTCGCTGCTGGTGGTCCCCCTCATCCTCCCCCCGACCGCGGCGCTGCCCAAGACCGGCCGGGACCCGTCACACGCCGTTCACGTCGCGACGGGGGGTGATCGGGCACTCCTCGAAGCCTGGTAATGTTTCCTCTGTCGCCGCGGGGGAAACCCCGCACGACAGACACCTTGTCCGGGTGGCGGAATGGCAGACGCGCTAGCTTGAGGTGCTAGTGCCCTTTATCGGGCGTGGGGGTTCAAGTCCCCCCTCGGACACCAGCTGAAACCCCTGTCAACCAGGGGTTTCTTGCTTTTCCGGGGTTCCCTGGGCGCGTGTGCGGCCGTCGGCCGCGAGCAGGGCGATGATCGCGAGCGCCGCGAGCAGGATGATCACCAGGATCACGACCGTCCAGACCGTGGGGTTGTTCCACAGCGCGAACACCAGCGTGATCAGCAGCAGGACACCCACGGTGAGCCACTTGCGGTTGTCCTGGGTCCAGGTCCCGGCCCGTCCCGTGGTGACACCGTGCGACTCCGCCCAGCGGGCGGTGGTGTCTGCGGCCCGCTCGCTCCAGCCCCGCACCGCGCGCGGGAGCCGGCCCGGACCGACGAGGTAGGCGCCGAGGGCGACGACCACACCGAGCACGATCACGGTCCGCAGGGTGACCTTCAAGAAGCGCAGAAGGGTGTCGAAGACCGAGGCCGCCGCCGGCTCGGACAGGATGGTCGGCGGCAGGTGGTCCAGGTAGTAGCGGCGGGCGACGACGAGGGCGATGGCCACGACGAGACAGCCGAAGGCCGCGCCGAGGGCCGCCTTGGCCAGCGCGCGGCGGCGCCGGCGGGCCAGCAGGACGCCCGCGGCCCCGAGCACCACGGTGATCACCGGCATCCAGTAGCCGGCCAGGTCCAGCGCGTGCGCGGCGTCCTGGAACTGGTCGAGTTCGTCGGACTTGAACAGCACCACCTGTTTCTCGACGGCCGGGATCTTGGAGGCCGGTTGCACACCGGCGTCCACCAGATCCTTCTTGACCTGTTCCACGGCGGTTCCGACGTCGAGGGTCACGGTGCCCTCCTCGACGCCGACCGCGCCGCGGCCCTTGCCCGTGAGGGCGTGCACCACGGCGGAGTGGGCGGTGCGGTTCGCCGTGACCCACAGCTTCTCGAACCGGTCGCTCTCCACGAAACGCTTCGCCACCCGGTCCGCCACCGCGTTGGCGGCCTCGTCGACCTGGGGGGCCAGCGCCTTGACGGCGTCGGCCGCGCGGGGCGGCAGTCCTTGCGACTTCAGCCAGTTCGAGATGTCGGTGGTGATCTGCTTGCCGTTCACGCGAACGTCCACCGCGTCGACGAGCCGGTGGCGCACGGCGTCCTCGATGTCACGGTCGGTGGCGAGCGGCTTCATCGTCTTGACGTAGCGGTCGGTGTCGAGCGCGATGTCGTGCACCCACACCGTGATCACGGTGACGGGGACGAGGACGCACGCGAGGACGATCAGCACCGCCGAGGCCGTGCTCCGCACGATCTTGCCCGCGCGACCTCCCTGTGGTGGGTTCGACATCCGCCCTCCGGGATGGGACACCGGCCGCGACCCGCCGCGGCTCGTGTCCATTCCCGCCCAACACGAGGGTTCCGGCATCCCGTGATGGGCCATCCGGACGCTGGGTCGACCTGATGGTCACGGACTGTGTGGGCGAAGTCTCCTTCGGTTGAAGATCACCAGGTCAGCAGGGGTGCCCCGGGTCCCGGGCAGGCCCCGTACGGGTGCCCCGAGTGGCCGTTGCCCGGCCGCGAACCTAGCGTCGTACTAAAATTTCCGGCTTGTTACGGAGCTGGAGCCGGACAACCCCAGGCAAACCTGCGGGCCCGCCAGCGCCCCGGAGGCATCCGGGATCGAGACGCGAGGACCGGATGGCAGCGATACACGAGAGCGATGCTCTCGGCCTGCTCGACGATGAGCTCCGCGAGAAGTTCGGCGACACCGCCCGTTTCTCCGGGGGCCTCGCGGCCTCCCCGCGCACGCTCGTCGACGTCTTCGACGCGTCGGTGCGGTCCTACCCGGACGAGCCGGCGCTGGACGACGGCACGACCAGCCTGACCTACCGGGCGCTGGCCGTCGAGGTGGAGCGGCTGCGGCGCGCGCTCGCCGAGGCCGGCGTGGGGCTCGGGGACCGGGTGGGCGTACGGGTTCCGTCCGGCACCAACGACCTGTACGTGGCGATCCTCGCGGTCCTCGCGGCCGGTGCCGCCTATGTCCCCGTGGACGCCGAGGACCCGGACGAGCGGGCCGAGCTGGTGTTCGGGGAGGCGGACGTACGGGCCGTCGTGGGCGCCGGACACGAGCTGACCGTGCACTCCCGCAGCGACGTCCCCGCCGCGCGCCCGGGCGTCGAGCACGACGCCTGGATCATCTTCACCTCCGGCTCCACCGGGAAGCCCAAGGGCGTCGCCGTCTCGCATCGCAGCGCCGCCGCGTTCGTGGACGCCGAGGCCGCGCTGTTCCTCACCGAGGAGCCCATCGCCCCCGGCGACCGGGTCATGGCGGGGCTCTCGGTCGCGTTCGACGCGTCCTGCGAGGAGATGTGGCTGGCCTGGCGGTACGGCGCCTGTCTGGTGCCGGTGCCGCGTGCGCAGGTCAGGAGCGGTGCCGATCTCGGGCCGTGGCTGGTGGAGCAGGAGATCACGGTCGTGTCGACCGTGCCGACGCTCGCCGCGCTCTGGGAGCCGGAGACCCTCAACGACGTCCGTCTGCTGATCTTCGGCGGTGAGGCCTGCCCGCCGGAGCTGGCGCAGCGGCTGGTGACCGAGGGCCGTGAGGTCTGGAACACCTACGGGCCCACCGAGGCGACCGTGGTGGCCTGTGCGGCGCTGATGAGCGGCGAGGAGCCGATCCGGATCGGGCTGCCGCTGAACGGCTGGGAGCTGGCCGTCGTGGACGAGGCCGGTGAGCCCGTGGCGATGGGCGCCAGCGGGCAGCTGGTGATCGGCGGCGTCGGTCTCGCCCGGTATCTCGACGCCGAGAAGGACGCGGAGAAGTACGCCCCGCTTCAGTCGCTCGGCTGGGAGCGGGCGTACCGCAGTGGTGACCTGGTCAAGGCGGAGCCGGAGGGGCTGGTCTTCCTCGGGCGGGCCGACGAGCAGATCAAGCTCGGTGGGCGGCGGATCGAGCTCGGTGAGGTGGATGCCGCGCTCCAGGCGCTGCCCGGTGTCGCCGGTGCGGCCGCCGCCGTGCGGACCGCGCGCAGCGGCAACCAGCTCCTCGTCGGATACGTCGTCACCCAGGACGGCTGGGACCAGGCGACGGCGGTGGAGAAGCTGCGGGCGGAGCTGCCGGCCGCGCTGGTGCCGCTGCTGGCGCCGGTGGACGACCTGCCGACCCGGACCTCGGGCAAGGTGGACCGGGCCGCGCTGCCGTGGCCGCTGGAGGGACTGGAGTCCTCCGGCCCGGCGGAGCATCTCTACGGCACCGAGGCATGGCTGGCCGAGCAGTGGACCGAGGTGCTCGGCATCCCGGTCACCGGCGCCCGCGACGACTTCTTCGCGATCGGTGGCGGGAGTCTGGCCGCCGCACAGCTCACGACACGGCTGCGCACCCGCTATCCGAGCGCGGCCGTCCTGGACATCTACCAGCAGCCGGTGCTGCGCAAGCTGGCCCGGCACCTGGAGGAGTCGGCGCACGACGACGGCGCGGAGCGGATCATCGCTCCGGTGCCCCGGCGCGCCCAGCTGATCCAGCTCCTGCTGCTCGTTCCGCTGTTCACGCTGCTCGGCCTGCGCTGGACGGTCGTGCTGGCCGCCCTCGGCAACCTGCTGCCCGCCTACGGGTGGCTGCCGACGGCGCCCTGGTGGCTGCTCGCGGCCGGGGCCCTGGCGCTGTTCAGCCCGCCCGGACGGCTGGCGCTGGCGGCCGGCGGGGCGCGGCTGCTGCTCAAGGACGTGAAGCCGGGCCGGTACCCGCGCGGCGGCAGCGTGCATCTGCGGCTGTGGACGGCCGAGCGGCTGGCCGAGTTCAGCGGGGCGACCTCGCTGACCGGCGCCTGGCTGGAGCGGTACGCGCGGGCGCTGGGCGCCAAGGTCGGGCCCGAGGCGGACCTGCACTCGCTGCCGCCGGTCACCGGGCTGCTGAAGCTGGGGCGCGGTGCGGCGGTCGAGTCCGAGGTGGACCTGTCCGGGTACTGGCTGGACGGGGACCGGCTGGAGATCGGCACGGTCAAGGTCGGCGCGCACGCCGTCGTCGGCACCCGCAGCATGCTCTTCCCGGGCGCCCGCGTGGGCAAGCGCGCCGAGGTGGCGCCCGGCTCGGCGGTCACCGGACAGATCCCGACCGGACAGCGCTGGGCGGGCGCGCCCGCGGTCAAGCTCGGCAAGGCCAAGCGCAACTGGCCCAAGGACCGGCCGCGGCGCGGCACGTACTGGCGGGTGATGTACGGCATCACCGGCTTCGCGCTCAGCGCGCTTCCGGTGCTGGCCGGGGCGGCCGCGTTCCTCGTGGGCCGGGAGTTCTTCACGCCCGCGTCGCCCCTGGCGGGCGCCGCGCTCGCCCTCGTACCGGCGACGCTGACCTTCGGGGCGGCGTACGCACTGCTGATCCTGATCTCCGTACGGCTGCTGAGCCTCGGTCTGCGCGAGGGCACGCATCCCACGCACAGCAGGGTCGGCTGGCAGGCCTGGACCGTCACGCAGCTGATGGACCGCGCCCGCGACACCCTGTTCCCGCTGTACGCCGGGCTGGCCACGCCGGTGTGGCTGCGGCTGCTCGGGATGCGCATCGGGCGGGGCGCGGAGGTGTCCACGGTGCTCGCGCTGCCGAGCCTGACGACGGTCGGCGAGGGCGCGTTCCTGGCCGACGACACACTGACCGCGCCGTACGAGCTCGGTGGCGGCTGGATGCGGATCGGGCGCGCGGAGATCGGGCGGCGGGCCTTTCTCGGCAACTCGGGGATGACCGGGCCCGGGCGGACCGTGCCGGACGGCGGGCTGGTCGGTGTGCTGTCGGCGACGCCGAAGAAGGCGAAGAAGGGCACGTCGTATCTGGGGCTGCCGCCGGTCAAGCTGCCGCGGGCCGCGTCCGACGGCGACCAGAGCCGGACCTACGAGCCGCCGGCCCGGCTGCTGTGGGCGCGCGCTCTGGTGGAGCTCTGCCGGATCGTGCCGGTGTTCTGCTCGGCGGGCGTCGCGGTGCTGACGGTCGCCGCGCTGTGTGCGCTGGGGGTCTGGGCGCCGCTGCTGTCGGGGCTGGTGCTGCTCGCGGCGGGTGCCGCCGCCGGACTGGTGTCGATCGTCGCGAAGTGGCTGCTCGTGGGGCGGCACCGCAGCGGGGAGCACCCGCTGTGGTCGTCCTTCGTGTGGCGCAACGAGCTGGCCGACACCTTCGTCGAGGTGCTGGCCGTGCCGTGGTTGGCGGGCTCGGTTCCGGGTACGCCGGTGATGACGGCGTGGCTGCGAGGACTCGGCGCGCGGATCGGCAGGGGCGTGTGGGTGGACAGCTACTGGCTGCCGGAGACGGATCTGGTGACCCTGGAGGACGCCGCGACCGTGAACCGGGGCTGTGTGCTCCAGACACACCTCTTCCACGACCGGATCTTGCGGACGGATACTGTGGTCCTCCGTGAGGGCGCGACGCTGGGCCCTGGCGGAATCGTTCTGCCCGGCAGCGCGATCGGGGCCCGTACGACGCTGGGTCCCGCGTCGCTCGTCATGGCCGCGGAGTCCGTCCCTGACGACACCCGTTGGCTGGGCAACCCGATCGAAGCATGGCGTCCCTGAGCACGGTCCACCCCGGGCCGGAGAGCGGTGGACCGGCACGGAGTGGCATCGGCAAGGCGCAGGGAGCACAGACAGCAGTGGCAGTTCAGCAGGCGGCGGGCGCGGACCCGTACTTCCCGGAGCACGGCGACCCCCGCTACCGGGTGCACCGGTACGAGCTGGCGCTGGACTACCGGCCGGGCCCGAACCGGCTGTCGGGCACGGCCCGGATCAACGCGATAGCGGGGCGCTCCCCGCTGGCCGAGTTCGTACTGAACCTCGCCGACTTCAAGATCGGGCGGATCCGGGTGGACGGGCGCCAGCCGCACTACTCGCACCGCGGCGGCAGGGTGCGTGTGCGTCCCGCGAAGCCGATCCGGGCCGGCGCCGCCTTCACGGTCGAGGTGCACTGGTCGGGCAATCCCAAGCCGGTGAACAGCCCGTGGGGCGGTGTCGGTTGGGAGGAGCTGGAGGACGGGGCGCTGGTGGCGAGCCAGCCGATCGGGGCGCCTTCGTGGTACCCGTGCAACGACCGGCCGGCCGACAAGGCGTCGTACCAGATCTCGATCACCACGCCGTCGGCCTACGCGGTGGTGGCGGGCGGGCGGCTGCTGACCCGGACGACCAAGGCGAGCACGACCACCTGGGTCTACGAGCAGGCCGCGCCGACCTCCAGCTATCTCGTCGGGCTGTCGATCGGGAAGTACCAGACGGTGCTGCTGGGCGACCCGGGGCTGGGCGGGGTGCCGCAGCACGGGCACATCCCGGCGCATCTGCTGGCGGAATTCTCGCGGGACTTCGCGCGCCAGCCGCAGATGATGGACGTCTTCCAGGAGCTGTTCGGGCCGTACCCGTTCGACGAGTACGCGGTCGTGGTGACCGAGGAGGAACTCGACGTGCCCGTCGAGGCCCAGGGGTTGTCGCTGTTCGGCGCCAACCATGTGGACGGCGCGCGGGGTTCGGAGCGGCTGGTGGCGCACGAGCTGGCGCACCAGTGGTTCGGCAACAGCGTGTCCATCGCGGACTGGCGGCACATCTGGCTGAACGAGGGGCTGGCGAAGTACGCCGAGTGGCTGTGGTCGGAGCGCTCGGGCGGGCGTACCGCGCAGCAACTCGCGGCCACCGCGCACCGGTTGCTGTCGTCGATGCCGCAGGATCTGCGCCTCGCCGACCCGGGCCGCAAGGCGATGTTCGACGACCGGCTCTACGAGCGCGGCGGGCTGACCCTGCACGCGGTGCGCTGCGCGCTGGGCGACATCGCCTTCTTCCGCATGCTGCGCGGCTGGGGTCAGCAGCACCGGGGCGGGACGGTGACCACGGCGGCGTTCACCTCGCACGTGGCCCGCTTCGCGAGCGAGCCGGTCGACGAGCTGCTGCAGGCGTGGGTGCACGGGGCGGCGCTGCCGCCGCTGCCCGGGGCCGCGACACGGGCGGCGGGGTGACCGTGGCACGCGCGACGTCACGCTCCTGCCCGTGCGGGCTGCCCGCGTCCTACGACGCGTGCTGCGGGCGCTTCCACGCCGTGGGCGGTGCCGCGGCGCCGACCGCCGAGGCGCTGATGCGGTCCCGCTACAGCGCGTTCGTCAAGGGCGATACGGCGTATCTGCTGCGTACCTGGCATCCGCGCACGCGGCCCGCGCGGCTGGACCTGGATCCGGGGATGCGGTGGACGGGGCTGGAGATCCTGGACACGGCGGACGGGTCGGCGTTCCACACCACGGGCACGGTGACCTTCAGGGCCTCCTACCGCGGTGGCTCGCTGCACGAGCGCAGCCGGTTCGAGCGGGTGGACGGGGCCTGGGTGTACGTGGACGGGGAGTTCCCGGACCAGTAGGTCTACGGCGCCAGGATGTCCAGCTCCTGGAGCGCCCCGACCGTGATCTCGCGGGTCAGGTGTTCCGCCCGTGTCGCGTCGCCGGCGCGGATGGCCTCGGCGACCTGGACGTGCAGGGTGACCGCCGCGGGGTCGGGGTCCTCGAACATGATCTCGTGCTGGGTGCGGCCGGTGAGGACCTCGGCGACGACGTCGCCCAGGCGCGCGAACATCTCGTTGCCGGAGGCGTTGAGGACGACGCGGTGGAAGGCGACGTCGTGGATCAGGTAGCCCTCCAGCTGGTGGCCCCGGGAGTGGGCGACCATGCCGAGGGCGCACTCGGTCAGTTCGGCGCACTGCTCGGCGGTGGCGTGCTTGGCGGCGAGGCCGGCGGCGATCGGTTCGATCGCCGAGCGCAGGACCGTGAGTGAGCGCAGCTGCTGGGGGCGGTCGGCGCCGGCCAGGCGCCAGCGGATGACCTGGGGGTCGTAGACGTTCCACTCGGACTTCTGGCGGACCGTCACACCGACGCGGCGGCGGGACTCGACCAGGTGCATGGACTCCAGGACGCGGACCGCCTCGCGCATCACCGAGCGGGACACATCGAAGCGCTGCGCCAGTTCGTCGGTGCGCAGGACGCTGCCCGGCGGGTACTCGCCGGCGGTGATCGCGGGGCCGAGTGTTTCCAGTACATGGCCGTGCAGACCCCGGCCCGGAGTGGTCATGCACTCAGCGTACGGGTTGGATCACGATCTCAAAAAGTCAGACTTATATGTCACACACTCTTGAATTCGTCGTACCTAATGGGTTTCAGTTGCGTCGACATCACGTGTCGACGAGGACAGCAGACAGTGAGGCAGCGATGAGTACCCCCCATGTCGTCGTGGTCATGGGCGTCGCGGGCACCGGGAAGACCACCATCGGTCCCCTGCTCGCGGCCCGGCTCGGCGTCCCCTACGCCGAGGGCGACGACTTCCACCCGCAGGCCAACATCGCCAAGATGTCGGCCGGTGTCCCGCTCGACGACGACGACAGGTGGCCCTGGCTCGACGCCATCGGCACCTGGGCGCACGAACGGGCCGGGCTCGGCGGGGTGGTCAGCTGCTCGGCGCTGAAGCGGTCGTACCGCGACCGGCTGCGGGCCGAGGCGCCCGGAGTCGTGTTCGTGCACCTCAGCGGCGACCGGGCCCTCATCGAGGACCGGATGGCGCACCGGCAGGGGCACTTCATGCCGACCGCGCTGCTGGACTCGCAGTTCGCCACGCTCCAGCCGCTCCAGGCCGACGAGGCCGGGGTCGCGGTGGATGTCACCGGCAGCCCCGAGGAGATCACCGCACGGGCCGTCGAAGCGCTGAGCGGGATTCCCGGGTCGGCCGCGTAACCCGCACCCCCCGCACCACCCCCGCTCCACCCCCGGCAGCCGCCGGACACCCCCCACGGCAGTACCCCCTCCCCCAACCCCCGTATCTGCAAGGGAACCCCCGTGACCAGACTCAGCGTCGAGATGCTGGCAGCGGACACCGTCGAGCCCATCACCTCGGCCGGCCACGCTCAGCTGGGCATCGCCGTCCTGACGGGCATCGCCGTCATCGTCCTGCTCATCACCAAGTTCAAGCTCCACGCGTTCCTGTCGCTGACCCTCGGCTCGCTGGTGCTCGGCGCGATCGCCGGGGCGCCGCTCGACAAGGTCATCGCCAGCTTCACCACCGGTCTCGGCACCACCGTGGCCGGCGTGGGCGTGCTGATCGCGCTCGGCGCGATCCTCGGCAAGATGCTCGCCGACTCCGGCGGCGCCGACCAGATCGTCGACACCATCCTCGCCAGGGCGAGCGGTCGGTCGATGCCCTGGGCGATGGTGCTGATCGCCTCGGTGATCGGCCTGCCGCTGTTCTTCGAGGTCGGCGTCGTGCTGCTGATCCCGGTCGTCCTGATGGTCGCCAAGCGCGGCAACTACTCGCTGATGCGCATCGGCATCCCGGCCCTCGCCGGTCTGTCCGTGATGCACGGCCTGGTCCCGCCGCACCCGGGCCCGCTGGTCGCGATCGACGCGATCGGCGCCAACCTGGGTGTGACGCTGGCGCTCGGCGTCCTCGTGGCCATTCCGACGGTGATCATCGCGGGACCGGTGTTCTCGCGGTACGCGGCCCGCTGGGTGGACGTCCCGGCTCCGGACCGGATGATTCCGCAGCGTGTCTCGGAGGACCTGGAGAAGCGGCCCGGCTTCGGTGCCACGCTCACCACCATCCTCCTGCCGGTCGTCCTGATGCTCTCCAAGGCCCTGGTCGACATAGTCGTCGACGACCCGGAGAACACCGTCCAGCGTGTCTTCGACGTCAGCGGCTCGCCGCTGATCGCGCTGCTGGCCTCCGTGCTCGTCGGCATCTTCACCCTGCTCAGGCCCGCGGGCTTCAGCAAGGAGCGGATCTCGCCGCTGGTCGAGAAGAGCCTCGCCCCCATCGCGGGCATCCTGCTGATCGTGGGCGCCGGCGGCGGCTTCAAGCAGACGCTGATCGACACGGGCGTCGGCCAGATGGTCCTGGACATCTCCGAGGACTGGTCGATCCCCGCGCTGCTGCTGGCCTGGCTGATCGCGGTGGCGATCCGGCTCGCGACCGGTTCGGCGACCGTGGCCACGGTCTCCGCGGCCGGTCTGGTCGCCCCGCTCGCGGCCGACATGTCGACGACCCACGCGGCCCTCCTGGTCCTCGCCATCGGCGCCGGCTCGCTGTTCTTCAGCCATGTCAACGACGCCGGCTTCTGGCTGGTGAAGGAGTACTTCGGGCTCAGCGTCGGACAGACCGTCAAGACCTGGTCCGTCATGGAGACGATCATCTCGGTGGTCGCCGGCGGTCTGGTCCTGCTGCTCTCACTGGTCATCTAGCGGTACGGCTGAGACAGGGACACGAGATGACGGCTCACCCCCTCTTCGACATCAGCGGCCGCACGGCCCTGGTCACCGGCTCCAGCCGGGGCATCGGCCTCGCGCTCGCCCGCGGTCTGGCCGAGGCCGGCTGCACGGTGGTCCTCAACGGACGCGACGCGCAGCGGCTCGCCGAGGCCGCCGGGGAACTCCCCGGCGACGTGCACACGGCCGCGTTCGACGTGACCGACGGCCCGTCGGTGGCCGCCGGGATCGCGGACGTCGAGGAGCGGGTGGGCCCGCTCGACATCCTGGTCAACAACGCGGGGATGCAACTGCGCGCGCCCCTGCTGGAGTTCGGGGACGCGGACTGGCACCGCATCCTGGACACCAATCTCACCAGCGCGTTCCTCGTGGGCAGGGAAGCGGCCCGGCGGATGACGGAACGCGGCCACGGAAAGATCGTGAACATCTGCTCCCTGCAGAGCGAGGTGGTCCGCCCCGGCATCGCGCCCTACGCGGCCACCAAGGGCGCGCTGAAGATGCTCACCAAGGGCATGTGCGCCGACTGGGGCCCCTACGGCGTCCAGGTCAACGGCCTGGGCCCCGGCTACATCGAGACCGAGCTGACCCGGCCCCTCGTCGAGGACGAGGAGTTCAGCGCCTGGGTGCGCCGCCGCACCCCGGCCGGACGCTGGGGACGCACCGGGGACCTGGTCGGCGGGGTGCTGTTCCTCGCCTCCCCCGCCGCGGACTTCGTCAGCGGCCAGGTGCTGTACGTCGACGGCGGCATGACCAGCGTGCTGTGAAGGAGGCCCGAGGGATGCTCGGTTGTGTGATCCACGGTCAGGGCGATCTGCGGGTCGAGGAACTGCCGGAGCCGGTCCCCGGTCCCGGACAGGCGCTGGTGGCCGTGCGGTACGGCGGGGTCTGCGGCTCCGACCTGCACTACTGGCGGCACGGCGGGGTCGGCGACTTCCGGCTCAGGGAGCCGATGCTGCTCGGGCACGAGGTCGTCGGGACGGTCGTCGGGTACGGCGACGGGGCGTCGGGCCCTCTCGCCGGCACGGCCGTCGCCGTCCACCCGGCCACGCCCTGCGACCGCTGTCCGGAGTGCGCGGACGGCCGGCGCAACGTCTGCCGGGACACCCGCTACCTCGGCAGCGCGGCGCGCTTCCCGCACGTACAGGGCGGATTCGCGGCCCGGGTCGTCGTCCCCGCCGACCAGGTGCGGCCGCTGCCGACCGGGCTCGGTCTGCGCCGAGCGGCGCTCGCCGAGCCGCTGTCGGTGGCGCTGCACGCCGTACGCCGGGCCGGCGAGGTGGCCGGCAGGCATGTCCTGGTCACCGGTGCCGGTCCCATCGGATGTCTCGTGGTCGCGGCGGCGAAGGCGGCCGGCGCCGGGAGCGTGACGGTGACGGACCTGCTGCCGGTGGCACTGGAGTACGCCCGAGCCGCCGGAGCCGACACCGTCGTACGGGCCGACGATCCCGGCGATGCCGGGTGGCCCCGCGAGGTGGACGTGGCGATCGAGGCGTCCGGGGTGGCGGCCGGGCTGGACACGTGTCTGCGGCTGGTGCGGCGCGGCGGTGTCGTGGTGCAGCTGGGGATGCTGCCGCCGGGCAACGCTCCGTTTGCGGGCAATCTGGTGGTGAGCCGGGAGATCGAGCTGCGCGGGGCGTTCCGCTTCGACACGGAGTTCGACGCCGCGCTGGAACTGCTGGCCGCCGAGGGCTCGTTCGACGGGCTGGTCAGCGCGGTGGTGCCGGTGCGGGAGGCCGCGGAGGCGTTCGCGCTGGCGGCCGACCGGAGCCGGTCGTGCAAGGTGCTGCTGGACTTCGGGGGCTGAACGGCCCGGCTTCCGTTTCCCCGGTCCGTGATCCTCGCGGGCCCGAACTCGCCCCGACGATCGGCTGAAGCCGCTTCCCCGGGAGCGCCGCGAGCCCGATGATGAGGGGACCCTCGGAAGCGGTGGCGGCTTTCGCGGGCGAGGACTTCGGGGGGCGTCATGGCGGTTTCCCTCGGGATGCGCATCTCGGGGCTGCTGGTCGTAGGAGCGGTGGCGGTGGCCGCCGCGGCGTTCACCGGTGACGGGGACGGCACGGCGGACGGCAGGGGCGGCGGGGGCACCGTCGTCACCGCCGGGCCCACGGCCGGTGCCCGGCAGCCCCCGACCGAGCCGGCCGGCAACTCCTCGGCCCCGCCCGGACAACGACCCGACGGGCACATCGGCGCACCCGCGTCCACGGGCACGCCCGCCCCTCCCCCGGTCCGCCGCACGCCGAGCGAACCCGCGAGCCCCTCCCCCGGCCCTTCCGTGAGCCGCAGGGTCCTCGAAGTCCCGCACTGGCTGCCGCCAGGCCCCGGCTCGCCGGACGCCGACGGCATCCCCGACCCGGCGAGCGTGTACGACCTGATGGGCGACCCCGCCGACTGCCTGGCCGCCCTCGACGTGACCCCCCGGCTCACCGCCGACGGCGACCGGACACTGCTGCGGGGCCTGGCCACCGCCTGTCTCGCCGTGCAGGGCGAGGGCGGCGACTGGGCGCAGGCGGTCCGGGATCATGCCGCGTCGTCGGGCGGCGACTCGTGCAAGGGGCGGGCCGCGTACGCCGTGCTCGGCGCCCTGCTCGACTTCCACCGGCGGCACCCCGGAGCCCATGTGCGGCTGAAGCCGGAGCCAGGCGCCACTCCCGCCTGCGCCTTGCGGATCACGGGAGTGGACACGGGCGGAGACGGAACGGCGATCCCGGGTGAGACGATCGGCATCGAGCTGGCGGACCTGTACTTCGACCCGGTCGAACTGCCGCACGGTGGGGGCGTGAGCATCGGGGGTCAGGAGGTGCCGCTGCTGAGCGGTCAGGGGCTGCTGTCGGTGGTCGTACCGGAACTGGCGCCGGGCCCGGTGGACGTGGCAGTGCGGTACGGCGGCACCGAGGTCCGACTGCCGACGGCCTTCACGGTCGCCCTGCCCGGCGAAGCGACCGACGGTTCATCCACGCCCCAAGAGGCGCGGGGAACTGCGCGACCGGCCACGACGAACCCGCAGACGCCGGACGCCCCGGCACGGCCCTCTCGCGGAGGGCATGTCACGGTCGCCACAGCCGGTGCTCCCGCTCGGCCCACTCCCGGCTCACCCTCCCCGTCCGCATGCCCCGCCGGGCTTCCGGATCCCCCAGCGCCATCCCGATGTGACCGGCGAGCACGATCCCGATCGTGAGAGCCAGCCAGTCATGGACGAACGTCGCGCTGGTGCGCCACTGCAGGGGCGTGAGATGGGTGAACCACATGATGAGGCCGGTGCCGAGCATCACGAGCGTGGCGCCGGCGATCCAGGCCGCGTAGATCTTCTGCCCGGCGTTGAACTTGCCCGCCGGACGTGCGGACCGCCGCTTGTCGCGCCGAACGGCGGCCCGCAGCCAGAGCCGGTCGTGCGGGCCGAAGCGGTTGAGGAAGCCCAGGTCGGCTCGGAACAGCCGGGAGGCGAGCCCGGCCAGGACGGGCACCGGCAGGGCGAGGCCGGCCCACTCGTGGATGCGGACCACCAGCTCACGGCGGCCGACGAGTTCGGCGAGCTGCGGGATGTAGAGGCAGGCGGCCGTGACCACGCACACGCCCATCAGCACGGCCGTCGTACGGTGCACCCAGCGTGTGGCCCTGCCGAAGCGCCGGACGCCGGTGGCCGCGCCGGGGGCGTCAAGTCGTAGGCTCATCGTCGCGTCCGTTCGAGCGGCCGACCCAGGCGTCGACGTCGTAGCCCCGTTCCTCCCAGTAGCCCGGCTCCACGTCCTCGGTGACCGTGATGCCGGAGAGCCACTTGGCCGACTTGTAGAAGTACATGGGGGCGACGTAGAGGCGGGCCGGTCCGCCGTGGGCGTGGCCGAGGTCCTTGTCCTGCATGCGCAGGGCCACCAGGACGTCCGCGCGGCGGGCCTGGTCGAGGGTGAGGCTCTCGCTGTAGGCGCCGTCGAAGCAGGTGAAGCGCACCGCGCCGGCTCCCTCGCGCACTCCGGCGGCGTCCAGCAGCCGGGACAGGCGCACCCCCTCGAAGGGCGTGCCGGGGACCCGCCAGCCGGTGACGCACTGGACGTCGCGCACCATCCGGGTCTGCGGCAGGGCGCGCAGGTCGGCCAGGGTGTAGGTCCGGGGGCGGTCGACCAGGCCGTCGATCTTGAGGCGGTAGGTCGTCTCGCTCTTGCGGGGTACGGAGGAGGTCACCGAGTAGTAGCGGAAGCCGCCGCCGTTGGGCAGCAGGTCCGTCAGGCCGGTGGGGTCCTTGTCGGAGGCGCCCGCGAGGAAGGACTCCAGGCCCCGCTGGAGGGTGGGCGCGGTGACGACGCCGAGGGCGCCCAGGCCGAGGGTGCCGAGCAGGACACGGCGGCCGATCGGCCGGCCCTTCCCCTCGCCCGGTTCCTCGTCCCGCGGCGCGGGCTGTTCGGGGTTCACCCCTTCATTCGAACACCCGCGACCCCGGCGGGACCAGGGATCGCGGGTGCTCGTCAGAGTTCCGTAAGCAGTTCTGCCCGGCTGCAGGTCCGGGGACGGCGCTACGACGTCTCCGTCGCGGCCTTGTCCAGTTGGAACGCCTCGTTGCCGAGTCCGATGCGGGCGTGCCGCTCGGGGGCGCGGGAGCGCAGGAGCAGGCCCTGGGCGACGCCGACGGCGAGCGCGAGGACGATGACGGCGGGCAGCGCCCAGCTCAGGACCGAATCCGGGCCCGCCCCGATCAGCACGTCGAAGTCCTTGACGGTGTACACGACGATGAACACCAGCCCGAGGACGGCGAGCCCGGAGGCGGCCAGCCGCCAGAACTGGGTGGCGACGGTCCCGCGGCGCACGAAGAAGGCGATGACGGAGACCGAGGCGGCGGCCATCAGCGCGGCGACGCCCAGCGCCCCGAGGTTGCCCATCCAGGTGAACAGGTGCAGCACCGGCGCGGTCGGGTCGCCGGCCGGCTTGTCGTCGGTGAGCGCGAAGACGGCGACGACCACGAGGGCGATCGCGGTCTGCAGCAGCGAACCCGTGCCCGGCGCCCCGCTCGCGCCGCTGGTGCGGCCGAACGTGGCGGGCAGCAGCCCCTCGCGGCCCATGGCGAAGGCGTAGCGCGCGACGACGTTGTGGAAGCTGAGCATCGCCGCGAACATGCCGGTCACGAAGAGCACGTGCAGCACGTCGGTGAACGTGTTGCCGAGCAGGTCCTCGGTGAGGAAGAAGAGCAGCCCGGCGCTCTGGTCCTGCGCGGTGCCGACGATCGCCGAGGGCCCGGCGGCGACGGTGTACGCCCAGCAGCTGATCGTGTAGAAGACCGCGATGCCGCCGATGGCCAGGAACATCACGCGGGGCACGAGGACGTGCGGGCGGCTGGTCTCCTCGGCGTAGACGGGGGCCTGCTCGAAGCCGAGGAAGGCGGCGACGCAGAAGCACAGGGCGGTGCCGATGCCCGCGCCGCTGAGGGTGTCCGGGTTGAAGGCGTGCAGGGACAGGCCCTCGGCCGCCGGGTCGGCGATGGCCGCGACGTCGAAGACGACCACGAGGACGACCTCGATGATCAGCAGCACGCCGAGCACCCGTGCGTTGAGGTCGATCTTCAGCCAGCCCAGCGCGCCGACGGCGAGCACCGCCAGCAGCGCCGGTATCCACCAGGCGATCTCGGTGTCGAGGTAGGTGGCGAACAGCCCGGAGACCTCGAAGCCGAAGATGCCGTAGATGCCGACCTGGAGCGCGTTGTAGGCGACGAGGGCGACCATCGCGGCGCCGGCGCCGGCCGTGCCGCCGAGGCCGCGGGAGATGTAGGCGTAGAAGGCGCCGGCGTTGTGGACGTGCCGGCTCATCTCGGCGTATCCGACGCTGAACAGGGCGAGGACGACGCCGAGGATCACGAAGAGCAGCGGCTGGCCGAGGACACCCATCACCCCGAAGGTCGTGGGCATGACACCCGCGACGACCATGAGGGGCGCGGTGGCGGCGAGCACGGACAGCAGCAGGCCCGTGGTGCCGAGCCGGTCGGCGCGCAGGGCGCGGTCCTGTCCTTTGAACGTACTGATGCCGCCGCCGTCGGCGGTGGCTCTGGTCGTACTGGAACTGCCCGTCGTCATCGAATGACCGTCCTTCGTCGGGTCGGGGGCGCTGGTGTGCGGTCGGTGTCGGTGCGGGTTCGTCGGGGCGGTGCTCTCGGTGCCGGCCTAGGCAGTGCCCAGCGCGGTGTCGCGGGCGGTGCGGAAGGCGGAGTACGGGTCCCGGTCGGGGTAGGACCACGGCGACGGGGTGGCGTGTTCGCCGATGCGGTGGAAGAGGGCTGCGGCCTCGGCGCCCCGGCCCTCGCACACCTTGGCGTGGGCGAGGAAGTTCAGGTCGACCAGCCGGCGCGGGTGCCCCTCCTGCTCCCACTCCAGCCACCAGTCGAAGGCGGCCCGCATCACCTGCCGGGCCCGGCGGCCGGTCCAGTGCCCGGAGGCGGCCGCGTCCCGGGTCTCGTGACCCGCCGCCGCCAGGACGCGGTAGCGCTCGGCGTGGGCGATGACCGGCAGGACGGCGAGCGGGGAGTCGGCGGGGGCCCGCTCCGCGGCCGCGTTGGCGAAGTCGTAGACCTCGTGCAGGGGGTCGATGCCGGTGCCGGACTGCTGCTCCGCGAGCCGGGCGATCATCAGGTGGTGGGCGTGGTGGTGGTCGGCGTACCGCGCGCGGACCTCGGCGAAGAGGCGGCGCACCTCCGGCTCGGCGCCGAGCTTCTTCTCCAGCATGAGCAGGCCGAGCCAGGGGGTGGGGTCGGCGGGCGCGAGTTCGGCGGCGGCATGGCAGGACTCACGGGCGCGCAGGGGTTTCTCCTTGCCCCGCAGGGCGCGCTGCACCTGGCCGAGGCCGAGCAGGACGGCGGCGTCGACCGAGTCGGGCTCGGCGAGCAGCCAGTCGCGGGTCCAGGGGACGCAGTGCTGCTCCTGGGCGAGGACGGTGACGCGGTGTCCTCTGCGGTCCCATTCGTCGCCGGTTCGGGCGAGCAGCGAGCGGGCCGTCTGCCACCTGCCCTGGGCGAGGGCGGTGCGGGCGGCGGCGAGCTCGGCGTCGTCGAGGGCCGCGTCGTAGGCGTGGGCGGCGCGCTTTCGGCCGCGGCCCAGAGGGGGTGGGGGTGGGGACACCGGCTTGGGTCCTGTGGTGAGCAGATTGTGGACTGTCATCAAGCGATCACTCGCAGCAAACCCCCCGCCATGGGTTCGCGTCAAGAGCCGCCGGCGCGTTACACGCGTCAACTGGTGTTACTGATGGGGCAGTTGCGGCATTCAACCTGTCCGTAATGACCCATTTGTTCGGAGTGTGTGGCGTACGTCATGGCGGCTTCCGTTTGGGCATCGCACGATGGTGGAACGCGCACGCCGGGCGTGGGGCCGCTACAGTCGGCCCTTAACGCACCCCGTCCCAGCCCGGCAGGATTCGAGGTACGCAGCGTGTCGCTCCAGATCCTGATACTCGCCGTCACCGCTGCGTGCTGTCTCGGATTCGGTTTCGTCCTGCAGCAGAACGCGGCCCAGAAGGCTCCGCTCAGCGACTTCCTCTCGCCGCGGATCCTGCTCGACCTGATGAAGGTGCCGCGCTGGCTCGGCGGCATCGGCCTGATGGTGGTCGGCATGGCCCTGGGCGCGATGGCGCTGGGCCAGGGCGAGATCTCCCTGGTGGAACCCCTGCTCGCGACGAACCTGCTGTTCGCGCTGATGCTCTCGCGCCGCCAGACCAAGCAATCCCTCGGCCGTCAGGGCTGGACGGGCCTCGCACTGCTCGCGGGCGGCGTGACGGCGTTCATCATGGCCGGCCAGCCGACCGGCGGCACCGCCACCAGCGACCCGGTGCGGCAGTGGCTGATCATCGGCGTCATGGTCGGAGTGGCGCTGCTGCTCACCACGTACGCCAAGCGCTCCCGGCTCAGCTCCGGCCCCGCGCTGCTGGCCACCGCGGCCGGACTCCTCTACGGCGTGCAGGACGCCCTGACCCGGATGACCGGGGAACGGTTCGCCGAGGGCGGCATGGCCGAGGTCCTCACCAGCTGGCAGCCCTACGCCGTGGTGGCGCTCGGCCTGACCGGGCTGATCCTGGTCCAGAGCGCCTTCGAGACGGCCTCCCTGCGGATGTCCCTGCCCGCCCTGACCGCCGCCCAGCCGCTGGCCGGCATCCTCTGCGGCGTCGGCTTCCTCGGCGACCGGCTGCGCACCGACGCGGGCGCGCTGGCCTGGGAGGCGGCCGGACTGGCCGGGATCGTGGTCGGCATCATCCTGCTCGGCACGCACTCGGCGATGCCCTCCGGCGTCCTCCAGCCCAAGCGCACGCCGGCTCTGCAGACTCCCTGAACGTGCCCGGGCCGCCCCTGCTTGGATGGCCCCATGAGCTCTGCTGACGAGATCCTCGACATCGTCGACGAACAGGACCGGGTCATCGGGCAGTCCCCGCGGGGCGAGGCCTACGCCAAGGGGCTGCGCCACCGCTGCGTCTTCATCGAGGCGCGGGACGCCGAGGGCCGGCTCTTCGTGCACCGCCGCACCCCCACCAAGCTGGTCTTCCCCTCGCACTACGACATGTTCGTCGGCGGGGTCGTCGGCGCGGGCGAGTCGTACGACGACGCCGCCCTGCGCGAGGCGGAGGAGGAGCTCGGGGTGAGCGGGCTGCCCCGGCCGACGTTCCTGTTCAAGTTCCTGCACGACGACGGCGCCGGTCACGCCTGGTGGTCGTCGGTGTACGAGGTGCGCTGCGAGCTGCCGGTGAACCCCCAGGTGGACGAGATCGCCTGGTACGGGTTCCTGTCCGAGGCCGAGGTGGAGCGGCGGCTGACGGACTGGGCGTGGGCGCCGGACGGGCTGGCCGCCTACGAGCACCTCAAGACCCTGCGGGCGGCCGGCTGAGCCGGCCCCGGCGGGCGGATCCGGCGGCGCCCTCGGCGGAGCGCCCGGATAGGGTCGGGCATGTGAGCGAGTTCGTGCGAAACGTCCGGCTGTGGTTCGCGCCGCAGGAGGTGCGCCAGGAGGGCGGCACCCCCGACTACCGGTTCTCCCTGGCGAACGAGCGCACCTTCCTGGCCTGGCTGCGCACCGCGCTCGCCCTGATCGGTGGCGGCTTCGCGGTCGACCAGTTCCTGCCGGACCTGCGCTGGGGCTGGCGGGTCGGCCTGGCGCTCGCACTGCTGGCGGCCGGCGTGCTGTGCTCGCTGCGCGCGGTCAATCACTGGGTGCGCTGCGAGCGGGCGATGCGCCGCGGCGAGGATCTGCCGTTGTCGCGCTTCCCGGCGGTGCTGAGCCTCGTGGTCGCGGTCGTGGCCGTCGCGATGGTCGTCGTCGTGCTCGTCGGGTGGGAGGGGTGAGCGCCTCGGCCACCCCCGAGCCGGTACGGGACCCCGGGCTGCAGCCCGAGCGCACCCGCCTCGCCTGGCGCCGTACGACACTGTCCGGCACCGTGGCCGCCGTGCTCGCCATGAAGACCGCGCTGCACGGCGGGATCTCGGTGGCCGGAGGTCTGGTCTGCGCCCTGTGCTGTGGGCTGTGGCTGGGCTTCCTGGCCCTCGCGCACCGGCGCATCCGCGCCCTCGCCTCGTCGCCCCGGCCCGCCGCACTGGCTCCCCGGCACGCCACGGCGACCGTCCTGATCACGGTGGCCCTGGCCGCGTGCGGCGCGGCGCTGCTGTTCTGATCCCCCTCGGCGCGACGCCGCCGTTCCGAGCACCCCTATTCCGGCTGCTCCGGCTCCTGCCACAGCCCGTCCGGCGCCGCCGGGTCCTCCGCCTCCCAGTCCACGGTGACCACGATCTTGCCCCGCGTGCGGCCCTCCTGGTTCAGCCGGTGGGCATCGGCCGCTCGCTCCAGCGGGAACGTCTCCGAGACGTGCACGGTCACCACGCCCTGCTCCGCCAGCTCGGTCAGCCGCAGCAGGTCGCCGGGGTCGGGGCGCACGAAGGAGTAGCGGCCGCCGTAGTCGACGACGTCTGGGTCCGCGATCGACACCAGGCGGCCCTCGGGGGCCAGCAGATTGGCGGACGCCTTCAGCGCGTCGCCGCCGACCGTGTCGAACGCCGCGTTCACACCCTCGGGGGCCAGCCCGCGCACGCGTTCCATCAGGCCGTCGCCGTAGGTCACGGGCTCGCCGCCGAGGCCGCGGACGAAGTCGTGGTTGCGCTCGCTCGCCGTGCCGATCACCCGGGCGCCCAGATGGCGGGCGAGCTGGACGGCGATCGAGCCCACCCCGCCCGCGGCGGCGTGCACCAGGACGGTCTCGTCCCGCTTGACCTGGAGGGCCCCGGTCAGGACCTGATATGCCGTCAGCCCCACCAGGGGCAGCCCGGCCGCCTCCTCCCAGGTGAGGTTGCGGGGCTTGCGGGCGAGGGTGCGCACGGGTGCGGCGACGTACTCGGCGAAGGTGCCCCGGGAGAGGAAGTCCTCGCGGACGTATCCGATGACCTCGTCGCCGACGGCGAACTCCGTGACGGACACGCCGGGCTGGACCACCACACCCGCCACGTCCCACCCCGGGACGACGGGGAAGACCGGCTCGATCAGCTGGTCCAGATAGCCCTCGCGGCACTTCCAGTCGACCGGGTTCACCGCCGCCGCCCGGACCTTGACCAGCACGGAGTCGGGCCCGACCCGCGGGTCGCGCACGTCTCCGTATGCGAGCGTCTCGGGCCCGCCGTAGCGTGAGTAGCTGATCCCCTTCATGGCTTCGACCCTCCGGGGTGACCGGACGCCACGCAAGCCGAATCGCCCGATATGCGGCGTTCGCGTGGCAGCCTGTCCGACGTCATCACCCGCTCCTCCGAAGGTGAGCCCCATGACCACCCTGCACACGGAACACCTCGCCCACTCGCACGCCCACGGTCCCGCCTGCGGCCACACCGCGGTGCCGCACGGCGACCACACCGACTACGCGCACGACGGCCACCTGCACCGCGAGCACGCCGGACACTGGGACGAGTGCGAGGCGGACGGACATCACGCGCACGAGGGCCACGCCCACCGGCACGGCGCCGACTGCGGACACGAGAGCGTGCTGCACGGCGACCACGTCGACTACCTCCACGACGGCCACCGGCACGCCGCGCACGACGGCCACTGGGACGACCACTGAGGCCCAGGGGCACCCCTCCGAGTCCCAAAAGATCCCCATCGACAGCTCCTCGGCGCCCGGCGCGGGGAGCTGTCGGCCTATCGTGGCCCCGATCACGTTCGGCTTCCGCACTGGACGACATACCGACTGGTCGGCATCATGAGTCAGGTCGCGTTCACCTGCCTTGAGGAGCCACGTATGAGCCCCGACCATCCGCCCGGCCTCGACCTGGACCGGCTGCGCGGCCTGCTCGAGCGCGAGCGGCCCGGTCTGGCGCACGGTCCGCTGACCGGCCGGCTGATCGAGGGTGGACGGTCCAATCTCACCTACGCGGTCTCCGACGGCACCTCGAACTGGGTCGTACGACGCCCCCCGCTCGGCCACGTCCTCGCCACGGCGCACGACATGAAGCGCGAGCACCGGGTGATCAGCGCGCTGTACCCGACGGACGTACCCGTGCCGCGGCCGGTACTCCTGTGCGAGGACGAGGAGGTGCTCGGGTCGCCGTTCTACGTCATGGAGTTCGTCGAGGGCACCCCGTACCGCACCGCGGACCAGCTGGCCCCGCTCGGCGCGGAGCGCACCCGGGGAGCGGTGCTGTCGCTGGTGGACACCCTCGTCGAACTGCACGCGGTGGACCCGGCGTCGGTGGGCCTCGAGGACTTCGGGCGCCCCGAGGGCTTCCTGGACCGTCAGCTGCGCCGCTGGGGCAAGCAGCTGGACGCCTCCCGCAACCGCGAGCTGGCCGGCATCGACGAACTGCACGCCACGCTCGGCAGGCAGCTGCCCTCCTCCCCCGCGCCGACGGTGATCCACGGCGACTACCGCCTCGACAACGTCCTGATCGGCGACGACGACCGGATCAAGGCGATCCTCGACTGGGAGATGTCGACGCTCGGCGACCCGTTGACCGACCTCGGCCTGCTGGTGATGTACAGCATGCCGCTGGGCATGGCGGACTCCCCGGTCTCCACGACCGCCGAGGCGCCCGGCCACCCCTCCCCCGCCGAGCTGATCCAGCGGTACGCCGAGCGCTCCGGGCGCGATGTCTCCGCGGTCTCCTGGTACACGGCGTTCGCCTGGTTCAAGCTCGCCGTGATCCTGGAGGGCATCCACTACCGCTACACGCTGGGCCAGACGGTCGGCCGCGGCTTCGACCGCATCGGCGACCTGGTCCCGGTCTTCATCGAGCACGGCCTTACCACTCTTCAAGACGGCATCCAGGAAGGCTGACGGGACATGGACTTCGCGTTCGACGCACGCACCGAGGAACTGCGCGCCAAACTGCTGGCCTTCATGGACGAGTACGTCTATCCGGCCGAGCCGGTCGCGGAGGAGCAGCGCGCCGCGCTGGCGTCCCCGTGGGACACCCCGGCCGTGGTGGAGGAGCTCAAGGCCGAGGCCCGCAGGCAGGGTCTGTGGAACCTCTTCCTGCCCGACGCCGAGTACGGCGCCGGTCTCACCAACCTCCAGTACGCCCCGCTCGCCGAGATCACCGGCCGTTCCCCGCAGTTGGCGCCGACCGCGCTGAACTGCGCGGCACCGGACACCGGGAACATGGAGGTGCTGTCCCAGTTCGGCGACGAGCAGCAGAAGAAGCAGTGGCTGGAGCCGCTGCTGGCCGGTGAGATCCGCTCCGCGTTCGCGATGACCGAGCCGGAGGTGGCCTCCTCGGACGCCACCAACATCACCACCCGCATCGAGCGGGACGGCGACGAGTACGTCATCACCGGCCGCAAGTGGTACATCTCCGGGGCGATGAACCCGGACTGCAAGATCTTCATCGTGATGGGCAAGACGGACCCGGACGGCGCGGACATCCGCCGCCAGCAGTCCATGATCCTGGTCCCCCGTGACACCCCGGGCGTCACGGTGCAGCGCGCGATGCAGGTCTTCGGCTACGAGGACCACTACCACGGCGGCCACGCCGAGGTGATCTTCGACAACGCGCGCGTGCCGGTGACGAACCTCATCGGCGAGGAGGGCGGCGGCTTCGCCATCGCCCAGGCCCGGCTCGGCCCCGGCCGGATCCACCACTGCATGCGACTGATCGGCATGGCCGAGCGGGCGATCGAGCTGATGTGCCGCCGGGCCGCCTCCCGTACGGCGTTCGGCAAGGCGCTGGCCCAGCAGGGCGTGGTGCACAACTGGATCGCCGACGCGCGCGTGACGGTCGAGCAGCTGCGGCTGCTGGTGCTGAAGACCGCCTGGCTGATGGACACCGTCGGCAACAGGGGCGCCCACACCGAGATCCAGGCCATCAAGATCGCCACCCCGCGCGCGGTCGTCGACATCATCGACCGCGCGATCCAGCTGCACGGCGCGGGCGGCGTCAGCCAGGACTTCCCGCTGGCCGAGCTGTACGCCGGGGCGCGGACGCTGATGATCGCCGACGGACCGGACGAGGTGCACCAGCGGTCACTGGCGCGGCGGGAGTTGAAGAAGTACCTGTGAGCTGAGGTGCCTGTGCGCTAGGGCCGCAGAGCCCTCAGCAGCAGATCGGCCAGGTGGTCGGCGAGCTGCTGGGGGCTCATCGGGCCGTCGGGGCGGTACCAGGTCGACAGGTGGTGCACGGAGCCGAAGTGGTAGTCGACCACGAGGTCGGCCGGGGTGGCCGTGGAGAAGACGCCCGCCCGCTGGCCCTCTTCGATGAGCGCACGGAAGCGTTCGTGGTAGCGCCGGCGCTCGGCGCGCACCTGCTTGTTCTTCTCCGGGCTCAGGTGGTGCATCGAGCGGAAGAAGATCATCGCGTCGTCGAGGTTCTCGATGGTCGTCACCACGACGTCCGCCGCGGCGCCCCGAAGCCGCTTCTCGATGGGCTCGTCGGCGTCCGCGAACGCGTCGAGCCGCTCCTGCTGGACGCGCAGCACACGCGCGTACACCTCGTGCAGGAGGTCGTCCTTGGAGCCGAAGTAGTGGTACAGCGCGCCCTTGGTGACGCCTGCCGCCTCGACGATCTCCTGCACCGAGGTGCGGTCGTAGCCCTGCTCCGCGAAGAGCCGGGTGGCGGCGGCGAGCAGCCGCTGCGGGACGGGCGTACCGTCTCCGTCCGTCGTCCTGGCCACTGTGCCGCCACCTGCCCTTCCGAGATGTTCCGCTTGCCGTGGTGCCGTCTGCCGTCTAGCCGTCGTTCGCGCGGGAACGAAGTTCCCGACGGAGGATCTTCCCACTCGCCGTCTTCGGCAAGTCGGGCAGGACCTCCACCTGCCGCGGGTATTTGTAAGCGGCCAGTCTCTCCCGGCAGTACGCGGCGAGTGCGTCGGGGTCCGCTTCGGCACCCGGACGGAGGCTGATGTACGCCTTGACGGTCTCTCCGCGGTACCCGTCGGGTACGCCGACGACGGCCGCCTCGCGCACCGCCGGGTGCGTGTAGAGCACGTCCTCGACCTCGCGCGGCCAGACCTTGAAGCCGGACGCGTTGATCATGTCCTTCTTGCGGTCAACGACGTACAGCCAGCCCTCGGTGTCCATGAAGCCGATGTCGCCTGTGCGCAGTTCCCCGTCGGGGAAGGTCTCGGCGGTGGCGTCGGGGCGCCGCCAGTAGCCGGGCACGACCTGCGGCCCGCGCACCACGATCTCGCCCTGCTCGCCGAACGGCAGCTCCTCGCCCTGGTCGTCGACGATCCGCACGACCGTCTCGGGCCCCGGCACGCCCACGGCGAGCGTCCCGGAGGCCGGGTCGACGGGGGCCTCCAGGCCGGGCGGTACGGCGGCGCAGGGCGCGGTGCACTCGGTGAGGCCGTAGCCGTTGCGGATGTAGGGCCCGAAGCCGGCCCGGAACTTCTCCACCAGGGCGGGCGGCAGCGGCGCACCGCCGGAGGAGATGTTGACGAAGGACGCGAAGTGCTCGCGGCTGACGTCCGGGTGGGCGGCCAGTGCCATGAAGGCGGTCGAGGGGCCGACGGTGTAGTGCGGCCCGTGCTCGGCGAAGGCGTCGAGCACGACGCCCGCCTCGAAGCGGTACGCCAGCACGAGCAGGCCGGCGCTGTTGAGGCAGGCGGCGAACTGGGCGACCATCCCGGTGATGTGGAACAGCGGCGCCATCGCGAAGTAGACGGGCGCCTCGGGCAGGGCGAGGCCGGTGCGCTGCCGCTCGGCGTTGTACATGATGTTGCCGTGCGTGTTGGTGGCGCCCTTGGGCGTGCCGCTGGTGCCCGAGGTGTAGCTGATGAGCGCGATGTCGGAGGGTCCGGCGTCGCGGCCCTCCGGTGCCTTGTTGCCGTCGCGTGCCACGGCGGCCAGGTCGTCGGCGTCGGCGGCCCGCGGCAGCCGTTCGAAGGTCAGCACCCGCGGGTCGTCGCGGGTCTGGAAGTCCAGCTCGCACCCGGTGAGCACGATCCGCACGGGCGAGTCGGCCGCGGTCTCGCGCAGATACGCCTCCCAGGCCCGGTCGGAGCAGATCAGCGCGGCGACGTCGCCGTCCCGCAGCACATGGGCGACCTCCCCCGACTTGTACATCGGGTTGACGGGCACGACGACCGCCCCCGCCTTCCACGCGCCGAGCACGGCGAGGACGAAGTGCGGGGAGTTCTGGAGCAGGACGGCCACCCGGTCGCCGCGCTCCAGGCCCCGTGCGGCGAGGTGCCCGGCGACGGAGTCGCTGAGCTCGTCGACCTCGCGGTAGGTCAGACGGCCGTCGAAGTAGGCGAGGAAGGGGCGGTCGGGAGACTCGGCGGCGACCCTGCGCAGGGCGTGCACGAGGGAGTCGTCGGGGGTGACCGGGGCGCGCTGGGTGTCGCTCAGCAGCGCAAGCCAGGGCCTCGCCGCGTACCGGGAGCCGGTCACCGGGCCTCCTCCCACTTCTGCTGGAGGTGGTTCATGCCGGCCAGCCAGCGCTCGGGATCACCGGCGCGCGCCTCGTAGAACCCGGCGACCTCCGGGTGCGGCAGGATCAGGAAGCGGTCCTCCGCCATGCCCTTGAACAGGGCGTCCGCCACATCCTCCGGGGCGATGGCGGTCGGCCTCAGGACCAGGTCACCGGCGGTGCCGGTGGCGGCGAGCATGTCGGTGCGCACGCCCTGCGGGCAGATCGCGTGCACCTTGATCCCGCGGTGCCGGTACGTCAGCGACAGGTACTCGGCGAAGGCGTACGCGCCGTGCTTGGTGACGGCGTAGGGCGCGGCGCCGATCATGGTGAGCAGGCCGGCGGCGGAGACGGTGGAGACGAAGCGGCCGCTGCCGCGCTCCAGCCACTCGGGCAGCAGGGCGTGCGCGGCCCGGACGTGGGCCATGACGTTGACGTCCCAGGACAGCGACCAGGACTTCTCGTCGCCGAGGTCGTCGAGGTCCGGCCCGCCGCAGGCGACACCGGCGTTGGCGCAGTAGACGTCGACCGAGCCGCCGAGCGCGTCCCGGGCGTCGGCGACGATCGAGGAGGCGTCCCCGGGGACGGCGATACCGCCGATCTCCTCGGCGACGGCCCCGGCCTTCCCGGCATCGAGGTCATTGACGACGACACGAGCCCCCTCGGCGGCGAACCGCCGGGCGAGCGCCGCGCCGATGCCACCCCCAGCCCCGGTCACGACGACTCCGGCACCCTGCACGGCTTCCACCATCGGTCTCCTTCGGCTGCGGCTCTCCTGCGATCGTCAGACTAACCGGTCGGTATGTGACTGGGAAGGGACACCGCGACGCCGCTCAGGGGCGCGGGGAACCGCGCGACCAGCCACCCACCACCCGCACCCTCCCCACAACCTGCGGGAGCGCATACCGTGCACCCCATGCGCCTATCCAGACGAGCTCTCCTCGCAGCGACCACGGCAGCAGCATCCCTACCTTCGGCAGCGGCGGCAGCCGAACGCACCGGACACCTACGGACCGGCTTCGAGCGCCTGGCGGCCGACGGATACGCGGTCCTCGAAGGCCGGAAGGTCGGCATCGTCACCAACCCCACCGGCGTCACGCGGGACGTCCGCCACATCGTCGACGTCATGCACGCGGACGACCGCGTGAACCTGACCGCCGTCTTCGGCCCCGAGCACGGCTTCCGCGGCACCGCCCAGGCCGGCGGCTCGGAGGGCCGCTACGACGACCCGGCGACCGGGCTCCCGGTCTACGACACGTACCTCAAGAGCGGCCGGCCGCTCGCCGACATCTTCACCGCCTCCGGCGTCGACACGGTCGTCTTCGACATCCAGGACGCGGGCGCCCGCTTCTACACCTACATCTGGACGCTCTACGACTGCATGGAGGCGGCCCAGCTCGCCGACAAGCGCTTCGTCGTGCTGGACCGGCCGAACCCGGTGACCGGCCGCTCCGCGCAGGGCCCGGTGCTGCACATGGAGTTCTCGACGTTCGTCGGCCGCAGGCCCATCGCGCAGGCGCACGGCATGACGGTCGCCGAGCTGGCCAGGCTGTTCAACGGGGAGTTCCTGACCACCCCGGTCCCCCTGGAGACCGTCCGGATGTCGGGCTGGAAGCGGTCCGCGTTCTACGACGCCTGGGGTCTGCCCTGGGTGCCGCCGAGCCCGAACATGCCGACCCCGGACACCGCTCTGGTGTACTCGGGCACCTGCCTCTTCGAGGGCACGAACCTCTCCGAGGGGCGCGGCACGACCCGCCCCTTCGAACTGCTCGGCGCCGAGGGCATCGACGGGCGCTGGGCCGCGGCGGCGAACGAACTCCGGCTGCCGGGTGTGCACTTCAGGGAGGCGTACTTCGCGCCGACGTTCTCGAAGTTCCAGGGCAAGACCGTCGGCGGCGTGCAGATCCACGTCCACGACCGGGCCGCCTACGACCCCGTCCGCACCGGAATCGCCCTGCTGGTGACCGCCAAGCAGGTGTGGAGCGGCTTCGCCTGGCGCTCGGACAACTGGATCGACAAACTCACCGGCAACACCCGGGTCCGCACGCTGATCGACGCGGGCGCGAGCTCCGACGAGGTGGTCGCGGACTGGCAGCAGGAGCTGTCGGCGTTCCGCCGGACCCGCCGGGAGTACCTGCTGTACACATGACCGGCCCACGGATGGGTGACGACGTATGGCCAATCCCGCCCGTCGGCAGGACGATGCGCCCGTATCGCACCGTCACGGGGGACGAGGGGGCCTGTCATGGCGGAACCGGCAGTGGGCGTGAGTCCTTACTGGGAGCTGACCTTCGACGCCGACGGGGACCCGGACGCCGGGCGGCGGGACCGGCTGCTGGCCGGGGTGGCACGGCACGGCGTCCGTGATCTGATCGTCTTCGCGCACGGCTGGAACAACGACCGCTCCGGCGCGACGCGGCTCTACGACGGTTTCTTCGCGCCGATCCCGCGGCTGGCGCCCCGCGCGAGGGTGGGCTACGTGGGGGTGGTCTGGCCCTCGATGCGGTTCTCGGACGAGCCGATCCCGGACTTCCCGCGGGCCGTGGCGGCCGAGATGCCACGCCGGCCGGTGCTCGACAAGGACACGCGGCACGCGCTGCTGGAGACGTTCCCGGGGCGGGCCACCGTGATCGACCAGCTCGCGCGGCTGCTGGACCAGCAGCCGCGCGAGGAGGCCGAGCTGGAGGAGTTCGGGCGGCTGGTGCGGCTGCTGGTGGACGTCGTGCCGCCGGGGCCGCAGGCGCTGTTCGCGGCGGACACGCTGTGCGAAGGGGTGCCGCAGGACTCCCCTGACCTGTTCGCCGGCTCGACCGCGGCCGTGTGCGAGGACTTCGCGCGGGCCCTGACCCACCTGGAGAGCCCGGACGGAACGCCGGACGGCGCGGCCTCCTTCTCGTTGCCGAACCCGTGGGAGGGCGCGCACGAGCTGCTGCGGCAGGCGACGTACTACGCGATGAAGCGCCGTGCGGGGACCGTCGGCGAGCGCGGGCTCGGCCGGGTCGTCGGGCAGCTCGCCGCGCGCTCGCCCGGGGTCCGGGTGCATCTCGTCGGGCACAGCTTCGGCGCGCGGCTGGTGTCGTTCGCGCTGCGCGGACTGCCCGAGGGCGTACGCACGGTGAAGTCCGTGACCCTGCTCCAAGGCGCCTTCTCGCACTACGCGTTCGCGTCCCGGCTGCCGCACGACGCCCGGGCGGGCGGGGTGCTGGAGGGACAGCACAACCGGATCGACGGACCGCTGGTGTGCTGTCACTCACGGCACGACTCGGCCCTGTCCACGATGTACCCGCTGGCCTCCCGCATGGCGGGCGACGCGCGCGGGGTCGGGGCACCCGACCTGGGCCGGATGCTGGGGGCCCAGTGGGGAGCCATGGGGCACGACGGGGTGCAGGCGGTGCCGGGGACGACGTCGTACGACCTGGCCGACGCGCTGCGGGCGGAGCTGCCCGCGTCGGGATGCGTGAACGTCGACGCCGCGGCGGTGGTCAGGCGCGGCGGGCCGCCCGCGGGGGCGCACAGCGACATCGTGCACCGGGAGCTGGCGCAGCTGGTGCTGGCGGCGGGGCGCATCCGCTGACCCCGCCGCCCGCCGCTCACCGTCACCGGTGGGACGTGAACTCCACGACCTGCTGATACGTCGGCCGGTTCTGCCAGCTGATCCTGCCGTGCTTGATGCCACCCAGGGTGCGCTGGACGATCGAGTCGGCGCACCACTGGTCGCCCGCCGAGCACTGGTCGTCGCCGGGGTAGACCTGCGCCGCGGTCCTGCCGGCGGCCTCCTTCAGGGTGCTGATCAGCAAGTCCCGGCAGGCACCGAGGCTGCCGCCGCCGCAGTACTTCCGGTCGAGCGGGCCCTGTACGGACTCGCCGAGGACGGCCCGGATGTCCTTGTCGACGTAGCTCCACCAGCCGTACTGGAAGGAGCTTCCGGCGTGCGAGCCGGTCGGACCGTGCCCGGCCGACGGGGACTCGTCGATGGGCAGGTTGGCGGTCATCGCGGCGTACAGCTCACTGCCGAGGCCGGGTTCGAACTCGGCCTTGACCAGCAGCGGCCACCACGCGTCGAGGATGCGGATCGCGTCGGCGTCGGCGTACTTCTTCGAGCCGGCCGACGTCTCGGTGCGCCTGCCGCCCGCCGACAGCCACGTCTGCAGCTTGCCGACGGCCGCCGCGGCCGCGGAGTCGGTCACCGCGGAGCTGTTGACGACCTCGAGCAGATCCGGCAGGACGTCCTCGGCCCGCAGGTCGGCGAGTCCCGCCTCGGCCATCGCCTTCACCAGCGAGGCCCGCGTCACACCGCCCGCGGCGACCAGCTTCTTCACCCGGTTCTCCAGCAGGTTGCCGCGGTGCACCGAGCCGTCGCCCCAGGGCGCGCTCGTGTAGTCCTCGGCCTGCTTGTTGTTCCAGGAGATGTAGTAGTCCTGGTCGACGGAGTTGGGGTGCGCCGAGGGCGGGGTGTAGTCGGCGGTGTTCGTCGCCGGGTCCCAGCCGCGCCACTCGTACGCCGGCTGCGCCCACGCCGGGAACTCCGCGTCGACGCCGGCCGCGCGGACCGGGTTGTCGCCGCTGTTGTAGTAGGCGGTGTGCGCGGAGTCGGCGTAGAACCAGTTGAAGGTGTAGTTGATGTGCTGCGCCGCCTTCTGGAAGTCCTCGGGGCCCTTGACGTAGTCGGGGTCGTTCAGCATCTGGAAGCCGATGATGGAGTCGGCCTCGTGCAGGTAGGAGGAGCGCAGGGTGGTGTAGGCGACCTTCTTTCCGCCGACGGTCGCGCGGTGGGTGACGGGACCGTACTTCGTGCGCCACACCCGCATCGTGTACGAGCCCGCGGGGGTGCTGTCGGCGGTCGTCGGCTTCCACGCGTTCTTCTGCTCGACCTTGTCCATCGCCGTGCAGGTGCCGCGGTACAGGTAGTGGTGGTCGTCCTGGCACAGCTCGACGGCGTAGGTGTCGATGATGTCCTGGCCGGAGGTCGTGGCGCTCCACGCGTAGTCCTGGCCGCGGCCGAGCTCCACGTACATGCTCAGGCCGGCGAAGGAGGCGCCGCGGGCGCTGATGCCGGGGCCCTGGATCTCCTGGAGCAGGAGCAGCTGGGGGGCGAAGTAGCCGGTCTGCGGGCCGAAGACGGCGACCGGGTGGCCGCTCGCGGTGTGCTCGCCGCCGACCACGAGGGCGTTGGACATGCCCCGCTTCGCCGAGGTCATCGCCGTCCGGGCGGCCGTGGTCGAGGCGCCGGAAGCCGCCGCGCCGGACGCGCTGCCCGTACGGTCGTAGACCAGTTGCTCCTCGGTCACCGAGCCCGCGTCGGGCAGTGCCTCGCCCTGCGGGTCGGCGGGCTTGGTGGCGTACGGGAAGCTCTTGTCGTGGACGGTGACGACGGCCTCGGGGTCGTTGCGCTCGCGGAACGACTCCCACAGTTCGGTGCCCTCGGTCACGCCGTACTTCTCCTGGGCGGCCAGCAGGGAGAGCGCGTTGTCGACCTCGCCGCCTCCCCCGGAGCCGAACAGCGCGCCGATCACCGAGCCGAGCGCGACCAGGTCGGTGATCTTGAAGTGCTCGATCGTGCCGGCGTTGGTGACGGAGTCCTTGTGCCCGGTCAGGACGTACTCGCCGGGGAAGTAGCGGCCGCTGTCGGAGGCGTCGATGTAGGCGTTGATGCCGTCGAGGTAGGCCCTGGCGTCGGCGAGGGCGAGCTGCCCTCGTTCACCGTTGGAGGACACGGCGTTGTCTATCTGCGCCTGGAGATCGGCCTCGGTGTACGGCGCGTTGCGCCAGAACTGCTGCTCAAGGCCCTGGTTGGAGGGGGCGCCGCCCGCGAAGGAGGTCAGTTGGCCACGTCCGACGTGGCGGAAAACGTCCATCAGCCACAGCCGGTCCTGGGCCGCGGCATAGCCGGCACCGAACTCCGTGCCGTATCTGGTGGTACCGGTGATGTGCGGCACACCCGTCTTCTTGTCCCGGACGATCGTCACATCGCCGCGCCCTGCGGGACTGACGGTGGAGGCGACTTGATCGGAGGGGACGCCGAACGAGGCGTCGTTGAAGAAGGTGTTGATCGTCGCGTTGGTGAGCCCCGAGTAGCCCTTGGCCAGGTTGGCATACGGCCCGAGCTGGTCCTCAGCGTGTTCCGGCTGGGTGCCGAAGGCCTGGTTGAGCAGGATCTGGGCGAGGGTGGCGTTGCCGTTCTGGCCCGGCGGCAGGACGTCGGAGCACTGGTTCCCGCAGTGGTCGTTCACGGCCGTGGCTTCGGCCGCCGCGGCCGGGGACGCGGTGGCCGCCGGGGAAAGAGGCGACAAAAGACCGGCAATCAGCGCGCATACGGATGCCGCCTTCAGGAACCCGGGGGATCCGCCGGGAGTTCTCAGTCTGTCTGGCGCGGTACGTGGGGTACGCCGTGGCATGGCAGCTCCTACCGACGAGGGTGGGCCGAGAGTGTTACCGGCGGTATCCCCGGGATTGAAGATGAACATGCGTCACTTTTTGAGCCACCGCGACGCCACGAGGACTCGCTCGGGAGGTCATGGGAAATCGGATGGAGCCGAATCGCTTGTCGATACGTCTATTCGTCAACGTCGCACGAAGTCCGTGCGACAACGCCGAAGTGACCGAAGTACAGGTGCAGATGTGACGGAGGTGCAGGGCGATGGCCGGTTTCCGGAGTCTGGCGAGACAGGTGCGCGATCCGCGGTGCGATCTCGCGCTGCGGCGCTACTCGCTGCGTAAGTGCCTGGAGCGGTTCGCTCCCTACGGGCACAGGGCGACCTGGGACCACTTGTGCTCCCGGGCGGGATTCGGTCCCGAGGACCGCTCCCCCGACCCGGCGCGGCTCGTGGCCGCGTTGGAGGAGCTGGAGGAGGCACGTTCGGTCTGGCTGGCCTACGAGGTCGAGTTCGCCGAGCGGCGCAAGAAGGAAAAGCACGACGGACTGCGCAGGCCGGGAAGCGTGGATGACTGGCACCGGCTGACCTGGGGCGGTTTCGGCGTCGCCTGGTGCGACGACCCCCGGGTTCACCCGCAGGAACCCCTGGCGGAAGTGCTGCGCCGACTGATCTCCGCGCTGGAGCGCGAACCGGGTTCGGAGTGCCCGGCGTGCAGCGGGGGGCGACTGATCTGGAAGTACGACCTGGCCCATGAACCTTCGTCGGGCCCGGTCTGCACGGACTGCGGGATCGTGGTGCCGCGTCCGGTTCTCACGCCCGAGGCGCTGGCGGCTGCCAGGCGCGGACGGCGGCTGCTGGTGTCCGCCTAGTACGACGGGGGTGCGCCGGGGATGCCGCACCCCCCTTTGCCAGGGCTCCCCTGTTTCCCGTGCTCCCCTTTGCCAGGGCCGGCCTTCGCCGGGGCCCGCCTTCGTGAGGCCCGCCGTCGTGAGGCCCGCCTTCGTGGGGGCGGCGACTGTCAGTGGTGACTGGCACCATCGACCCATGATCCAGGTGTGTCTGAACGGAGCTCGCGGAGCCGGTGACGGCGCGGTGGTGCCGCTCTCGCCGGAGGCGCTGGCCGACTCCGCCGCCGAGGCCGTCGCGTCCGGGGCCACGGACATCCACGTCCACCCCAAGACCCCCTGCGGGCAGGACAGTCTGTCGCCGCGCGTGCTCGCGCCGGTGCTGGAGGCGATACGGGCCCGGGTGTCGGTGCCGGTCGGTGTGACGACGGGCGCGTGGGCGGAGCCGGATCCGGCGGTGCGGCTGGAGCGGGTGCGGAGCTGGACGGTGCTGCCGGACCACGCCTCGGTCAACTGGCACGAGGAGGGCGCCGAGGAACTCGCGGCGGCGCTGATGGAACGGGGTGTGGGCGTGGAGGCCGGCATCTGGTCCGGCACGGACGGCGCCGCGCGGTTCGCCGCCTCGCCGCTGGGGCCGCGGGTGTTGCGGGTGCTGGCGGAGGTGACGGACACATCGGCGCGGACGGCCGAGGCGACCGCGCAGGCGTTGCTGACCGACCTGGGCCCGGCGTTCGGCCGTCCGGTGCTGCTGCACGGGGAGGAGGGGAGCGCGTGGCCGGTGCTGCGGCTGGCGGGCCGGCTGGGGCTGGCGACGCGCGTCGGCCTGGAGGACACCCTGACCCTTCCGGACGGTGAACGCGCCCGCTCCAACGCCCAGTTGGTGACCGAAGGGCTGGTCCAGTACGCGCGAACGTCCTGAGCGCCCGGGCGAGGTGCGTGACCATAGCAGGGGCTAAACGGGTCGCTCCATCCCTTTCCCTTACGGACAGTTGGGGGCGATGAAACGACACCCGAGCACCTGAAGGAGCCCCTCATGTCGACGCTGCGCGTCACCGCGGAAGTGCTGACCGTCCATGAACATCCCAACGCCGACGCGCTGGAACTGGCCCAGGTGGGTCTGTACCGGGCCGTCGTCGCCAAGGGCGCGTACCGCACCGGCGAGGCCGCCCTTTACATCCCCGAGCAGGCGGTGCTGCCGGCCGGCCTGATCGAGGAGCTGGGGCTGACGGGGCGGCTGGCGGGCAGCGGGGCCGACCGGGTCAAGGCGGTGCGGCTGCGCGGTGAGCTGTCGCAGGGAATCGTGTGCCGTCCGAAGGCGCTGGCCGACGTGGATCTGACCCGGGCGGCCGGCGAGGGGACCGACTTCGCCGAACTGCTCGGGATCACCAAGTGGGTGCCGCCGATCCCGCCGACGATGTCGGGGGACGTGGAGTCGGCGCCGGATCTGCTGCCGTGGGTCGACATCGAGAACATCCAGCGGTATCCGGACATCTTCACGCCCGGCGAGCCGGTGGTGCTGACCGAGAAGCTGCACGGCTCGGCGTGCCTGCTGACGTACGTCGCCGACGAGGAGCGGGTGTACGTCTCCTCCAAGGGCTTCGGGTCGAAGTCGCTGGCCCTGCGCGAGGAGTCGCGGAACCTGTACTGGCGCGCGATCCGCGGCCACGGCGTCGCCGAGGCGGCGGCCCGGCTGGCGCGGCGGCTCGGGGCCCGGCGGGTCGGCGTCTTCGGGGAGGTCTTCGGGGCCGGGGTGCAGGACCTGACGTACGGCGCCGACGGCCGGCGCGAGACGCTGGGGTACGCCGCGTTCGACGTGTCCGCGGAGATCGACGGACGGGTGCGGTGGCTGGACGCGACGGAGCTGCTGGACGGCGAACTCCCCCTGGTACCGCGGCTGTTCGAGGGGCCCTTCGACATCGCGCGGGTGCTGGAGGTGGCGAGCGGACGCGAGACCGTGTCCGGGCGGGGGCTGCACCTGCGTGAGGGTGTGGTGATACGTCCGGCCGTCGAGCGGTACAGCGCGGTGACCGGCGGACGGGCGATCGCGAAGGCGGTCAGCCCGGCGTACCTGACCCGCAAGGGCGGCACCGAGTACGAGTGAGCGGAGCCGGCGGCCGTCCGCGGACCGGGGCGGCCGGACGGCCGCCGGCTTCGCAATGCCTCAGGGGCGCGCGGAACCGCGCGACGAGCCGCCCATGCCCCGCGCCCGCCGCCGGCCCCGAGACGCCGAGTCGCCGAGTCCATGGGCGAGCGATCCGTCACCCGCGACGGCCTCTCGCCCGCTCCGCCATCAGCCGCGACCCCGCCATCCGCTCACCGAAGGCGTCGTCCGGATTGGACAGGACGCAGCTGTCCAGCGAGAGACACCCGCAGCCGATGCAGTCCGTCAAGTGGTCGCGGAGGCGGTTGAGTTGCTTGATGCGCTCGTCCAGCTCGGAACGCCACGCCTCCGACAGACGCGCCCAGTCCTCGTGGGTGGGGGTGCGCTCCTCGGGGAGCTCGGCGAGGGCGTCACGGATGGTGGCGAGGGGGATGCCGACGCGCTGCGCGGCCCGTACGAAGGCGACCCGGCGCAGGGTGTCACGGGTGTAGCGGCGCTGGTTGCCGGAGGTGCGCCGGCTGCTGATCAGGCCCTTGGACTCGTAGAAGTGCAGGGCGGAGACGGCGGCGCCGCTACGGGCGGAGAGCTGGCCGACCGTGAGCTCGTGAATCTTCTCGGGGATCTGGGGCACGCCTCAAACCTACCTACCCGGATCACCGCCCCGGTCCGTTGACAGAGACCCGGCCACCTAGCATGCTAAGCAGTTGCTTAGACATGGGCGCAGGTAACACTCACTGGGCATACGTGACGCGGGAGGCCGAGACATGGCAGAGCCGAGGATCTTCACCTCCGTCGACGACCTGAAGTCGGCGGTGGGCGAGCAGTTGGGGTACACGGACTGGCTGGAGGTCGACCAGAAGCGGATCGACCTGTTCGCGGAGGCCACCGGTGACCACCAGTGGATCCACGTCGATCCGGAGAAGGCGGCCGGCGGCCCCTTCGGGACCACCATCGCGCACGGATATCTCACCCTGTCGCTGCTGCCCCTCTTCGGCCCCCAGCTCATCGCGGTCGAGGGCGTGAGGATGGGCGTGAACTACGGGACCAACAAGGTGCGTTTCCCCGCGCCGGTACCCGTGGGCTCGCGGCTGCGCGCCACCGCGACGATCACCGGCGTCGACGACGTGACGGGAGGCGTCCAGGTCAGCGTCGCGTTCACCGTGGAGCGCGAGGGCGGGGACAAGCCGGTGTGCGTCGCCGAGTCCGTCTCGCGCTACTACCTGTAGCCGGCACGCCGGGCACTCCGGCGGCCGGCCGGGCCTACTTCGCCCCCACCATCCGCAGCACGAGGTCGGCGTACAGCGCGCCGACCTCGTCCGGCGTCCAGGGCCCGTCGACGCTGAACCAGCGGGCCACGTCGATGCACAGCGACAGGACGGCGAGGGTCGTGCCCTTGACGTCCAGGACGTCGAAGTCGCCGGCCGCCACCCCGTCCTCGATGATCGCGCGCACCTCGGCGTCGCACTGGCGGCGCAGCGCGAGGATCTCGGCGCGGGCGTCCGGGCCGAGCGAGTCCAGTTCGTACTGCACGACCCGCGCGGTGGTGCGCCCCCCGGCATGCCAGCGGACGAAGGAGCTCACGGCGTCGGAGAGCCGCTCGGCGGGGGTGCCCTCGCGCCGGGCCGCGGTCCGCAGGATGTCCAGGGCCTTCTCGTGGCCGATCCTGCTGATGCGGTGGAGCAGCTCTTCCTTGGTCTTGTAGTGGATGTAGAGCGCGGCCGGGCTCATACCGGCGCGGCCCGCGATGTCACGGGTCGTCGTGGCGTGGTAGCCGCGCTCGGCGAAGGCCTCCACGGCGGCGATCAGCAACCGCCGGGCCGCGTCGGGCGTGACCTCGGCCCACGCCGACGTCTCGCCGCCGGCCGTCTCCTCCGCCGTACTCATCGCTCACTCGCCCCTCTCGCTGACAGAGGAACCACCATACCGCCCAGGGTGAGCGAGCGCTTAGCGTGCTCGTTCCGGCCGGTGCGGTTCTCAGAGCTTTTCGAAGGGGTGGTACGCGGGCCGGTCGGCCTCCTGACGGTCCCGGATCACCTTGGCCAGGGTGAAGGCGGAGGTGACGAGGTACAGGACGGCGATCGCGAGGAACGCGCGCACCCAGGCGTCGGCGTTCAGCTTGAAGATGCCGATGGCGGTGGCGGCCATGGCGACCGCGAAGGAGGCGACCGCCTGGCCGTAGAAGGCGGCGGTGTTCTGCTGCTTGCCCGAAGCGTCACTCATGAGGACAAGGGTCGGCGGATGTGGCCGCCGCCACATCCGCAGAAGTACCTAGAAGACGCGCGCAGGTACTCAGAACGCCGAGACCCCCGTCAACGCCCGTCCGATGAGCAGCTTCTGGATCTGGCTCGTGCCCTCGTAGAGGGTCATCACACGGGCGTCCCGCAGCAGCTTGCCCGCCGGGTACTCGTCGATGTAGCCGTAGCCGCCGAAGACCTGGAGGGCGTTGTTGGCGGCGCGCACGGCCGCCTCGGACGCGAAGAGCTTGGCCTTGGAGGACTCCACGGCGAAGGGCTGCCCGCGGTCGATCAGATCGGCGACCCGCCAGGTCAGCAGCCGCGCCGCGTCCACGTCCACGGCGATGTCGCTGATCAGCTCCTGGACCAGCTGGTGCCGGGCGATGGGCTTGCCGAACTGCTCACGCTCACCGGCGTAGCGGACGGCCGCGTCCAGGGCGGCCTGGGCTATGCCGACGCAGCCCGCGGCGACCGACATCCGCCCCTTGGCCAGGGCCGACATCGCGACGGAGAAGCCCTTGCCCTCCTCCCCCACCATGGCCGACGCAGGGACCCGGACGTCCTCCAGCACGAGTTCGGCGGTGGCCTGGCCGCGCAGGCCGAGCTTGCCGTGGATGGTGCGGCGGGTCAGACCGGGGGTGTCGGTGGGGATCAGGAAGGCGGAGACGCCCTTGTGGCCCGGCGCGTCCGTGGAGCGGGCGAAGAGCAGGACCACGTCGGCCCAGGTGCCGTTGGTGATGAACATCTTGGTGCCGTTGACGACGTACTCGTCGCCGTCCCGCACGGCCCTCGTGGAGAGGTTGCCGGCGTCGGAGCCGGTACCCGGCTCGGTGAGGCCGAAGCAGCCGACGAGCTCGCCCGCGGTGAGCCCGGGCAGCCAGCGGCGTCGCTGCTCCTCGCTCCCCCGGGCCGCGATCGTCTTGGCGACCAGGCCGAGCGAGACCGACACGATCCCCCGCACCGAGGAGTCGCCGCGCCCCAGCTCCTCCGTGACCAGGCAGTAAGCCAGATGGTCGCCGCCCGAGCCGCCGTACTCCTCGTCGATCGTCAGGCCCAGGAAGCCGACCTCGCCGAGCTTCTTGACGATCGCGCGGTCGATGTCTTCCGCACGGTCCCACTCGACGACGTTCGGTGCGATCTCGCGGGCCACGAAGTCCCGGGCGAGGCGGCGGACGGCGGTCTGCTCCTCGCTGAGCTCCAGGTTCATGCAGAGTCACCCCACAGACGGTGGCCATCCCCGCGGGCGGTGGCCATAGAGAGCCGTACATTGAAAGCCGTACATTTAAATTAGCACTGCTAGTTTACGTCGGGCAGCCCTACTATGTGCGCCATGGCCCGACCGCGCAAGCCCCTCCTCAGCTACGACCGGATCGTCGAGACGGCTCGCGAACTCGTGGACGCGGAGGGCCTGTCGGCCGTCTCCACGCGCCGCCTCGCCGCCGAGCTGGGGGTGAGCGGGCCGTCCCTGTACAACCACTTCCGCACGAAGGACGAGATCCTGGAGGCGGTCGCCGACTCGGTGAGCGCGCAGGTCGACCTGTCGATGTTCGAGGGCGGCCGGGACTGGCGGACGGCACTGCACGACTGGGCCGTCTCCTACCGTGCGGCCCTGCGCGACCACCCCAACATCGTGCCCGTCCTGGCCCGCGGCCCCGGCCGCCGCCCGGCCGCGCTGCGGCTCGCCGACGCGGTCTACGGCGCCATGGTGGCGGCGGGCTGGCCTGCGGCGCAGGCCACGTCCATCGGCGCGCTGATGCGGTACTTCATCATGGGCTCGGCGCTCGGCTCGTTCGCCGGGGGGTTCGTGGACGACGCGAGCGCGTACGACCCCGCCGACTACCCGCACCTCGGACAGGCCCACCTCCTCGCCGAGCAGCAGGAGAAGATCGACGAACGGGCCTTCGAGACGGGCCTCGCGGCGCTGCTCGACGGACTGGCGCGACAGTACGAACAGGTCGGCCGGGAGATCTGAGCGCTACCCGGCGGGCACGAGGTCATCGCCCCGCCGACGGGAACCTCGGAGTCCGCGCACGCACAACGGCGGCCAGGCGGACCGGCGATCGCCACCCCGCCGACGGGAACCTCGGAGTCCGCGCACGCACAACGGCGGCCAGGCGGACCGGCGGTCGCCACCCCGCCGACGGGGACGTCGGAGACCGCTCTCGGGCGCCTGCGGCAGCCCCGGTCACTCTTCGGTCCGCGCCGAAGTGTCCGTGCCCCATGCTGGGACGCATGGCCACCAAGGACCCCCAGGCACCGCAGCTCGCCCGCCTCGCCGGACTCATCGCCGACGAGACGCGGGCCGCGTGTCTGCTGGCGCTGCTCGACGGGCGGGCGTGGACCGCGGGTGAGCTGGCGCGGCACGCCGGGGTCGCGGCGTCGACGCTGAGCGAGCATCTGGGCAAGCTGGTCGCGGGCGGGCTGCTCTCCGAGGAGCGGCAGGGACGGCACCGGTACGTCCGGCTGGCCGACGACCGGGTCGCCCAGCTCGTGGAGGAGCTGGCCGCCCAGGTGTCCCCCAAGGTGGCGCGTCGGCCCCGGAATCTGCGGGAGTCCAGCGCCGGTTCCGCCATGGCCCGGGGCCGGACCTGCTACGACCATCTCGCCGGGCGGCTCGGGATCACGGTCACCGACGCGTTGACCGCGCGCGGGCTGCTGCGCCAGGACACCGGGTTCGCGCTGACGGATGCGGGGCTCGGCTGGTTCGACGGCGCCGGCATCCCTCTCGACCGCACCACCCGCCGCCCGCTGACCCGCGCCTGCCTCGACTGGACGGAACGCCGGCCCCATCTGGCCGGCGTCGCGGGCGCGGCTCTGTGCCGGCACGCGCTGGACTCGGGCTGGTGCGTGCGGATCGGTTCGGAGCGGGCCGTGAAGGTGACTCCGTCGGGAGAACGGGCCCTGTCCGAGCTGCTGGGCATCGATGGGACAGCGCTGCGCTGAGCGCCCCGCAGGAGCGCGGAGAACCCCGCGACCAGCCACAACGAACCGGCGGACGGCCAACGAGCCGTCCGAAATCCGCGAGCTTCCGCAGCTCCGCCTCCCTAACCTCTGGAGCATGATGAACGTCTCCCCTGCCCGCCGTCCCGACGTGCTCGCCGCCGGCGCGGCAGCCGTCACCGTCGTGATGTGGGCCTCGGCCTTCGTGTCCATCCGCAGTGCCGGGGCCGAGTACTCGCCCGGCGCACTCGCGCTGGGGAGGCTGCTCGTCGGTGCCGCGGTGCTGGGGCTCATCTGCCTCGTTCGCCGCGAGGGACCGCCGCCCCGCGCCGCCTGGCCCGGGATCGCGATAGCGGGCCTGCTGTGGTTCGGCTTCTACAGCGTCGTCCTGAACTGGGGCGAGCAGCAGGTGGACGCCGGTACGGCGGCTCTGGTCGTGAACATCGGGCCGATCCTCATCGCGCTGCTGGGCGCGCGGCTGCTCGGTGATCCGATGCCGCCGCGGCTGCTGGCCGGCATGGCGGTGTCCTTCGCGGGCGCCGTGACCGTGGGGCTCTCGATGTCCGACGAGGGCGGATCCTCGGTGCTCGGGGTGGTGCTGTGCCTGCTCGCCGCGATCGGCTACGCGGGTGGCGCGGTCGCGCAGAAGCCGGCGCTCGGCCATGCGAGCGCGCTCCAGGTGACGACGTACGGGTGTCTGGTCGGCGCGGTGCTCTGCCTGCCCTTCGCCGGGCAGCTCGTCGACGACGCGGCCCACGCCTCGCTGTCGGCGACGCTCAACCTGGTCTTCCTCGGCGTCTTCTCGCTGGCGCTCGCCTTCACGACCTGGGCGTACGCCCTGGCCCGTACGACCGCCAGCCGTATGGGCGCGACCACGTACGCGGTGCCCGCGCTGGTCGTGCTGATGTCGTGGCTGGCGCTCGGCGAGGTGCCCGGGCTGCTCACGCTCGCGGGCGGGGCGCTGTGTCTGGCGGGTGTGGCGGTGTCGCGGTCCCGGACCCGGTCCGCCCGGGTCGTGGCGAGCGCGCCGCGACCCGAGCAGACCCGCGAGTCAGCGTGAACCCGCCCGGCCGGCCAGCACCTTGATGGACAGCAGGGCGATCACGGCGAGGCCGATGATGTAGGCGGACACCGCCATCGAGGTGCCGGATGCCTCCAGCAGCAGCACCATGACGAAGGGCGCGAGGCCGCCGCCGAGCACGGCTGCGATCTGGTAGCCGAGGGAGGCGCCCGTGTAGCGCATCTCGGGCGTGAACAGCTCGGCGAACAGGGCCGCCTGAGGGCCGTACATGATGCTGAGGAAGCAGCTGGCGACGAAGGAGCCGACCGCCAGCCACAGCAGCGAACCGGTGTCGATGAGCAGGAACATCGGTACGGCCCACAGGGCGATGCCGGCGGCGCCGAGGGCGTAGACGCGGATGCGGCCGATCTTGTCGGAGAGCGCGGCGGCGGCCGGGATCAGCACCAGTTGGGTGAGGCTGACGCAGAGCGAGACGGTGAGGACCGCGCTCTTGTCCATGTCGAGTTCCCGGGTCGTGTAGTCCAGGACGCCGGTGATCAGGATGTAGAAGGTCGCGGTGTTGACGGCGAAGGAGCCGCCGGCCAGCAGGACCGTGCCGAGGTGGCCCTTCAGGATGGCGCGCAGCGGGCTGCTCTGTTCCGTCTTCTCCTTCTCCGCCAACGCCCGCTCGGCCTCCCGGAATTCGGGGGTCTCCTCGACGCGGGTGTGGATGTACCAGGCGAGAGCGAGGACGAACAGGCCGATCAGGAACGGCACCCGCCAGCCCCACGCCGCGAACTGCGCGTCGGTCGTGAAGGCTCCGGCCAGCAGGAAGACCGTGTTGGCGCTGACCACGCCGATGGGGACACCGAGTTGGACGACGCTGCCGTAGACGCCGCGCTTGCCCTCGGGGGCGTACTCGGTGGCCATCAGCATCGCGCCGCCCCACTGGGCGCCGACCGCGACGCCCTGGGCGACGCGCAGCAGGACCAGCAGGATCGGGGCGGCGACACCGATCGTCTCGTAGGTGGGGAGCAGGCCGATGCCGGTGGTGGCGATGCCCATGAGGGTCAGCGCGAGGACCAGCATGGGCTTGCGGCCGCGCTTGTCGCCGAGCTGACCCGCGACGATGCCGCCGATGGGGCGGGCGAGGAAGCCGACCGCGAAGGTGGCGAAGGCGGCGAGCACTCCGGCGGTGGGGCTGCCGGCCGGGAAGTACAGATCGCCGAGGACGAGGGCGGCGGCGATACCGAAGACGAAGTAGTCGTACCACTCGACGGCCGAGGCGAGGGCCGCCGCTGTGGCCACGCGACGCCTGTTGACCGTGGGGAGGGCGGTCGTGGTGGTGTCGGGGTGAGCGGAGGGGGCCATGTCCATGCGTGCACACTCCGGTGGGTGCGGTGGGGACGTTGGCGGCGAACGTACTGACCGGACGGTATGGGGTCAACGGTTGTGCCGGAAGGTTGCCCGGGGCACCCGAGGGCCCCGGGCGATCTCAGAGGCTCAGAACACCACCAGGGCCCGGCCGCCCTTGCCCGCGAGCATGTTCTCGAACGCCGCCGGAATCCCCTCCAGCGCGATGCGTTCGGTGACCAGCGCACCCAGGTCCAGCCGGCCCGCGCGCACGTGCTCGGCCAGCACCGGCAGGTCCCGGGCCGGGTCGGAGTTGCCGTAGACGCAGCCGGCGAGGGTGCGGCCCCAGTGGAAGATCTCCAGCGCGTTGAAGGTGACCTGCTGGTCCTTGCCGCCGATACCGACGACCGTGGTGCGGCCGCCGCGCCGGGTGGAGTCCCAGGCCGTGCGGATCGTGGTCGCGCGGCCCACGCACTCGACGGCCACGTCCACGCCCTGCTTGCCGGTCAGGCCCCGGATCTCGCGGGCGGTGTTCTCGGAGGCGATCACATAGTCGGTGGCTCCCGCAGCGCGCGCCAGTTCCTCCTTCTCCGGGGAGACGTCGACGGCGACGATCTTCGCGGCGCCCGCGATCCTGGCGGCCTGGAGGGCGGCCAGGCCGACCCCGCCGACGCCGAACACGGCGACCGTCTCCCCCTCCCGCACCCGTGCCGAGTGGTGCACGGCGCCGTAGCCGGTGAGGACGGCGCAGCCCAGCAGGGCGGCGTCGGTGAGCGGGACGCCGTCCGGGAGCGGCAGCAGGCAGCCGGCCGGGACGACCGTCTCCTCGGCGAACGCGGCGACGTTCAGACCGGGGTGCAGGTCGGTGCCCGCTGCGGTGCGGGCGTAGACGTCGGCGGCGCCGTTCAGCGCGTTGGCGCACAGCCAGACCTCGCCGAGCCCGCAGGCGTGACAACTACCGCACGAGGGCGCCCAGTTGAGGACGACGCCGTCGCCGGGCCGGAAGGTCGTGACGCCCTCCCCGACGGCCACCACCGTGCCGGCGCCCTCGTGGCCGAGGACCGCGGGGACGGGGACGCGCATGGTGCCGTCGGACAGGGACAGGTCGGAGTGGCAGACCCCGGCGGCGGCCAGGCGGACGCGGACCCGGCCGGGACCGGGGTCGGGCAGTTCGATGTCGGTGACCTCCAGCGGGGCACCGATGGCGGGCAGGACGGCGGCGCGAACCATGTGCGGGCTCCTCAGAACTGCAGGGACTTGGTCTGGAGGTACTCGGCCAGGCCGTGTGCGCCCAGCTCGCGGCCCACACCCGACTGCTTGTAGCCGCCGAAGGGGGCGCGGACGTTGAAGCGGCCGCCGTTGATGTCGACCTGCCCGGTGTCCATCCGACGCGCGAAGGCGACCGCCTCCGCCTCCTCGCCGGCCCACACGGCGCCGGCGAGGCCGTAGACGGTGCCGTTGGCGATGCGCAGGGCGTCCTCCTCGTCGTCGTAGCGCAGGATCGACAGGACCGGGCCGAAGATCTCCTCCTGGGCGATGGTCATCTCGGGGGTGACGTCGGCGAAGACGGTGGGGCTGACGAAGTAGCCCTGCTCGCGCGGCGCCTCGGTGCCGCCCGCGACCAGCCGCGCACCCTCGGCGACGCCCTTCTCGACGTAGCCGAGCACCCGCGCCTGCTGCTTGGCGCTGACCACCGGGCCGATGCGCTCGCCGTACTTCGCGGCGGCGGTCGCGGCGAGCTCCACGGCCTCGTCGTACTGGTCGCGGTGGACCAGCATCCGCGTCCAGGCGCTGCACGTCTGGCCGGAGTTGGACATCACGTTGGCGACACCGACGTTGACCGCCTTGGCCAGGTCGGCGCTCGGCAGGATGACGTTGGCGGACTTGCCGCCCAGCTCCAGGGCGACCTTCTTGATCGCCGCTCCGGCCACCGCGGCGATCTGCCGGCCGACGGCCGTGGAGCCGGTGAAGGAGACCAGGTCGACGTCCGGATGCTCGGCGAGCGCCTGGCCCGCGACCGGGCCGAGGCCGGTGACCAGGTTGAAGACGCCCGCGGGGACGCCGGCCTCGTGGACCGCCTCGGCGAAGAGCTGGGCGACCAGCGGGGTGTCCTCGGCGGGCTTCAGGACCACCGTGCAGCCCGCCGCCAGCGCCGCGGCGACCTTGGCGACGATCTGGTGCAGCGGGTAGTTCCAGGGCGTGATCGCGCCGACCACGCCGAGGGGCTCCAGGTACACGGTCGAGTTGCCGACCCGCTCCTCGAAGGCGTACGTCGCGGCCAGTTCCGCGTACGAGCCCGCGACCCCGATCGGCGCGCCCGTCTGGACGGCCTCGGAGAACTTCAGGGGCGAGCCGAGTTCGGCGGTGACCGTCTCGGCGATCTCGTCCTTGCGGGCCATCAGGACGTCCCGGAGGGCGGCCAGCCGTGCGGCCCGTTCGGCGGGCGGGGTCGCGGCCCAGCCCGGGAAGGCGGCGCGGGCGGCCCGTACGGCGGTGTCGACGTCGACGGCGGTGCCGGCCGGGACCCGCCCGATCACCTGCTCGTCGGCCGGGTTCACGACCTCGATCACGTCCCCGCTCGCGGCGGGGCGCCACGCGCCGTCGATGTACATGCCGTCGTGTGCCTTCATCACGCTTCCTCCCGGGCGGGGCGCATCGTCGTCCGGCTGTGGTCGCCGGGCTCATAAACTAGCGGCGATAGTTTTTGCGCGCCAGACACCCCGGCCGATCAGCCGGACCCCATGACATCAGAAGTCGACCCGCGCCCGGTCGTCCACCCTCCCCACGGCCTCCTGCCCGAACGCCTTCTCATAGGCGCCGCGGATCTCCTCGATCCTGCGGTCACTGTCCTGCGCCCGCACCTCGGGGTAGAGCAGGATCAGCTCGTACGACGTCTCCTTCTCGATCGTCCCGCCGCCGTCCCGCCACTGGCCGCGCCCGCTCTGCACGGTCAGCCCGTCCGGGAAATCGGGCGTCACCTCCTCGTCGACGAAGTCCATGAACTGCCGGTCGGTGACGGCCGGACCGCCGTCGGGGCGTGCGGTACCGAAGAACAACCGGGTCTCGATGTACGGCTCTCCGCGCGCCGGCACCGCGGCGGCGGTGTCGTCGAGGGTGGCGTACGCGGTCGGGGCGCCGACGGCCAGCAGCAGACCGGCGACCGCCAAGGAAGCCCGAGTTCGGGTGAGTTGCACGTTCATGCACCCATGACTACCTATGTCCGGGGTGCGTCATTCCTCCAGATCCGGCAGTCGCGCCGGGGCCGGGCAGATGCGGTCGCCGTGCTGGTCGAAGACGAACAGATGGGCGAGGTCGACCAGGAGCGGGACGTGCATGCCGTGCCGGAGGTCGAAGTCGGGTGTGGTGCGCACGATGAGGTCGCCGGGGAGGCGGCCTTCGGGCGGCGCGGGGTCGTGGGCGTCGTCGGCCGGGTGCTCCAGTGCCACCACGGGCCCGGCGCGCAGGGCGCCCGCGCGGTTGCGCAGCCGCTCCAGCACCGAGCCGGAGTCCCGGCGCCGGCGCCGCACGGGCGGAACCGGACGCGGGGCCTCCAGGTCGGGCACCACGGCGGGCCGGGAGCCGGTGTTGAAGTGGACGAGGACCTCGTGGCCCTGGAACTCCACATGCTCGACCAGGCCGGTGATGTGCACCTCGCCGGGACGGGCACTGGCGGGCTCGGCGATACGGACGGCCTCCGAACGCAGGCCCACGATGACCTCGCGTCCCTGCTGCACCCGCAGCAACTGGTGGTCCAGGCACAGGGGTTCGGGCAGCCGGAGGTACTGCTTGCCCAGGCTGATGGTCATCGCGCCGTCCAGCGGGGCCCGCACGACACCGCGCAGCAGGTTGATGCGGGGGATGCCGATGAACGCGGCCACGAAGACATTGCGCGGCAGCGAGTAGACCGAGCGGGGCGTGCCGACCTGCTGCAGGACGCCGCCGCGCAGGACGGCGACCCGGTCGCCCAGCGACATCGCCTCGGCCTGGTCGTGGGTGACGTAGACCGTGGTGACGCCGAGCTTGCGGGTGAGGCCGGAGATCTCGGCGCGCAGGTGGTTGCGGAGCTTGGCGTCGAGGTTGGACAGCGGCTCGTCCATGAGGAACGCGGAGGGGTGGCGGGCGATGGCCCGGCCCATGGCGACGCGCTGGCGCTCGCCGCCGGAGAGCTGAGCGGGGAAGCGGTCGAGCAGGTCCTCGATGCCCAGCATGCGGGCGGTGGCGTCCACGCGCGTACGGGGGTCCTCGCCCGGCGTCTCGATGCGCAGCGGGAACCCGATGTTGTCGCGGCTGGTCATGCTCGGGTAGAGGGCGAAGTTCTGGAAGACCATCGCGATGCGCCGGTCGGCCGGCAGCAGGTCGTTGGCCCACTCGCCGTCCAGGAGCAGTTCGCCCTCGTCTATCTCCTCCAGACCGGCGATCATCCTGAGCACGGTGGACTTGCCGCAGCCGGAGGGCCCGAGCAGCACCAGGAACTCACCGGGCTCGATGTCCAGCGAGAGCCGGTCCACGACACGGGTGCCCCGCGTGTAGGACTTGCTCACGTCGTGCAGGGAGATGGCGCGTGTCATGACGGATGCCCCCGGGGGCTCATTCAGGCACCGGGGGCCGTCCGGCATGCCGGGTCCGGGTACGCACGGTCCGGCACGCGCTCCGCCGGACGGGCCCCGGCGCTCCGCGGTCGAACGCCTCGCGCGGGTCGCACGGGGCGTATGAGTCACGGAAGTTAACGGAATGTGTGCGGCGGGGGGAAGGGAACGGCCCGAATCGGGCGGCGCTGTCCATCAGGCGGGCAAACGGACGGCCGGATTCAGCGCCGGCCGGCGCCCTTCGGCTCACGCGTGGCGGTGAGATGGGCGTAGACGACGACGTTTCCGGTGTAGCCGGTCCGGCGGTTGTAGTTGCCGCCGCAGGTGATCAGGCGCAGCTCGGGGCGGGACCGGGGGCCGTACACCTCGCGGTTGGGGAACTTGTCCTTCTGGTACGTCTTGATGGCGTCGACGGAGTAGACGGCGGTCCGTCCGTCGGCGCGCCGGACCTCGATGCGCTTGCCGCGCTTCAGTTCGCCGAGGCCGCCGAAGACGGCGGGTCCGGTGTCGGTGTCGAGGTGGCCCACGGCGATGGCGGTGCCCTGCTCCCCCGGCGAGGGTCCGTCCGCGTACCAGCCGACCAGGTTGGGCTCCTCCTCCGGGGGCGCGGGCAGGCGCCGCTCGCTGTCGAGGCGCAGGTCCATCAGCGGGGAGTCGACGCTGATGTAGGGGATGACGAGGCGGGTGGCGCGGGAGCGGGGCAGGGGGCTCGGGCCGCCGGAGCGCTTGGCGGGCTTCGTGGCG
>NZ_JBIDDQ010000004.1:0-456160 GCF_043195415.1 Streptomyces sp. Y7
CCCCGGCTCACTCACCCCACCACCCCGCCGACGGCCACTCCCGCCCGTTGGGTCGGCAAGCCTCCGACCTCCACCGGCAGTTCCGCCGTCACCACGAACCCCTGGCGTGGCCCCGGGCCAGCCGTGAGGGTGCCGCCGGCCGTGGTCAGGCGTTCCGTCAGGCCCTTCAGACCCGTGCCACCGACGGCCCCCGCCCGCTCCGCCCCCGCGGCCCGCTCGACGCCGCACCCGTCGTCGGTCACCGTCAACCGCACCCGTTCCCCACCGCTGCCCGCCACGACGATCTCGCACTGCCGCGCGCCGCTGTGCCGGACGACATTCGTGACCGCCTCCCGCACCACCCAGCCCAGCAGCGCCTCGGTCTGCGGTACGAGCGGCGGACCCGAGCGGCGTACGACGGGCTCGATGCGGGCGGCCCGCAGCGCCGAGACCGCGCGGTCCAGCTCGTCGCTCAGACTGCCCTGCCGGTATCCGCTGACGGCCTCGCGGATCTCGGTGAGCGCCTGACGGCCCACCGCCTCGATGTCGTTGAGCTGGGCCTGCGCCGCCGCCACGTCCCCGGCGGCCAGTCGCCGCGCCGCCTCCGACTTCACCACGATCACCGACAGGGTGTGGCCGAGCAGGTCGTGCAGGTCACGGGAGAACCGCAGCCGTTCCTCCTCCACGGCCCGCCGGGCCAGTTCCTCGCGGGCCGTGCGCAGCTGCCGTACCGCCTCCGACAGGGACAGGATCGCCGCCGTCACCATCGTCGAGATCCAGGTGGCGTACGCGATGTCGAGGCCGCCCCAGCCGTCGTGGAAGACGGAGACCGCCCCCGCCACCACCCCCACGACCAGGCCGACCGGACGCAGCCCCGGCATCCGCACGGCCGCGCCCGTGGCCAGCCCGAGCAGCGGGAAGAACAGCAGCCAGTTGCCGCCGTACGCGAGCGCCAGCGCGCAGGTGACCACGCCCAGCAGCGTCAGCGCCACCCGGGTCGAGGTCGCCTCGCGGGTCTCCTTCACGAAGGAGCGGAAGGACACGTAGACGTAGAGCGAGTTGAAGGTGAGCAGTCCGAGGCCGCCGATCCACGGGTCCGGGGTCTCTCCCTGGAACAGGTTGGAGAAGGCGCCCATGCCCATCAGCAGCCAGGGCAGCAGGCTGTAGCCGTTGGGGCTCCGCTCGTCCCTGAACGTCTCGCACGAGGTCCCGCGGGTCTTGCGCAACCAGGCCATGCCCCTGCCCCCTGTCGGGTGAGAACCGATGACACCGACGGTACGGACGCGCGGCGCCGCGCGGCAGTGGCGCACGTACGCGATAGGGCAGGACAAATGTCACCGCGGCCCGATCCGGCGAACCGGATCTGATGCAGCGTCAGGAGCCTTCACAACTGCGGTGTGCTCGGCTATACAGAGGTCGCCGGACTGGAACGCGTTCTAGAACGGCCCGTGACGACCTCGGTGCGGCCGACGGTGCGGACGGCCGTACCGAGGTCTTGCTCCGCCCTCGCAGGAACTCCGCCGAATGTCAGGAGCCCTATGCCCATCGACGCAGCCAAGGCCCTCGCCGCCGAACCCCGGACCGGCGAGATCTCCTGGAACTCCAAGGACGTCCAGCTCTACCACCTCGGCATCGGCGCCGGCCTGCCCGCCACCGACCCCGACGAACTGCGCTACACCCTGGAGTCACGGCTGCACGTCCTGCCGAGCTTCGCCACCGTCGCCGGCTCCGGAGCGCCCGGCGTGATCAGCGGCCTGTCCATGCCCGGCATTGAGGTCGACCTCGCCCGCGTCCTGCACGGCGGCCAGAGCATCGTGCTGCACCGGCCCATCCCCGCCACGGGCACCGCCACCGCGACCAACCGGATCGCCGCGATCCACGACAAGGGCAAGGCCGCCGTGCTGGTGCTGCGCACCGAAGTGGCCGACGCCGACGGGCCGTTGTGGACGAACGACTCCCAGATCTTCATCAAGGGGGAGGGCGGCTGGGGCGGCGACCGGGGCCCCTCGGCACGCCTCGAACCGCCCGCCGGCGACCCGGAGCGGACCGTCGAGCGCACCGTCCGCGAGGACCAGGCCCTGCTGTACCGCCTGTCCGGCGACTGGAACCCGCTGCACGCCGACCCGGAGTTCGCCAAGGTCGCCGGCTTCGAGCGGCCCATCCTGCACGGCCTGTGCACCTACGGCATGACCCTCAAGGCGGTCGTCGACACGCTGCTCGGCGGCGATGTGACCAGGGTGCGCTCGTACGTCACCCGGTTCGCCGGGGTCGTGTACCCGGGGGAGACCCTGCGGATCCGCATGTGGCCCGGGGAGGGCTCGGTGCGGGTCGCCGTGAGCGCGGTCGAGCGTGACGACGCGCCCGTCCTCGCCGACACCGTCGTCGAACACACCTGAGCCCGTACGCCCTGGAGGGGAGCCGCACCATGCGCGCAGCCGTACTGCACGAGATCGGCCAGGACAAGCTGGAGGTCCTCGACGACGTCGAGGCGGTGGGCTTCGGCCCCGGGAAGGTCAGGGTCCGGGTGCGGGCCACCGGACTGTGTCACTCCGACCTGTCCGCGATGAACGGCGTCCTGCCCCAGCCCGCGCCCTTCGTCCCCGGACACGAGGGCGCCGGCGAGATCCTCGACGTCGGGGAGGGCGTACGGAACCTGAAGCCCGGTGACCGGGTCGTGCTGTGCTGGCTGCCCGCCTGCGGCGCCTGCCCCGCGTGCAGGCGCGGCCAGACCGAGCTGTGCCTGGCCGGGTTCATGAACGCCGGCACCCCCAACTTCAAGCGCCCCGGCGGTGACCTGTTCGGCTTCGCCGGCACCGGCACCTTCACCGAGGAGGTCGTCGTCGACGCGGGCTGCGCGGTGCCGATCCCCGACGACGTGCCCTTCGACATCGCCGCCCTGATCGGCTGCGGTGTCACCACCGGGCTCGGCGCGGCCCTCAACACCGCCGACCTGGAGGCCGGTGCGTCGGTCGCCGTCATCGGCTGCGGTGGCGTCGGCATCTCCGCGATCCAGGGCGCCCGGCTCAAGGGTGCCGCCGAGATCGTCGCCGTCGACCCGGTCGCCTCCCGCCGCGAGGCCGCGCTGAAGTTCGGCGCCACCAGGGCCGTCTCCCCGGACGAGCTGGCCGACGCCAAACAGCAGGTCACCGCGGGCGAGGGCTTCGACTACGTCTTCGAGGTCGTCGGCAGGTCCGCCACCGCCCGCACCGCCTACGAGAACACCCGGCGCGGCGGCACCCTCGTCGTCGTGGGCGCCGGCGCCATGGACGACTTCCTCCAGCTCAACATGTTCGAGCTGTTCTTCGACGAGAAGCGCATCCTGCCGTCCCTGTACGGCGGCGGCGACGTGCTGCGCTCCTACGAGCGGACGATCGCGCTCTGGCGGGCCGGCCGAATCGACCTGGCGGGCCTGATCACCCACCGGGTGCCGCTGGCCGAGATCAACGAGGCCCTGGACCAGATGCGCACGGGCACCGCGCTGCGCACCTGCATCGAGATCTGACGGGGGTATTCCGTGTCGTTGCCACTGGAAGGGCTGTCCGCCGTCGTGACCGGGGCCGGCCGGGGCCTGGGGCGGGCCGAGGCGCTCGAACTCGCCCGGCTCGGCGCCGCCGTCGTCGTCAACGACTTCGGGCAGCCGGGCCGGGACGGTTCCGGCGAGGCGTCCGCGGGACCCGCGGAGGAGGTCGCCGCCGAGATCCGTGCGGCGGGCGGGAAGGCGCTGTCGCACACCGGCGACGTGGCGGACTTCCGGCAGGCCGGGGAACTGGTCCGGCTGGCGATCGCCGAGTTCGGGAAACTGGACGTCCTCGTCAACAACGCGGGCATCCTGCGCGACCGCATGGTCTTCTCCATGACCGAGGAGGAGTGGGACTCGGTGATCCGGGTCCACCTCAAGGGCCACTTCAACACGACCCACTTCGCCGCCGCGCACTGGCGCGAGCGCTCCAAGGCGGCGGGAGGGGCGGTGTACGGGCGGATCGTGAACACCTCCTCGGAGGCGTTCCTCGCCGGATCCGCCGGGCAGCCCAACTACGCGGCGGCCAAGGGCGGCATCGTCGGCCTCACCACCTCCACCGCCCTCGCGCTCGCCAAGTACGGCGTCACCGCCAACGCCATCTGCCCGCGCGCCCGCACCCGGATGACCGAGGACGTCTTCGCGGGCCTGGAGCGACCCGAGGACGGCCTCGACCCGCTCGCCCCCGAGCATGTCGCCCCGCTCGTCGGCTACTTGGCCTCCCCGGCCGCCGCCCGCGTCAACGGACAGCTGCTCGTCGTGCACGGCGGCATGGTCGCGATCGTCGAACGGCCGCGGGTGGCCGCCAAGTTCGACAGCAAGCAGGAGACCTTCACCTACGACGAGCTCGACGCGCTGCTGAGCGCGCACTACGCACAGCAGCCGGCGGGGGAGACGTTCGCGGCGGCGGAAGTCCTCGGACTGAAAAGGACCTAGGTACGCGAACGGCCCCGTCCCCTCATGCTGGGGGCGGGGCCGAGCGGCGTCAGCGTCAGACTGCCGTCTCGCTCTCCTCGGCCGGCTTGCGGTGACGGCCGCGGGGGGCCGTCTCGCCTTCCTGGGCCGAGACCTGACCACGGTGCCTGCCGTGACCGGAGACCTTCTGTACGTCGTGAACGTCGGCCGGCCCCGGCTGGGTCGTGCTGGCGTTGCTCATCGGAAAACTCACCCCGTAAACATGATCCTTCTAACAGCCGGGCGAGTTTAACCGGCCCACCACGGGCCGGATCCAGGCGGCCACGCCAACCGGCACTACTTCGTTACAAGACCGCCCAACGGCGCCTGCTGCAACGGAACGGGCCGGGGTGTGACGGGACCCGGAGCGTCCGTTTCCGCACCCGTCGAAGCGGCCGATTCCCCGTCCGCCGCCGATGACGCCGCCGTCCCCGGCCCCGCGTCCACGGCGCCCCTCACACCCGCAGCCTCCACCCGGGCCACCCCGCACGGCACCTCCTGGGTGGCGTACGGCAGTTGCAGCACCCCTTCCCGCGTCCACAGCCCGGCACCCGCCAGCCACCCCTCGGGCGCCGCGAGATGCCGCAGCTGCCGCTCGGCGGGCCGCCACACCGCGACCCAGCCGGCGAGCGGCCCGTCGATGCGCAGCGCCACCCCGCAGCTCTCCGGCGTCAGCACCTGCCCCGGCTGGATCGCGAACGGCGTCACCCCGCACTCCGGCATCCGCAGGCACTCCGGGAAGCGCACCGGCAGCGAGCTGCCCAGCACCCCCCAGCCCAACCGTTCCTGCCCGGGCGAGGGCGCGTCCGAGCCGACCAGCAGCAGCCCGCTGTCCGGATCGGCGAGCAGCACCCGGTCGTCGCTGTCGGACGCGATCTGCAGCAGCGGCGACACCTCGCCGTCCCGCCCCAGATCGACCACCACCGCCTTGGTACGGCCCTCCGACTCCCGGTCGAGGGCCAGCATCCGCCCCTCCCGGTCCAGCCACACCCCGCCCGAACAGCGCCCCGGGATCCGCGCGACCTGCTCCGGCCCGAAGGCGCCGCCCGCCACCAGCCACACCACGCTGGAGTGACGGCCCACCGCGAGGGCGTACGCCCTGTCGCCGCCCGGCGCCGGGGGCAGCATCCGCAGCCGGGTCCCCTCCTCCGGGCACTGCACCGCGCCCAGCGCCAGCTCTCCCGTGCCGGGCCCGGTCGGATACAGCAGCGAGAAGACGTGCCGTCCGTCCGTGGGCCGGCGGATGAGGACCCGCCCGTCGCCCATCGGCTGTACCTCGGTGCCGGGCTCCTCCGGCTGATGGGCGGGCAGCGGCACGGCGTAGGGCTCGGGGCCGTCCAGGGTCCAGCGCTCGGGGAACCAGCAGTCGCCGTCCAGGGCGAGACGGGCGGCGTAGGAACCGTCCGCCGTGATGGCGCACTCCGCCCGGGGCGCGTCGTCGCCCTCGTGCTCCGCCACGGGCGGTGGGGATCCCTCCTCCTCGAACGATGTCGAGAGCTCGGGGGACGCACTGGCCGTCATGGTCCGGTCACCTCCGGTCACGACGCTAGTTTTCGCACGCACAGGCGTGGCACCAGGGACGTTCCGCTTCACACAAAGGGGTGGCAGAGGAACGATTCGCCTGAGGAAACACGGGTGCTTGTGCTGAGCCGGGCCGGTCGTGAGCGCGGGCGGTCGGCGCGGCGGACGAGCGGCTCCGGCACCGGTACATCCGCGGGGACCAGCCAGGTAGCCTTGCCCTCGTGCCCCGTCTGTCTGAAGTCATCGCCGCGCTGGAGAACCTGTGGCCCGCCGAACGGGCCGAGTCCTGGGACGCGGTCGGCACCGTCGTGGGCGACCCCGACCAGGAGGTCTCCCGGGTCCTGTTCGCCGTCGACCCGGTCCAGGAGATCGTGGACGAGGCGGTGAAGCTGGACGCCGACCTGCTGGTCACCCACCACCCGCTCTACCTTCGCGGTACGACGACGGTCGCGGCGACGCACTTCAAGGGCCGCGTCGTGCACACCCTCATCAAGAACGACATCGCGCTGCACGTGGCGCACACCAACGCCGACACCGCCGACCCCGGAGTCAGCGACGCCCTGGCCGGCGCCCTGGACCTCAGGGTCGTGGGCCCGCTGGTGCCGGACCCGGCGGACCCCTCCGGGCGCCGGGGCCTGGGCCGGATCTGCGAGCTCGACCACCCGCTCACCGTCCGCGAACTCGCCGCCCGCGCCGCCGAGCGGCTGCCCGCCACCGCGCAGGGCATCCGCGTCGCCGGCGACCCCGAGGCGACCGTCCGCACCATCGCCGTCAGCGGCGGCTCCGGCGACAGCCTCTTCGACCAGGTGCGCGCGGCCGGTGTCGACGCCTTCCTCACCGCGGACCTGCGCCACCACCCGGTCTCCGAGGCCCGCGCCCACAGTCCTCTCGCGCTGCTCGACGCGGCGCACTGGGCCACCGAATGGCCCTGGTGCGAGCTGGCCGCCACCCAGCTCGACGAGATCTCCGACCGCAACGGATGGGACCTGCGCGTCCACGTCTCGAAGACGGTCACCGACCCCTGGACCGCCCACGCGGCGTCCAACCCGCCCACTAGAACCACGGGAGCCCCCAACTGAACGCCGCGCCGGCCGATCAGATCCGACTTCTCGACGTCCAGGCCCTCGACGTCCGCCTCCAGCAGCTCGCGCACCGCCGGAAGTCGCTGCCCGAGCACGCCGAGATCGAGTCGCTGACCAAGGACCACACCCAGCTGCGCGACCTGCTCGTCGCCGCGCAGACCGAGGAGAGCGACTGCGCCCGCGAGCAGACCAAGGCCGAGCAGGACGTGGACCAGGTGCGCCAGCGCGCCGCCCGCGACCAGCAGCGCCTGGACTCCGGTGCCGTCACCTCCCCGAAGGACCTGGAGAACCTCCAGCACGAGATCGCCTCCCTCGCCAAGCGGCAGGGTGCTCTCGAGGACGTCGTCCTGGAGGTCATGGAGCGCCGCGAGTCCGCGCAGGAGCGGGTCGCCGAACTGACCGAGCGCGTCGGCGCGGTCCAGGGCAAGGTCGACGACGCGACCGCCCGCCGCGACGCCTCCTTCGAGGAGATCGACGGCGAGGTCGCCACGGTCACCAAGGAGCGCGAGGTCATGGCCGGGTCGGTCCCCGCGGACCTGCTCAAGCTCTACGACAAGCTGCGCGCGCAGCAGGGCGGCATCGGTGCGGCCAAGCTGTACCAGCGCACCTGCCAGGGCTGCCGCCAGGAGCTGGCCATCACCGAGCTGAGCGAGGTCCGCGCGGCGGCGCCCGACACGGTGGTGCGCTGCGAGAACTGCCGCCGGATCCTGGTGCGTACGGCGGAGTCCGGTCTCTAGGACCCGGTAGGCAAGGGGCTCGGGTAAGGGGCTTTGATCGTGCGGGAGTTCATCGTCGAGGCCGACGGCGGGTCACGGGGCAACCCGGGGCCCGCGGGCTACGGCTCGGTCGTCATCGACGCGGCGACGGGGCAGACGCTGGCCGAGGCGGCCGAGTACATCGGCGTCGCCACGAACAACGTCGCCGAGTACCGCGGCCTCGTCGCGGGCCTGCGCGCGGCGCGCGAACTCGACCCCACGGCCACCGTGCACGTCCGCATGGACTCCAAGCTGGTCATCGAGCAGATGTCGGGCCGCTGGAAGATCAAGCACCCCGACATGAAGCCCCTGGCCTTCGAGGCGTCGAAGATCTTCCCGGCCCCGCAGGTGACGTACGAGTGGATCCCCCGCGAGCAGAACAAGCACGCGGACCGGCTGGCCAACGAGGCGATGGACGCCGGGAAGCGGGGCGAGCGGTGGAGCGCGTCGGCTTCCACGGCGGAGCTGGAGGCGGCTGACGCTCGGGCCGCCCGGGCGGTGGCTGAGCCGCGGCCGTCCGGCCCGCCCGGAGACGCTGCCGCGGGCGCGGCCCGGGCGCGGGCGGCGCTGGCGGAGGGACGGGCTGCGGACGCTGCTGCGTCCGCCGGTACTTCTTCCCGCCGCGGAGCGGCGGAGAGTCCGGGCGGCGGGGCCGTCAAGGCCGAGGCCGATGTCAGGGCCGAGGCCGATGTCAAGGCCGAAGCCGATGCCAGGGCCGCGCGGAGCGTGGCCGCGCCGGCTTCCGGCTGGGGGCCGGCCGACATGGGTGCTCCCGCCACCTTCGTGCTGCTCCGGCACGGGGAGACGCCGCTCACGCCCCAGAAGCGGTTCTCCGGGAGCGGCGAAACCGATCCGTCGCTGTCCGACGTCGGCCGCGAGCAGGCCGAGCGGGTCGGCGCCGCCCTCGCCAGGCGCGGCACCGTCCAGGCCGTCGTGGCCTCACCGCTCGCCCGTACCCGGGAGACCGCCGGCATCGTCGCCGCCCACCTCGGCCTGGACGTGACCGTGGACGACGGTCTGCGGGAGACCGACTTCGGCGCCTGGGAGGGCCTCACCTTCGGCGAGGTCCGCGAGCGCTACGCCGACGACCTCAACGCCTGGCTCGCCGACCCCGAGGCCCGTCCCACCGGCGACGGCGAGAGCTTCGCGGCGACCGCGACCCGGATCACCGCCACCCGAGACAAGCTGGTCGCGGCGTACGCGGGGCGCACCGTCCTCCTCGTCAGCCACGTCACGCCGATCAAGACGTTCGTACGGCTCGCCCTGGGCGCCCCGCCCGAGTCCCTGTTCCGGATGGAACTCTCGGCGGCGTCCCTCTCCGCGGTCGCGTACTACGCCGACGGCAACGCCAGCGTGCGCCTCTTCAACGACACCTCACACCTGCGCGCGTGAGCCGCCGAGCGCTGCCGCCTCCCGCGCCAGCGCCTTGACCCGCTCCCAGTCCCGCGCCGCGATCGCGTCCGCGGGAAGCATCCAACTGCCGCCCACACAGCCGACGTTGGGCAGCGCGAGATAGTCGGGCGCGGTCGCCGGACCGATCCCGCCGGTGGGGCAGAACCGGGCCTGCGGCAACGGTCCGTTCAGCGACTTGAGATAGGCGGTGCCGCCCGCCGCCTCGGCCGGGAAGAACTTCATCTCCCGCACCCCGCGCTCCAGCAGCGCCACCACCTCGGACGTGGTCGACACCCCGGGCAGATACGGCACCCCGGACGCCCGCATGGCCTCCAGCAGCAGATCCGTCCAGCCGGGGCTCACCAGAAAACCCGCCCCCGCCTCGACCGCCCGCGTCACCTGCTCCGGTGTGATCACCGTGCCCGCGCCGACCACCGCGTCCGGCACCGCGTCCGCGATGGCCCCGATCGCCTCCAGCGCGGCCGGCGTCCGCAACGTCACCTCGATCGCCGGCAGCCCGCCCGCGACCAGCGCCCGGGCCAGCGGTACGGCGTCGGAGGGGTCGTCGACCACGACCACGGGGACGACGGGCGCGAGATCCAGGACTGAGGTCATAGCCTCATCCTGCCCACGAGATGCAGCCTGTGCAAAGGGCGTTGCGCAGGCTGCAATGATGAGGGTCCGGTCAGTGGATCTCCGTCACCAGCACGTCCAGCGTCCACGGCTTCCCGGCCCGGGCCGGCGCCTCCACCTCGACCTCGTACCCGAGGTCCCGCAGCGCCTCCACCAGCTCCGCCGGTCCCTGGGGCACGGCACCCGCCGTCAGCAGGCTCCGTACGATCCGCCCCTTGGTCGCCTTGTTGAAGTGGCTGACGACCTTCCGCGTCGGCGCGTGCAGCACCCGTACCGACGCCGTCCGCCCGGCCACCTCGCCCTTCGGCTTCCACGCCGCCGCGTACGCCGACGACCGCAGATCCAGCACCAGCCCGTCCCCGGCCGCCTCCGGCAGCACCTCCGCCATCGGCGCCCGCCAGTGCGCGCCCAGCGCCCCGAGACCGGGCAGCTTCACGCCCATCGAGCAGCGGTAGGAGGGGATGCGGTCGTTGACACGCACGGCTCCCCACAGCCCCGAGAAGACGAGCAGCGAGCGAGTGGCCCGCTTCTTGGCGGTGGCGTCGAGCGAGGCCAGGTCCAGGGCGTCGTACAGCACCCCGGTGTAGATCTCCCCGGCCGGCCGCGCGCCCGCCGTCGGCAGCCCGGCGTTCTTCGCGACCTCGCCCCGCAGGCCCTCGCTCAGCCCGAGCACGTCCCGCGCCTTGTCCTCGTCGCCGGCACACAGCTCGACCAGCTCGCGCAGCACCGCCTCCCGGGCCTCGCCCAGCCCCGGCAGGGACAGCGACTCCAGCTTCAGCGGCGCACCACGACCGGACGAGGCCTTGCCTTCGGACGGCGGCAACAGGACAAGCACACGTACTCCCTCACTCGAACTCCGCCACAGCGTACGGCGTGCCACCCGGCGGCCCTCGCCCTACGCTCGACACATGCCCCGCCGCCACATCCGGGTGACCGGCGCCCCCGAGGCCCCCCTCCGGGCCGCCCTCACCGCCCTGCGCCACGAGCTCGGCGTCCCCGCCGGCTTCCCGCCCGAGGCGCTGGCGCAGGCCGAGGAGACGGCCAAGGCCCCGGCCCTCCCCCCGCACGACGCCACCGACATCCCCTTCCTCACCATCGACCCGCCCGCCTCCACCGACCTCGACCAGGCGATGCACCTGTCCCGGCAGGGCAGCGGCTACCGCGTCCGGTACGCCATCGCCGACGTCGCCGCCTTCGTCGTACCGTCCGGCCCGCTCGACCAGGAGGCCCACCGGCGGGTGACCACCCTCTACTTCCCTGACCTGCGCGTCCCGCTGCACCCCGAGTCGCTGAGCGAGGGCGCGGCCAGCCTGCTGCCGGACCAGGACCGGCCCGCCGTGCTGTGGACGATCGACCTCGACGGGGACGGCCGTACGGTCGCCGTCGACGTCCGCCGGGCCCTGGTGCGCAGCCGGGCCAGGCTGGACTACGCGGGCGTCCAGAAGCGGATCGACACGGGGACCGCCGAGGAGCCCCTGGCGCTGCTGCGGGACATCGGGCGGCTGCGGGAGAAGCTGGAGGTGGAGCGGGGCGGGATCTCGCTCGCCGTGCCCGAGCAGGAGATCGTCGCACGCGATCACACCTACGAGCTCGCCTACCGCGCCCCACTGCCCGCCGACGGCTGGAACTCCCAGATCTCCCTGCTCACCGGCATGGCCGCCGCGGACCTGATGCTGTCCCTCGGCACCGGCGTCCTGCGGACCCTCCCCGCCGCCCCCGACGGCGCGGTCGGCCGCCTGCGCCACACCGCCCACGCCCTGCACATCGACTGGCCGCACCACGTGTCGTACGCCGACCTCGTCCGCTCCCTCGACCCGCACCGCCCCCGCCACGCGGCCTTCCTCCAGGAGTGCACGACCCTGCTGCGCGGCGCCGGCTACACGGTGTTCCGCGACGGCGCCCTCCCGCCCATCACCACCCACTCCGCCGTGGCCGCCCCCTACGCCCACTGCACGGCCCCGCTGCGCCGCCTCGTCGACCGGTACGTGTCCGAGATCTGCCTCGCGGCCGCCGCCGGCCGGCCGGTGCCCGAGTGGGTGGCGGCCGCCCTGGACGCGTTGCCGGCCCGGATGGCCGAGGGCAGCCGGCGCGCGGGCACGGTCGAGCGCGAATGCCTGGACATCGTGGAGGCGGCGCTGCTGAAGGACCGGGTGGGGGAGGTCTTCGACGGCTGCGTGGTGGAGGTGGAGGAGCGCCGGCCCGCCGTCGGGACCGTGCAGTTGGAGGCCCCGGCGATCATCGGCCGGATCGAGAACACGGACGGGGAGCGCCTGCCGCTGGGGGAGCGGATCAGGGTCCGGCTCACCCAGTCGGATCCGGGATCGGCGAAGGTGCGCTTCGAGCCAGCATGATCGCCTTGACGAGGCCGCTGGCGTCGTCGGCGTGGAAGCGCACGAGCCGGATGTCCTGACGACGCCCGAGGAAGGTGAAGTAGGCGACGGGCTCGGTGAGTTCGAGCGTCACGGTGGTCTGCGAGCCGATGGCGAGGTTCAGCTCGCCCTCGGCCCGCTCATGGGTGGTGCGCAGCTCGCGCCGGGCCCCGGCGATCGTCTCCAGCGGTATGCGCAGATCGACGTGCGCGGCACGCCGCACGCGCAGGACGCGGTCGTCGAGGACGTGCGGCCGTACGACGGAGGCGGCGTGCATCCCGACGACGAGCACCAGGGTGTACACGTCCACCGTGAACCACGTCCGCTGCACCGCCGGATGGTTGCGCAGCAGCACGGACATCATGATCGACTCGATCACGATCACGAACCCGAATCCCAGCAGCATGGTGCCCTGGCCGCGCGCGTACCCGAAGGCGGCTCCTTCCCCTGTCCCGTGCCGGCGCCGGGCCGCCCAGAGCCAGAGGCTGACCAGCAGCCGCAGCTCGTGCCGGACGAGAACGAGTACGGTCCCCATCAAGGCCCGTCTCCTTCCGTTTCGATGAGGAGGTGCAGGGTGCGGCGGATGGCCGCCGCCTGGGCCGGGGCGAAATCGGCGTAGAAGGCACGCAGGAAGCTGCTGTCGGGGTCGACGTCCAGCTTCTCGGGCAGCAGGTCGGGGGCGAGGCAGTCGACCAGGGCGCGGGCCGCGTCGTCCACGCGCGGGTCGGCGGGGTCGGCATCGGCGAGGTCGTCGAGCAGCGCGTAGGCCGCGAGGACCTGCTCCTTCGCGCCCGGCCGGGTGAACGCCTTCTCGAACGCGCCCACGAGCTGGTCCCGACCCTCGGCGCCGGCCGTGGTCTCGATCAGCGCGAGCATCTCCCGGTCCTTCACGGCCATGGGCGAATCGGAGACCTGCCCCATGTCCCGGAAGAGCGCCGCGAGCTGCGGCGACACGGGCCCCTCGGCGGTCACCGCGCCCTCGGTCTCCAGCAGCGTCCGCAGCCGCTGCCGCCGCTCCCGGATCGCCGCCTCCTGCCGCGCGAGATCCTCGTCCAGCTCGCTGAGCACCTCGGCGAGATCCTTCCCGGCGTCCTCGGCGAGCACGTCCCGCACCTCCGCGAGCCCCAGCCCCAGCTCCGTCAGCCGCCGGATCCGCGCCAGCACGACGGCATGCCGCAGCGTGTACGCCCGATACCCGTTCGCCCGCCGCTCCGGCTCGGGCAGCAGCCCCTGATGGTGGTAGTGCCGCACGGTCCGAGTGGTGACACCGACCGCGGCGGCGAGTTCTCCGATCCGCATGGCACCAGTAGAGACGTTGACGTTGCGGCAAGGTCAAGCGCCGGCTTGCTTGCCTGACGATCGTCCGTTCCGTGTGCCACGATCGAGGGAACGGTTTCCGATCTCTCGGACAGGTGATCTTCCGATGTCCCAGTCTGACGGGCGACAGAAGGAGGGGCGTGACATGACTGCCATGGCCCACGAGCCGCTCACGCAGGAAGAGGTCCTGCTGGAGGGCTTTCTCGCCCTGGACACGCCGGAGGGTTTCCGGGCCGAGTTGATCGAGGGGGAGATCGTCGTGACGCCGCCGCCGGACGGGGATCACGAGAAGTACATCAGCCGGATCGTGAGGCAGGTGATCAAGCGATCCAAGACGGACATGGACTTCTCCGGGAACAAGGGACTCACGGTGAAGAGTGCGGTGGACTGGCCGATGGACCACGTGATCCCGGATGCCACCTTCGCACCCGTCGATGCGGACTTGTTCGGCGGCGCCAATTCCTGGATGCCCTGCGAAGGCGTCGTCATGGTGCTGGAGGTGACATCGACCAAGCCGAAGGCCGACCGCGAGGCCAAACGTCGTTGCTACGCCCGCGGTGGCATCCCCTTCTACCTGCTGGCCGACCGGGACACCTCGCAGGTGACCCTCTTCAGCGCGCCCGAGGATGGCGACTACCGACAGCACTGCACACGCCCCTTCGGTAAATCGCTCGCCCTCCCGGAACCGTTCGGCTTCGACCTGGACACGGCGGACTTTCTCTGACGCTCCTGGCGTTGCACCTTCCGGGAGTGGCCGGGAGGTGCGACGTGGGTGAACAGGCGCTGTGGACCAGAGCGCGGCTGGGCCGGGACGGCCCGCCCCTGGACCTGCTCACCGCCCGCTTCGACCGGCACGTCTACGCCCCGCACGCCCATGACGAGTTCACGATCGGCGTCTGCGTCGGCGGCAGCGAGATCATCGACTACCGGGGCGGCCACCTCCGTCCCGGCCTCGGCTCCATCGTCGTACTGGCACCGGGCGAGATGCACACCGGCGGCCCCGGCGAGTCCGGCGGCTACGCCTACCGCGCCCTGTACGCCGAGCCGTCCCTGCTGACGGACGGCACCCTGGGCACGGGCGTTCCGCACTTCCACGAGCCGCTCCTCGACGACCCCCAGCTCTCCGACGCCCTGCGCCTGACCCACGCCGAACTCGCCGCCTGCCCCGACCCCCTGGAGGCCGAGTCCCGCATCCCATGGCTGATGACGGCCCTCACCCGCCGCCACTCCACCGCGCGGGCGACGGACGACACGGTCGCGGGCGCCGACCACATAGCGCGGGCGGTCCGCGACCGCCTCGCCGACGAGCTCACGGCCCCGCCCTCCCTCGCGTCCCTCGCCACCGACCTAGGCCTCTCCCGCTACCAGCTCCTGCGCGCCTTCCGTACGACGATGGGGATACCGCCGTACGCCTGGCTGGCCCAGCACCGGGTGACCCGGGCCCGCGGTCTGCTGGAGACCGGCCTGCGCCCGGCCGAGGTCGCCGGCCTGGTCGGCTTCGCGGACCAGGCACACCTCACGCGCTGGTTCCGCCGGGTGCTCGGGGTGACCCCGGCGGCGTACCGCAACAGCGTTCAAGACAGCGGACGGTGAGGGGGCCGAAACTCTCCGCATGACTGCACGCGGCTGGTTCCTGTTCGCCCTGATGAGCGTGATCTGGGGCGTCCCCTACTTGATGATCAAGGTGGCGGTGGACGAGGTCTCCCCGTCCATGGTGGTGTTCACGCGCTGCGCGCTGGCAGCGGCCCTCCTGCTCCCCTTCGCGCTCCGCCAGGGCAGCCTGCCCCGGACGATACGGACGTACTGGCGCCCCCTGCTGGCCTTCGCGTGCATAGAGATCATCGGCCCTTGGTGGACCTTGACGGACGCCGAACGCCACCTGTCCAGCTCGACGGCGGGCCTGCTGATAGCGGGCGTGCCGATAGTCGGGGTGGTTCTGTCCCGCTTCTTCGGCGCCACGGAACACCTCGGAGTCCGCCGCCTGACCGGCCTGATCCTGGGCCTGGCCGGCGTGGCGACCCTCACGGTCCCGCACCTGACAGGCGGCGACGCCCGCTCCCTGCTGGAGGTCCTACTGACAGTCCTCGGCTACGCGACGGCCCCTCTGATCGCCGCGAAGTGGCTCAAGAACGTCCCGTCCCTCCACCTCACCACGGCCTGCCTGACCCTCGCGGCCCTGGTCTACGCCCCGGCGGCGGCCCTGACCCGCCCGGCGTCGCTGCCCTCCGCCGAGGCCCTCACGGCCCTCGCCGCCCTGGGCGTCCTGTGCACGGCGGTCGCCTTCGTGGCCTTCCTGGAACTGATCAAGGAGGTGGGCCCGACGCGCGCGACGGTCTTCACGTACGTCAATCCGGCGGTCGCGGTGGCGGCCGGCGCGATCTTCCTGGACGAGCCCCTCACGGCAGGCGTCCTGTCGGCCTTCGCGCTCATCCTGGCGGGCTCGGTACTGGCGACGAGCGGGGGGACGAAGGCGGGACGGAGCGACGGGAAGGGCGATGACCGTCGCGCCGGAACGACGGATGGACCTCGCGCCGAAACGAGCGATGGACCTCGCGCCGAAACGAGCGATGCGCCTCGGGGCGGAGTGAGCGATGGACCTCGCGGCGGAACGACCGATGGGCCGGGGAGGGACGCTCGCCCGGTACCATGGTCGACACGGCAGACGAGCCGGGCGGACGGCCGCGTGGAGTCCCCTTAGGGGGCTTCCCGAGGAACGTCCGGGCTCCACAGGGCAGGGTGGTGGCTAACGGCCACCCGAGGCGACTCGCGGGACAGTGCCACAGAAAGCAGACCGCCGGGGATCTCGGTCCTCGGTAAGGGTGAAACGGTGGTGTAAGAGACCACCAGTGCCCAGGGTGACCTGGGCAGCTAGGTAAACCCCACCCGGAGCAAGGTCAAGAGGGGACACCCCGGTGTCCCTGCGCGGACGTTCGAGGGCTGCCCGCCCGAGTCCGCGGGTAGACCGCACGAGACCGGCGGCAACGCCGGTCCTAGATGGATGGCCGTCTCCCCGGCCGCCGCGAGGCGACCGGGTGACAGAACCCGGCGTACAGCCCGACTCGTCTGCCATTACGGCCCTGGCCTGGACCGCAGGCTGGTGCTGCGATCACGGTTCCCTCCGGTTGCCTCTGCGGTGCGCAGGCTGGTGACGCAGCTCCTTCCTTGATCAGGAATCGGACATTCCGGGATCAGGAATGCGTCACTCGGAACGCGATGTTCGAATGGGCCCTCTTGATCTGCGGGCTGACCCGACCAGTCAGCCGTGATCAAGGGGGTTTCATGCGCATTGCGCATCACAGACGTGTCCTCGTCGGAGCCGCGGCCTCAGCCACAGCGGCGATGCTTGTGCTCACCGGCACCCCGGCGGACGCCCAGCCTGCCTCTCCGGCAGCGGCTTCGTCGGCGAACGCCGACTCCACCGCACTCACCCAGCTCGCCGAAGGCTATCTGCAGCAGCGGGCCGACATGCTGACGACGACTCGTCCGACGGCCAGATCCGCGACTGCCCGCGTCCGGGCCACGCGCTCCATGACCGCGCAGGTGCAGGATGATCTCGCCGCACTGGTGGAGAAGGGCAAGCGGTACAAGGAAGTCGACGGCGGCTACACGAAGGCGCAGGTCGATGTGGAGGTGACTGACGCCTCCGTCACCGGCCAGTCGGCAACGCTTCAGCTCATCGAGCGCACCCGCCTCCACCTTCCGTTCACGCCGCAGGAGGTCGCGGACGGTGCTCCGGAATACGAGGAAGTGTCCGTTCCGCACACCGTGAAATTCACCCAAGGCTCCGACGGTGCCTGGCTGCTGTCGTCCGACACGGCCGACACGAAGGGCGGCCCGACGCCGACCACGCAGGTGTCAGACGTGGACGCCGTTGACGGCGCCGATGACGGGGGCGGTAAGGCGGAAGAGGACGAGGGAAGCAAGGACGCCGCGTCTGGCACCGCTCCGCTTCCCGACAACAGCGACGACTCCGGCGACAAGCGGGAGGTCAGGGGCTACAGCTACGGCAAGATGGTGGCCTACGCGGACAAGTACTGGGACCACCACAACAGCGCCTGGCGCACGTACGGCACCGACTGCACCAACTTCATCTCCCAGGCGATGCATGCCGGCGGCTGGGGCCCCAAGGGCGGCGCGATCATCCAGCGGCCCAGCAACAAGTACTGGTTCTACGGACCGACGACGTGGACCACCAGCTACACCTGGGCGGCTGCGGAGAACTGGTACTGGTTCGCGAAGAAGCACTCGAAGCGGACCAAGATCCTCGACAACGTGTGGAAGATGGCCAAGTCGGATGTGCTCCAGGCCGACTGGGGCCGCGACAACAACATCGACCACACGATGATCGTCACGAAGAAGTACCGGGGCACCCCCTACCTGACGTACCACACCAGCGACACCCACAACAAAAGCCTGAAGAAGCTCCTCTCGGACCACCCGCGTGCCTGGTGGTACGCGCACCGCACCTGACAGGCTGCTGATCCCCCTCACAGGAACCACATAGGAGTGCGCTGTGGAGCGTCGACATCTTCTGGCTGTGCCGGCCGCTCTGGCCGCTCTTGCCTTCGCATCCGGCTGCTCGTCCGGTGATGACGAGGCCAAGTCCTCAAGCCCTTCGACCCCCTCGGCCTCGGCATCGTCCGACGGGGCCCGCGAGGCCGTCGTGGCGTACGTGAACGCCCTGAACTCCCGCAGCGCCGACGGACTGATCGAAGTCGGGGGCGTGAAGGACGAGAAGTGGTCCAGGCACGAGGCCGAGCAGATCCTCGCGGACAAGGGCGGGCGGGGGTGGGAGATCAAGGACGTGCAGGTCGAGCACGACATGGGCCCGGACACCGGCTCGGCCCGCCTGATGGCCGAGGACAACGCAGGAAAGCCCATGCGGGACATCTTCACCGTGACGCGGGAGAAGGGCATCTGGCACCTCGTGGTCTTCACCCAGCAGCCTGCGGAGTCCGGTAAGGAATCCGCATCCACCGACAAGCCGAGTGCCTGACAGAGCACTCATCGTCGGCCTCCCCTTCGTGCGCAGGGGGCACCGCCGTACCCGGCGCCCCGCGTACGACCAGAGCAGCAGCCGACCCCGACCACACGTGCGACCACAAACCCCCGACCACGGTCACGATGCGGCAACACCCCCTGCCGACCAGACTGATAACCCCGCCGACATCCCCACCCGCACTCCCCCTGACAGCTGTCAGCGCCCTACGGGCCATGGGCGGCATATTTGCAGGTCACCACGCACATATCCGTGTGGTCGCCAGCCCGACATCCCCCTCTGCACACCCCGCGCTCGCCCCGAACCAGAAGAAAAGCAGGTGACAGGGGACGGCGGGCGAAGGGGCGGGTGCGTGCCGCCGGGGGATCGGGACCCCGTTCCCGCTGTTGCGCGCCGACGAGCGCCGGCGCGCTCGCGCGTCGAAACGCGCGCTTGGCAGCAGCACGACCCACCACCGGAGTTCGGGCGGCATACATCACGGAGAGTGGCGCGTCGCCCTCCGCGCTCGCGGGCACGGCGGCACCGACCCCCACCGGGGCTCCGACGCCGTCCCGCTTCGCGGTCCGCAGCGGCGGCAGCTCGGTGCGGTAGGGGGTGTCGCCGGACACGCTCGGACCGTGCTGCGCGGGCGGCTGCCCCGCCACCGACGCCGAGACCCGTGCCGGGACCGCCCCCGGCGCCTGTGACGCGGTCAGTGCCACCAGTGCCACCGCCGGGCCGCCGTACCTCTGGCGGTTCTGACTCCCTGCCCTGCCACTCCCTGTTCCCCTCCCCGCAGACGTCCGCCTATGTCTGCTCTACGGGGCAGGGCGCCGCGTCCGTCGCACGGCTTGCGGAACATGCCGTTCCGGCGGATTCCGGACCGTCACCCTTTCTGCCTATTCCTGGAGGCCGGAGTTCCGGGATTCCACTACTCAGGAGGAGAGGACCCTGGTCTCTGGAGGCAAGCCGTGGATGACGACCGCCGACTTCCCCTCGTCTACGTCCGCGGCTTCGCCGGCGGCACGCGCGGTATCGACAAAGCCGTCGACGACCCCTTCTACGGCTTCAACGAGGGCTCCGTCCACGTGCGGGTCGGTGCTCACAATCAACCCCTCTTCCATCAGTTCGAGAGCCCCCTGCTGCGCCTGCTCCGTGAGGAGGGGTACGAGTTGCTCGTGAAGGGGGACCAGGCGGCCTACCTCGCCCAGCACGCGGAGATTCCCGCCAACACCATCTGGATCCACCGGTTCTACGACCGTTCCGCGACCACCTGGGGTGGCAGTCCGCAGGAGTACCGGCTGGAGAACGCCGCCGTCGACCTGCTCGATCTGATCGACCGGCTCCGGGAGAAGACCGGCGCGCCCGCCGTCCACCTCGTGGCGCACTCCATGGGCGGGCTGATCTGCCGGTGCCTGCTGCAGAAGGTCCTGCCCGACCGGGGGCGCGCCGCCGCCGACTGTGTCGCGAAGTTCTTCACCTACGGCACCCCGCACGGCGGCATCACCTTCGATCTCGGCGGCGGGCTGCTGGAGCGGATGCGCGACGCCATCGGCATCCAGGGCGCGGACATCTTCGGGCCCCGGCGCATGTACGAGTTCCTCACCCCGCAGGCACAGACCGACCCCGACGGCCCGCCCGACGGCTGGGACGCCCGCCCCATGCCCGAAGGGCCGGGAACCCTGCCGCTGGAACGCGTCTTCTGCCTCGTCGGCACCAACCCGAAGGACTACGACGTCGCCCTCGGCCTGTCGTCCGCCGCCGTCGGACCGCACAGCGACGGGCTCGTGCAGATCGAGCGGGCGTATGTGCCGGGCGCCCAGCGCGCCTACGTGCACCGCAGCCACAGCGGGCGCTACGGCATGGTCAACTCCGAGGAGGGCTACCAGAACCTGCGCCGGTTCCTGTTCGGCGACACCCGCGTCGAGGCCTCGCTCGTCGGCTACCGGCTGCCCGGCGACGACGATCTCGTCTGGCAGGCCGAGACCCGGCTCTCGGTGCGCGGGCTGCCCGTCGCGATGCACGAACGGAACGCCGCCCAGTGGAGCCCGATCCAGCTCGACCCGCCCCCGGACGGGCAGGAGGCGTCCGTGCCGCTGGCCACCACGTTCCTCAACAGCGGGCTGCGGGCCGCCGAGGGCGAGCCCATGCGCTTCTCGCTCGATCTACGGCTGATCTCCCTGCGCGAAGTGGGCGGCATCCTGAACCTCTTCGACCACCTGGAGCAGTCCGCCGACTTCGCCGACATCCTGGTCATCGACGTGGGCACACCAGAGGGCGACCCCGACGTCCAGGGCATCCGGGCCGCCTGGAACTCGGAGATCGAGGGCGCCGTCCGCGACCACCGCGCGGCCTCCACGCCCCGCGCCGACGAGGACCCCGCCCCCGGCCGCTGGGTCGCCCACATCCCGCTGCCCTCCATCGCCACCTCGCTCGTCGGCCCCGACGCGAGGATCCGGCTCGTCGCCACGCCGTGGACGTGAGCGCCCGTGGTGGGGTCACTGAGTGGAGTGAGTGGTGGGTGCCGCGCCCCTGGACCTGAGCCGATTGAGAGGCCGGCCGTCGGACGCCACGCCCCGTACCTGAGCCGGTGGCCAGACCCCATCGGTGCTTACTTGCCTCACGCAACCCGCAGGTAGAGTGGTTCCATGCCGAAGCCGCCGTCGACCGACGCGGTCCCGGCGACACCGGATGTCCTGCTCGTCGTAGGTGAGCCCCGTACCTCCGAGCCACTCTCCGCCCTGCTGGAGCTCGCCGGCTACCGGACCGTCGCGGTCGACCGTGCCACCGAGGCCGGCCTCCTGCTCACCGACCGCCGATTCGATCTGGTCATTCTCGACGTGACCCTCCCGGACACCGACGCCCTCAGACACAGCCGCCGCCTCCTCGCCCCCGACCGCCCGCCCGTCCTCCTGCTCACCGGGACCGGCGAGTTCCTCGGCAGCCTGCCCGGCGGCGGAAGGAACAGCGGAAGGAACGGCGGACGGGACGGCGGAAGGAACAGCGGACGGGACGGCGGAAGGAACAGCGGACGGGACGGCGGAAGGAACGGCGGAAAGAGCGGCCGAACGAGCAGCGGATCGAGCAACGCAGCGAGCAGCGGATCGGGCAACGCAGCGAGCAGCGCAGCGAGCGGCGGGACAGTCCATGGGGTGAGTGACGGGCCCGGCCTCCACGGACGGCCGGGGGCCTCCGGCCGTGTCGCCGAAGTCCTCGCACGTGCCCGGCAGTTGGTGGGCGGCCACGAGCCCGCCGGATGGGACGGCGCCCTTCGCTACGGCGACCTCGTGCTCGACGACGCCACCCGCCGGGCCCACCGCGGCGAGCGCGCCATCGAGCTCACGCCCGCCGAGTACCGCCTGCTGCGCTGCCTGCTGGTCAACGCCGACCGGGTGCTGTCCAAGGAGCAGATCGGCCGGCACGTCTGGGACGATCCGCCGACCGACAGCGCCATCGAACGGCTCGTCTCCCGACTGCGCCGCAAGGTCAACGGTGAGCAGCCCGCCCTGATCCATACCCGCCGCGGCTTCGGCTACTGGCTGGGCGGGGCCATCCAGCCGTAGCGCCGACGGCCGTGGAACCCACAGCGTCATGTGGCTTGGCTCACATTGATCAAGTGTCCGGGATATGTCTGGGAGCTGTCAGCCCGGTTCGCTTCACTGACCCCGACCTCCTGCTTTCCCTGTCCCGGCCCGCTCCGGCGGCGTCGGCCCCCACGACCGAGGAGACCGCATCCATGGAGCTGGATTTCGATCCCGAGGCGGAGCTCGGCTTCGACCCCGACGTCCTGCGCGCCAAGTACCGCGCCGAACGCGAGCGCCGGATCCGGCCCGACGGCAACCGGCAGTACCAGCGGCTCGCCGGTGACTTCAGCGCCTACGGCCGTGACCCTTACGCCGACGCCGAGTTCACCCGCGAGCCCCTGCACGACCGCGTCGAGGCGCTGGTCGTCGGCGGTGGGTTCGGCGGGCTGCTCGCCGGGGCGCGGCTGCGGCAGGCGGGCGTGAAGGAGATCCGGGTCGTCGAGAAAGGGGGCGACTTCGGCGGCACCTGGTACTGGAACCGCTACCCGGGCATCCACTGCGACATCGAGTCGTACATCTATCTGCCGCTGCTCGAAGAGCTCGGCCACGTCCCGAAGTGGAAGTACGCACCCGGCGAGGAGATCCGCGAGCACGCGCGGGCTGTCGCCCGCCACTTCGGCCTCTACGACGACGCCTGCTTCCAGACCCAGGTCACCGAACTCCGCTGGGACGAACGGGAGTCGGAGTGGGTCGTCGCCACCGACCGCGGTGACCGGATGCGGGCCCGGTACGTCGTCGTCTCCAGCGGCACCCTCAGCGAGGCCAAGCTGCCCGGCATCCCCGGCATCGAGACCTTCCGCGGGCACACCTTCCACACCAGCCGCTGGGACTACGACTACACCGGCGGCGACGCCGACGGGGGCCTGCACCGACTCGCCGACAAGCGCGTCGCCGTCATCGGCACCGGCGCCACCGCCATCCAGGTCGTGCCGCACCTCGGGGCGGACGCCGCGCACGTGTACGTCTTCCAGCGCACCCCGTCCTCCGTCGACGTACGCGGCAACCGGCCCACCGACCCGGAATGGGCCGAGTCCCTGAAACCCGGCTGGCAGCGGCACCGGCGGGACAACTTCCTGCGGATCGTCACCGGCGTCCGCGCGGAGGAGGACCTGGTGGGCGACGCCTGGACGTCCAGCGCCCGGCTCCAGGAGAAGCTCATCCCGACCAACGCCTACGCGGACGTGCCGGCCGAGGAGCGTGAACTCGCCTACGAGATCGCCGACTTCCAGAAGATGAACGAGCTGCGGGCCCGCGTCGAGTCCGCGGTCGAGGACCCGGAGACCGCCGAGCGGCTCAAGCCCTGGTACCGCTACATGTGCAAGCGGCCCACCTTCAGCGACAGCTACCTCCAGACCTTCAACCGGCCCAACGTCACCCTCGTCGACACCGCCGACACCCATGGCGTGGAGCGCATCACCGAGAACGCCGTCGTGGTCGGGGGCACCGGGTACGAGGTCGACTGCATCGTCTTCGCCACCGGCTTCGAGGTCGGTGTCTCGGGCGTGCTGTCCGGGCGGCTGCCGGTGTACGGCCGGGGCGGAGCCGATCTGCTGCGGACCTGGAGGAGCGGCGGACCGCGGACCCTGCACGGGTTCTACAGCGAGGGCTTCCCCAACCTCTTCCACCTCGGGCCGCTCCAGAACGCCTCCGCCGTGAACTACGTCCACATCCTCGACGAGCAGGCCAGCCATGTCGCCGAGGTGATCGGGGAGGCCCGCAGGCGCCGGATCCGGTGCGTCGAGCCCACCGCCGAGGCACAGGACGCCTGGGTCGCGACGATCCGCCGCAAGGCCGCCGACCTGCACAAGTTCCAGGCCGAGTGCACGCCCGGCTACTACAACAACGAGGGCCGGCCCAGAGAGCGCAGCGAGGCGTACGGCGACGGCCCGGTCGCCTTCCACGAACTGCTGCGGCGCTGGCGCGACGAGGGCGGCATGCGCGAGGTCCTGACGGAGGGCGGCGAGGCATGAGCAGGTACGGCAACCGGCCTGTCGACAGCGTCCGTTGGGCGCCGGAGCGACTCAATCCGCCCAACCCGCTGTGGGGTTCCAACGGCGTCGCGTTCGGGCCCGACGGGCGGCTGTACGTCGCCCAGTTCCTCGCCGGGCAGATCAGCGCCGTCGACCCGGCCACGGGGGACGTCGAGGTGGTCGTACCGATGGACGGTCCCGTCCAGTCCCCGGACGATCTCGCCTTCGGCGCGGACGGGTCGATGTACATCGCCGACCTGGTGCCGGGGCGGGTGTGGCGGCGCAGTCCGGAAGGGGAGTACACGCTGGTCTCCGGGGACGTGGCCAATCCCAATGGCATCACCTGCGTCGGCGACCGGCTGTTCGTGAACGAGATGAAGCCCGACGGCCGGCTGATGGAGCTGTTTCCGCAGGGTGGCGACCCGCGGGTACTGACGGAGGGGCTCGCGCTCGGCAACGCCATGCAGCTCGGCCCCGACGGCCACCTCTACTACCCGCACATGATGAGCGGCCCGAACCCCCTGCTCACCGGCCAGGTCTGGCGGATCCCGCCCGACGGGGGAGTGCCCGAGGTCGTCGCGGACGACGTCCATCAGCCGGTCGCCGTGCGGTTCGACCGGGGCGGGGTGCTGCATGTGCTCTCCCGCGGCCCCGAGGGCATCGTCACCCGGATCGACCTGCACGGCGACGGCTCGCGGACCCTGGTCACCAGCGGGGTCGTCGGGCTGGACAACGCGGCCTTCGACGCCGAGAACCGCATGTTCGTCTCCAGCTACGCCAGCGGCGGCGTCACCGAGATGCACCCCGACGGGCGGACACGGGAGATCGTGCCACGGGGCCTGGACGGGCCCTACGGCGTGACCGTCGACCTGGGCGGACGGGTGTACGCCGCCGACCACTACCGTGTCGCGAGCCCCGAGCCCTCGCGGGAGGGGGCGGTGACCACCCTGTCCCTGCTGCACTTCTCGCACGGCATCGTCGCCGACGGCGAACTGCTGCACCTCACCTCGCAGTTCGGGCAGGTCCGGACGTACGACCCCCGGGACGGTGCCACGCGCGAGCGGGCCGGCGGGTTGCGACGGCCGCTCGGCATCGCCGTCGCGCCGGACGGCTCGCTCGTCGTCGCCGAGTCGGACGCGGGGCGGGTGGTGACCATCGGGGAGGACGACGCCGTCAGCGTGCTGGTGGACGGCCTCGACCGGCCCGCGGATGTCGCCTTCGACGCCGACGGGCGCTGTTACGTCAGTGACGAGGGCGCCGGTGCCGTACTGCGGATCGAGGCGGACGCGCCGCCGACCGTCGTCGTGGACGGGCTCGACGCTCCGCAGGGCCTCGCGGTGCTGGGGGAGGAGCTGTTCACGGTGGAGACGGGGCGGTGCAGGCTGTGTGCGGTGTCGCCGGTGACGGGGGAGACGCGCATCGACGCGGAGGACCTGCCGGTCGGGGCGCCGCCCGGGGTGGTTCCGCGTGCCGAGCCCGCCCTCTTCACGCAGGGGATGCCTGGGATGGCTCGGCGGTTCGCGGGGTTGGCGGTCGGGGTGGACGGGGCTCTGCTGCTGTCGGCGAACGGAGAGGGGACGGTGTTGAGGCTGACCCCGGTTGGGCGGTCGTGACGGAGCTGCGGGCCGGTGGGGGCTGGTCGCGCAGTTCCCCGCGCCCCTGAAGGTGCGCAGTTCCGCGCGCCCCTGAAAGGTGCGCAGTTCCCCGCGCCCCTAAAGGTGCGCAGTTCCCCGCGCCCCTAAAGGTGCGCAGTTCCCCGCGCCCCCAAAGGATCCGCAGTTCCCCGCACCCCTAAAGGGACGCCGGTCCCAACGACCGCTCCGTCACCCGTTCCAGATGCCGGCCGAACACCTCACGTGTGTCCGGCGTCAGCGTGCGCAGGGCGACCAGGGCCGTGATCACCACGTCGCACAGTTCGCCCTGTACGTCCTCCCAGGTGTGGGTGACCCCCTTGCGCGGGTTCTGGCCGGTCGCGCCGATGACGGCCTGGGCGACCTCGCCGACCTCCTCCGACAGCTTCAGCATGCGCAGCAGCATGCCCTCGCGGCCGCCGACCGGCTGGTCGGTGTCGAGCCAGGTCCACAGGGCGTCGATGGAGGTCCACAGGTCGGCGGCGGTCTCGGAGGGCACGGTCTGATCGGTCATGCGGGCAGCTTGGCACAGGCCCGCGACCCCTCGGGAGGAGGGCGTTCCCGCACTCCTGCGGACGGGACCCTCACTCCTCGAACAACGGCTCCTGCCCGTCGAACTCTTCCTTCTCCGGCCGGTCCAGCCTGCGCTGCCGCGCCCCCACCACCAGCGCCGTGACCGCGGCCGTCGCCGCCAGTGCCGTGGGGACCATCCAGCCGCGGTCGAACAGATGGCCCATGGCGTGGTCGAGGGAGAGCCGGCCGGGGCCCGTGACGGCGAGGCCGGCCGCGGCGAGGCCCAGGGTCGCCGCGGTCTCGTAGCCGCCCTCCTGGGCGAAGAAGCCGTTCGGGGCGTGGACCGCGGACGCCCCCGCCATGCCGCCGGCCGCCGCGGCGCCCGCGAGCGGTGTCGCAAGGCCCAGCGCCAGCAGCGTGCCGCCGCCCGCCTCGGCGAGCCCCGCCGCCGTGGCGCTCGCCTTGCCCGGCCGGTAGCCGATCGACTCCATGAACTGGCCGGTCCCCTCGATGCCGTGCCCGCCGAACCAGCCGAACAGCTTCTGCGTGCCGTGCGCGGCCAGTACGCCGCCGGCACCCAGCCGGAGCAACAGCAGGCCCAGATCACGTCGGTCGTAAGCACTCACAGCGACTCCCGGAGCAGACAGCAGGAACAGATCCCCTCCCGCAGGTCCACCGTCGCACCCGGGGCACCCGACCGGCCTGCCTTCACCGCCGTTCGGGTGGCGGGCCCTGGGGCCCGGTGTGAGGCTGACCGGTATGACGATTCAGACGTCCAAACTGAGCGACCCCGCTGTCCGCGCCTTCGTCACGGCCGTCAACGCCCACGACCGCGAGGGCTTCATGAGCCTCCTCGCGCCCGGCGCGACCATGGCGGACGACGGCACCGACCGCGACCTCGCCGACTGGATCGACCGGGAGATCTTCTCCTCGAACGGTCACATGGAGGTCGACAACGAGTCGAACAACGGCCGCGACCTCCTCGCCAGCTACCGCAACGACACCTACGGCGAGATGCGCACCCAGTGGCACTTCCAGGTCGAGGAGGACGGCCGGATCTCCCGCTTCGAGACCGGTCAGGCGTAGCCGGCCCGGAAGCACCGCGGAAAAGGATCCGCACAAGCGCTTGCCCTCGTGTGCGCTCCAACTCCTAACGTCCCACCCCATGGAGACCAAGAGGACTTTGGGACGCACCGGCATCGAGGTCAGCGCGCTCGGCTTCGGCTGCTGGGCCATCGGCGGCGAGTGGCGGTCCGCCGACGGGCAGCCGCTCGGCTGGGGCAAGGTCGACGACGAGGAGTCGGTACGGGCGGTCCGGCGCGCCCTCGACCTGGGCGTCACCTTCTTCGACACCGCGGACACCTACGGGGCCGGCCACAGCGAGCGCGTCCTGGGCCGCGCCCTCGGCAAGCGCCGCGCGGACGTCGTCGTCGCCACCAAGTGGGGCAACGTCTTCGACGAGGAGACCCGCACCCTCACCGGCGCCGACGACAGCCCCGAGTACGCCCGCCGCGCGCTGACCGCGTCCCTGCGGCGCCTGGACACCGACCACATCGACCTGTACCAGCTGCACCTGTCGGACGCCGACCCGCGGCGGGCCGCCGAACTGCGGGACCTCTGCGAGGAGTTCGTGCGCGAAGGGCTCATCCGCGCCTACGCGTGGAGCACCGACGACCCCGACCGCGCCGCCGTCTTCGCACGCGGGGAGCACTGCGCCGCCGTACAGCACATGGCGAACGTGCTGCAGGACGCGCCCGAGATGTTCGCGCTGTGCGAGGAGCTGGGCCTGGCGAGCATCAACCGCAGCCCGCTCGCGATGGGCCTGCTCACCGGCGGGCGCAGGAGCGGGCAGGCCCTGGAGGCCGGGGACATCCGCAGCCGGCCGCCCGAGTGGCTGCAGGGCTTCGAGGACGGGTCGGGTGCCGATCCGCGGTGGCTGGCCCGTGTCGACGCGCTGAAGGACGTCCTCACCAGCGGCGGCCGTACGCTCGGCCAGGGAGCCCTTGCCTGGCTGTGGGCCCGCAGCCCGCGCTCCGTGCCGATCCCGGGGTTCCGTTCCGTCGCCCAGGCCGAGCAGAACGCGGGCGCCGTGGAGAAGGGCGCGCTCACGAGTGAGCAGCTGACGGAGGTCGACCGGATCCTGGAGCGCTGAGCGGGACCCGGTGACCCTGCCGATCGCACGGCAGCCGTTCCACGCACCGGTGCGTATCCCGCGGTCCCGCGCGAGATCCACCCCCACCCGGTGTCGTGGAACGGCTGCCGTCCACCCCCCTCGGTTTGGTCTGCGGAAGCACCTTGCTCCATATGTGAAGCTCCGGTGCAGGCAAAGCTGAGCATAAGTCGTCTAACAGCACCGACGCAGCGGAACTTCACATTCCGCTTGTGCAAGTTGTGGAGGCAACTACCGGCCGTCGGATCTCAGCCACGCCCCACGTAGGGCATCGCCGTCGCCAGTACGGTCGCGAACTGCACGTTCGCCTCCAGTGGCAGCTCGGCCATGTGCCGGACGGTCCGCGCCACGTCGGCGACGTCCATCACCGGCTCGGGCGCGACCGATCCGTTCGCCTGGAGCGCGCCGGTCTGCATGCGCGCCGTCATGTCGGTCGCCGCGTTGCCGATGTCGATCTGGCCGACGGCGATGTCGTACGGCCGCCCGTCCAGCGACAGCGACTTCGTCAGGCCGGTCAGCGCGTGCTTGGTCGCGGTGTAGGCCACCGAGTGCGGGCGGGGCGTGTGCGCGGAGATCGAGCCGTTGTTGATGATCCGGCCGCCGCGCGGATCCTGCTCCTTCATCTGCCGGAACGCCGCCTGCGCGCACAGGAACGCCCCGTTGAGGTTGGTGTCCACCACGTGCCGCCAGGCGTCGTACGCCAGCTCCTCCACCGGCACCCCGCCCGGCCCGAACGTCCCCGCGTTGTTGAACAGCAGGTCGACCCGCCCGAAGCGCTCCACGGTGGCGGCGAACAGCGCGGCCACGTCCTCCTGGCGTGAGACGTCGGTCCGTGCGGTGAGCGCCGCCCCGTCGGGCACCAGGGCCGCCGTCTCCTCCAGCGTTTCCGTGCGCCGTCCCGCCAGCGCCACCGACCAGCCCGCGCGCAGCAGTTCCGCCGCGACCGCGCGGCCGATGCCGGAGCCGGCGCCGGTCACCACGGCGATCCTCGTGTCCGTTTGCCTGTCATTCATGGGGCCGCAGGCTACGCGACGGTCCGCCATTCGGAACTCATCGGTCCGCCATCCGGGTGTTGTGTACGCGCCAAGCGAGTGTCGTCCCCGGCCACTCCAATGCCTCATGCATCCATCAGCAAGGGGAGGACCGGATGACCACCACGACAGACCTGCCCCGGCACAGCCCGGAACTGCGCGCGGCCGCCCGCCACATCGGGCGCCGCCGCTTCCTGACCGTCACGGGCGCCGCCGCCGCGCTCGCCTTCGCCGTGAACGTGCCGACGGCGGGCACCGCGAGCGCCGCCGAGTTCGACGCCCGCAAGATCACCGACAACCCCTTCACCCTCGGCGTCGCCTCCGGTGACCCGCTGCCCGATTCCGTCCTGCTGTGGACCCGCCTCGCCCCCGCCCCGTACCAGCCCGACAGCGGGCTGCCCGCCCAGCGGATCACGGTGCACTGGGAGCTGGCGCACGACGAGGGGTTCACCAGGATCGCCAGACGCGGCGCGGCCATCGCCTACCCGGAGTTCCACCACACGGTCCACGTCGAGGTCGCCCACCTCGAGGCGGACCGCGTCTACTACTACCGCTTCCGCGCGGGCACCTGGATCAGCGAGAGGGGCCGCACCCGTACCGCCCCCGCCCGGACCGCCGCGGCGCGCTCCCTCACCCTCGCCGCCGTGTCCTGCCAGGCCTACACCGACGGCTACTACACCGCGTACCGCCATCTCGCGCAGGACGACGTGGACGTCGTCTTCCACCTCGGCGACTACCTGTACGAGTACGCGGTCAACTCCGTCGGCGGCTACCGCAACTACACCGACCGCACGCTCCCGGCGCTCTTCAACCGCGAGACGACGACCCTGGAGGACTACCGGCTGCGCTACGCGCTGTTCAAGTCCGACCCGGACCTGAGGGCCGCGCACGCCGCGCACCCGTTCGTCGTCACCTGGGACGACCACGAGACCGAGAACAACTACGCCGACGACATCCCGGAGAACAGCGTCCCGCCGGAGGAGTTCCTGCTGCGCCGCGCCGCCGCCTACCGCGCCTACTGGGAGAACCAGCCGCTGCGCCTGCCGCAGCGGCCCACCGGCCCCGACATGCAGCTCTACCGCCGTCTGCACTGGGGCCGGCTCGCCCAGTTCGACGTCCTCGACACCCGGCAGTACCGCTCCAACCAGGCCTACGGCGACGGCTCCCAGATCCCCGGCCCCGAGGTCGACGACCCGGCGCGCACGATGACCGGCGCGACGCAGGAGCGGTGGCTGCTCGACGGCTGGCGCGACTCGGCGGCGCTGTGGAACGTGGTCCCGCAGCAGGTCACGTTCTCCCAGCGCAAGTTCGACCTCACCGAGCCGTCACGGGTGTCCATGGACGCCTGGGACGGCTACCGCGCCTCCCGCCGCCGGGTCCTGGACGGCGCCAAGGCCGCCGGCGTGGAGAACCTGATGGTGCTCACCGGTGACGTCCACGTCGGCTACGGCTTCGACATCAAGGACGACTTCGACGCCCCCGGCTCCGCCACCCTCGGCACGGAGATCGTCGCCACGTCGATCACCAGCGGCCGCGACGGCAGCGACAAGCCCGCCAACTGGGACACCTACATGAAGGCCAACCCGCACATGCGCTTCTACAACGGGCGGCGCGGCTACGTCACCGTCGCCCTGGGACAGCAGCAGGCGCGGGCCGACTTCAAGGCGGTGCCGTACGTGACCACGCCCGGGGCGCCCATCACGACGGCCGCGTCCTTCGTCACGCAGGTGGGGGAGCAGGGGCTCAAGCCGGCGTGAGTTCCGGCGCCTCGCCCGCGGTCGCCCCGCCGGCGCTCTTCTCACCGGCGCTCGCCTCGCCCGGGTAGCGGACGCCGACGCGGTCCCGGATCGCGTCGAGCGTCCGCATCACGGCGAGCGTGCCCTCCAGCGGGACCAGCGGCGACTCGGTCTCGCCGGCCCGCAGGGCCCGCATCACCTCGGCGGCCTCGTGCCGCAGGCTGTTGCGCGGCCCGTCGGCCGGGTCGGCCGTGAACTCCTCGGGGTCACGGCCGTCCCGGTGCAGCACGAAGCGCTCCGGGAAGAAGAAGCCGCCGGGCACGTCGATCCGGCCGGCCGAGCCGGTGACCGACGCCGCGGTCGCCGTACCGCCGACGATCGAGCAGTGCACCGACGCCAGCGCACCGCTGTCCCAGGACAGCAGGGCTCCGGTCTGGAGGTCGACGCCCTCCGCGGACAGCATCGCGCGCGCCGTCACGTCCGACGGCTCCCCGAGCAGCAACTGCGCGAAGGAGACCGGGTACACGCCGAGGTCCAGCAGCGCGCCGCCGCCCTGCGCCGGGTCGCGCAGTCGGTGCGAGGGCGGGAAGGGACCGGCCAGTCCGAAGTCGGCCTGGACATGGCGCACCTCGCCGACGGCGCCGTCGTCCACCAGGGCCTTCAGCCGCCGGACCAGCGGGTTGCAGTACATCCACATCGCTTCCATCAGGAAGCTGCCGCGCGCCTTCGCCAGCGCGACCAGTTCCGCGGCCTCGCGCGCGTTCAGCGTGAACGCCTTCTCGCACAGCACATGCCGGCCGGCCTCCAGGCACAGCCCGGCGGCCTCGCGGTGCGCCGCGTGCGGGGTGGCGACGTACACGACATCGATGTCGCCGTCCTCGGCGAGCGCGCTCCAGTCACCGTAGGCGCGGGGAATGCCGAACCGCTCCGCGAACGCGTCCGCGGACTCCTGCCGCCGGGAGGCCACGGCCACCACCTCGGCGTCGGGCAGATCCACCAGATCCGCGGTGAACGCGGCGGCGATCCCACCGGTCGCCAGGATCCCCCACCGCACCGTCTGCTCGGCCATCGCGGCCCCGCCCCTCGCTCATGTGTCCCCAGGCACTGCGTACGAGCTGAGAGCATAGAGGGCGGATCACTCGGAGAGGGAGGGGCGCATGGGCGACCGTGGGGGGCCGATACCGGACGTCTCGCAGCCGGCGGTATCGAGGACGGACCGACCGCCCGCCCGTACCCTGCGCACCACCGGGCTCCTGGTCACCTTCATCCTCGGCGGTCTGACGGCCACGCCCCCGCTGGCGATGGACATGTACCTCCCGGCCCTGCCCGAGGTCACCGGCTCGCTGCACGCGCCCGCCGCGACCGTCCAGCTCACCCTCACCGCCTGCCTCGCCGGCATGGCGTTCGGACAGCTGGTGGTCGGCCCGATGAGCGACCGCTGGGGCCGCAGACGCCCGCTGCTGGCGGGCCTCGCGGTCTACGTCGTGGCCACCGCGCTGTGCGCCCTCGCACCCACCGTCGAGGCCCTGGTCGCCTTCCGGCTGGCGCAGGGCCTCGCGGGCGCCGCGGCGATCGTCATCGCACGCGCGGTGGTCCGCGACCTCTACGACGGCCTCGCCATGGCCCGCTTCTTCTCGACGCTGATGCTGATCTCCGGGGTCGCGCCGATCGTGGCGCCGCTCATCGGCGGCCAGATCCTGCGGGTGACGGACTGGCGGGGCGTGTTCGTCGTACTGACGGTCGTCGGTGTGCTGCTGGCCTGTCTCGTCTGGCGCAGGCTCCCGGAGACCCTCGAGCCGGCGGACCGGCACGCCGGCGGCGTGGGTGAGGCGCTGCGCGCCATGCGCCGTCTGCTCGCCGACGGCGCGTTCGCCGGGTACACGCTGGCGGGAGGCTTCGCCTTCGCCGCCCTCTTCGCCTACATCGCGGCATCTCCCTTCGTGATCCAGGAGATTTACGGCGCCTCCCCGCAGACGTTCAGCCTGCTGTTCGGGCTCAACTCCGTCGGCCTTGTGGCCGTCGGCCAGATCAACGGCAAGGTGCTGGTCGGGCGGGTCGCCCTGGACCGGGTGCTGGGCGTGGGCCTGGCGATCGTCATCCTCGCCGCGACGGCCCTGCTGCTGATGTCCCTCGGCGTGTTCGGGGAGGTCGGACTGGTGCCGGTGGCCGCCGCGCTGTTCGTCCTGATGTCCGCGATGGGCATCACGCTCCCCAACACCCAGGCGCTCGCCCTGCAGCGCACCAGGCACGCCGCCGGATCCGCCTCCGCGCTCCTCGGTACGACCTCCTTCCTCATCGGCGCCGTCGCCTCGCCCCTCGTGGGCGTCGCGGGCGAGGACACGGCCGTCCCGATGGCCGTCGTCCAACTGGCCGCAGCACTGGTGGCGCTGGCCTGCTTCATGGGAATGTGCCGTCCTTGGAACAGACGTGCGGATGGCCGCGCGGATGGACGTTCGGTCGCGGAGGGAGCGGAGAGCTGAGCGTGCCGAGACTGCGCGGGGACACGCCGGAAAAGGCCGGACTCGACCCCGAGGAGATCCGACATCTCGTCCGCGAGGTCCACGACCTCACCAGCGGCTCACGTCCCTGGGCGGCCGGAGCGGTGCTGATCGTGGGCCGGGGCCCCTACCTCGCCGTCGAGGAGGCGGTGGGCTGGGCGGTGCGGTACGCCTCCTACGACGAGCACAAGGAGTCGGGCAAGGAGCTCCCGCCCGACGCCCGCGTCCCGATGACCGCCGCGACCCCCTTCGACCTGGCCTCCCTCACCAAGCTCTTCACCTCGGTCGCGGCGGTGCAGCAGATCGAGCGCGGCACGCTCGGCATCGACGCGCGGGTCGGGGCGTATCTGCCGGACTTCCGGGCGGCCGCCTACCACGACATCACGGTGCGCCAGCTGCTCACGCACACCTCCGGGCTGCGGCCCGAACTCCCGCTGTACGACTGCGCGGACGACGCCGAGCGGCTGGAACGGCTGCGCGCGGAGGCGCCGATCGGCGTCCCCGGCACCTACTGCTACTCCGACCTGAACATGCTGCTGCTCCAGCACGTCCTGGAACGCATCACCGGCCGTGGCCTCGACGTCCTGATCCACGACGGCATCACCCGCCCGCTGGGCATGACCGCGACCCACTTCGGGCCCTGCCCCGGCGCGGCGGCGACCGAGGACCAGCGCCGGCCCTGGGCCAAGGCGGACCGGGGCATGCTGCGGGGCGTCGTCCACGACGAGAACGCGTGGGCGCTGGGCGGCGTGGCGGGCCACGCGGGTCTCTTCTCCACCGGCCGCGACCTCGCCGTCTTCTGCCGCGCCCTGCTGTCGGGCGGCGCGTACGGCCCCGCCCGCGTCCTCGGCCCCGACTTCGTGGAACTCCTCCTCACCCCGCCCGGCTTCGGCTTCGCCGTCGACCAGCCGTGGTTCATGGGGGAGCTGGCGGGGCGGGGGGCGGCCGGGCACACGGGCTTCACGGGGACGTCCCTGGTGCTCGACCCGACCACGGACACGTTCCTGATCCTGCTGGCGAACACGGTGCATCCGCGACGCCGGGGGGCGGACAGCGGGCCGAGGGCGAGGGCGGCGACGCGGGTGGCCCGAGCGGTACAGGGCCGCTAGCGGCCCCGAGCACCGTCCTCGCCCCCGTCCCCCCGTCGGCCGAGACCCTGCGCACCGCCCTCGCCACCCTCCTCGACGGCCTCCCGCCCCGCCAGGCCGCCCAGGCCGTCGACCGGCTGATCGCCACCTACCGCGGCGCCACCCCCACCGACGCCCCCATCCTCCGCGACCGCGCGGACGTGGCGGCCTACGCGGCGTACCGCATGCCGGCCACCTTCGAGGCGGTCCACTCGGCGCTGGAGGCGTTCTCCCGGGCCGTGCCGGACTGGACCCCGGCGAGCCACACGGACGTGGGCGGCGGGACGGGCGCCGCGACCTGGGCCGTCTCCACCACCTGGCCCGACGAGCGGGACGTCACCGTCCTGGACTGGGCGGAGCCCGCCCTCGCCGTCGGCAAGGAACTCGCGGCCGCCAACCCGGCGCTGCACAAGGCCCGTTGGCAGCGCGCCCGCATCGGCGCGGAGCTCACCCTGGACCCGGCGGACCTCGTCACCGTCTCCTACGTCCTCAACGAACTCACCGCGGCCGACCGCGCCACCCTCCTCGACACCGTCGCCTCCGCCGCCCGGACCGTGGTGATCGTCGAGCCCGGCACCCCCGACGGCTACACGCGCGTCATCGAGGCCCGCGACCGCCTCATCGCCGCCGGCTTCAGCGTCGCGGCCCCCTGCCCGCACAGCGCCGCCTGCCCCATCGTCCCCGGCACGGACTGGTGCCACTTCTCGGCGAGGGTCAGCCGCTCCTCCCTCCACCGCCGGATCAAGGGCGGCTCCCTCGCCTACGAGGACGAGAAGTTCAGCTACGTCGCCGCCACCCGCCTCCCCGCCACCCCGGCCCCCGCCCGCGTGGTGCGCAAACCCCAGATCCGCAAGGGCCAGGTCCTCCTCGACCTGTGCCGGAGCGAACCGTCCCTGCACCGCACGACGGTCACCAAGCGCCACGGCGACCTCTACAAGGCGGCCCGCGACGCGGAGTGGGGGGACCGCTGGCCGCCCGCGGCGCCGTGACGCCCCCGGCGGTTCCCGGCTAGGACGTCTCCTCGTCCTGCGTCTCCGTCTCCGTCTCCGCCCGCCCTTCCTGGAGCCTGCGCAGCAGCTCCCGTTTCTGGGCCCGGGGATCGAGGCCGCCGCCGATCCTGTTGTCCCGGCCGCCTCCGCGCAGTGCCTTGCGGCCGAGGTTCCGGCGAGTGCCGCCGACTCCGAGCATGTTTCCGCCTCGGGACATGTGAGGCTCCTTTCGGCACCAGAGCATGAACGAGACGTATCGTCTCGCAATTTGACTCCCTCAGGGTCCGGCGAGACGCGCCGTCTTGTCAACCTGATAAATTCGAGTCATGGCAGCCCAGAAGTCCGCCCCGTCCTCCTCCCGGTCCGCGCCCAGCTCCACCCGTCGCAGTGAGAAGTCCCGGCGGGCCATCTACGACGCCGCTCTCGCGCTCGTCGTGGAGGTCGGTTACCCGAGGACCACGATCGAGGGCATCGCCGCCCGGGCCGGGGTCGGCAAGCAGACGATCTACCGGTGGTGGTCGTCGAAGGCCGAGGTGCTGATGGAGGCGTTCCTCGATCTCGGCGAGCAGTCCGCGCATGACTTGGGGCACGAGCCGTACGCCATCCCGGACACCGGTGACCTCGCCGCCGATCTGAAGGCCGTCCTGCGGGCCACCGTGGACGAGCTGAAGGACCCCCGCTTCGAGGCGCCGTCCCGCGCCCTCGCCGCGGAGGGGGTGGTCGACGAGCAGCTCGGGCGGGAGTTCGTGACCAAGCTCCTCGAACCCTCGCTCCAGCTGTACGTCGAGCGGCTGCGCGCCGCGCAGGAGGCCGGGGACGTCCGCCCGGAGATCGACCCCCGCATCGCCCTGGAGCTCTTCGTGTCACCGCTCGCCCAGCGCTGGCTGCAGTACACGGGCCCGATCTCGTACGCGTACACGGACACCCTCGTCGACTACGCCCTGTACGGACTCGCGCCGCGTGCCCGGTGAGCCGGGTAAGTCCGGTAAGTCCGTAAATCCTGCCAAAGTGGCGCATAACCCCTGATCGCAGGGCTGCGCACACCTCGCCCCACCTGGCCCGGTTGTCCGCTACGGCCCCCCGAGGCGCACGATGGTGGGACCATAGGGCATGCTGTTCCGCACGACAGCGAGGCGAGGGGATAGATGAGCGCGGAGTTGGGCGGCCGGAGCGGACTACAGGGCAAACTCACCCGGTGGCTGCGCGGACGCCGCCCCAAGGACACCGCCGACGGCGGCGGCCGTGAGGCCCTGCTGCTCGCCAGCGCGGCGGCGGGACTGCCGCTCGCGCCCGCGGCACACCCGGCCGGCTACCGCTGCTCCTGCGACCGGGTCGGCTGTCCCACCCCGGCCCGGCACCCGGTGTCCTTCGCCTGGCAGACGCAGTCCACCACCGATCGAGGACAGATCGAGCGGTGGGCCCGCCACCAGCCGCAGGCCAACTTCATCACCGCCACCGGCATGGTCCACGACGTGCTCGACGTACCGGTCGAGGCCGGGCGTGAGGCGCTGGAGCGGCTGCTCGACGCCGGCATCGAGGTCGGACCCGTCGCCGAGAGCGACGACGGCCGTCTGCTGTTCTTCACCGCCACCCGCGGCACCCCCGAGGACGAGGACGAGTGGTGGCCGTGCGAGCTGGACTGCCACCCCGAGACCATGGACGAGCACCCCGGACTGCGCTGGCACTGCCGCGGGTCCTACGTCCTCGTACCGCCCGCACAGCTCCCCGGCGAGGACCGCACCGTGCGCTGGGTACGCGGCCCCGAGCACCCGCTGCCCGACCCGCTGAGCCTGCTGGAAGTCCTCACCGACGCCTGCGCCCGCTACGCCGGCGAGGAGCCCGACCACGCATCCGCGGCCTGGCCCCTGCGCCGCCACTGAGCGGGCGCGCGCGTCACTCGCCCTTCGCCGACGTCAGTCCCTGGATCCGGCCGAGGACGTCCACCTTGCCGGAGCCCTTCGGATCCAGCGCCACCTCGTTGGAGACGAACTCCATCGTGAGCGACTGCTTGATCTCGCCCTCCGTCAGCGCCTCCACCGCCTTGCCCGGCGACGGCACCGAGGTGCCCGCGTACGCCGTCCGCTTCTCGAAGTAGCGGGTGGTGAAGAACACCAGCGCGTCGCCGTCCGCGGTGCGCAGCGCCAGCGGGGCGTACGCGCCGTCGGCGAGCGGCTCGTCGATGAACTGGCTGACCAGGCCCGGCCGTTTGGCGTCCTTCTCCCGGTCCGCGCGCCAGGTGCTGGTGTGCGGACCCTGCGCGAAGGTGTCGCCGCCGTCCTTGAGATAGCTCGCGTAGCCCTTGCTCAAGTCCGCGGGCGGCACGGCCAGTTCGGTCGAGTTCGCGGGCACGGCCTCGGCCCAGCCGTCCTTGTCCGTCTTGAACTTCGGCACGTCGTCCGGGGCCATCAGCGTCAGGTACGCCGCCTGCCACGGATCGTCCAGGCCGCTGCGGGTGAACACGAACACCCAGCGCGCCCTGCCGCCCTTGTTGGCGGCCGTGTCCGCGACGAACCAGCGTGGCCAGCCCGCCTTCTTCGGGATCGTGATCCTGGCGTCCGACAGCTCCAGCGGGGTGTGCGCCGCGTTGCCCTTGGGGCTCAGCGCCTTGCCCGCCTTCAGCCGGGCCCCGTCGATGTCGCTCAGCGCGCCGGTGACATGGTCGGCGTAAAGGGAGTTGTCGTACGCCTTGTCCGCCTTGTTGTACGCGGTGGTGAACTCTTTGAGGGCCTCGGCGGCTTCCGCCCTGGTGGCCGAGGGGAGGATCTCCCGTTCCCCGTGGACCACCACACATCCGCTCGCCGTCAACGACAAAGCGGTCGCACCGGCCGCTATCAGTGCCCTCCGGCTAAGCCTGCGGAGCCTTCGAGGGCCGCGTTCCCTGCTCATCAGGTGCCTTCACCTTCCCCTTCCCGGAGGCGAACCCTACCGGGGCGAGGAACAGCGCGAGCGTCGGGATCAAGTACAGCAGCCACACCGTGACCTGGAGGACGGTCGGGTCCGGCTGGAAGTTGAAGACGCCCTTGAGCAGGGTGCCGTACCAGCTCGACGGATCGACGGTGTCGCTGATGTCGAACGCCTTGTTGCTCAGGCCCGGCAGCCAGCGCGCCTCCTGCAGATCGTGGAAGCCGTACGCCAGCACGCCCGCCGCCACGACGACCAGCATGCCGCCGGTCCAGGTGAAGAACTTGGCGAGGTTGATGCGCAGGGCGCCCCGGTAGAACAGCCAGCCGAGCGCGACGGCCGTGACGATGCCGAGGGCCACGCCGATCAGCGGGCGCGGGGTGCCGTCACCGGCCGCGCGCACCGACGCCCAGACGAACAGGGCCGTCTCCAGGCCCTCCCGGCCGACCGCCAGGAACGCGGTGGCCACCAGCGCGCCGGTGCCCATCTGGAGAGCGGCGTCCAGCTTGCCGTGCAGTTCGGCCTTCAGATGACGGGCGGTGCGCCGCATCCAGAACACCATCCACGTCACCAGCCCGACGGCCAGCAGCGACAGGGAGCCACCGAGCGCCTCCTGCGCCTCGAACGTCAGCTCCTGGGAGCCGAATTCGAGCGCGCAGCCGAAGCCGAGCGCGAGGGCGACCGCGACGCCGATGCCGATCCAGATGGGCCTCAGCGCGTCCCGGCGTTCCGTCTTGACCAGGTAGGCGATGAGGATGCAGACGACGAGACTGGCCTCCAGGCCCTCGCGCAGCCCGATCAGGTAGTTGGAGAACACGGACTACGCCTCCTTGCCGAACAGTGTGCTGCCCCACCAGTCGTCCTTGTCGCGGACGCCCGGCGGGACGGCGAACAGCGCCGAACCCACGTGCTGGATGTACTCGTTGAGCGAGTCGATGGCCAGGTTGCGCTGGATCCGGATGAATCCCGTGCGCGGGTCGCGCTGGTAGGCGAGGAAGAACAGGCCCGCGTCCAGGCGGCCCAGGCCGTCGGTGCCGTCGGTGAAGGAGTAGCCGCGGCGCAGGATCGTCGCCCCGTCGTTGGACTCGGGGTGCGCGAGGCGGACGTGCGCGTCGGGCAGCATCGCCTTCAGGAACGGCTTGTCGCGCTCCTTGGCCTTGCCGACCGGGGCGCCCTCGCCCTTGTCGCGGCCGATGATGTCCTCCTGCTCCTGGAGCGAGGTGCGGTCCCAGGTCTCGATGTGCATCCGGATGCGCCGGGCGACGAGGTAGGAGCCGCCCGCCATCCACTCGGGCCCGTCCTTCTCGCCGACCCACACGAACTTCTTCAGCCGGTCGGTCTCGGTGCCCGCGATGTTGCGGGTGCCGTCCTTGAAGCCCATGAGGTTGCGCGGGGTCTGCTCCTCGGGAGTGGTCGAGGAGGTCTTCCCGAAGCCGAGCTGGGACCACTTGATGACGACCTTGCCGAAGCCGATGCGCGCCAGGTTGCGGATCGCGTGCACGGCGACCTGCGGGTCGTCCGCGCAGGCCTGGACGCACAGATCGCCGCCGCTGCGGTTCCTGTCGAGGTTGTCGCCGGAGAAGTGCGGCAGCTCGGCGAGGGCCTCGGGCCGCTGACCGGCGAGGTCGAACTTCTCGAACAGGGACGGACCGAACCCGATGGTGAGCGTCAGCCGCGACGGCTTCAGGCCCAGCGCCTCACCGGTGTCGTCCGGCGGCGCCTCGGCCAGCCCGCCGTACGCGCCCTCGCCGACGGCCTGTCCGGCGGTCATCCGGCGCGCGGCCGCCGTCCAGTCCTTCAGCATCTGCACGAACTCGGCGCGGTCGTCGGTCTTCACGTCGAACGCGGCGAAGTGCAACCGGTCCTGGACCGGGGTGGCGATGCCCGCCTGCCGCTCGCCGTGGAAGGGGATCGCGGCCCCCGTCGCGGCGGCGGCCGGATCGACGTCGTCACCGGTGCGGCTCATCGCCACGGCACCGCCGGCCGCGACGGCGCCGAGCGCGAGCCCGGCACCGCCCCAGCCGATCAGCGCGCGCCGGGAGGGAGTGGCCGTGCCTTCCGTGGGTTCCGTCATGACCGTCCCTACTTCACGACTACGGCGGCGGCGAGCTTGGACAGCGGCTCCGCGAGGGCGTTGACGCCGTCCGACAGCTCCTTGCGGTCGTCCTTGCCGACCTTGTCGTACGAGGTGAAGTCGTACGACGACTTGTCCGCGCGGTACTGGTCGAGCAGCGTGTTCAGCGCGCCGAACTGCTTGTCGAGCTCGGTGACCAGCGCCGGGTCGTTCTCCTTGGCGACCGGCTTCAGCAGCGCGTACGCCTTCTCGGCGCCCTCGACGTTGGCCTTGAAGTCGACCAGGTCGGTGTGCGAGTAGCGCTCCTCCTCGCCGGTGACCTTGCCCGTGGCGACCTCGTCCAGCAGCTCCTTGGCGCCGTTGGCCATCGAGGTCGGGGTGATCTCGGCCTTGCCGACCCGGTTCTGCCAGTCCTTCAGGTCGGTGATGAGCTGGTCGGCGAGCTCCTTCTCACGGTCGCCGATCTTCTTGTCCTGCCACAGGGACTTCTCCAGGCGGTGCCAGCCGGTCCAGTCGGTGGCCGGGTCCTGGCCGTCCTCCAGACCGTCCTCGCGCACGTCGACCTTCGGGTCGATGTCGCCGAACGACTCGGCGACCGGCTCGGTGCGCTCCCAGCCGATGCGGGAGGTGGCGTAGGCCTTCTTCGCGGCCTCGATGTCGCCGTCCTTGACCGCCTTCGCGAACGCCTCGGCGAGCGGCAGGGTCTCGTCGGCCTGCTCCTGGGCGTACTTGCGGTAGGCGGCCACGGCCTCGTCCAGACGCGGGTCCCGCTTGGCGGTGGCGCCCTTGCCGGTGGCCTTGACGGCCTGGCGGATGCCGTCGCCCTTCATGCCCGGCTTGCAGGCGATGGTGTAGTCGCCCGCCTTCACCTCGGCGGTGACCCGCTGCTTGGTGCCGGGGCCTATGTTCTCGCGCTCGGTGACGATGCGGTCGTCCGGGAAGAGGATGTAGACCTCGGTGACCTTGGAGCCCTTGTTCTCGATGGCGAGCTCGACGTGTCCGGCCGGGAACTCCTTCTTCGACACCTCGCACTTGTCGTCCGTCGACGTCACGTTGACGACGCGGTCGCCGCCCTCGGTGCTCCCCTTCTCGGTGCACCCCGTGACGGCGGTCAGAGCCGCCACGGCGGCGATGGCGGTGGTGACGGGGAGTCTGGCGGTGCGCATGAAGGCTCCATGAGGTGGCCGGAAAGAGTGCGTGACGGGCCTCACATACCAAGGTGAGGCTCGCCTAACGGAGATAAGGATTACCTAAGTGGCCAAAATCGACCCCATAGAGAAGTCAAAGGATGGTCAAAGGTTCCGCCGTGGGGTCACCAGCAGCTCTCCTGTCCGAGGATGCGAAAGGACTTCGACCGGCTGGTCATAGACCTCCGACAGCAGCCGCTCGGAGAACACCTCGGCGGGCGGTCCGTCGGCCGCGACCCGCCCGGCGCGCAGGATCGCGACACGGTGCGCGTACGCGGCCGCGAGCCCCAGGTCGTGGAGTACGACCACCACCGCGTCCCCGGCCCGCGCCCGCTCCCGGCAGACCCGCAGCACCAACTCCTGGTGCTTCAGGTCCAGTGCGGCGGTCGGCTCGTCGAGCAGCAGCAGCGGGGTGCGCTGCGCGAGCACCCGGGCGAGCGCCACCCGGGCCCGCTCGCCGCCGCTCAGCGCGGAGAACGGCCGTACCGCGAAGTCGCCCACCTCGGTGGCCGCCATCGCCTCGGCGACGGCGAGGTCGTCCTCGGCGGGGGAGGAGGCGTGCGGCGCGCGGCCCATCCGGACGACCTCCTCGACCGTGAAGGGGAACGAGAGGGTCGCCGACTGGGGGAGCACCGCCCGCCGCAGCGCGAGTTCGGGCGCGGTCCAGTCACCCGCCGGACGCCCGTGAATCCGTACGACCCCCTCGGCGGCCGGCAGATCGGCGGCCAGCGCCCCCAGCAGCGTGGACTTCCCGGCCCCGTTGGGCCCGACCAGAGCCAGGACCTCCCCGGCGCGGGCGACCACGGACACCCCACCCAGCACCTCGCGGGAGCCGAGCCGGACATGAAGGTCGGCCGCCTCGGCGAGGACATCGCCGTGTTCGGCGGGCGGGGGAGGCGTAGGGCGCGAACGGAGGAGTCTCATTGCGCGGGCTCCTTGAAGGGGTCGTCGGGGGGCGGTTCGGCACCGCCGGACAGGTCGCGGGGGTTGAGCGCCGTTGCGGCGGAAAAAGGGAGGGATGGGGAAGGCGGGTGCAGCGGACGGTCGGTGTGGCCGCCGGTCCGGTCAACGTCCTTGAGGGGCGCGGGGAACTGCGCGACGAGCCCCCACCGGCCCGCACCCGACTCACGACCCGTACGGACCCTGACGCGCAGCCGGCCCACGAGCCGTACGGAACCCGAGGCGCAGCCGGCCCACGAGCCGTACGGACCCCGAGGCGTACCCGGACCACAACCCCTAATGCCCACCCGGCCCACAACCCCTACGCCCACCCCCCTTGCCGCCGTCGAGTCCTGCGCAGCAGCCAGAAGAAGAACGGGCTGCCCAGCAGGGCCGTCAGCACCCCCAACGGCAGCTCCGCCGGTGCCGCCACCGTCCGCGCGGCGAGATCCGCGGCCAGCAGTACCACCGCCCCGCCCAGCGCACTGCCCGGAACGAGGAACCGGTGCCCCGGCCCCGCCGCCATCCGCAACAGGTGCGGCACGACCAGCCCGATGAACCCGATGACCCCCGAGACACTGACCGCCGCGGCCGTCAGCAGGGCGACCACCAGGATCAACGCGACCCGCATCCGCTCCACGTCCACCCCCAGATGCCGGGCGGGCCGATCGCCCAGCGCCAGCAGGTCCAGGCGGCGCGCGTACAGCGGCGCCACCACCAGCCCCACCACCGCGCACGGCAGAACCGCCGTCACCTTCGGCCACGTCGACTGCGCGAGCGAACCGAGCTGCCAGAAGGTGATCTGGTTCACCGCGGCGGTGTCCGCGAGGAAGATGAACAGACCGATCAGCGCCCCGGCGAACGCGTTGACCGCGATGCCCATGAGGATCAGGGTCACGACCTCCGTACGGCCCCCCGAGCGGGACATCGCGTACACCAGCAGCACGGTGCCGAGCCCGGCCACGAAGGCCATCGCGGGCAGCGTCCAGTTGCCGAGGAACGTCAGCCCCAGCGAGATCGCGGCGACCGCGCCGACCGCCGCGCCCAGGGAGACGCCGATGGTGGCCGGTTCGGCGAGCGGATTGCCGAACACCCCCTGCATCAACGCCCCGGCACACCCCAGCGACGCCCCGATGAGCAGCGCGAGCACGATCCGCGGGAAGCGCACGTTCCACAGCACCGACTCGGCGACCCGGTCCAACTCGCCGCCGCCGAGCCCCGCTCTGTGCTGGATGGAGGCGAGGACGTCCCCGACCGGGATCGGGTAGGCGCCGATCCCGGCGGCGACCGGGACGAGGACGAGCAGCCCGAGGCCCATCCCGACGGTCAGCAGCCAGACCGTGGTGTGCCGTCCGCGCGCCGGCGTCCCGGCCGCGGCCTCGGACGGCGCGGCCTTCTCCAGTACGGTCATGCCGCGTCCCCCTCGTACAGCTGCGCCACGACCGACTTCAGCACCTGGTCGGTGCGCGGCCCGTAGCTCAGCAGCGCACCGTCCTCGATCGAGACGATCCGGCGGTCCGCGCCGGCCGGGGTCTCGGCGACGCCCGGGATCTTCACCAGTCCGTCGACTCCGCCGACCGACTCGAGTCCCTTGCTCATCACGAGGATCGCGTCCGGCGCCGCCTTCACCAGGGCCTCGCTGGTGAGGGCGGTGAAGTCCTTCGCGAGCCCCGACTCCGCCCCGGCGTCGACACCGCCGGCCGCCTCGATCAGGGACGTGGCGCCGGAGCCCTTGCCGCCGATGAGGTAGACGGAGGCGGAGCCGCGCAGGTAGAGGAAGGCGACCCGTGGCTTCTCCGCCTCCCGCGGAACGTCCTTGCGCACGGCGGCGATCCGCCGCTGCGTCCGCTCGGCCAGCGCCTCGCCGGCCGCGGGCACGCCGAGCGCGGCGGCGACGGCCTCGATGCGCGGTTCCACGTCGTGCAGCCCCCGCGCGGGGGCGACGAACAGGACCGGGACGCCCGCGGCGCGGATCTGCTCCACCGCCTCGGCGGGCCCGGTCGTGGTCTCGGCGAGCACCAGGTCCGGCTTGAGCGACAGCACGCTCTCGGCCGAGACGTCGTGGCCCCGGGTGACGACGGGCAGTTTCGCCGCCTGCGCGAAGGTGGCGGTGATGTCGCGGGCGACGACACGGTCGCCGAGCCCGAGCGTGAAGACGAGCTCGGCGATGCTGCCGGACAGGGGGACCACGCGGTCCGCCTTCCCGACGGTCACCTTCCTGCCGTCGGCGGAGCGGACGGTGACCGGGAGGTCGGGGTCCGGCTCGCCGGCGAGGGGCTCGACCCGGTTGGCGCCGGCGTGCGTGCCGGTGCCCCCGGCGTCCGTCCGCGCGTGGCTCGCGCCCCCGCATCCGGCCGTCGTGAGGGCCAGCACCGCCAGCAGTGCGCCCGTAAGTCGTGTGCGCAAGCGTCGCACGGTCCCGTCCGTTTCTCTCGGTCCACTGCCGTTCCAGCTGGGCAAAGCTTAGGTTAGCCTTACCTTTGTTCGCTACCGGTCGTCGTGTCCGTCGTCTCGGAGGACCTCTCATGTCTGCCCACCCACGTGCCCTGGTCGCTGTGCTGTGCGCGGCCGTCCTCGGCGCCCTGCTCCCGGCGACCGCCGCCCATGCGGCGAGCAGGACCGTGCAGGGCGGCCGGCTGGACTGGGGCGTCAAATCCTCCTTCCAGAGCTATGTCACCGGGCCCATCGCGAAGGGGAGTTACTCCCTGACCGGCGGCGCGGCGACCGTGGGCAGCGGCGGCTTCCGCTTCCATTCGGCGGCGGGGACGTACGACGGCGGCACGGGCGCCTTCCGGGCCTCCTTCTCCGGCGGCGTCCACTTCGTCGGCCACCGCACGGACGCCGGCACCTACCAGCTCGACCTCACGCTCAGCCGCCCCACCGTCCGCATCTCCGGCTCCACCGGAACCCTCCATGTGGACGTCACCAGCAAGGCGAAGGACACCGGGACGGTCACGACGTCCAGTCAGGTGCCCTTCGCCGCCCTCTCCCTGGGCGGGATCGACATGCGGGGCGGCGGCGACACGGTCGTCCTCAACAACCTCCCCGCCACGCTCACCTCCCAGGGCGCCCGGTCCTTCGCCGGGTACTACACCGCCGGGACCGCCCTCGACCCGGTGAGCCTGTCGGCGGACGTCCAGGCCGCGGCGCGTGCGAAGCCGACACCGTCGCCCACGCCGTCCGCGACCAAGTCCCCCGCGAAGAAGGAGGCTTCGGGAGACGAACTCGTGGACGGCGCCGTCGACTGGGGCGTACGCCGCACCTTCCGGGAGTACGTCACCGGCGACATCGCCAAGGGCGCGTGGGCGCTGTCGTCCGGCGCCGAGGACGGCGGCGCGCTGTTCCGGTTCCCCGACGGGCGGGGGACGTTCGAGGACGGTGACCTCCAGGCGTCCTTCAAGGGCGCGGTCCGCTTCACCGGGGCGCACGGCCTCGACCTGAGGCTGAGCGGCGTCCGCGTCACCGTCGAGAACGGCAAGGGCACGCTCTACGCCGAGGTGACCGCGGCCGGCTTCACCGGCGACAAGGTGCCCCTGGTCACCTTCACGGCCAAGGGCCTGAAGGCCGAGGGCGGCCTGGCGAGGATCACAGAGGCACCCGCGAAACTCACCGCCGAGGGCGCCAGGGCGTTCGGCGGCATGTACCGGGCGGGCACCGACATGGACCCCGTGTCCCTGGCCGTCGCCACCACCGCCGACGCCGAACTGCCCGCCCTGCCCGACCTGGGCAGCACCCCCACGCCGAGCGCGTCGCCGACGCGGGCCGAGCCGGCCGCCGCACCGGTCGCGAGCACCTCCGACGACGACGGCGTGCCCGTCCTGCCCATCGGCCTCGCGGCCGGATCCCTGCTGCTGGCCGCCGCGGCCCTCGCGTTCGTCGCCGTGCGCAGGCGCCGTGCGCGGCCGGCCGCCGCGGCGGGCGCCCCCACGTCCGACGAGGACTGACCCCATGCCCCGTCCGCCGGGCCGCGACCGGCCCGGGCGGACCACCCACCCATCGCAAGGAGAACCCCCGCCCATGTCCACCACCGACCGCAGACGCCGTCCCGTCGTCCTCGCCGCCGCTGTCGCCACCGCGGCCGCCCTGGGTGCCACCGCGCTCGCCACCCTCGGCGCCGGTCCCGCCTCGGCGGCCGAAGTCCCGCTCAGCGGCTACGAGTTGACCTGGGGCATCAAGCAGTCCTACCGCACCTATGTGACCGGCATGGCGGCCGGCACCTTCACCGCGACGGACGGTGCCTCGCAGGCCGCGGACAACGGCGCCTTCACCTTCACCGGCGGCGCGGGCACCTACGACTCCACCGCCCACACCGTCGACCTCGGCTTCCAGGGCAGCCTGCGGATCGTCTCCCAGGCACACGGCTTCGACATCACGCTGTCCGACGTGCGGTTCGACAGCGCGGCCGCCGAGATCACCGCCGACGTCACCAAGTCCGGTACGACCACGCAGGACGTGCCGCTCGCCGACGTCACCGTGACCCGCGCGATGACCGACATGACGACCAAGCTGACCAAGGAGGCCGCGGACACCCTCGGCAGCCCGGGCTACGAGGGCGCGGCGGGGGACCCGTTGACGGTGGTCCAGAAGACCGCGCCCCCGTCCTCGACGCCGACACCGACGGCCACCCCCACCCAGTCACCGTCGCCGACGCCGAGCCCGACCGCGACGGCCACGGAGTCGGCGACCCCGACCGCCACCGCGACGGAGTCCGCCTCGCCCTCCACGAGCGCCACCCCTTCCGAGCCCGCCCCCGACGCCCCGGCCCGCGGCGACATAGCCGACGGCACGCTCGGCTGGGGCGTCAAGCAGTCCTTCCGCGCGTACGTCGTGGGCGGTGTGGCGAACGGCGAGATCACGACGTCGGGCGGCGCCTCGCAGGCCGCGGACAACGGGGTCTTCACCTTCACCGACGCGACGGGGGAGTACGACACCGACGCCGACACCCTCGCCGCGAGCTTCAAGGGCGCCGTCACCTTCCAGGGCCACAAGGGCCAGGGCGAGGGCGGCGGTTACGGCCTCGACCTCACCCTGACCAACCTCCGCGCGACCCTCGACGAGGGCGAAGGCGAACTCACCGCCGACGTCACCAGCCTCGGCGAGAAGACCGAGGACGTGGTCCTCGCCGACCTGGCGGCGGAGGGGTCCGACCTGAAGGCGCAGGACGACGTCATCACGGCCGACGACGTGACGGCCACCCTCACCGACGCCGGCGCGAAGGCGTTCGGCGGCTTCTACACCGCCGGCACCGCACTCGACCCGGTCGACCTGGCGGTGGCCCTGACGGCGGACGCCGAACTGCCGGACGACGGCGGCTCGACCGGCGGTGGTTCGACCGGCGGCGGCTCGGCGTCCGGCGGTTCGACCGGCGGCTCTTCCGGCACGGCGGGCTCGACGACCGGCGGCACGGGCTCGACCACCGGCGGTGTCACGGGCGGCCTGGCCGGCACCGGTTCCGACGTGCCGGTGGCCGCGCTGGGCACGGCGGCCGCGGTCACGGTGGCGGCCGGCGCGGGCGTGGTCCTCATGATGCGCAGGCGGCGTACCGAGGCGTAGGACTGCCGCCCCCTGAACAGGGGACACTCCCGGGGCCGGCACTGCCGGCCCCGGGCAAGTGCTTCAATTCCCACGTGACTGACTACGACGTCCTCCGGGTCTTCTGCGGGCCGACCGGCGGATACGGCAACGAACTCGGCGTCGTCCGTGAGGGTTCCGTGCTGCCGGACCCCGCGGAACGACAGGCCTTCGCGGCGAAGCTCGCCTTCAGCGAGACCGTGTTCGTGGACGACCCCGAGCGCGGGGTCATCGACATCTACACGCCCTCCGTACGGCTGCCCTTCGCCGGGTACCCGTGCGTCGGCACGGCCTGGCTGCTCGACGTGCCCGAACTCGTCACGCCCGCCGGAGTGGTCGGCGCCCGGATCGACGGGGAGTTCTGCTGGATCGAGGCCCGGCCGGAGTGGGCGCTGCCGCGCACCCTGCGGCAGTACGGCAGCGCCGCCGAGGTCGACGCTCTCGCCGTACCCCCGGCGGGGGAGTGGATCTACGCCTGGGCGTGGGAGGACGAGGCCGCCGGGCGGGTGCGGGCGCGGGGGTTCCCCGGGCGGGGCGACGGCGTCGCCGAGGACGAGGCGACCGGCGCCGCGGCCATCCAGCTCACCCACCGGCTCGGCCGCGCGCTCAACATCACCCAGGGCGCCGGTTCCCAGCTGCTGACGGCGCCTCAGCCCGGCGACCGGGTCGAGCTCGGCGGCCGGGTGGTCCTGGAGCACTGACACCTGGTGCGGGCCGCCGGATGCGGTCACACTGGGCCCGTTGGCGGGGCGGGCACAGGGGGGCATCCGGTGCGGACCGTGATCGTGCTGCTGGTCGTCGTGGCGGGCGGGCTGCTGTTCTGGCTGCTTCGCTATCCGTGCGTGCCGGGCAGAGCGCGCTACACCTTCTCGCTCGGCGCCGCGGAGCGCGCCGCGCGACGGTCGCTCTCCGAGGCCCGCGGGGAACGGCGGGCCGCGTACGACAAGGCCCGCCAGAGCGAGGCGGACGCGGAACGACGCTGGTCGGAGAGGGTCGCGCCGTTCCGGCGACGCGTACGGGAGTTACAGGCGGCACGCGCGGCGCTGCCGAAACCCGGCCAGGGACAGGCGGTGCGGCCGAAGCGGTGGCTGCCGCCGCTGGAACTCCACGAGCACGTCCTGCTGTTCGTGAAGAAGAACGAGGCGTCCGAGGGCGCCGCCCGGCCTTCCGTCGAGGAGCGGCTGCCGCTGGCCGGTGTCGCCGTCGAGTTCGGTCACACCCGCGACAACGTCCACATCCGGGTGACCCGCCCCGACGGCACCTCCCGGAGCGAGCACTACCCGCAGGACCGCGAGGTCGCCGTGTACGACCTGGTCGAGGAGATCCGCAACCAGGTGCTGCGGCACAAGGAGTTCCTGCGCCGGCTGGAGGCCCGGGAGGCCGAGCTGGTCGCGGAGGTCAAGCGGGCCGAGGCCGATCTGGCGCGGGCGGGGGAGGCGGGCCGGCCCGAGCTCGACACGATCAGGGAGGCCGCGCGCACCCGCCGGGCCCGCGCCGACGCCGTGCTGCGTGCCGCCCGCGACGGCTGGAAGACGGACGCGGGCGGTCTGCGGCCCTGGCGATGAGGGCGCCGGCTCACGCCGACAGCGGGAACTCCTCGCCCAGGGCCCGGAACACCGCCGTGTTCAGCGCGAAGGCCCGCTTGCACTCCGCGACGATCCGCTGCTTCTCCAGGTCGTCCGCGCGCACCTCGTCCAGCAGCTCCCGGTAACTCCGCTTGAACGCGGCCGGGTTGGAGATCTCTTCGAAGACGTAGAACCGGACCCCGTCGCCCTTGCGGGCGAAGCCCCACGTCTTCTCGGCCTTGTCGCGGATGATCTGGCCGCCGGAGAGGTCGCCGAGGTAACGGGTGTAGTGGTGGGCGATGTAGCCGGCCGGCCACGCGTCGGCGCACTCCCGCACCCGGTCTGCGTAGGCACGGGTGGCCGGCAGGGCGGACACCCGCGAGCGCCACTCGGGGCCCCGCAGATGCGCCAGGTCCCGCTCCAGCGACGCCAGCCGGAACAGCTCCGGCCGGATGAAGGGACCGGCCACCTGATCCGACGCCAGTCGCCCGGCACCGGCCTCCAGTGCCTCGTAGACGAACCACAGCTGCTCGGTGTACCGCGCGTACGCGTCCACGCCCAGCCGGCCGCCGAGCAGGTCGCTCATGAACGTCGAGGTCTCCGCCTGCACGTGCTCTTCGTGGGAGGCGGTGCGGATGACTGTCGAGAAGGAGTCCATGCGAGTATTTTCTGAGGTTAGGCTTACCTAAGTCAATAGGTTTGCCGACGTCATGTCGGTAAAAGCGTACCGAGAAAACCCGCCCTCCGCAGAGGACGGGTTTCCGGCGGTCCGTGGGGGACGGCTACGGCAGCGTGAGGATCTCCGTGCCGGTCTCCGTCACCACGAGCGTGTGCTCGAACTGCGCGGTGCGCCTGCGGTCCTTCGTCACGACCGTCCAGCCGTCGTCCCACATGTCGTACTCGTGCGTGCCGAGCGTCAGCATCGGCTCGATGGTGAACGTCATCCCGGGCTGGATGACCGTCGTCGCGTGCGGGCTGTCGTAGTGCGGGATGATCAGGCCCGAGTGGAACGACGAGTTGATGCCGTGGCCGGTGAAGTCACGGACCACGCCGTAGCCGAAGCGCTTGGCGTACGACTCGATCACGCGGCCGATGACGTTGATCTGACGCCCCGGCCGGACCGCCTTGATCGCCCGGTTCAGGGACTCGCGGGTGCGCTCCACCAGCAGGCGGCTCTCCTCGTCCACGTCACCCACCAGGTACGTGGCGTTGTTGTCGCCGTGCACCCCGCCGATGTACGCCGTCACGTCGAGGTTGATGATGTCGCCGTCGCGCAGCACCGTCGAGTCCGGGATGCCGTGGCAGATGACCTCGTTGAGGCTGGTGCACAGCGACTTCGGGAAGCCGCGGTAGCCGAGCGTGGAGGGGTAGGCGCCGTGGTCGCACATGTACTCGTGCGCCACCTTGTCCAACTCGTCCGTGGTCACGCCGGGCGCGATCAGCTTCGCCGCCTCGGCCATGGCCCGCGCGGCGATACGGCCGGCGACCCGCATCGCCTCGACGGTCTCCGGGGTCTGCACCTCCGGACCCTTGTACGGGGTCGGCGCGGGCTTGCCGACGTACTCGGGCCGGCGGATGTTTCCGGGTACGGAACGGGTGGGAGACAGCTCCCCTGGTACGAGCAGCGACTGGCCAGACATGCCAGCGAGTCTAAGACAGCGGCCATGGGGGACCATGACCATGGCGATCTCAGGCGAAAGGAGCGGGTCATGGCCCTGTTCAAGAAGCGCACGGCCGGCAAGCCCGGCGAGTGGTACTACTGCCTCGTCCACAAGAAGGTCGAGGAGGGTCCGGAGTGCCCGGCCAAGGACCGCTTCGGGCCGTACACCACCCGGGCCGAGGCCCAGCAGGCGATGGACCTGGCGCGCGAACGCAACCTGGAGTGGGAGAACGACCCCAGGTGGCACGACGCCCCGACGAGCCCCACGGACGAGAACTGATCCCGGCCGGTCAGCCCTCCGCCGGCGCCGTCGCGGGCGCCGGCGGGGCTGCCGCCGTCCTTCGCTGCTCCCGCAGCCGTACCGCGTGCTCGTTCGTGCGCGCGTCGTACGTCATCAGCTTCGGCAGGCACAGCGCCAGCAGCCCCACCGCGCCCACGCACAGCAGCCCGCCCGACCAGACGGACGTCCGTACGCCCTTCCAGGCGGCGACACCGCCCGTGTAGGTCTGGCCGAGCTGCGGGCCCACCGAGTACGACAGCAGTTCGATCCCGGCGAGCCGGCCGCGCAGCTCGTCCGGGATCGTCTGGTTCCACATCACCCCGCGGAAGACACCGCTGACCATGTCGGCGGCGCCGCCGAGCGCCAGGAACAGCAGCACCAGCCAGACGTTCGGCGAGACACCGGCCGCCGCGACGGCCACGCCCCACAGCGCCGCCGCCAGCACCACGGCCTGCCCGTGCCGGTGCACCCGCGAGGTCCAGCCGCTGGTCAGGCTCACCACCATCGCGCCGGCCGGCATCGCGGCGTACATCAACCCCAGCGACCAGGGCGCGTTCAGCTCGTCCGCGAGGAACGGCAGCACGGCGAGCGGCAGCGCGAACAGCATCGCCGCGATGTCGACGACATACGTGCCGAGCAGCTCCTTGCGGCTCCAGGCGTACCGGGCGCCCTCGGCGATGGCCTTCAGGGACGGCTTCGCGGCCTCGTGGGAGGCGGGGGAGGGGGCCAGGCCGACGGCCAGGGCGACGGAGACGACGAACGTCACCAGGTCCGCGCCGTACGCCCAGCCGAGCCCCGCGTACGCGACGACCACGCCGGCCAGGGCGGGACCCGCGACACCGCCGACCTGCCAGCGCAGCGCGTTGAGGGAAGCGGCGGCCGGCAGGTGGTCGTGGGCGACGATCCGGGGCAACAGGGCGTCCAGGGCGGGGCGTTGGACCGACACGAGGGCGGAGGACAGGGCGGCGACGACGTACAGCGGCCAGATCGCCGGGGTCGGCAGCAGCGCGTTGACCAGCAGCGCCGCGCTCAGCACTGCTTGGCCGGCCTCCGTCCACAGGATCAGCTTCCGCTTGTCCAGCGCGTCGGCGAGCGCGCCGCCGTACAGACCGAACACGATCAGCGGCACCAGCTCCACGGCCCCGATCGCACCCACCGCCGCCGCGGACCCGGTGAGTTCCTTGATCTGCACGGGCAGCGCGACGAACGTCAGGAAGCTGCCGAAGGTCGTCACCAGCCCCGCCAGCCACAGCCGCCGGAAGTCGGCGGAGGCCCGCCAGGGCGCGAGATCGGGGAGCACGGAGCGCAGGCGGGAGCGTGGCGCAGGGGTGGGGGAGTCGGTCACGAGAGGTCATGCTCGGGTCGGATAGGTGGCGAGTGCAACCGGATTTCGAGTGCCGTCCGGCCGACGTGACGGCAACGCCCTTTCAGGGGCGCGGGATCCAGCCGACGCGACGGCGGCACCCCTCAGGGGCGCGGGGCCGTATCGATGTGCGGCTCCGCCGCGTGGGCGCGACCAGCCCCCGACGACCCATGGCCGCCCGACGGCAGGAGCCACCCCTCCCATCGGCGCTCTCACCAGCGCGGCGGTGGCGGTGCCGTCAACGACTCCGCCAGCCTCGACAACCGGTCCCGGAACCGCCGCCGCCCCCGCCCCGAGGGCACCGTGTTCTCGCCCGCCGCCGCGCTCACCAGGTGCTGCACGGTGTCCAGGTCCAGCTCCGCCCCCTCGGGCACGACCAGCCGCTCATGGGCCATGGTCGTCAGCTCGCCCTCGCCGGTGCCGAGCGCCAGCACGGTCGCCCCCGCCACCCGCGCGTCGTGCACCCGCTCCAGCAGCGGCGCGCCCGGCCCGTCCGGCGACACCACCAGCAGCGTCTCGCCCCGCCGGGCCGCCGCGAGCCGCCCGAGACCGACCGCGAGATGGGCCGGATCCGAGGCGCGCGCGTCATGCCGTACGAGAGTGGGCGCCAGCTCCGGCGTCCCCGACCACGCGGCCTCGTCGGCCAGATGCGCCGCCAGATGCCACGGCTCGTACTCCCGCGTGCCCACCAGCAGCAGCCCGCCCCCGTGCGCCACCGCCGACGCCCGCAGCGCTCCCGCGAACCGCCGGGTCGCCCCCAACCACTCCGTTCCGGCGAGCACTTCGCGCAGCAACGCGACACGTACGGCATCCATGCGACCGCATCCTGCCGCAACCGACCACTCGTGACCCGGAGTTCACCACGAATTCGCCCGACCTGGGCACAGGCATTCGTTATCCCGCTCAACCACCTGCCGTGGTGGTACCGGCCGTCCGAGGAGCCCCCCATGACAGAGACCAGCGTCCCGTTCCGCGCCGGCCAGGAGGGCTACGCGAGTTTCCGCATCCCGGCCGTCGTCGCCACCCCCACCGGCACCCTCCTCGCCTTCTGCGAGGGCCGGGTCAACTCCGCCGCCGACCACGGGCACATCGACATCGTGCTCAAACGCTCCACGGACGGCGGCCGCACCTGGGGTCCGCTCGCGGTGGTCGCCGACAACAACTGGCACCTCGCCGGCAACCCCGCCCCCGTCGTCCTGGACACCGGCCGCGTCCTGCTTGTCTACATCCGCAACCACGCCACCGCCACCGAGGCGGGCATCCTGCGCGGCGAGGTCGGCGCCGCCGAGGGCCGCCGGATCTGGGTGCGGCACAGCGACGACGAGGGCGTCACCTGGTCGAGCTCGAAGGAGATCACCGCGCAGGTGAAGAGGGAGGGCTGGCGGTGGTACGCCACCACGCCCGGTCACGCGATCCAGCTCGCCACCGGCCGGGTCGTCGTCGCCGCCAACCACACGATCCCGCCGGCCGGCGACGACATCGGCACCGAGGCCCGGTACAACAGCGGCCACTGCCTGCTCAGCGACGACCGCGGCGCCACCTGGAGCATCGGGTACGTCGACGAGAACACCGACGGCTACATCAACGTCAACGAGACCACCGCCGCCGAACTCCCCGACGGCCGCGTCTACTTCAACACCCGCAACGACTCCGTCTCCCCCGGCAACCGCGCCGACGCCTACTCCGCGGACGGCGGCACGAGTCTGGTCAAGCCCTTCCGCCCGCAGGCCGGCCTCGTCGCCCCCATCTGCCAGGGCAGCGTCCTCCAGCTCCGCGACCCCGACGTGCTCCTGTTCTCCGGCCCCGCCGACGCCGGCGCGCGCGCCCTGATGACGATCCGCGCCTCCACCGACCACGGCGTCACCTGGCGGTCCGCCCACCCGGTGGACGGGCTGCCCGCCGCGTACTCGGATCTGGTCCGGATCGACGAGGACACGGTCGGACTCCTCTACGAGACCGGCGACTTCGGCCCGTACGAGAGCATCACCTTCCGCCGGGTGCCCGTGAACCGGCTCACCTGACCCGTCGGCGCGGTCCGCGCAGACGTAAAGTCGGCCCATGACCTCTACCGACAGTGCACAGCAGCCCGCCGACGCACCCGCGAAGGCCCCGGCCAAGGACCCCTGGGACCTCCCGGACGTCTCCGGGCTCGTCGTCGGCGTGCTCGGCGGGACCGGGCCGCAGGGCAAGGGCCTGGCCTACCGGCTCGCCCGGGCCGGCCAGAAGGTGATCATCGGCTCGCGGGCCGCCGAGCGCGCCCGGTCGGCCGCCGAGGAGCTCGGGCACGGCATCGAGGGCGCCGACAACGCCGAGTGCGCGCGCCGCAGCGACATCGTGATCGTCGCCGTGCCGTGGGAGGGCCACGGCAAGACCCTGGAGGCGCTGCGCGAGGACCTCGTCGGCAAGCTGGTCGTCGACTGCGTCAACCCGCTCGGCTTCGACAAGAAGGGCGCCTACGCCCTCAAGCCGGAGGAGGGCAGCGCCGCCGAGCAGGCCGCCGCCCTGCTGCCGGACTCCCGGGTGACGGCCGCCTTCCACCATCTGTCGGCGGTCCTGCTGGAGGACCCGGAGATCGACGAGATCGACACCGACGTCATGGTGCTCGGCGAGGTCCGCGCCGACGTGGAGATCGTCCAGGCGCTGGCCGGGCGGATCCCCGGCATGCGCGGCATCTTCGCGGGGCGGCTGCGAGGCGCCCACCAGGTGGAGGCGCTGGTCGCGAACCTGATCTCGGTGAACCGCCGCTACAAGGCGCACGCGGGGCTCCGCGTCACGGACGTATGAGCCGATGGGGGACACTGTCCGGGTAGCAGTGTCCCCCGAAGGAGCCGAGTGAAATGCCCCGCCTTGGTGTCTATGCCCTGATCGTCTGTGTGCTGGCCGTGGTGGCGGCCGTGGTCGCCTTCGCGCAGGGCAGCTGGCTCGGGATCGTGTGGGTGCTGCTCGCCGGGCTGTCGTCGAACATGACCTGGTACTACCTCAAGCGCGCCCGGGACGAGCGGCGCGGCTCCGCCGCCGGCTGAGTCAGCCGGCGACCGAGCAGAGCTCGTTGGAGCCCTGCCAGAAGCGGAACAGGTCGTAGCCGCAGTAGGTGTCGAAGTCGCTGATGCCGAGGCCGCGCAGCACGGTGTCGATCATCTCGAAGAACGCGCTGTTGACCGACGGCACCCACAGCAGCGCGAACACGAACAGCAGGCCGAACGGGGCGAACGGCTCCACCTGGCGCTTGACGTTGTGCGACAGCCAGGGCTCGATCACGCCGTACCCGTCCAGGCCCGGGACCGGCAGGAAGTTCAGGATCGCGGCCGTGACCTGGAGCAGCGCGAGGAAGGCGAGCGCGAAGCGGAAGTCCCGCGGGACGCCGTCGAGCGCGCCCAGCCAGAACGGGGCGGTGCACACCACGGCGAACAGCACGTTCGTCAGCGGGCCGGCCGCCGAGATCAGACTGTGCCGCCAGCGGCCCCGGATCCGGCCGCGCTCGATGAAGACGGCACCGCCCGGCAGACCGATACCGCCCATGATCACGAAGATGACCGGGAGCACGATGCTGAGCAGGGCGTGCGTGTACTTCAGCGGGTTGAGCGTGAGGTAGCCCTTCGAGCCGACCGAGATGTCGCCGCTGTGCAGGGCGGTACGCGCGTGTGCGTACTCGTGCAGACACAGCGACACGATCCAGGCCGCCGTCACGAACAGGAACACGGCCACCCCGGGCTGCTCGGCGAACCCGGTCCAGGTGGCCCAGCCCGTCACGGCGGTGACGGCCAGGATCCCGACGAAGACGGGGCTGATCCGCCGCTCGCTGCGGCGGCTGAGGGCGGTGGTCATGGGGCTCCCTGAGCTCTTGTGCACGCGGGACCGCGTGGGGACCTGCCCGACCGTACCGGGCGTACGCGGAAAACGTCTCGCGCGGGGGCGGTGGTTCCGGAGAGGGTGGAGCCAAACTGTCCGCCCGCGCCACTCCCGCTCCGTCCGGCCGCCGCGCCCCGGACCCCAACCCTGTGACCGTCCCCCAGCCCACCAGAGACAATGGACCCCGTGCGCTATCGCATTCTCGGCACCACCCAGGCACTCCGCCCCGACGGCCGGCCCGTTCCGGTCGGCGGGGCGCGGCTGCGTGCCCTGCTCACCGTGCTGGCGCTGCGCGTCGGGCGGACCGTGCCCGTGGGGCTGCTGGTCGACGAGGTATGGGGCGGGGAGCCGCCCGCCGACGCCACGGGGGCCCTCCAGGCGCTGGTGGGCCGGCTGCGGCGGGCCCTCGGCGCCGACGCCGTGCTCTCCGTGGACGGCGGCTACCGGCTCGCCGCCGCGCCCGACGACATCGACCTCCACCGCTTCGAGCGGCTCGTCGGCGAAGGCACCCGCGCGCTGGCCGACGGCGACCCCGCCAAGGCGGCCGGCGTCCTCGACGACGCCCTCGCCCTGTGGCACGGCCCCGCCCTCGCCGACCTCCCCGACCGCACCGCGGAGGCGGCCCGCCGGGAGACCCGGCGCGTGGACGCCCTGCGCGCCCGCCACACCGCGGCCCTCGCCCTCGGCCAGGCCGAGCAGTCGCTGCCCGAGCTGACCGCCCTGTGCGACGCCCACCCCCTGGACGAGCCCCTCCAGGCCCTGCGCCTGCGCGCCCTGCGCGACGCGGGCCGCACGGCGGAGGCCCTGGCCGCCTACGAGGACGTACGCCGCCTCCTGGCATCCCGCCTCGGCTCGGACCCGGGACCGGAACTGCGTTCCCTCCACTCGGAGTTGCTCAGCCCGGACCGACCCGCGCAGCGACCGGTAAGGGAGAGCCGCACCGCCCGCACGGAGTCCCGCGAGACGCAGGCGCCGGGGCTCTGGACGGATCTCGGCGGGCCCGCCGACCCGGACGCCCGCGGCAGCTCGGGGCAGCCGTGTGGTGGGGACTCCCGGGCGCCCTCGGATGCCCGGGAGGAACCCGGAGCGGGCCGGACCGTCGAGCCCGGCGCCCCCGCTCGGACAGGCTCGGGCAAGGCGCGGGGATCCGGGTCCTGGAGCGGACCCGCTGCGCCGGTCGACCCCCGTGGTCCCGCTCGCGTCGGCGACGGACGGCTACAGGCACCCGGGTCCCCCTCCGAGTCCCGCCCGCCCGTCGGCCCAGGATCCCGCCCGCCCGTCGGCCCCGGTGCCCGGGCACTCGCCGCGGACCGGGAAGGGCAGCCTCCCGGATCCCGGAGGCCCGCTCCCGGTGAACCCCGGGCCACGGGCGCCGCTCCAGCCCGTCCCCCGCACGCTCGGACCCGGGCGGGCGAGGCCGACCGTGTCGCCGGCGGTCCGCAGGATGCCGCCGGCCCGGATGGCACGGCCACGGCGTTCCCGCCGGCCGGCAACCTCCGCGCCCGCCTCACCTCCTTCGTCGGACGCGAGCCCGACATCGAGGCCATCCGCGGCGACCTGACCGCGGCCCGGCTCGTCACCCTGCTCGGCCCCGGCGGCGCCGGGAAGACGCGGCTGTCGCAGGAGGCCGCCGAGCGGGTGCGGGACGGCGCCCCGGACGGGGTGTGGCTGGCCGAGCTGGCGCCGGTCGACGACCCCGAGGCCGTACCGGAGGCCGTGCTCACCGCCCTCGGCGCCCGCGAGACCGTGCTGTACGGCGCCGGAGCCGAGGCCATGCGGGCCGGCACCGACCGCCACGACGACCCGGTCGACCGCCTCGCCGAGCACTGCGCCAAACGCCGCATGGTGCTGATCCTCGACAACTGCGAGCACGTCGTCGAGGCCGCCGCGCGCCTCGTGGAAGAGCTGCTGGAGCGCTGCCCCGAGCTGACGGTGCTCGCCACCAGCCGTGAACCCCTCGGCGTACCGGGTGAGTTGCTGCGCCCTGTCGAGCCGCTGCCCGAGCCCTTCGCGCTCCGCCTGCTCGCCGACCGGGGAGCGGCCGCCCGCCCGGGCTTCCGGATCGCGGACGACCCGGAGGGGTGCGCGGAGATCTGCCGGCGCCTCGACGGCCTGCCCCTGGCCATCGAGCTCGCCGCCGCCCGCCTGCGCATGCTCACACCGCGCCAGATCGCCGACCGGCTCGACGACCGCTTCCGGCTGCTCACCTCCGGCAGCCGTACCGTCCTGCCCCGCCAGCAGACACTGCGTGCCGTCGTCGACTGGTCCTGGGAACTGCTCGACGAGGACGAACGCGAGGTGCTGCGCCGGCTGTCGGTCTTCGCGGGCGGCTGCGACCTCGCCGCCGCCGAGGCCGTCTGCGGACCCGCCGCCCTGGAGGCACTCGGCTCGCTCGTCGACAAGTCCCTGGTGGTGGCGGCCGCGCCGGGCGACGCGGGGATGCGCTACCGGCTCCTGGAGACCGTCGCCGAGTACGCGGCCGAACGGCTCGACGAGACCGGCCGGCGGGCGGAGGCCGAGCGCGCACAACTGACGTACTACCGCGAACTCGCCCGCACCACCGAGCCGTTGCTGCGCGGCGCCGGCCAGCTCGCCGCGATCCGCCGACTGGAGCGCGAGAGCGAGAACATCCGTGCCGCCCTGCACTACGCCGTCGCCGTGCGCGACGAACAGGAAGCGCTGTGCCTGGTGCTGTCGATGGGCTGGTACTGGCAGATGCGCGACCTGCGGATCGTCGCCCGCAACTGGTCGCGCGAGGTGCACCACCTGGGCCCCGATCCCTTCGCCGGACCGGCCCGCCCCGCCGAACCCCTGTGGGAGCGCTGCACCGACTCCCCGCCGCCCTGGACGGGCCCCGTCCTGGACGAGGCGCGCCGCGGAGTGCACCTCATCCACCTCGCCTGTATGGACACCGAACTGGAGGCCTGGCAGACGCCCGAGGCGCAGACCAAGCTGCGGATCGTCGCCGAGACGTACCGGCCCGGCCTCCCGCAGGCCTGTCACAGTCCCGGCTCCCTGTGGTTCTTCGCCGTCATGCTCACCGGCGACATGGACCGGCTGCGGACGATCGTCGACGCCGCGGTCGACACCTGCCGCAGCGTGCCCGCGTACGAGTGGGACCTCGCCGCCAACCTCCAGATGCGGGCCAACCTGCTGGCCAACCGCACCGACTGGGCGGGCGACGCCATCCGCGACGCCGACGAGTCGCTGGAGATCTACCAGCGCCTGGGCGACCTGTGGGGCACCGCCGAGGCGTACTCGGCACGGGCCGAGGCCCATGAGCGCAGGGGCGCGTACCTGAAGGCCGCCGCCGACTACGAGGCGGGGATCGACCACGCCGACCGGCTGGGCGCCCGCGCCCAGGTGGGCGTGCTCAGCGCCCGGCTCGGCAGCGCCCTGATCGAGGCGGGCCAGGGCGAGCGGGGCGAACGTCTGCTGCGCGCGGTCATCGACCAGGACGGCGGCGCGAGCGAGCACGCGATGCCCTTCGCCCGGCTCATCCTCGCCGGTTGGCTCAGCATGACCGGCCGGGTCCCCGAGGCACGGGAGCAGATCAGGCTGCTGCGCGAAGAGTTCAAGATCGCCCACTTCATCGTCTTCGACGCCTTCATCCTCGGCTCCGAGGCCTGGCTGGACGCCCTCGAGGGCCGCTACCAGGAGTCCCTGGAGACGATCAGGAAGGCGCTGGAACGCGCCGAGGACCCGCTCGCCGCCGCCATCGCCCCCCAGATGCGGTCCGCGTATCTGACCACCGCCGCGTACGCCCTCGCCCGGGTCGACGGCGGTGGCCGCGCCGCCGACGCCGCCCGCTGCCTGGGCGCCGCCGACGCGTTGCAGCCGCACCGGCACGTCCCCTCGTGCCAGGAGCGCGAGGTGTACCAGCGGGCGGTGGAGCGCACGCGCGCGGCGCTCGGTGACACCGCCTTCGAGTCGGTGTACGCGGAAGGCGGCGGACTCTCCCCCCAGGAGGCCGCCGCCCTCGTCTGACCCGCGGGGTCAGCTCTTCGTGCGGAACTTGTGGATGGCCACCGGCGCCATGACCGCCGTGATGACCACCGACCAGCCGAGCGTCACCCACAGATCGTGCGCGACCGGCCCGCCCACCATCAGGCCGCGCGAGGCGTCCGCGAGGGTGGACAGCGGGTTGTAGTCGGTGAAGCCCTGCAGCCAGCCCGGCATCGAGTCCGTCGGCGCGAAGATCGACGAGCCGAACTGGAGCGGGAACAGCACCAGGAAGCCCATCGCCTGCACGGACTGCGCGCTCTTCATGATCACGCCCAGGGTGAGGAACACCCACATGATCGACGAGGCGAACGCCGTGGACAGCGCCACGGTCGCGAACAGGCCCGGCCAGCTGGTGATGTCGAAGCCGACCAGGACGGCGACGATCATCAGTACGGCGGTGGCGAACAGCATCCGCAGCAGCTCCACGGAGATCTTCGCGAAGAGCACCGAGCCGCGCCCGATGGGCAGGGACCGGAAGCGGTCCATGACACCGGAGTTGAAGTCCTGGCTGAAGCCGGTGCCGACGCCCTGGGAGAGCGTCATGCTCATCATCGCGATCATGCCGGGGATCACGTACTGCACGTACTGGTCCTGACCGCCGCCCAGCGCCTGCCCGATCGAGCCGCCGAAGACGAACACGAACAGCAGGGTGAAGATGACCGGCATCAGCAGCGCGTCGGCCATCGACTCCGGGTCCTGCCGGATCCACAGCAGGTTGCGGCGCACGAGCGCGCCGGTGTGCCGCAGATGCCCGCGCAGCGGGATACGGGCGTCGTCCTTGAGCGGAGCACTGGTCACGGGTGTGGTGGTGGCGGCGCTCATACGGCGACCTCCTCGCGGTCGTCGGCGGGCACGGTGTCCTGCGGGGCACTGGCGCGGTGGCCGGTGAGGGACAGGAACACCTCGTCGAGGCTGGGCAGTTCGGTGGTGATGGAGGCGAGCGTGACGCCGCGGGCGGTGACGGCACCGACGACGGCGGTCAGCTGCTCGTCGCTGAGGATCGGGATCAGCAGGGTGCCGCCGGTGGTGTCCACGGTGGTGGCCGCGAGCCCGGTGATGCCGAGGCCGTCGAGGTATCCGGCGAGCGGGCGCAGCTGGAGCGGGTCGACCGGGCGGACCCTGAGGGTGCGCCCGCCCACCTTGGCCTTGAGCTCCTCGATGCCGCCGCCGGCGACGACCTTGCCCCGGTCGACGACGGTCAGCTCGGAGGCGAGCTGCTCGGCCTCCTCCATGTACTGGGTGGTCAGCAGCACGGTCACGCCGTCCCCGACCATGGCCTTGACCTCGTCCCACACCTCGTTGCGGGTGCGCGGGTCGAGCCCTGTCGTCGGCTCGTCGAGGAACAGCACGGCCGGCCGTCCGATCATGGAGGCGGCCAGGTCGAGCCGCCGTCGCATACCGCCGGAGTAGGTGGAGGCGGGCCGCTTCGCCGCGTCCGTCAGGGAGAACCGCTCCAGCAGCTCGTCGGCGCGCTTGCGTGCCTCCTTGCGGGGCAGGTCGAGCAGCCGCCCGATCAGATACAGGTTCTCCCACCCGGGGAGCTTCTCGTCCACGGAGGCGTACTGCCCGGTCAGCCCGATCACCCGGCGCAGCTGCCGCGGCTGGCGCACCACGTCGTATCCGACGACGGTCGCCTGCCCGGCGTCCGGCGCCAGCAGTGTCGACAGGATCCGCACCAGGGTGGTCTTACCCGCCCCGTTCGGTCCCAGCACCCCCATGACGGTGCCCTCACGTACTTCCAGGTCCACACCGTCCAGAGCCTTGGTCTCGCCGTAGTGCTTGACCAACCCCCGTACGGAGACGGCGCTGGCCGCGCCGCCCGGCTTCATGTCGATTCGCGTCATGGCAACGACGGTGCCAGCCCACACCGACAAACCACCGACAGCCCGCCGACAAGACCGACAGAGCCCCTACGGACAGCACCCCAAAGACCCCGAAAGGGCCCGACGGGCCCTGAGGGACCCGCGAAGGGGCGCGGGGAACTGCGCGACCGGCCACGACGGCGCATCAGCCGCCCGACGCCACACCCCGGCAAACCGTAGTCGCACCGCCCGCCGCCGGGCGCAGCCCTAACGTCCCCGACGGGCCCTGAGGCCCTTGAAGGGGCGCGGGGAACTGCGCGACCGGCCACGACGGCGCAGCAGCCGCCCGACGCCACGCCACGCCAAACCGCGGCCGCACTGCCCGCCCCGGGCGTAGCCCTAACGTCCCCGACGGGCCCTGAGGGGCCCATGAAGGGGCGCGGGGAACTGCGCGACCGGCCACGACGGCGCAGCAGCCGACCGACGCCATTCCGCCAGCAAACCGCCGCCGCACCCCCCGGCCCCCAGGCGCAACCCTCAGTGCCGAACCGTTTCTGCCGACTGCGGAACACGCCCCGCGACCACCCGCTCCCGCCCCCCGAGAGGAGCAACCCGCCGCCGGTCCACGGCATACGCGACCGCCGCGACACCGATTCCCAGCACAGCCAGCGCGGCGCCCGCCAGCGCCGGTGACGTGACCCCGAAGCCGGCCGCGAGCGCCAGGCCACCGATCCACGCACCGCCCGCGTTCGCGAGATTGAAGGCGGCCTGGTTGGCCGACGACGCCAGCGACGGAGCCGACGACGCCTTCTCCATCACCATGAGGTTCAGGGGAGAACCGGTCACGAACGCCGCCATGCCGAGCAGGGCGACCGCCAGGGCCGCGCTCCACGCCGTGGACATCAGCAGCGGGAACAGCGCCAGCACCGCGGCCAGCGAGATCAGGCCCCCGAACAGCGTCTTGCGCATCGCGTGGTCCGCCAGCCGCCCGCCCAGCAGGTTGCCGATCGTCGCGCCCACGCCGAACAGCGCCAGCAGCAGCGTCACGCTGGCGTCGGCGTACCCGGCGGCGCCGGTCAGCATCGGCGTGATGTAGCTGTACGCGGCGAAGAGCGCGCCGAAGCCCGCGACCGTCGTTCCCAGGGCCAGCCACACCGGCACCGAGCGCAGGGCGGCCAGCTCGCCGCGCAGCCCGGCGGCCGGGGCGGCGTCCGGCCGCGCGCGGGGGATCAGCAGCGCCAGCGACGCCATCGCCGCCAGGCCGATCGCGCTCACGCCAAGGAAGGTGGCCCGCCAGCCCAGGTGCTGCCCCATGAGCGTGCCGGCCGGCACGCCCGCGATGTTGGCCACCGTCAGGCCGAGGAACATCAGCGACACGGAGCGGGCCTTGCGCTCCGGCGCGACCATGCCCGTCGCCACCACCGCGCCGACGCCGAAGAAGGCGCCGTGCGGCAGGCCGCTCACGAAGCGGGCGGCCACCAGCCAGTCGTAGTCCGGCGCGAACGCCGACAGGGCGTTGCCCGCGACGAACAGGGCCATGAGGCCGATCAGGACGGTGCGGCGCGGCAGCCGCGCCGTGAGCGCCGCCAGCAGCGGGGCGCCGATGACGACGCCGAGCGCGTAGGCCGAGACCAGATGACCGGCGGTGGGGATCGAGATGTCCAGGTCGCCCGCGACTTCGGGCAGCAGGCCCATCATCACGAACTCGGTCGTACCGATACCGAACGCGCCCACGGCGAGCGCGAGCAGGGCCAGGGGCATGAAGGGCCGTTGCCTTTCGGGGTGTCGAGAGCGGTGTTCCATGACTTCGTATGTTCAAGTACGGAACAAAGTCTCTCAGGCCCAGCATTCCGGCAGCTGACAGCCCGGTTGCCGGCACCCGTCCAGACGGTGCTGACCTGGGGTTTTCAGGACGCGGATGTGTCGACCTTCACACGCGCGGCCACCGGCAGATGGTCGCTCCCGGTCTCCGGCAGCGTCCACGAGCTCATCGGCTCGATGCCCTTGACCATGATCTGGTCGATCCGCGCCATCGGGAACGACGCCGGCCAGCTGAAGCCCATCCCGCTGCCCGAGGCGCCCTGCGTGGAACGCATCTGGGCGGTGATGGCGCGCAGCGCGCGGTCGTTCATCGTGCCGTTCAGGTCGCCGAGCAGGACGGTCTTCTGCAGCGGTTCGTCGGCGATGGCCTCGCCCAGCGCGTTGGCGCTCTTGTCACGCTGCCGGGCGGTGAACCCGGCTTCCATCTTCACGCGCACCGACGGCAGATGGGCCACGTACACCGCGACCTGCCCGGCCGGCGTGGTCACCGCGGCCCGCATGGCGCGGGTCCAGCCCAGCTTGATGTCGACGGACCTGACGCCGCTGAGCGGGTACTTGCTCCACAGCCCGACCGTGCCCTGCACCGAGTGGTACTTGTACGTCGAGGCCAGCGCCTTCTCGTACGTCGGAACCGCGTCGGCCGTCAGCTCCTCCAGGGCCACGACGTCCGCGCCGGACGCGGCCACGTCCTGGGCGGTGCCGGACGGATCGGGGTTGTCGGCGTTCACGTTGTGCGTGGCCACCGTCAGATCGCCGCCGGAGCCGGTCTTGTCGGAGAGCTGGCCGCCGAAGAGGTTCAGCCAGACGATCGCCGGGAGCAGCACGGCGATCAGCGCGGTCGCGGACCTGCGCACCAGGGCCAGCAGGAGAAGGACCGGGACGAACAGGCCCAGCCAGGGCAGAAACGTCTCGGTCAGCGAGCCGAGGTTGCCGATCACGTTGGGGATCTGCGCGTGCAGCAGCATCACCAGCGCGAGGATCACCGCGAGGGCCGCCAGCACGATGCCGCGCCGCCAGATGCGCGGGTCCCCGCGCCAGCCCGCGGCCAGGCGGTTCAGGCGCCGAAGCCCGGATCCTCTGCGGTCGGGCTCCGAGCCGCCGCTGTCCGTCTCCGTCACGTACGCCTGCTGCGCCATACCGTCGCCTCACTACCTGCCGTGCACACCGTCGTCCCCCCGCGCCCAAAGAAACCCTAGGGGATGATCGGCTCCGTTCATGCCGTACTCATGACGGCCGTACGGGGGCGAGGACGTACAAGTCGGCCTCGGGAGTTCCGGTCACGTGGGGTGAAAGCGCGCTCTGTGACGAAACGCGCACATGCGTGCTACGGAGTCGGTGAACTGACGGGCCGTAGACCTTCGAGGACGGCGTCGACCATCTGCTCCGACAGCCCTTCGGGGAGATCGGCGTCCGGGCGCATGACGGCACGCACCAGCATCGGGCCGAAGATCATGTCGTTCATCACGTCGACGTCGATGTCCGTCCGCAGCTCGCCGCCCTCCTGTCCGCGGCGCAGGATCGCGTGCTGTGTCCTGCGCCGTGGCTCGACGACGATCGAGTGGTAGGCGTCCCAGATCTTCGGGCTGCGCTTCATCTGGGCGATGACGTTGTGCATCAGCACCGACGAGCGGGTCATCAGGCCGCGTTGGCGCAACTGCTCCAGCAGCGTCACGAGGTCGTCGCGCACCGAGGTGCCGGGCAGTTCGGGGTCCGGGGGCTCGGCGGCCCGTACGACGTCGACGAAGAGCTCCTCCTTGCCGTTCCAGCGGCGGTAGATGGTGGCCTTGCCGACGCCGGCGGTGCGGGCGATGCGCTCGATGGACAGCTCCGCGAGCGGCACGCCCTCCTCCAGCAGTCTGATGACGCCCTCGATGATGGACCGCTCCACGGCCTCGCTGCGGGGGCGGCCCCGGCCGGGGCCGCCCGGCCGGGGATGGCTGTCGGCGAGGCTCACTTGGTCGGTCCTTTCCGTGGGCTGTGCTGATTGTCCCCCGGTTACGGCACCGTGGCGCGCGCCGGCCGCACGAGCGCGTTCCACTACTCCGAGGCCACCAACTCCCGCTCCTCCTCGCCCTTCCGGGCCGCGGCGGGCCGTCCCGGCAGGAACAGCGCCACGACGACCGCGCCGAGCACGGCGATGCCGGCGCCCCAGAGCGCCGTGATGTGCATGGCGTGCAGGAACGCGTCGTGCGCCGGGCCGATGAGGGCCTCGCCGCGCGGGCCGAGCCGGTCGGCGACGCCGAGCGTGGCCTCGATGGACTCGCCCGCCGTGTGCCGTACGCCGGCAGGCAGCGCCGTGAGCCGGCCCTCAATGTCGTTGCGGTAGGCCGTCGACAGGACCGAGCCGAGGACGGCGATGCCGAGAGCGCCGCCGACCTGGCGGAAGGTGTTGCTGAGCGCGGAGGCGGAACCGGCCTTCTCGCGGGGCAGGGCCTGCATGATGACGACGCTGATCGGCGTCATGATGTGGGCCATGGCGGCGCCCATGAGGAAGAACACGACCTCCAGCAGCCAGATCGGGGTGTCCGCCTCGAAGGTCGCGAACGCGGCCAGCGTGAGCGCGATGAGCAGCATGGCGCCGGTCGTGGTGGCCCGGTTGCCGAACCGGTCGACCAGCAGCCGGGCGCGCGGCGCGAAGATCATCTGGGCGGCGGCCAGCGGCAGCATCAGCAGACCGGTCTCCAGCGGCGAGTAGCCGCGCACGCTCTGGGTGTAGAAGACCGAGAAGAAGGTCACGCCCATCAGCGCGAAGAAGACCAGCGCGATGACGCCGATCGCGGCCGAGAAGACCTTGTTGCGGAAGTACGTGATGTCGATGGACGGATGGTCGCTGCGCTTCTCGAACACCACGAAGGCGGCTAGGACGGCGAGACCGGCACCGATCGTCGCGAGGACCGTCACATCGGTGAAGTCGGCGAGCTGGCCGCCCTTGATGATGCCGTAGACCAGCAGGACCAGGCCGACGACGGAGAGCACCACGCCGACGGGGTCGATACGGCCGGGTTTCGGGTCGCGCGAGTCCGGGACCAGCCACAGCATCAGCGCGAGCGCGAGCAGCACGATCGGCACGTTGATGAGGAAGACCGAGCCCCACCAGAAGTGGTCGAGCAGCACCCCGCCCGTGATGGGGCCGATGGCGATGGCGAGCCCGACGCCGCCGGCCCAGATGCCGATGGCCTTGGGCTGCTCGTCCCGCTCGAAGACGTTCATCAGCACCGCGAGGGTGGCCGGCATGACGAAGGCCGCGCCGAGACCCATCACCGCGCGGAAGCCGATCAGCTCGCCGGGGGAGCCGGAGAACGCGGCGAGGGCGGAGCCGATGCCGAACACGGCGAGGCCGCCGAGCAGCACCTTCTTGCGGCCGAGCCGGTCGCCGAGGATGCCCGCGCTGAACAGCAGGCCCGCGAAGACGAGGGTGTAGGCGTTGATCGCCCACTCCAGCTCGCTCTGCGTGGCGCCGAGGCCGGTCGGCGCGGGGGTCGAGATGGTCTTGATGGCGACGTTCAGGATGGAGTTGTCCAGCACGACGATCAGCAGGCTGAGCATCAGCACACCGAGGATCGCCCAGCGGCGCCGGTGCACCGCCTCCGGTATCCGGGAGCCGGTGTCAGGGACGGGAGAAGTCATGCTGTCGAGCCTAGGAGATTTTCGATACGGAACCGTCTCGTATCTTAATTTCTTACCGAGAACTTACGCGGGGTGGATCTCACACGAGGGGGCCTGGCCCAGTCCGGCACGAAGTGCCACCATGGAGGAGATCCGGGGACGCCGTCAGGGCGCCTCGAGATGACAGAAGGAGCCGTTGCAATGACGCAGCTTTCGGCTGCCCAGACGCCTCAGGCGAAGACCTCCGACGGCAGCAAGGCGCTGTACGGGGGCAAGGGCACTCGGCGCATCACTGTTCGGGACATCGCCCTCGCCAAGGAGCGGGGCGAGAAGTGGCCCATGCTCACCGCCTACGACGCGATGACCGCGTCCGTGTTCGACGAGGCCGGCATCCCGGTCATGCTCGTCGGCGACTCGGCGGGCAACTGCCACCTCGGCTACGAGACCACCGTGCCCGTGACGCTCGACGAGATGACCATGCTCTCGGCGGCCGTCGTACGCGGCACCTCCCGTGCCCTGATCGTGGGCGACCTGCCCTTCGGTTCCTACCAGGAGGGCCCGGTGCAGGCGCTGCGCTCGGCGACCCGGCTGGTCAAGGAGGCCGGCGTCGGCGCGGTCAAGCTGGAGGGCGGCGAGCGTTCGCACCGCCAGATCGAGCTGCTCGTCGAGTCCGGCATCCCGGTGATGGCGCACATCGGCCTGACCCCGCAGTCCGTCAACGCCATGGGCTACCGCGTCCAGGGCCGCGGCGAGGAGGCGGCCCAGCAGCTGCTGAGGGACGCCAAGGCGGTCCAGGACGCGGGCGCGTTCGCGGTCGTCCTGGAGCTGGTGCCGGCGGAGCTGGCGGCCGAGGTGACGCGCGTGCTGCACATCCCGACCGTCGGCATCGGCGCCGGCCCCGAGACCGACGCCCAGGTCCTGGTCTGGACGGACATGATGGGCCTGACCGGCGGCCGCGTCCCCAAGTTCGTCAAGCAGTACGCCGACCTGCGCCGGGCCATGGGCGACGCGGCGAAGGCGTTCGCGGAGGACGTCGTCGGCGGCACGTTCCCGCTGGACGAGCACTCCGTCCACTGAGCCCGGCCGGCCGCCACCCCTGAACCACTGCGGCACCAAGCGCCCCGCCGATCTTCCCCCGTCGGCGGGGCGCCTTCCTGTGCCGGTGATCAGCGGCGGTTGTACGACTCCACGTAGCCGCCCGCGGGCGTGCCCACGCCCGTCACGTCGTCGTAGCCCTTCACGGCGCTCAGCGAACTGTCCTTGCCGAGGCTGCGCACGGACGTGCTCAGACCGCCCGTCGCGTCATAGCCGTTGACGAAGTCGACGCGGGCCACCGCGAGTCCGGAGCCCGTCGGGTTGTCCGTGACGTCGTGGTACGCCTTCGAGCCGTAGCGCGCGTAGATCGCGGGGTTGGCGAAGCCGAGAGGCTTGCCGGCCGCCTCCTGCGCGAGGGCCTGCACGGCCGCGACGACCGGCGCGGCCAGCGAGGTGCCGCCGAGCCGGTACTCGTCGTAGGCCTGCGTCCTGCCGTCCGGCAGGGTCTGCGTCTGCCCCACCAGGAACCCGGTGTTCGGGTCGGCGATCGCCGCGATGTCCGGCACCACCCGGTTGCCGTCGGCGCTGTTGGCCTTCGCCAGCGCGGGCGGGACGACGCCCTGCTGGTAGTAGGGCTCGGCGACCGTCCTGCTGGTGCCGCCGCCCGCGCCCGAGGTGAACGCGCCCGGGAAGTCGGTCCAGCTCTTCCCGTCGGCCGACAGGGTCGCCTTCTGCGTGCCCCAGCCGGTCTCCCACAGGTACTTCTCGCCCTTGCCGACCGCCAGCGAGGTGCCGCCGACCGCCGTCACCCAGGCCGAACTCGCCGGGATGTCCGTCTGCTTGATGCCGCTGGCGGCCACCTCGTCGCCGTCGTCGCCCGAGGAGTAGTAGAAGCCGATGCCCTCGACCGCGCCGAACTGGAAGACCTGGTCGTAGGCGGCCGCGAGGTCCGGCGTCTGCGCGTCCTCGGTCTCGCCCCAGGAGTTGGAGACGATGTCGGCGAGATGGTGATCGACGATCTTGCTCAGTGAGTCGAGCAGGTCCTCGTCGTAGCAGGAGGCGGCGCCCACGTACGTGATCTGCGCGCCCGGCGCGACCGCGTGCGCGGACTCGACGTCCAGGGTCTCCTCGCCGTACCAGCCGGCCGCCGAGCACTCCTTGGTCCGCGTGTACTTCGCGGGCAGGACCTGCCGCAGCTGACCGGTGCTCCAGGCCGCGTCCCCGTTGCGCCTGGCGTAGGTGGCGGCGTCGAAGGCGATCGTCGGGGAGGCGTACGCGTCGGTGATGGCGATGCGCACGCCCTTGCCGGTGCGCTTGCCGGCGCCGTACGCGGCCCGCAGCTGCTTGCCGGTGTAGCCCTTCACGGCGTACGGGACCTTCGTGCCGTACGCGTCCGGCAGCGTCTTCGCCACGTTCGAGCCGTGGTACGTCGAGAACGGCCCGGCGTTGCGGAACACCGTCTCCGGCGGCGGGAGCTGGTCCCGGTGACTCGCCAGGTGCGGCGCGTTGTCGAGGCCGGTGACGGTCAGGACCGCGTCCTTCACGGCATCCGGCACCGAGGCGGTCGTCGCCGGGGCGCGGTAGGTCCGGGCGCCCTTGGTGTAGTCGTGCAGCTGGGTGCCGAACGCCTTCTCCGCGGCGGCCACATCGCCGCTGACGGCGACATAGTGCTGCGTGACACCGGTGACCTTCAGCCCCGCGGCCCTCAACCAGCTCTTGACGGCGGCCACTTGGGCCTTCGTCGCGCCGAAGCGGGCCTGCGCCTGCCCGGCGCTGAGGTACTTGCCGTAGGACGCCGAGGCCGGGTCCGACACGGCCTTCGCGTACGCGGCGAGGCCGGCCGCGTCGCGGCCCGCGAGGTAGACCCGCGCGGAGACCCGTGCGCTGTCCGAGGTCGCGCCCTCGTCCGCCCGGGCCGTGGCCCACACGGGCTTGGTGCCGGCGAGCCGGTCACGGCCCGCGCCGTCGGCGGCGTGCGCCACCGGTATGCCGAGTGCCAGCGCGCCGGTGAGGAGAGGCAGTGTCGCCGCCAGACTCATCGAGGCGCGCAGCGCGGCACGTCGAGATCTCATGGAACCCCCTGTGCGATTCGTGTGCGAGTGGATCACCCGACGGTGGCCACTTAAGCGACGAACCGTTCACGCGAGGGGAATGCGCGGCTCAAGAAGGTTCCAACTACGTTAATGACAAGGCCATTTCACCGACCGCCGGAAAGGTCACGGCCGTGGCTCGGCGCCCCGCTCCTTCAGCATGTCGGCCATCAGGTCGATCTCCGAGCGCTGCCCGTTCACCATGGTCCGCGCGAGCCGCTTCTCCACGTCGACCCGGCACTTGTCGAGGCAGCCCTCCGCCATGTGGATGCCGCCCTTGTGATGTGCCGTCATCAACTGGAGGAAGAAGACCTCGGCCTGCCTGCCGCTGAGCGTCCCCAGCTTCTTCATCTCCGTGTTGGTCGCCATGCCCGGCATCAGCGCGCCGTCCTCGCCGGGGGCCATGCCGCTCATGCCCATCCAGGCCATGGGCGCCTTCGACGACACCTTGGGCAGCTTCCACAGATCCAGCCAGCCCAGCATCATGCCGCGCTGGTTGGCCTGCGTCTGCGCGATGTCGTACGCCAGGCGCCGCACCTCCTCGTCATCGGTGCGGTCCCGCACGATGTACGACATCTCCACGGCCTGCTGATGGTGGACCGCCATGTCCCGCGCGAATCCGGCGTCCGCCGAGTCGGCGACCGGCGTCCCGCTCGAACCGCCGTCCTCGGCCACGGCGTAGGTGAGCGCGCCGACCGCGACCAGTACGGCCGCCGCCGTCCCCGCGATCCACCCGACGTGCTGCTTCACTCCGACAGACCACCCGTGCACGCCGCGCCCGGCTCGGGCGTCTGCTCACCCTGGACGTAGGTCTCGAAGAACTTGCCGACGTTCGGGTCACTCGCACTCGTCACGGTGCGCTGGTGCCCCCAGGCGCTGAGCATGATCGGGTCCTTCTGGCTCTCGTCCGGGCTCATCAGGGTGTACGGCGTCTGCTTCACCTTCGCCGCCAGCGCATCGATGTCGGACTTGGACGCCTTGCCGGTGTACGTCACCCACACCGCGCCGTGCTCCAGCGAGTGCACGGCGTTCTCCTTGCGGAGCTCCTTGGTGTAGACGTCCCCGTTGCAGTTCATCCAGGCGCGGTGGTGGTTGCCGCCGACCGGCGGGTTCATCGGGTACTTCACGGCCGTCTCGACATGGGTGCTCGCCAGCGTGCCCTTCCAGGTGTTCACGCCGTCCGCGCCGGCGACGAACTTCCCGGTCGTCTTCTTGTCGGCCTGCGGCTCGTCCTTCTTGTCGGACTGCGACTGGACGAGGACGACACCGCCGACGACGAGACCGGCGACGACGACCACACTCGCCGCGATCGTGAGGATGCGGTTGCGCCGCTCACGGGCACGCTCGGCACGCCGCATCTCCTCTATCCGAGCCTTGCGTGCCGCGTTGCTCTGGTTCTTGGCGGAGCCCATGAGTGTTGTCCTTCTTGGCAAGGGACGGTCGGGTCCGCTGATCGTAATGGGGAAGGAGTGACTTCTCGTAGAGAGGGCTGGGGAAAGGCCGGATCGGGGCGACACCGGCCTCCGGGTGGCCGCCCGCCGATCGATATGTTGAACCGCGAATGCGCATTATCTACGCTTCCGGACATGCGGTTGTTGCGCTCCACCGATCTGGCCCTGCGCCTGCTGATGCGGCTCGCCGTCCTCGGGGACGCCACGCCGACGACCCGGGAGGTCGCGGCGGGCATGGAGGTGCCGTACACCCATGCCGCCAAGGTCGTCGCCGAGCTCCAGCACATGGGTCTCGTCGTCGCCCGCCGGGGGCGCGGCGGCGGGCTCTCGCTCAGCGACCGGGGCCGCACGGCCTCGGTCGGCGCGATCGTGCGCGCCTTCGAGGGGGAGGGCGACGTCGTCGAGTGCGAGGGCGACCACCCCTGCCCGCTCAACTCCGCGTGCCGGCTGCGCGGCGCGCTGCGGCGGGCCCAGGAGGCGTTCTTCGCCTCGCTGGACCCGCTGACGGTGGCCGACGTGACCGCGGACCCGACCGGCCCCCTGCTGCTCCAGATCGGCCGCGCGCCCTGAGGCCCGGGGGCCGGTGAGCCTTGCGTGCCCTGAGTCCGGGGGCCTGAGGACGACGGCCCTCACGCCGCGCGCCTCGCGTCGGTGCCGCCTCAGCCCTGCTGCGCCAGCCAGAGGTCCGGTCCGAACACCTCGTAGTGGATGTCGGCGGGGGCCACGCCCTTGCCGATCAGCTGCGTCCGCACCGCCCGCATGAAGGGCAGCGGACCGCACAGGTACGCGCGCGTGCCCCGCGGTACGTCCACGTCCGTGAGGTCGACCAGGCCGGTGCGGTGGGCCGCCTCGGCGCCGGCCTCGTACCAGAAGTGGACCGAGGCGTCCGCGAGCTTCCCCGCGTACGCCTCGTGGTCCGCGCGCAGGGCGTGCTCGGCGGGGGAGCGGTCGCCGTGCACGACCAGCACCGGGCCCTGGTGCCCCTGGTCGGCGAGCTGACCCAGCATGGCGACCATCGGTGTGACACCGATACCGGCCGAGGCGAGCAGCAGCGGCGCGTCGCCGTCGAGGTCGGTGAGCACGAGATCGCCGTACGGCGCCGACAGGCGCAGCCGGTCGCCCACCTCCACGCGCGCGTGGAGGTGGTGGGAGACCTCGCCGTCGGGGCCCGCCTCGCCGTGCACCCGCTTCACGCTGAACTGGCGCAGCGGGGAGCCGGGGGCGGCGGAGAGGCTGTACTGGCGTATCTGCCGGGCTCCGTCCGCCAGCTCCACCTGGACCGAGACGTACTGCCCGGCCCGGAAACCGGGGGCCGGACGGCCGTCGGCGGGGCGCAGCCGGAAGGTGGCGACGTCGGCGGTCTCCTCGACGCGCGCGACGACCTCCCACTCGCGCCACTCGTTCCCGCCGGCCTCGTCGTACAGCCGCTTCTCGATGGCGATCAGCGCGTTCGCCATCAGCCAGTAGACCTCGTCCCAGGCGGCCGCGACCTCGGGCGTGACGGCCTCGCCGAGCACCTCGGCGATGGCGGCGAACAGGTGCTCGTGGACGAGCGCGTACTGCTCCGCCGTGACGCCCAGGGAGGCGTGCTTGTGGGCGATCCGGCTCAGCATCGCGTCGGGCCGCTCGTCGGGGCGGGCCACGAGGTGCGTCGCGAACGCGGCGATCGATCCCGCGAGCGCCTGGCGCTGGGTGCCGGCCGCCTGGTTGCCGCGGTTGAACAGGTCGCGCAGCAGCTCGGGACGGGCGGCGAAGAGCCCGGCGTAGAAGCGCTCGGTGATCTCACCGATGGCCCCGCCGACGACGGGGAGGGTGGCACGGACGGTGGTGGCGGACTGCTCGGACAGCATCGGGTCTCCTCGGGCTCGGGTTCGAGTGCTCGGGTCGAGTGCCTCCATTAAAACTTGCATCCAAGATGCAAATTAAAGCGGGGTGGGTCCTGAGGGGCCGGGCATTACGCATGGGGGTCCGAGCAGGCAAGATGGGCGACGGAGCAGTACACCGGCATACCGCGGCCGTGGCGGGACACCTGTCGTAGGCCGGACGTTCGACCCGCGGTCGCCCTGGCGATCAAGGTCCGCAACGCGCCCGAAACGGTGTTGTGGTGTGATGCTCAGGTGCCCGACCGCCTCCTGCGGGACCCGGAGACAGGCGGCCTGACCAGCAAGGATGGGGAAGCGGAAGATGGACAAGCAGCAGGAGTTCGTGCTCCGGACGTTGGAGGAGCGCGACATCCGTTTCGTTCGCCTGTGGTTCACGGACGTGCTGGGCTTCCTCAAGTCCGTGGCCGTGGCCCCCGCCGAGCTGGAGCAGGCCTTCGACGAGGGCATCGGCTTCGACGGCTCGGCGATCGAGGGCTTCGCCCGCGTATACGAGTCCGACATGATCGCCAAGCCGGACCCGTCGACGTTCCAGATCCTGCCCTGGCGCGCGGAGGCCCCCGGCACGGCCCGCATGTTCTGCGACATCCTCATGCCGGACGGCTCCCCGTCCTTCGCCGACCCGCGCTACGTCCTCAAGCGCGCGCTCGCCCGCACCTCCGACCTGGGCTTCACCTTCTACACCCACCCGGAGATCGAGTTCTTCCTGCTGAAGAACCGCCCGCTCGACGGCACCCGCCCGACCCCGGCCGACAACTCCGGCTACTTCGACCACACCCCGCAGAACATCGGCATGGACTTCCGCCGCCAGGCGATCACCATGCTGGAGTCCATGGGCATCTCGGTCGAGTTCTCCCACCACGAGGGCGCGCCGGGCCAGCAGGAGATCGACCTGCGCTACGCCGACGCGCTCTCCACGGCCGACAACATCATGACGTTCCGCCTGGTCATGAAGCAGGTCGCGCTGGAACAGGGGGTGCAGGCCACCTTCATGCCGAAGCCCTTCTCCGAGCACCCCGGCAGCGGCATGCACACGCACCTGTCCCTCTTCGAGGGCGACCGCAACGCGTTCTACGAGTCGGGCTCCGAGTACCAGCTCTCCAAGGTCGGCCGCTCCTTCATCGCGGGCCTGCTGCGGCACGCGGCGGAGATCTCGGCCGTCACCAACCAGTGGGTGAACTCCTACAAGCGCATCTGGGGCGGCTCCGAGCGCACGGCCGGCGCCGGCGGCGAGGCCCCCTCCTACATCTGCTGGGGCCACAACAACCGCAGCGCCCTCGTCCGCGTCCCGATGTACAAGCCCGGCAAGACCGGCTCCGCGCGCGTGGAGGTCCGCTCCATCGACTCCGGCGCCAACCCGTACCTGGCCTACGCCGTCCTGCTGGCGGCGGGCCTGAAGGGCATCGAGGAGGGCTACGAACTTCCGCCGGGCGCCGAGGACGACGTCTGGGCCCTCTCCAACGCCGAACGCCGCGCCATGGGCATCGAGCCCCTCCCGCAGAACCTCGGCGAAGCCCTCACCCTCATGGAGAACAGCGACCTGGTCGCCGAGACCCTGGGCGAGCACGTCTTCGACTTCTTCCTGCGCAACAAGCGCCAGGAGTGGGAGGAGTACCGCAGCGAGGTCACGGCCTTCGAACTGCGGAAGAACCTGCCGGTGCTGTAAGGGCTGATCGCCGAGGGGGCGGGTTTGCCGGCGCGTGCGGCCCAGGTGCGGGCCTGTCGCGCGGTTCCCCGCACCCCTTGGCGGGTCGGTCAGCCCGATGCCTGCTGGGACAGGAACTGGTGCAGCGGTTCCGTGGCGCGGCGGCGGTACTCCTGGATCGACCAGCCGTTGCCGTCCGGGTCGGTGAAGTACATGAAGGTGGCGCCGTCGTCGGGGGTGTACTGGACCGGCTCGGCGATGTCGAGGCCGCGTTCGGTCAGTTCCGCGTGGGCCGCCTTGATGTCGGCCACGCAGAGCTGGAGGCCCTGGTAGGAGCCGGGCTCCGGCTTGGTCTCGCCCTTGGTCATGTCCCAGATGCTGTCGCCGAGGGCGATCGAACACCCGGAACCCGGCGGGGTCAGCTGGACGATGCGCATGCCCGGCATGACCTCCTGGTCGATGTCGACGTGGAAGCCGACCTTGTCCCGGTAGAAGTCGCGGGCCCGGTCGATGTCGCTCACGGGCAACGGGATCACTTCGAGGGTGAAGTCCATAGGGGGTCCTCCAAGGTGAAGCGCCAGCGGGTCTGGCTGAACGGCTCACCCTTACCGAAGCCGAAAACCGTACGTGGCGCCACCGAAAACACGTAGGCATGTCCGGATCCGTGGTGGAAGGAACCATTCCGCACCTCGAAGTGCCAGAAGGGGCCGTATTTCGTCTGCCACGCCACGGCCAGCTCGTGCAGCCGGGCGTCGTCGGTGACGCGTTCCGCGGCGCCCTCCACCGCCAGGTCGTAGCCCTCGTTCCAGAGGTTCGTGCCGGTCGTCAGCACCAGGTTCGGGTTCTGCGCGAGGTTCTTCGCCTTGCGTTCCTCCGGGCCCGTGCAGAAGTGCAGCGCGCCCCGCGACCACACCGCCGGCAGCGGGGTCACATGCGGACGCCCGTCCGGCCGTACCGTCGAGATCCAGAACAGCTCGGCCTCGGTCAGCAGCTTCTCCGCCTCCGGCCAGGGGATCGCGACGGCCTTGTCGTCGCTGTAGCGCGTGTCCAGTCGGGTCTGTGGTTGGTTGTCGGTCATCGGCCGTCCTCCAGATGTGTCGCCGGACCTCTTCCGCCACAGGGGAGACCGCTCGCGCCGCCGGAACTCATCGGCGCCACTTCCAGGGTCTGCGGCTAGGCTCGACCGCGTACGACCTTGATCGGGTGCGTACGGACCCGATCGGACGGGAGGGCGAGCATGACGGCGCCGGGGCGCAGGAGCAGTACCTTCACGCGGCTGCTGCGGCACGGATTCACCGACCCGTCGGCCGCCGAGCGGCTCCTGGAGAGCCCCGAGCTCGCGCCGATCCGCAACGATCCCGTGCTGCTGGAGGCCCTCGGCGCCACCGCCGACCCCGACCTCACCCTGGACGGCCTCGTCCGGCTCGTCGAGGCCCAGCCCGACGCCACCGACCGGCGGGAACTGCTCGACACGGTGATAGCCGCCAAGCCGCTGCGCGACCGGCTGCTCGGCGTGCTCGGCGCGTCCGCCGCGCTCGCCGAGCACCTCGCCCGCCACCCCGGCGACTGGCAGGCGCTCGCCATGTACGAGCCGCGCGACCTGCACCCCGGCGTCGAGGAGTTCGAGCAGGGCCTCGCCGGGGCCGGCGACCCGGTGTCCCTGCGCGTCGCCTACCGGCGCTGCCTGCTGTCCATCGCCGCGCGCGACGTGTGCGGCACCACCGACCTCGCCCAGACCGCCGCCGAGCTCGCCGACCTCGCCACCGCGACCCTGCGCGCCGCCCTCGCCATCGCCCGCGCCGCCGCGCCCGAGGACGCCGCGCAGTGCCGGCTCGCGGTGATCGCGATGGGCAAGTGCGGTGGCCACGAGCTCAATTACGTCTCCGACGTCGACGTCATCTTCGTCGGGGAGACCGCGGACGGCGCCGACGAGGCCACGGCCCTGCGTTCGGCGACCAGACTCGCCTCGCACATGATGCGGATCTGCTCCGAGACCACCGTCGAGGGCTCCATCTGGCCGGTCGACGCCAACCTGCGCCCCGAGGGCAGGAACGGCCCCCTGGTGCGCACCCTCAGCAGCCATCTCGCCTACTACCGGCGCTGGGCCAAGACCTGGGAGTTCCAGGCGCTGCTCAAGGCCCGCCCGGTGGCCGGCGACATCGAACTCGGCGAGGAGTACGTCGCCGCACTCGAACCGATGGTCTGGAAGGCCGCCGAGCGGGACAACTTCGTCGCCGACGTGCAGAAGATGCGGCGCCGGGTCGTCGAGACCATCCCCGTCTCCGAGGTCGACCGACAGCTCAAGCTCGGCCCCGGCGGGCTGCGGGACGTCGAATTCGCCGTACAGCTTCTGCAGTTGGTGCACGGCCGCGAGGACGCCTCGCTGCGCAGCGGCACCACCCTGGACGCCCTCCAGGCGCTCGCCGCCGGCGGCTACGTCGGCCGCGCGGACGCCGCGCAGCTCGACACCGCCTACCGTTTCCTGCGGTCCATGGAGCACCGCATCCAGCTCTACCGGCTGCGGCGCACCCACCTGGTGCCCGAGGACGAGGCCGACCTGCGGCGCATCGGGCGCTCGCTCGGGCTGCGCGTCGATCCGGTCGCCGAGCTGAACCGCGAGTGGCGGCGGCACGCGAGTGTCGTACGGCGGCTGCACGAGAAGCTCTTCTACCGGCCGCTGCTCGACGCGGTCGCCCAACTCGCCCCGGGTGAGGCGAAGTTGAGTGCCGTCGCGGCGCGGGAGCGGCTGATCGCGCTCGGGTACGCCGATCCCGCCGCGGCCCTGCGCCACCTGGAGGCGCTGGCCTCCGGCGTCACCCGCAAGGCGGCGATCCAACGCACGCTGCTGCCGGTGCTCCTGGGGTGGTTCGCCGACTCCGCCGACCCGGACGCGGGGCTGCTGAACTTCCGCAAGGTGTCGGACGCGCTCGGCAAGACCCCGTGGTACCTGCGGCTGTTGCGGGACGAGGGCGCCGCCGCGGAGAACCTCGCCCGGGTGCTGTCGGCCGGCCGTCTCGCCCCCGACCTGCTGATGCGGGCACCGGAAGCGGTGGCGCTGCTCGGCGACGGCGACGGCGGCACCGGTCTCGAACCCCGCTCGCGCGCCCACCTGGAGCAGGAGATCCTCGCTGCCGTGGGCCGCGCGGACGGCAGCGCCCAGGCGGTCACGGCCGCCCGCGGCGTACGCCGCCGTGAGCTGTTCCGTACGGCCGCCGCCGACATCGTCGACTCCTACGGCACCGAGACCAAGCCCGCCGAGGCCGACCAGGGAGCGCTGGTGGACCGGGTCGGGGCCGCCGTGTCCGACCTGACCGCGGCGACCCTGGCGGGCACCTTGCGGGCGGTGGTTAGGGAAGGGTGGGGGGACACCCTGCCGACCCGGTTCGCGATCATCGGCATGGGGCGGTTCGGCGGGCACGAGCTCGGATACGGCAGCGACGCCGACGTCCTGTTCGTGCACGAGCCGCAGGACGGCGTCGACGAGCAGGAGGCGGCCGCGGCCGCGAACCGGGTCGTCTCGGAGATGCGCCGGCTGCTGCAGATCCCCAGCGCCGATCCGCCGCTGCTGATCGACGCCGATCTGCGTCCGGAGGGCAAGTCGGGGCCGCTGGTGCGCACCCTGAAGTCGTACGCGGCCTACTACCGGCGGTGGTCGCTGGTGTGGGAGTCGCAGGCGCTGCTGCGGGCCGAGCCGGTCGCGGGGGACGCGGAGCTGGCGGAGCGGTTCATCGAGCTGATCGATCCGCTGCGGTACCCCGCCGAGGGGCTCGGCGAGGACGCCGTACGGGAGATCCGGCGGCTGAAGGCGCGCATGGAGTCCGAGCGGCTGCCGCGCGGTTCCGACCCCAAGCTGCACTCCAAGCTCGGGCCCGGCGGGCTGTCGGACGTGGAGTGGACCGTGCAGCTGCTCCAGCTGCGGCACGGGTGGGCCGAACCGGGGCTGCGGACGACGCGGACGCGGGAGGCGCTCGCCGCCGCCTGCGCGGCCGGGTTCCTCCCGGCCGAGGAGGCGGGGATCCTGGACGAGGCGTGGGTGCTGGCCACGCGGGTGCGCAACGCCGTGATGCTGGTGCGGGGGCGGGCCGGGGACACGTTTCCGTCGGACGCCCGTGAGCTGGCTGCCGTGGGGCGGTATCTGGGGTACGAGCCGGGGCATGTGGGGGACATGCTCGACGCGTATCGGCGTACGGCTCGGCGGGCCCGGGGCGTGGTGGAGGAGCTGTTCTACGGGGGGTGACGCGCCGCTCGTGGTTGCGCATCGATGCCTGCGGCGGCCTGTGGCCGTGTGGGGGTGCGTCGAGTGCCTACGGTTTTGTCGTGGTGCGGGGCCGTGCCGGGGGGTGTCCGTCCTCGGTCGGGCGGTTGCCGTCGGAGTGGCTGTGCTGTTCCTTGACGCCCGCCGCTGCGGGCGGACACCCCCCGGCACGGCCCCTTCCCGCCGTGTGCGGCTTGGGCACCGTCCTGGGCAGGGAGTACGGCAGCGCTCCGTACCAGAGGCGTGCCACCGTGTAGCCGAAGGCCAGGCAGATGAGGCCGCCCACTGCGTCGAGCCAGAAGTGGTTGGCCGTCGCGACGATCACGACCAGGGTGGCCGCGGGGTAGAGCAGGCCCAGGATCCGGACCCAGGGGGTCCGTGCCAGCGCGAAGATCGTCAGGCCGCTCCAGACCGACCAGCCGATGTGCATCGACGGCATCGCGGCGTACTGGTTCGACATGTTCTTCAGGTCGCCGGAAGCCATCGAGCCCCAGGTGTCGTGGACCAGGACCGTGTCGATGAAGGTCGTGTTGGTCATCAGGCGTGGGGGAGCGAGCGGATACAGGTAGTAACCGACCAGGGCCACGCCTGTGGTCGCGAAGAGGACCAGGCGGGTTGCCGCGTAGCGGCCGGGGTGGCTGCGGTAGAGCCAGATCAGGACGCCGAGGGTGATGATGAAATGCAGCGTCGCGTAGTAGTAGTTCATGCCGACGATGAGCCAAGTCACCGAGTTGACGGTGTGGTTGATCGACTCCTCGACGGCGAGGCCCAGGTGGTGTTCCAGCTTCCAGAGCCAGTCCGCGTTGCGGAGGGCCTCCGCCCTCTGTTCCGGGACCGCGTTGCGGATCAGTGAGTACGTCCAGTAACTCACCGCGATCAGCAGGATCTCGAACCAGAGACGTGGACGGCGGGGAGTGCGCAGTCGGCGCAGGAGTCCCCGCCCCGTCTCTTCCGCGACGGGGGGCAGAACGGCCGCTTCCCGGCCCTCCAATGTCGTCACGGTCGCGTCACCCATAGGCACAGAGTCTGCCAGAAAAGACTTCCCCGACCGATCATCCCGCGGATGGGTTCAGGACGCACGTTCTACGGCCCGCGGACCGGTCCGCTCTCCTACCAACGCAGGGGCGGGCACGGTGATTCTCCGTCCTGCGGACGACTTAGGGACGAACCCTGTCACCGGGTGCCGAAGCGGTCGAACCGCGCACCACCAGCTCCGGCATGAACACGAACTCGCTGTGGGGAGCGGGAGTCCCGCCGATCTCCTCGAGCAGCGTGCGTACCGCGGCCTGGCCCATCGCCGGGACCGGCTTGCGGACCGTCGTCAGCGGCGGGTCGGTGAAGGCGATCAGGGGGGAGTCGTCGAAACCCACGACCGAGATGTCCGTGGGGACCTCCAGGCCGTGCCGGCGGGCCGCCCTTATCGCGCCCAGCGCCATCATGTCGCTGGCGCAGACCACCGCGGTGCAGCCCCGCTCGATGAGCGCCGTGGCCGCCGCCTGGCCGCCCTCCAGCGTGTACAGCGAGTGCTGGATCAGCTCGGTCTCGATGACGTCCGGGGGGAGGTTCAGCTGGTCCTGGACCGTGCGGACGAAGCCCTCGATCTTGCGCTGGACCGGGACGAAGCGCTTGGGGCCCAGAGCCAGGCCGATGCGGGTGTGGCCCAGGGAGACGAGGTGCGTCACGGCCAGGGTCATCGCCGCGCGGTCGTCGGGGGAGATGAACGGTGCCTGGACCTTGGGGGAGAAGCCGTCCACCAGGACGAAGGGAACGCCCTGGGCGCGCAGCCGCTCGTAGCGCTGCATGTCGGCGGTGGTGTCGGCGTGCAGACCGGAGACGTAGATGATGCCGGCCACCCCGCGGTCGACGAGCATCTCGGTGAGCTCGTCCTCGGTGGAGCCGCCAGGGGTCTGGGTGGCCAGCACCGGGGTGTAGCCCTGCCTGGTCAGTGCCTGGCCGATCACCTGGGCGAGGGCCGGGAATATCGGGTTCTCCAGCTCCGGCGTGATCAGGCCCACCAGGCCCTCGCTGCGCTGGCGCAGACGCACGGGGCGTTCGTAGCCGAGCACGTCGAGTGCGGCCAGCACGGACTGGCGGGTGGTGGCGGCGACGCCCGGCTTCCCGTTGAGGACGCGGCTGACGGTCGCTTCGCTCACCCCCGCCTGCGCAGCGATGTCCGCAAGCCGTGTGGTCACGGCACTGGACTGTACCGGCCGTATGTCGCCTTGCACACCAATCGGACGCCGTGGGCGACCTGTTGGCCGGCCGCGCCCGGGCTGCTGCGTCATCGCGCTCCCTCGTGAAAGTGATGGCAAGAGCTTGCAGAGTCTTGCACAAGTGGCCCGAGTGCCGCTCCACCGCTGTAAAGAAGCGTCTCACGGCGGTCGCACAGCGGTCACGCCCCGGTAACTTCCGTGTTCTCTTGCACTTTTTTTCTGCAAGGTCTTTCGTAAGTCTTTCAGCGCTGTTACGTTCACGTCGCCCGGCGGCCGCAACGGCGCAGTCGGCAAGACAGCAGGGGCCGGCAGACGGGGCCGTCCCTGCATCACACGGGCTTTCACCCTCAAGGAGAACTCATGCGGCGTGGCATAGCGGCCACCGCGCTGGTGGCGTCCCTCGCCCTGGCGGCGACGGCCTGCGGCGGCGGGGACGACAGTGGCAGCGACTCGAGCGGACCGGTGACCCTCACGTGGTGGGACACCTCCAACGCCACCAATGAGGCGCCGACGTACCAGGCCTTGGTCAAGGAGTTCGAGGCCGCCAACAAGGACATCAAGGTCAAGTACGTCAACGTCCCCTTCGACCAGGCGCAGAACAAGTTCGACACCGCCGCCGGTTCCAAGGGCGCCCCGGACATCCTCCGCTCCGAGGTCGGCTGGACCCCCGCCTTCGCGAAGAAGGGCTTCTTCCTGCCGCTGGACGGCACCGAGGCCCTCGCCGACCAGGCCAAGTTCCAGCCCAGCCTGATCGAGCAGGCCAAGTACGAGGACAAGGTCTACGGCGTTCCGTTCACCACGGACACCCTCGCCTTCGTCTACAACAAGGACCTGTTCAAGAAGGCCGGCGTCGAGGCCCCCAAGACCTGGGACGACCTGAAGAAGGCCGCCGCCACGATCAAGGACAAGACCGGCGTCGACGGCTACTGGGGCTCCACCCAGGCCTACTACGCCCAGACCTTCCTCTACGGCGAGGGCACCGACACCGTCGACGCCGACGCCAAGAAGATCACGGTCAACAGCGCCGAGGCCAAGAAGGGCTACGGCACCTGGCTGAGCCTCTTCGACGGCAAGGGCCTGCACAAGGCCGACACCACCGCCGACGCCTACGCCCACATCCAGGAGGCGTTCGTCAACGGCAAGGTCGCCTCGATCATGCAGGGCCCGTGGGAGATCACCAACTTCTACAAGGGTTCCGCGTTCAAGGACAAGGCCAACCTCGGCATCGCCACGGTCCCGGCCGGCTCCAGCGGCAAGGCGGGCGCCCCGACCGGCGGTCACAACCTGTCGGTCTACGCCGGTTCCGACGAGGCGCACCAAAAGGCCGCGCTGAAGTTCGTGAACTTCATGACCTCGGCGAAGGCCCAGGAGACCATCGCGCTGAAGAACAACACGCTGCCCACCCGCGACGACGCCTACACCACCGAGGTCAAGGCCGACCCGGGCATCGCCGGCTACCAGGGCGTCCTCGCCGCCGCCCAGCCGCGCCCGGCGCTGCCGGAGTACAGCTCCCTGTGGGGCCCGCTGGACACCGAGCTGCTGAAGATCGCCGGTGGCAAGGAGTCCCTGGACAAGGGTCTGAGCACCGTCGAGACCTCCATCGCCAAGCTGGTCCCGGACTTCAGCAAGTAGTACCGAGTGGCCGCCGGATCCTCCTGATCATGGGGGGAAGGATCCGGCGGCCGCCCGGCTGCGCGCCGTACACCCTGATCCGTCGATCCTCATGAAGGTTGTCGAACCATGACAGTCGCCATCGACCGCGCGACCGGGAAACCCCGAGGCGAGCGCGGGCCACGCCGCGGGCTCGGCCAGCGCCTGAAGCACGGCTACCAGAAGCACTGGTACGCCTACGCGATGATCGCTCCGGTGGTGATCGTCCTCGGCGTCCTCGTGCTCTACCCGCTGGTGTACGGCCTGTACCTCACGCTCACCGACGCCAACAGCCTCAACAGCGCCCGCACCATCGGCGTGAACCACATCGACGCCACCTACAAGTTCATCGGCCTCGACAACTACGCCGACATCCTGTGGGGCGACACGGCGTACGACCGCTTCTGGTCGCACTTCATCTGGACGATCTTCTGGACGGCGGCCTGCGTCACCCTCCACTACACGATCGGCCTGGGCCTGGCCCTGCTGCTCAACCAGAAGCTGCGCGGGCGCACGCTGTACCGGCTGATCCTGATCCTGCCGTGGGCCGTGCCGACCTTCGTCACCGTCTTCGGCTGGCGGTTCATGCTCGCCGACGGCGGCATCATCAACTCGTTCCTGGAGACACTGCACCTGCCGACGCCGCTGTGGCTGGAGGACACCTTCTGGCAGCGGTTCGCCGCGATCATGGTCAACACCTGGTGCGGTGTGCCGTTCATGATGCTCTCGCTGCTCGGCGGGCTCCAGTCCATCGACTCCTCGCTGTACGAGGCGGCCGAGATGGACGGCGCGAGCAGGTGGCAGCAGTTCCGGTACGTCACCCTGCCGGGCCTGCGCTCGGTCAGCTCCACCGTGGTCCTGCTCGGCATCATCTGGACCTTCAACCAGTTCGCCATCATCTTCCTGCTGTTCGGCGACACCGCCCCGGACGCGCAGATCCTGGTGACCTGGGCCTACTACCTCGGCTTCGGACAGCAGCCGCGTGACTTCGCGCAGTCGGCCGCCTACGGCATGCTGCTGCTGGCCATCCTGATCGTCTTCACCTCCTTCTACCGCCGCTGGCTGAACCGCAATGAGCAGCAGCTCGCGATCTGAGGCAGGAGTCCCCATGAGTACGACCACTGTTGAGAACCCGGTGAACGAGCGGGACTCCGCGAAGCCGGCCGCCGCGCGCCCGGTGCGCCGCGGCGAGAACAGCCGCCGGACGTCCGTCGTCTCCCACGGCATCCTGATCGTGGCGAGCCTGATCGCCCTCTTCCCGGTGGCCTGGCTGGTCTTCCTGTCGCTCGGCCCGGACAAGGACGACTATCTGCACCCCGGAGGCATCTGGGGGAAGATGACGCTGGACAACTACACGTTCGTCCTTCAGGAGACGAAGTTCTTCGACTGGCTGGCGAGCACGATGATCGTCACGCTGGGCACCACGCTCATCGGCGTCGTGATCTCCGCGACCACCGGCTACGCGGTCTCGCGGATGCGCTTCCCGGGCTACAAGAAGTTCATGTGGGTGCTGCTCGTGACCCAGATGTTCCCGGTGGCCGTCCTGATGGTGCCGATGTACCAGATCCTGTCCGAGGTCCAGCTCATCGACAACTACCTCGGTCTGATCCTCGTCTACTGCTCGACGACCGTGCCGTACTGCGCCTGGCTGATGAAGGGCTACTTCGACACGATCCCGTTCGAGATCGACGAGGCGGGACGCGTCGACGGGCTGAGCCCCTTCGGCACCTTCGCGCGGCTGATCCTGCCGCTCGCCAAGCCGGGCCTGGCGGTCGCCGCGTTCTACAGCTTCCTCACGGCCTTCGGTGAGGTCGCGTTCGCGTCGACGTTCATGCTGTCCGACACGAAGTACACGTTCGCGGTGGGTCTGCAGACCTTCGTCAGCGAGCACGACGCGCAGCGCAATCTCATGGCCGCGACGGCGGTGCTGATCGCCATACCGGTGTCCGCGTTCTTCTACTTCGTGCAGAAGAACCTGGTGACCGGCCTCACGGCAGGCGGCACCAAGGGCTGAGCTCTCAGCAGCTCCCCGTGAACCCGAGGCGGCCGCCGTGTCCATCCGACCCCGCTGTCACTGCGGCCGCCTCGTCATCCCCGCCGTACGCACACCTGACCCCATGACCCTCCCCCACCGCACCAAGGACGCCATGAGCCAGCACCACTCCGCCATCGCCCCGGCCCCGAACCCCGCCAAAGCCAAGCGCGGCGACTGGTGGCGGGACGCGGTGATCTACCAGGTCTACCCGCGCAGCTTCGCCGACAGCAACGGCGACGGCATGGGCGACCTGGAAGGCGTACGCTCCCGACTCCCTTACCTGCGCGACCTCGGCGTCGACGCCGTGTGGCTGAGCCCCTTCTACGCCTCGCCGCAGGCCGACGCCGGCTACGACGTCGCCGACTACCGGGCCGTCGACCCGATGTTCGGCAACCTGCTCGACGCGGACGCGCTGATCCGTGACGCCCGCGAGCTGAGCCTGCGGATCATCGTCGACCTGGTCCCCAACCACTCCTCCGACCAGCACGAGTGGTTCAAGCGTGCCGTCGCGGAGGGCCCGGGCTCGCCGCTGCGCGACCGCTACCACTTCCGTCCCGGCAAGGGCGTGAACGGTGAACTGCCGCCCAACGACTGGGAGTCCATCTTCGGCGGCCCCGCCTGGACCCGGGTCACCGAGCCCGACGGCACCCCCGGCGAGTGGTACCTCCACCTCTTCGCGCCCGAGCAGCCCGACTTCAACTGGGAGCACCCGGCGGTCGGCGACGAGTTCCGCTCGATCCTGCGCTTCTGGCTCGACATGGGCGTCGACGGCTTCCGTATCGACGTCGCCCACGGACTGGTGAAGGCGCAGGGGCTGCCCGACCTCGGATCCCATGATCAGCTCAAGCTGCTGGGCAACGATGTCATGCCGTTCTTCGACCAGGACGGTGTGCACGAGATCTACCGGCAGTGGCGCACGATCCTCGACGAGTACGCCGGTGAGCGCATCTTCGTCGCGGAGGCGTGGACCCCGACCGTCGAGCGCACCGCGAACTACGTACGCCCGGACGAGCTGCACCAGGCGTTCAACTTCCAGTACCTGTCGACGGAGTGGGACGCGGAGGAGCTGCGCAAGGTCGTCGACCGCACCCTGGAGGTCATGCGCCCCGTCGGCGCCCCCGCCACCTGGGTGCTCTCCAACCACGACGTCACCCGGCACGCCACCCGCTTCGCCAACCCGCCCGGTCTCGGCACCCAGATCCGCACCGCCGGGGACCGCGCGCTGGGCCTGCGCCGCGCCCGTGCCGCCTCCCTGCTGATGCTGGCCCTGCCCGGCTCGGCGTACATCTACCAGGGCGAGGAGCTCGGCCTGCCGGACGTCGTCGACCTGCCGGACGAGGTGCGCCAGGACCCGGCGTACTTCCGCGGCGCCGGCCAGGACGGCTTCCGCGACGGTTGCCGGGTGCCGATTCCGTGGACGCGCACGGGATCGTCGTACGGCTTCGGCGCCGGTGGCAGCTGGCTGCCGCAGCCGGCGGGCTGGGGCGAGCTGAGCGTCGAGGCGCAGACCGGTGACGCCGACTCCACCCTTGAGCTGTACCGCTCCGCGCTCGCCGTCCGCCGCGCCCAGCCGGACCTGGGTGCCGGCGACTCGGTGGAGTGGCTGCGCGCACCCGAGGGTGTCCTGGCGTTCCGCCGCGGCGAGTTCGTGTGCGTCGCGAACACCACCGGCGAGTCCGTGACCCTCCCGGCCTACGGTCGTGTGCTGCTGACCAGCGGCGAGATCACCGAGGCCGACGGCGAGACGAAGGTCCCGTCGGACACCACCGTGTGGTGGACGACGGCCTGACGGTCCACTCCTGTGGCCCACCACCGCACGGTGGTGGGCCACAGGCCGTTGTGCCGGTTCGGCTATTTCCAGGTGTCGTCGGTCGAGTACTGGGGGGAACTTCCCGTGGTGTACGACCGGTTGGCGCCGGACTCCCAGGTCACGTTCCCCGAGCCGTCCTTCTTGATGTACTTGAACTCGAAGGTCGTGCTCCTCGGCACGGTCACCGCCCCGCTCCACTTCGGGTAGGACGCCGACGACAGCGGGATCGCGTCGGCCGGGTTCCAGGAACCCAGGGCCGCGATGGAGCCGACGACGAAGACATTGGTGCCCCAGACGGTGGTGGCGGTGACGTTGAAGGTCATGTCGGTGCCGTCGTCCGGCTCCTCGCAGGAGGTGCCGCAGGGCGTGAACGCGCCGTCGTAGAAGGCGATCGCGCTCTTCGCGGGGATCGTGAGGGTCGCGTTGCCGCCGGAGACCGTCACCGTCGTGGCGCCGTTGTCGGTGACGTTGGCGTACGAGCCGTCGGCCATCCCGGTCGCGAAGGTGTGCGTCGCGGTGGCCGAGCCGTTGTTGATCGCGACGTAGCCGGCCGTGCCGCGGCCGAAGCCGATGACGCTCGACGACTTCGTCGACCAGTTGGTCACCGCCTCCGAGCCGACCGCGTTGTGCCACTTCACCATGCCGGTGACGGCGGTGTCGCGCTGGAGGCAGTACCAGCCGCCGGAGCAGTTCGTGTCCGTCACGAAGCCGCCCGAGTTGGGTGGGGCCTGGTCGGAGGAGGAGAACTCGAAGCCCGAGTAGACCGTCGGCGTCGACCACTTGTAGGCGAGCTGGAAGACGTTCGCCAGCCGGTAGGTGTCGCCGTCCTTGTAGCTCATGTGCAGGCCGTTGCGTTCGGTGTCGTGGTTGGTCACGAAGGACACCGAGTCGGCCGGGGGCAGCACACCCGAGGACGGCAGTGACTCCAGGTCGCTCACGTTCCCCTGGAACGCCGACTTCACGCGGCTCGCGTACGTGAAGTCCAGGACGTCACCGACCGGGTAGTAGTCGGAGGCCGCGGGCGTCGAGCCCGGGTACACCTCCTGGAAGACGTACGGCTCGGCGCCCGACGTGGTGTCGTCCAGCTTCGCCCGGATCGCCTCGAGGTCGGCGACCGGCATGTGCTTGGCCGCGTCGACGCGGAACCCGTCCACGCCCAGTGCGATCTGCTTGTTGAGGAAGGCCGCGATGCCGGAGCGGACGTCGTCGTCCTCGGTCTCCAGGTCGGGCAGGCCGAGCAGTTCGCAGTTCTGGATCTCGGCGAGGTTCGACCAGTCGTCGATGATCAGGTCGGAGTCGTTGCACTCCGCCGAGGTGTGGAAGTCGTCCGGGTCCCAGTCGGGGGTGTCGTACTTGTTCGTGATCGTCGTGCCGTTGTAGCCGGTGCCGGTCTGCGCGGCGGTGTGGTTGATCACCGCGTCCGTATACACCTTCACGCCCGCCGCATGGCAGGCGGTGACCATCGAGGCGAACTCGGCCGCGGTGCCGAAGCGGCCGCTGAGCTCGTAGGAGTAGGGCTGGTAGACGTCCCACCAGGAGTAGTTCGTCTGCTTGAGCGACTCGGCGGGCGGGGCCACCCAGACCGCGCCGTAGCCGTTCGGACCGAGGACGTCTGTGCACTCCGAGGAGACCGAGTCCCAGTTGTAGGACCACAGGTTGGCGATGACATCGCCCGAGGTGGTGGCGTCCGCGCGGGCGGGGGAGGCGGGCAGGGCCACGGTGCCGGCGAGGGCGAGAGCGCCGGCCGCCACGGTGGTGAGGGTGCGGCGCAGTGCGCCGGGGGAACGAGGTCTGGTCGTCATGTGCGGCTCCGTATGCGGATGGCGTCGGATGTCGATCACAGGCCAGAGGTTCAACCACGAGTGAGCGTGGGGGAGTTGAGAAGGGCACGTCAAGGTTGCGGATGAAAGTACTTGCTATGACTTTCAACTCTCTTGCTGTAAACCTTTCGCGGCGGTACGGTCACGCCGGCGCCCGGCAACGACGCCTGGCCGTCATCGCAAGGAGTCACGCCTGTGATATCGAGATGGTCCGTCACCGCGACCGCGCTGGCCGCCACTTCGGCGGCCCTGATGGCCCCCGCCACCCCCGCCTCCGCCGCTCCGCCCGGCACCAAGGACGTCACCGCGGTGATGTTCGAGTGGAACTTCGCCTCGGTCGCCAAGGAGTGCACCAACACCCTCGGCCCCGCCGGCTACGGCTACGTCCAGGTCTCCCCGCCCGCCGAGCACATCCAGGGCTCGCAGTGGTGGACCTCGTACCAGCCGGTGAGCTACCGGATCGCCGGCCGCCTCGGCGACCGCACCGCCTTCCAGAACATGGTGAACACCTGCCACTCGGCCGGCGTCAAGGTCGTCGTCGACACGGTCATCAACCACATGTCGGCGGGCAGCGGCACCGGCACCGGCGGCTCGTCGTACACGAAGTACAACTACCCCGGTCTGTACTCGTCGTACGATTTCGACGACTGCACCGCCCAGATCAGCAACTATCAGGACCGCTGGAACGTCCAGCACTGCGAGCTGGTCGGCCTCGCCGACCTGGACACCGGTGAGTCCTACGTCCGCGGCGCCATCGCCGGCTACATGAACGACCTGCTCTCGCTCGGCGTCGACGGCTTCCGCATCGACGCGGCCAAGCACATGGACGCCGCCGACCTCGCCAACATCAAGTCCCGCCTCAGCAACCCGTCGGTGTACTGGAAGCAGGAGGCCATCTACGGCAGCGGGGAGGCCGTCCAGCCCACCGAGTACACGGGCAACGGCGACGTCCAGGAGTTCCGCTACGCCTACGACCTCAAGCGGGTCTTCAACAACGAGAACCTCGCCTATCTGAAGAACTACGGCGAGGGCTGGGGCTACATGAGCAGCGGCGTCTCCGGCGTCTTCGTGGACAACCACGACACCGAGCGCAACGGCTCCACCCTGAACTACAAGGACAACGCCACCTACACGCTGGCCAACGTCTTCATGCTGGCCTACCCCTACGGCGCCCCGGACATCAACTCCGGGTACGAGTTCTCCGACACGGACGCGGGGCCGCCCAACGGGGGCTCGGTGACCGCCTGCTGGCAGAACGGCTGGAAGTGCCAGCACAACTGGCCGGAGATCAAGTCGATGGTCGCCTTCCGCAACGCCACCCGCGGCCAGGCCGTCACCAACTGGTGGGACAACGGAGGCGACGCCATCGCCTTCGGCCGGGGCGGCAAGGGCTACGTCGCCATCAACCACGAGTCGGGCAGCCTGAGCCGCACCTACCAGACGTCGCTGCCCGCCGGGACGTACTGCAACGTGCAGAACAACACGAGCGTGACCGTGAACTCCAGCGGCCAGTTCACCGCCACACTGGGCGCCAACACCGCTCTGGCGATCTACGCCGGCAAGAGCAGCTGCTGAGCAGCCAACTGAAAGTTTTTGCCGATGGTTTCAAGCCTCTTGCTGTAAGCGTTGCGGCGGCGATACGGTCGCGCGGGGTCGGACCCAAAGAGCCGTAATCGCAAGGAGCCCATCTGTGATACCGAGATGGCCGACGTCGTCGAGGCGACGAACCGCCCATGCCGGACGGGTCGCTGCGGTCACCGTGACCGCGCTGGCCGCAGCGCTCGTCCAGCCCCTCGCGGCGCGGGCCGACACCCCGCCCCCGCCGCCCTCCGACGCCCGGCTCGCCGCAGAGCCGGCCCGTCACGACGCCACCCGCGACCAGTTCTACTTCGTCCTGCCGGACCGTTTCGCCAACGGTGACACCGGCAACGACAAGGGCGGCCTGACCGGTTCCCGCCTGTCCACCGGGTACGACCCCACCGACAAGGGCTTCTACCAGGGCGGCGACCTCAAGGGCCTGACCAAGCGCCTGGACTACATCAAGGGGCTGGGCACCACCGCCATCTGGATGGCGCCGATCTTCAAGAACCAGCCGGTGCAGGGCACGGGGAGCGACGCCTCCGCCGCCTACCACGGGTACTGGATCACCGACTTCACCCAGGTCGACCCGCACTTCGGCACCAACAAGGACCTGGAGACCCTCATCTCCAAGGCCCACGCCAAGGGCATGAAGGTCTTCTTCGACGTCATCACCAACCACACGGCGGACGTCGTCGACTACGAGGAGAAGTCCTACGACTACCTCGCCAAGGGCGCCTTCCCGTACCTGACGAAGGACGGCAAGCCGTTCGACGACGCCGACTACGCGGACGGCAAGTCCGCCTTCCCGGCCGTCGACGAGGACTCCTTCCCGCGCACCCCGACCGTGCCCGCCGCGAAGAAGAACACCAAGGTCCCGTCGTGGCTCAACGACCCGACGATGTACCACAACCGGGGCGATTCCACCTTCGCCGGCGAGAGCTCCGCCCACGGTGACTTCTCCGGCCTCGACGACCTGTGGACCGAGCGTCCCGAGGTCGTCGGCGGCATGGAGAAGATCTACCAGCGCTGGGTGCGCGACTTCGACATCGACGGCTTCCGGATCGACACCGTGAAGCACGTCGACATGGAGTTCTGGACCCAGTGGGCCACGGCCCTCGACTCCTACGCGGCCGAGCAGGGCCGCGACGACTTCTTCATGTTCGGCGAGGTCTACTCCGCCGACACCTCCATCACCTCGCCGTACGTCACCGAGGGCCGCCTCGACGCCACCCTCGACTTCCCCTTCCAGGAAGCCGCACGGCAGTACGCCTCCCAGGGCGCCGGCGCGGGCAAGCTCGCGGGCGTCTTCGGCGACGACTACAAGTACACGACCGACAAGGCCAACGCCTACGAACAGGTCACCTTCCTCGGCAACCACGACATGGGCCGCATCGGGTACTTCCTGAACCAGGACAACCCGAAGGCCACCGACGCCGAGCTGGTGAAGAAGGCGAAGCTCGCCAACGAGCTGATGTTCCTCAGCCGCGGCAACCCGGTCGTCTACTACGGCGACGAACAGGGCTTCACCGGCGCCGGCGGCGACAAGGACGCCCGCCAGACCCTGTTCGCCTCGAAGACCGCCGACTACCTCGACGACGACCAGCTCGGCACCGACCGCACCCACGCGAGCGACGCCTACGACACCAAGGCCCCGCTCTACCGCCAGATCAGCGCCCTCTCCGAGCTCCGCAGGGCCAACCCGGCCCTCGCCGACGGCGTCCAGACCGAGCGCTACGCGGCCGACGGCGCCGGCATCTACGCCTTCTCCCGCACCGACGCCCGCACGGGCACCGAGTACGTCGTCGCCTTCAACAACGCGGGCGAGGCGAGGACGGCGACCTTCGCGACCGGTTCGGCCGGCATGACCTTCAAGGCGATCCACGGCGCCGACGGCTCCGTCAAGAGCGGCGCCGACAAAAAGGTCACCGTCACCGTCCCCGCCGGTTCGGCTGTCGTCTACAAGGCGGCCGGCAAGCTCGCGGGGCCCGCCACCACGCCGACGATCAGCCTGAAGGCCCCGGCCGCCGGGGCCACCGGCACCGTCGAGATCGGCGCCGATGTCGACGGCGGACAGCTCAACCGGGTCGTCTTCGCCGCCCAGGCCGGAAACGGCAAGTGGAAGACGCTGGGCTCCGCCGACCACGCCCCGTACAAGGTCACCCAGACCATCGGCGCGGACGTACCGGCCGGCACCGCGCTGCGCTACAAGGCCGTCGTGATCGACTCGGCGGGCCGCACGAAGAGCGCCACGGCGGCCTCCACCACGGGCACCCCGCCCGCGCCCGAGACCCCCACCGCCTCCTCCCGCGACTACGCGGTCGTCCACTACAAGCGCGCCGACGGTGACTACGCCGACTGGGGTGTGTACGCCTGGGGCGACATCGCCGAGGGCGAGTCCACGAACTGGCCGGACAGCCACCCCTTCACCGGCCGTGACGCCTACGGCGCCTTCGCCTACGTCAAGCTGAAGCCGGGCGCCTCGTCCGTCGGCTACCTCGTCATCGACAAGGACGGCAACAAGGACGTCTCCACCGACCGCACGATCGACGTCACCAAGACCGGCGAGATCTGGGTCGAGCAGGGCAAGGAGGCCGTACTCACCGAGAAGCCGGCCGCCGACTACCCGGCGCCGGACAAGTCCAAGGCCGTCCTGCACTACCACCGCGCCGACGGGAACTACGACGGCTGGGGACTGCACACCTGGACGGGTGCCGCGAACCCCACCGAGTGGTCGAACCCCCTGAAGCCGGTGAAGACTGACAGCTATGGTGCGGTCTTCGAGGTACCGCTCACCGACGGTGCCACCAGCCTCAGCTACATCCTCCACAAGGGCGACGAGAAGGACCTGCCCGCCGACCAGTCGCTCGACCTCACGGCCAACGGCCACGAGGTGTGGCTGGTGAGCGGCCAGGAGAAGTACCTGCTCCCGCAGCCGGCCGGGTCCGCCGCCGCGCTCGACCTGACCACCTCCAAGGCGGTCTGGATCGACCGGGACACCCTCGCCTGGAACGGCTCGGAGGCCGCCGCCTCCACCCAGCTGCTGTACAGCCGGGACGGAGACATCGCGGTGAAGGACGGCGCCCTGACCGGCGACGCCAAGTGGCTGCGGCTGTCGAAGGGCTCTCTCACCGAAGCCCAGAAGGCGAAGTTCCCGCACCTGAAGGACTACACCGCCTGGTCGGTCGACCCCCGTGACCGCGACCGGGTCCGCGAGGCGCTGCGCGGCCAGGTCGTCGCCTCCCAGCGCGCCGCGAACGGCGCTGTGCTCGCCGCGACCGGTGTGCAGATCGCCGGCGTGCTCGACGACCTGTACCCCGCGGCGACGAAGGCGGACCTCGGACCGGTCTTCGACAAGGGCCGCCCCACGCTGTCCGTCTGGGCGCCCACGGCACAGTCGGTGAAGCTGGAGATCGGCGACTCCACCGTCGCCATGAAGCGCAGCGACTCCACCGGCGTCTGGTCCGTCACGGGCTCCAAGTCCTGGAAGAACAAGCCGTACCGGTACGTCGTGAAGGTCTGGGCGCCCAGCGTCCGCGAGGTCGTCACCAACAAGGTCACCGACCCGTACTCGGTCGCCCTCACGGCGAACTCCGAGCGCAGCCTCCTCGTCGACCTCGACGACCGGACCCTGGCGCCCAGCGGCTGGACCACCTACACCAAGCCCAGGGCCGTGCCGCTGAAGGACGCGCAGATCCAGGAACTGCACGTGCGGGACTTCTCGGTGGCGGACAAGACGGTGCCCGCGAAGGACAAGGGCACCTACCTCGCCTTCACCGACAAGCTCAGCGACGGCTCCCAGCACCTGAGGAAGCTGGCCGAGGCGGGCACGTCGTACGTCCATCTGCTGCCGGCCTTCGACATCGCCACCATCCCCGAGCGGAAGTCCGACCAGGCGAGCCCCGACTGCGACCTCGCCTCCTTCCCGGCCGACTCCGACCAGCAGCAGGAGTGCGTGGCGAAGACCGCCGCGAAGGACGCCTACAACTGGGGCTACGACCCGTACCACTACACCGTCCCGGAGGGCTCCTACGCCTCCGACCCCGACGGCACCGCGCGTACCGTCGAGTTCCGCAGGATGGTCAAGGCGCTGAACGAGGACGGCCTGCGCGTCGTCATGGACGTCGTCTACAACCACACGGCGGCGAGCGGCCAGGCGGACACCAGCGTCCTGGACCGGATCGTGCCGGGCTACTACCAGCGGCTCCTGCCGGACGGCTCGGTGGCGAACAGCACCTGCTGCGCCAACACCGCCACCGAGAACGCGATGATGGGCAAGCTCGTCGTCGACTCGATCGTCACCTGGGCGAAGAAGTACAAGGTCGACGGCTTCCGCTTCGACCTGATGGGCCACCACCCGAAGGCGAACATCCTGGCGGTCAGGAAGGCCCTGGACGCGCTGACCCTCGCCGAGGACGGCGTCGACGGCAAGAAGATCATCCTGTACGGCGAGGGCTGGAACTTCGGCGAGGTCGCCGACGACGCCCGCTTCGTCCAGGCCACCCAGAAGAACATGGCCGGCACCGGCATCGCCACCTTCTCCGACCGCGCCCGTGACGCGGTGCGCGGCGGCGGCCCCTTCGACGAGGACCCGGGCGTCCAGGGCTTCGCGTCCGGGCTGTACACCGAGCCCAACTCGTCGAAGAACAACGGCACCGAGGCGGAGCAGAAGGCGCGCCTGCTGCACTACCAGGACCTGATCAAGGTCGGGCTGTCCGGCAACCTCGCCGACTACCGCTTCACCGACACCGGCGGCAAGGAGGTCAAGGGCTCCGAGGTCGACTACAACGGTCAGCCGGCCGGTTACGCCGCCGCCCCCGGTGACGCCCTCGCCTACGCGGACGCGCACGACAACGAGTCCCTGTTCGACGCGCTGACGTTCAAGCTGCCCGCGGAGACGAGCGCGGCCGACCGCGCCCGGATGCAGGTCCTCGCCATGGCCACCGCGACCCTGTCGCAGGGCCCGGCGCTCTCCCAGGCCGGCACCGACCTGCTGCGCTCCAAGTCCCTTGACCGCAACTCCTACGACAGCGGCGACTGGTTCAACGCCATCCACTGGAACTGCGCCGACGGCAACGGCTTCGGGCGGGGGCTGCCGCCCGCGGCCGACAACGCCTCCAAGTGGCCGTACGCCAAGCCGCTGCTCGGCACGGTGAAGGTCGGCTGCGAGCAGATCGACGGCGCCTCGGCGGCCTACCGCGACCTGCTGCGGATCCGTTCGACGGAGAGCGCCTTCTCCCTCGACACCGCCGGACAGGTGCAGTCGAAGCTCTCCTTCCCGCTGTCCGGCAAGGAGGAGACGCCCGGCGTGATCACCATGCGGCTCGGTGACCTCGTCGTCGTCTTCAACGCGACGCCCGAGCGCCAGGAGCAGCACGTCGCCTCGCTCACCGGCGACGCGTACCGGCTGCACCCGGTGCAACGCGCGGGCGCGGACCTTATCGTCAAGTCCGCGTCCTTCGACGGGAAAACCGGCACGTTCGCCGTTCCGGGGCGTTCTGTCGCGGTCTTCACCCGATCCCTCTGATACGGCACTAGCGTGAGTGGGGCGGACCTGGCCACCAGGTCCGCCCCACTCACGTGTAACCGAGGGCCGCCGACGATGAACGATGACTTCATGCAGTCGGGCACGACCGTGATGGTCGTCGACGACGTCTCGACCAACCGCTACGCCATGGGCGCGGTGCTGCGCCGCGCCGGCCACCACGTCGTGCCGGTCGCCAGCGCGGGCGAGGCACTGAGCGAGCTCGACGTACGGCTGAGAGCGGGTGCCCTGCCGGACGTGGCCCTCGTCGACGTCGGACTGCCGGACATGAGCGGCTTCGAACTGTGCCGCCGGGTCAAGTCCCGGCCCTCCACCGCCGCCCTGCCTGTCGTCCACTTCTCCGCGACGGCCGTGGAGGCGAGGGACCGGTGCCGGGGACTGGACGCGGGCGCCGACGCGTTCCTGGCCGTGCCGGCCGAGCCGAGGGAGATCCAGGCCGTCGTCCACGCGGCGGTCGTGCGGGCGCGCCGGCGCACCGACGCCGAGGCGCTCGCCCACCGGCTGACGCTGCTGTCCCAGGCCATCGTCACCGTGCAGACCGCGCGCTGCCTGGGGGAACTGGCCGACGCCGCCGCCGCGGGCGCGGCCCGGCTGACCGGCACACCGGCGGTCGTCTTCGTCATCGGCCCGGACGGGGAGGCGCACCAGGGCACGTCCCGCAGCCGCCTCGCCCTGTCCGACGCGGCCCCGCACCAGGCCGCGGCCCGGCTGATCACCCGGATCGCGGACCGACGCGCCGGCGTGCACAGCACGGTCGTCCCGGCGCCCCTGTGGCCGCCGGGTCTCTTCCGACCCGGCGCCCGGGACGACGCCCACCTGGTCCTGGCGTCGACCACCGAGGGCCGGGCCCAGGTGTGCATCGCGACACCGGCAAGTGCCGCGCCCCGAAGAGGCGCGGGGAACTGCGCGACCGGCCAGGACGGGCTCGCGGACGACCGACGGCCCATCGCGGCATTCCCGGCGGAGCGCCTCGCAGAGGCCACCGCCCTCGCCGCCGAACCCCTGCTCATGTACCAGGCCGAACGAGACATCGCGCTCACCCTCCAGCACAGCTTCCTGCCCCAGCCGCACCGGCTGCCGCATCTGCCGGGCGTGGACCTCGTCGTCCGGTACGTCCCCGCCTCCCGGCAGACCGAGATCGGCGGGGACTTCTACGCCGCCCTGCCCACCCGTGACGGTGTGCTCACCGCGGTCGGGGACGTCGTGGGGCACTCACTGGACGCGGCCACGGTCATGGTCGAGATCCGGCACGCGCTGCGCGCCTACTGCGTCGAGGAGAGCGACCCGCGGGCCCTGGCCATACGGCTCGACCGGATGCTGCTGCACTACCACCCGGAGATCACCGCCACCGTCTGCCTGGCCCTGATCGACCCCGGCACGGGCAGGGCGCGGATCGCCAACGCGGGCCACATTCCGCCGGCGATCCTCCGCGAGGACGGCCGGGCCGAGTACGTCCCGGTGTGCGGACCGCTGCTCGGGCTCGCGCTCGACCGACCCGAGCCGGTCGAAGTGGTCCTCCAGCGGGAGGACCGCCTGCTCATGGTCACCGACGGCCTCATCGAGACCCGTGGCGTCGACCTCACCACGTCCATGGAGCAGCTGCGCACCGCGGCCGCCGGCGCCCCGCCCGGTCTCGACGCGCTGTGCGACACCCTGCTGGACTGCTTCGGGCACGAGAGGGAGGACGACATCGCGATGCTGGCCCTGCGGTTAGGGTGAGCGCTGCCGTCGTAGAACAGGAGTGCTCATGCCGCAGATCACCGTCGACCACTCGAAGACGATCTCCTTCGACCGGGAGGGCTTCGCCCGGGACCTGCACACCGCGACCGTCGAGATCGCGGCGGCCAAGCCGGAGGCCTGCAAGACGCAGTTCCGGGCCGCCGAGTTCACGGCCTTCGGCTACGAGGACCCCGCGGAGCAGCGGCACGCGGTCGTCCACGTCACGCTCGGCCTGCTCGCCGGCCGCAGCGAGGAGACCAAGGCGAAGCTGACCGAGGCGGTCCTGGAACTGCTGCGCAGGCACATCGAGGACGACGGCATCGTGCTGCACGCCTCCGCCGAGATCCGCGACCTCGACGCGTCGTACCGCAAGTTCGAGCGCTAGGAAGCCAGCGCGATCAGCCGGGTGACCAGGTCGGCGAACGGGCCGTCGGCCGGTTCGTCCTTGAGCATGCCGCGCAGCAGCGTGCCCATCTCGTCGTCCTGAGCGGCGCTGACGGCGGCCAGCGCGGCGAAGTCGTGCACGAGCTGGACCTCCAGCTCGCCGCGCGGGATGCGCCGGCCGTCCAGCCAGATCAGCGCCGTCGACTCGGCGAGCGAGATCCACGAGCGGACGACCAGTTCCAGTCGCGCCGGTGGATTCTCCACGCGCAGATGCGAAAGGATTTGGACATACGCGGCCTGCCGCACGGAGTCGATGAGCGCGTTGGTCGCCGTGGAGCCGACGGCCGGGCCGCCCCGCATCAGTGCCGAGAAACCCGGGCCGTGGTCGTCGACGAAGTCGAAGAACCGCCGCATCACGCGCAGCAGCCGCGCCCCCAGCGGCCCCTCCTGCGGTTCGACGAACCGGCCCGCGAGTTCCTCCGAGGCACGCTTCAACGCGGCCTCGTACAAGCTGAGTTTGCCGGGGAAGTAGTGGTAGACCAGCGGCCGTGAGATGCCCGCGGCCGCCGCTATCTCGTCGATGGAGACGTCGTCGGGCGAGCGCTGGCTGAACAGGTCGAGGGCGACGCCGATCAACTGCTGCCGTCGCTCCTCGACTCCCATTCTTCGCCGTACCCCGGTAGTCATGCGAACACCTTACCGATCGATTCCGGCCCCGAACGGACCGGACCGACCATGGACGTTCACATGTCCAGTACGAGTCGATCACCCCGCGCCCGTGACACACAGATCAGCATGGAGTCGGCACGCTCCGCGTCGGTCAGCAGCTCGTCCCGGTGGTCCACCTCGCCCTCCAGCACCCGCTGTTGGCAGGTCCCGCAGAAACCCTGCTCGCAGGAGTACAGGGTGTCCGGCAACTCGGCGCGCACGGCGGCCAGCACCGTCGAGTCGGCCGGCACGCTCACCGTCCGTCCGCTGCGCCGGAGTTCGACCTCGAAGGCGTCCCCGCCCGAGGCGCGGGGCGCGAACCGCTCCAAGTGGACGCCCGGGAACCGCTCCTCCACCGCGGCCATCAGCCCTTCCGGCCCGCAGCAGTAGACGGCCGCCCCCTCGGGCACGTCCGCGAGGAACCCGTCGAGGTCGGGCAGCCCCTCGGCGACCGTCACCCTCTCCCGCTCTCCGCCGCGCCCGAGCGGGGGGACCCCCGTCCGGCCCAGCTTCTCGACGTCCTCCAGGAACGGCATGGACGCGCGGTCCCGCCCGCAGTACAGCAGCCGCCACTCGACGCCGTCCGGCAGCGCCCGCAGCATCGGCAGCACCGGTGTGATCCCGATGCCGCCCGCGACGAAGACGTACGACTCCGCCTCGACGAGCGGGAACCGGTTCCGCGGCCCGCGCACCTCCAGCTCCATGCCGGCCCTGATCTGCTCGTGCACCTCGCGCGAGCCGCCGCGCCCGTCCTCGACCAGCCGGGTCGCCACGGTGTAGGACGAGTCGTCCTCCGGGTCGCCGCACAGCGAGTACTGCCGCACGAGGCCCGACGGCAGCACCAGGTCGAGATGCGCGCCGGGCTCCCAGCCCGGCAGCTCCTGCCCTTCCAGCCGCAGTTGTACGACCCCCTCGGCGACCTCCTCGCGCGCGGCCACCAGCACGCGCAGCGCCCGCGACCGGGGCCGCCCCGAGACCGGCTCCTCCAGGGCGGGCATCGGCCACAGCGGCGAGGTCCGGATACGGCGCCGCATCGCCCGCCGCACGAGCAGGGCGGTACCGGCGACGACGGCCACGGTGCGGAGCTTCGGCATCAGGCGGCACCCTTCGCGGACTGCTCGGCCCTCTCGGCGGCCAGAGCGGCGGGGGAGGAGGCCAGATAGGCGACGGCCTGCTCGGTGGAGCCCTCGTACGAGGGGTGGTACGCGCGGCTCAGGTAGCGCGGGATGGACTTGAGCATCGCGCCGGTCGCGGGCAGCGTGCCGCGCCGGCCCCGGACGTAGAAGTCCTTGAAGGTGGCGCGGCCGTCGATCAGCGTCGGGTCGTTCTCCATGAAGAACCGCGCCCCGCGCTGCCAGAGGAAGACCAGCGCGGTGAACGCGGTCGCCCAGGTCCGCACCCGCCGCCGGTAGCCGCCGTCGACGTGCATGAACAGATCGAAGGCGACCGAGCGGTGCTCGACCTCCTCGGCGCCGTGCCAGCGCAGCAGGTCCAGCATGGTCGGGTCCGCGCCGCGGCGGTCCAGTTCCTCGGCGTTGAGCACCCAGTCGCCGAGGAAGGCGGTGTAGTGCTCGATGGCCGCGATCAGCGCCACCCGCTCCATCAGCCACCAGCGGCGGGCCCGGCCCGGCGGCAGCGTCCGGTCGCCCAGCAGCTTCTCGAAGAGCCAGTCGACCTGCGCGGTGTACGGCGTCGGGTCGAGCCCCTGCTCCCGCAGGTGCGGCAGCACCTCGTCGTGGGCCTGCGAGTGCATCGCCTCCTGCCCGATGAACCCGAGCACGTCCTCGCGCAGCTGGTCGTCCCGTATGTACGGCAGCACCTGCTTGTAGACATGCACGAACCAGCGCTCACCGGCCGGCAGCAGCAGATGCAGCACGTTGATGGTGTGCGTGCTGAACGGGTCCCCCGGCACCCAGTGCAACGGGGTGCCGTCCCAGGAGAAGGACACCTTGCGGGCCTTGAGGGGCACGCGGTCCGGCGTGTTAGACATGGCGTCAATGTACTGACGGGTAGGGCTCCGGAGAACCCTCCTGCACGCCCTTATTTACATTTCTGTCAGCAGGGCGGGTCGCCGTGCCGCACCGGGGCGTCCCGGTCTCACTGGAGCCCGTCGATCACGCGGCCGCTGTCCAGGGTGCCCTTCAGCTTCGCCTGGGCGCCCTGCTTCGCCTCGGTCGTCAGGAGGTTGTTCCGGGCGGTGCCGTGGACGCCGCCGGTCGCGGTGATCGACGCCGTGTCGGCGGTGCCGGCCGCCAGCAGGTACCAGCCGCCCGCCTTCGCCTTCCACAGCACCCCGGCCAGCACATGCGGGTCACGCGCGCCGCACGCCGGAACGTTCTGCGCCTTCGCCGCCACCGCCGCGAGCCTCGAGCCCGGCGTGCGGAACTGGGCCAGCACCCGCTCGCCGCCGCCCCGCCAGGTCTCGGCGCGGCTGCACACCCAGTCCGCCGTGCCGGTGCCGTCGGGCAGCGGCTGTGCCGCGAACGACCAGGCGTTCACCGAGCGCACCCCCGCCGAGCGCATCGCGCCCAGCCAGCAGGAGTTCGGCGCCCACGTGTGCAGCGCCCGCGCGCCCGTCACATCCTCGGCGGCCCCGGGCCGGCCCGTGGTGAGCCGGGCCGGCACCAGCTCGGCGAGGTCGGTCAGCAGCCGCGTGCCCGTGCTGTCGGTCACCTGCAGGACGTTCCACGACGAGCACGCGCCGGTCTGCTGGCTGATCGGGCTCGCCAGCGGCGAGGTGATGCCCTCCCGCACCCCGAGATCCATCGCCCCGGCGCCCGGCTTCAGCAGATCCCGCTCCGCCGCCTCCTTCACCCAGGGCGCCAGCAGATAGCGCACATTGCCGTCGGCCCGGCTCAGCACCACCGCGCTCGCCTCCGCCCGGCCCGCGCCGTCGACCCGGGAGAAGTCCAGGGCGGCGCCGGCCGTGCCGTCCACCGGCTCGGCGTAGCGGGCGATCCGCAGACCGTCGTAGAGGATCACCACACGCGCGGTGTCGACCGTCCCCGCGTACAGCAGCTGCGGTGCGCCGGGCGGGCCGCCCGCCGGGGTGCCGGGGGTGGCCGAGACCGTGACGGTCTCGCCGGGGCGGGCCCACACGGCGAGGGCGCGGCGCAGCAGGGCCGAGTCGCCGGTGAGGCCGCCGCGCGCCGGCCACACGGAGAAGTCGGTGCGGGCGGCGGACTGCCAGGCCAGCGCCGGGACCTTGGTCAGCTGGGCCGGGTCGAGCGCGGCCTCGGCAGCCGGGTTCTGCGCGTACGAGGGCGCGGCGGGACCGTCGGGGGCCCAGCCCTCGCCGGGCAGCCCGAGCAGCGCCCCGCACACGAGCAGGGCGGCCCCGGCGGCGAGCGCGGCCCGCAGATGCTGCCTGCGCCGCATCAGATCGGTGGGCCGGGCCTGCAGCGAGCAGGGGTCGAACTCGGGGGAGTCCAGGAGGGCGTACTGCGCCGGAACCGTGTCGGCCTCCTCCAGCGCGTCGTCCGCGTCCTCGACGCCGGCGGCCGTCAGCACCTCGCGTACGTCACCGTCCGGGAGCTTCTCCAGACCGCGCAGGACGTAGGCGGCCCGCGCCGGGCCGGACAGCGCCGACAGCCGCTGGTCCAGGGCGAGTTCGTCGGCGCCGCCCGACCGGGGGAAGAGGCGCAGGCCCCAGACCTGGGGCAGCAGGGGCGGCAGTTGGGAGCGCTTGGGCCAGGCCGCGCGTTTGAGCGTCCAGCCCGCCTCCAGCGCCGTACGCAGCACACGCAGCCGCAGGAAGGCGTACCCGGGGTCGCTGTCCCGGCCGGTCGACTGCGCCGGGATCACGGGTGCCGGCGCCGTGCGGCCGCGGGGCAGCGCGCGCTGGGTGAGGGAGTGCGCGGTCAGGACGCGCCGGTTGCGGCCGAGGCTCGGCGGCAGCACCAGGTAGGCGAGCCGGACCAGACGCGGATAGTGCTCGACGAGCGCGGCCTCGGCCCGCTCGACGTCGACGACCGGATCGACGGATTCGGCTGCGGGGCGCGGGGCGACATCCTGTGACTGCACGTTCAGCAGAACGAGCGAATGGACGGTAGGTCACCACCCACGGTTCCGGCAGCGCCGGTCGGGGGCGCGGGGAACTGCGCGATCGACCGCAACGGCCCCGCGGACCCTCGACGGCCTACAGCGGCACATCCTGAGGCGCACACAGCGCACGGGCGTAATGGGCCATGGAGCGCTGATATCGCGGCAGATGCGCGGCCAGCGCACCCAGCACCAGAGCCAGCCCCTCCCGATCCCGCCCGAGACTCGACAGGCACAGTGCCAGCGTCGCCCGCACCGCGTCGTCCAGCTCGTCCGACGGCGCGTCCAGCTCCGGCGTCAGCAGCGCCACGCCCTCCTCGGCCTGTCCGATGTTCCGCAGCGAGCTGGACAGCTGGATCTTCGCCCGCCGCCCCTTGTAGCCGCTGAGCCCCCGCTGAAGGGCTTCCCGGTACAGCGGCACCGCTCTGTCCGAGTGGCCCGTCGAGTCCCATGCGCACGCCTGCTCGAACGGCCCGAGCGGGCTGTCGTCGGGCAGTTCGGCGACAAGGGCGTCGACGACGGCGCGGAAGTCGGCCGCATCCTCCTCGGCATAGGTGTCGAAGGTGGCCCATGCGGCGCTCACGCGGTCTTCCCAGTCCTGGTTCACCGGCCCACACTCGCACACCTGTGCCTGTGAGAGTCTCCATTTGAGCGCATCGCACGCCACAGCCGTATGGGGGAGGAGGGCTCCTGCCGGGGCTCCGTGCGGCATGGACCGGAGGAACAGATGACATTGACCCGACCGATGCTCGCGCTGTCCGGCGCGGTGGCGGTGCTCGCGCTGGCCGGCTGCGGCGCCGGCGGCGACAAGGCGGCCGACATGCCGGAGACGGCGACCGGCAGCCTGGAGCATCTGGCATCGATGGCCAAGTGCGACCCGAACATGCAGACCGACGCCGACGAGATCCGCCAGGCCATCTGCAAGACCGGCAAGGACAAGTACATCCTCGCCACCTTCGCCACCGACCGCGGCCAGGCCGAGTGGCTGAGCGGCGCGAAGGACTACGGCGGCTACTACCTCGTCGGCCGCAAATGGGTCGCCGTCGGCCAGGAGAAGACGGTCACCACGCTCCAGAGCAAGCTCGGCGGAACCATGGAGGAAGGCTCCGCGCACATGAACCCCGGGGGCAGCCACAACCAGGGCGGCCACCACAGCTGATCGCGAACCGGGCACAAAAGGAAAGCCGGCGGTGGGAATTCCCACCGCCGGCTTTCTCATGCGTGAGGACTACTGGCAGTCCTGCCCGCTGTTGATGCACTGGACCATCTCGTTCATCGTGTTCTCGTCGAAGAAGTTGATGAAGTCGTTGTGGTCGGTGATCGCCTTGTGCAGCTGGTCCGGGAAGGAGTCCACCGCGAAGGCGTTCTGGACCTGTCCGTTCTGGATCTGCGGGGCCTGGACGTCGTAGACCAGACGGACCTGGAGCTGGGGGATCGCCTGGAAGCCGTTGGCGCAGGTGCCGTCGCCCTGGACGAACGCCACGTGCGTACGGTGGTTGGCGCTGTCGATGTTCTGACCGTCCCAGCAGCTCTGGAAGTTCGACGTCCGCACCACGGAGCTGCCCTCGGGGCAGATCGGGAGCTTGTCGTGCAGCTGGACCTTGTCCTCGAAGCCGGTGCAGCTCCAGTTCGCGTTGGCGTTGTTGTTGCCGTTCACGAAGGACTTGGCGTCACCGGTGATGATGCGCAGGGCCTCCGGCATCGCGACGACATCGCTCGTCTTGTTGCCGACGAACTTCAGCTGTGCCTCGCTGGCCTGGACGATCGTGCCGACGTTGCCGTCCTGACCGCCACCGGGGGCGTTCGCGTCGATGTCGTTCTGGCCGTCCTGCACCCGCAGCACCGGCCAGAAGTACGACGACCGGTCACCCTGGTTCTCGCAGGTGGTGTCGCCGTTCGCCAGGTCCTGGTCGCTCGCGAAAGCGTTGTTGGCCTGGTTGCCGACGTAGTCGTGCTGGTGCTGCGCACCGTTGCTGACACCGGGAGCGACGATCACGTTGTCCGAGTTGCGGTTCTCGTTCTCGTTGGTGCCGCAGCTCGTGGTGAAGCTGCCGGTCGAACCGCTGTCCCCGTTCGCGGGGAGGCCGTTCGCGCCGACGCCCAGCTGGGCGTTGCCCTGGACCTGCGTGATGTCGACGAAGTCGTCCGCCGACGGGCCGTTGCCGGCCTGTCCGCCGTTGCCGCCCTGGTCCTCGCCGCCGCCGTCCTGGCCGCCCTGGTCCTGACCGCCGTCCTGACCGTCCTGGTTCTGGTCCTGACCGTCGTTGTTCTGGTCCTGACCGTCCTGGTTCTGGTCCCCGTCCTGCTGGCCGTCGTTGGTCTCGGGCTGCTCGGCCGGGACGCCCTGGCACTGGGCGAGCTGTTCCAGGTTCTGCGGTCGCTTGCCGCCGGCCCGGTTGATGTTGATGCCGATCCGGTCGAGCGTGGCCACGCGCTTGGACTTCAGCGGACTCAGGATGGCGTTGTTGACGTAGTTGGCGTCCCCCGCCTGGGCCTGCCGCGTCTCGGCGAGACGCTTGTAGGCATCCGTGACCTGCCGGTCCAGCAGCGCCAGCTCCTTGGCCACACCCCTGCGCGCGCTCCGCGGCACCTTCGTCAGCTTCTGGCCGACATCAGGGCAGTTGATCGTCGCGACCCGGGCGTTCGTGGACTTCGTCCGGTTCCACCCGGAGTTGTCCTCGTGTGCCGAAGCATAGAAGTTGGCCCATACAAGCCCGCCCCCACCGAGCGCTAGGGCCGCCGATGCGGCTATGGCCTTGGTGGCCAGCGGCGTACGGCGTTTTCGAATGTTGCGTCCCATGGAACTCCTCTGACTTCCTTTTTCGGGGCATCGAGGCGCCCGACAGGAGTGAAGCGGCTCCCTTTCATACGGAGGCAGTCCCAGGGGTGTTCAGCCGTCCCGGAAATTGTTGAGAGATTCGTGAGGACGCTGTGTCCTCAACAACCCCTGAAACACCAGGAGTTGTTGATCCCGTACGGCGGGTGAATAAGAGGGTCCGGTTTTACCGGCCATGGTCGAGATACGCGAGAACGGCCAGCACGCGACGGTTGTCGTCGTCCGACACCTCCAGGCCCAGTTTGGCGAAGATATTGGCGGTGTGCTTGGCGATGGCCCGTTCCGTGACGACGAGCCGCTCGGCGATCGCCGCGTTCGTCCGCCCCTGCGCCATCAGCTCCAGCACCTCCGTCTCGCGGGGGGTGAGCCTCGCCAGCGGCTGGTCGTCGGCCGCCCGCCGGCTCAGCAGCTGCTGGATCACCTGCGGGTCCATCGCGGTCCCGCCCGCCGCGACCCGACGGACGGCGTCCACGAACTGGTCCGCGTCGAACACCCGGTCCTTCAGCAGATACCCCACCCCGCCGCTGCCGTCGGCGAGCAACTCCCGTGCGTACAGCTGCTCCACGTGCTGCGAGAGCACCAGCACCGGCAGCCCCGGCTTCCGGCGGCGGGCCTCCAGCGCGCACTGGAGGCCCTCGTCGGTGTTGGTCGGCGGCAGGCGTACGTCGACGACGGCGACGTCCGGCTCCAGCTCGGCCAGCGCGCGGGCCAGCTCGGGGCCGGTCTCGACGGCCGCCGCGATCTCGAAGTCGTAGGCCTCAAGGAGCCGGACGAGCCCGTCGCGCAGCAGGAACAGGTCTTCGGCTAGGACAACGCGCAAGGAATCTCCATGGTGACCATGGTGGGGCCGCCCGCGGGCGAGCTGACGGCCAGGACGCCGTCGAATGTACCCAGTCGCCGCTCGACCCCGGCGAGGCCCGAGCCGGCCCCGATCACCGCGCCGCCCTTGCCGTTGTCGGTGACGCTGATCCGCAGCATGTCGTTCGAGTGGTGCAGGTCGATCCAGATCCGGTCGGCGCCCGCGTGCTTGACCGCGTTGGTGAGCACCTCGCTGACCGCGAAGTACGCCGCCGACTCCACCGGCGCCTCCGCCCGCCCGGGCAGCTCCACGGTCACCTCGGTCGCCACCGGCAGCCGCAGCGCCAACGCCCGTACGGCGTCGCCCAGTCCCCGCTCGGCGAGCACCGGCGGGTGGATGCCGCGCACCAGGTCGCGCAGCTCGGAGAGCGCGTCGGCGGACGACCGCCGGGCCTGCGCGACGAGCTGCCTGGCCTTCTCCGGGTCCTTGTCGAGCAGCATCTCGATCGTCCCGAGGTCCATGCCCATCGCCACCAGCCGCGCCTGCGCCCCGTCGTGCAGATCGCGCTCGATACGGCGCAGCTCCGCGGCCGAGGTGTCGACCGCGTCCCGCCGCGTCTCCGTCAACACCCGTACGCGCTCGGCCAGTTCACCCTGGTTGGAGCCCAGGACCGCCCTGGTGAGCCGGAAGTGGGCCTGCAGCAGGCGCGGGGTGTAGAAGTGCGCCAGGAAGAGCAGGCCCACGCCCAGGGCGGCGGCGCCGAAGGCCGAGGTCTGATCGGTGACCGGCACGAAGCCGTACCAGTACGTGCCGCCCGCGTCGGTGAAGGCCCGCCACAGGCCCGCCGCGATCACGAACCCCTCCAGCGGGTACAGCAGCAGCACGGCCGGCAGCAGCGCGGTGAAGAACCCCGCCGTCATGTCGACCGGCAGCCATCGCAGGTCCCGCCAGGTCGCCGGGTCGCTCAGCATCCCGAAGGTGCGGGCCCACGGGTTGGCGTCCTTCGGCAGCGGCCGGTACGCGGGCGGGATCCGCACCCCGCCCCACTCGGCCGCCAGCACCCGCCGCCAGTCGGCGAACGCCCGTACCCCCGTCAGCACCCACGGTGTCGTGACGATGCCGACGCCGATCGGTATCAGCGCGACGGAGACGAGGGAGAGGACGAGACAGAGGACGGATCCCGGCAGGGCCACCAGCGCCAGCGCCAGCCCGCGCAGCGCGGCGACCCCCATCCCCCGTGCCCGCGAACCGGCACCCGGGCCGCTCTTCGTGTCGTTGTTCATGCCGTTCAGTCTCGCCGAGCAGGCAGCGGTGGTCACGGGGCCGGACCCCCGGCTCAGGGGGTGGTGCCAGATACACCCTCCCCGGCGCCCGCGAGCACCTTCGCCTCCACCTCCGGATCGAGCCCCGGCGCCGTCCGGCCCTCCCGCACGGGCACGGTCCCCCCGAGGTCCTGGAGCCAACGCCAGGTGTCGGCGACGGTCTCGGTGACGGGACGGCAGCGCAGCCCCGTGGCGACGGCCCGGGACACGTCGGCACTGTGCAGGGCGTCGTGCATGTCGCTGCCCGGTGGCACCCACACCGGAAGCTGGGTCCACGGCTCGATGCCCGCGTCCAGGACCACCCGCGGCCCGGTCCAGCGCAGCTCGGCGTTCCCGCCGACGGTGGCCGCGCAGGCGTCGAGCAACTCGCCCATGGTGGCGTGCCCTTGCCGGCTCATCAGGTTGTACGGCCCGCTCAACTCCTGCTCCACCGCCCCGAGGATCCACTCGGCGAGGTCGCGGATGTCGACGTACTGCAGAGGCAGGTCCCGCGGCCCGGGCGCCAGCACCGGACCGCCGCGTGCGATCCGCCCCAGCCACCAGGGCAGCCGCCCGATGTTCTCGTAGGGCCCGAGCAGCAGCCCGGCCCGCACCAGCAAGGAGCGGTCCGCCCCGAACGCCTCGACGGCGGCCAGCTCGCCGCCCCGCTTGTCGCGCGCGTAGTCGGTCTGCCCGGCGCCGGCCTCGGCGCCCTCGACCAGCGGCGCCTCCTCGCCGTACCCGGCGGGCGGGGCCCAGTCGTACACCGAGCAGCTCGACACGTACACATACCGCCCGGCGCGGCCCCGCAGCAGCCGCGCCGAGTCCCGTACGGCACGGGGCGCCGCCGACCAGGTGTCGACGACGGCGTCCCACTCGCCCTCGGCGAGGGCGGCGAGCCCGTCCGGCGAGGTGCGGTCACCGCGCAGCGACCGCACCCCGGCCGCGGACTCGCGCCGCCCCCGGTTGAGGACGGTGACGTCCCATCCCCGCCCGAGGGCCGCCTCCACGACGGCCCGCCCCGCGAACTCCGTACCACCCAGCACCAGAAGTCTCATACCGCCGACTCTGCCCGGTGGCGGCGCGCGACGGAACGGGGCTCTGCTGTCGGCAGACAGGTTTCGGGGGAGCGGACCGGCGAGGTCAGCGCCCGGCCGGCGGGGCGTACTTGTAGCCCACCCGGCGCACCGTCCGGATGGTTTCGCGGTGCTCGGCGCCCAGCTTGCGGCGCAGCCGCGCGATGTGGACGTCGACGGTACGGCCGTCCCCCACATGCCCGTAGCCCCACACCGTGGTGACCAGCTGGTCGCGGGTGTGGACCCGGTGGGGGTTGGCCACCAGATGGGCGAGCAGCTCGAACTCCAGGTAGGTGAGGTCGAGTTCCCGCCCGTCGACGGCGGCGGTGCGCCGGACGTTGTCGACGGTGACGAGGGGGTCGGCGCCGGTGTCCACCGCCGCCGCGGCGGGCGGCTGCCGGTCGGCCGGGACGAGCACCAGGTAGCCGATCATCGGCGGCTGCCCCGGCAGCGTGGGCAGGGTGTGCTGGGGAGCGGGCAGCCAGGTGGCGCCCGGCGGGAGAAGGTCCGCGACGTCGATCACCTCGTCCCGGTCCACGGCACGCAGATGATGCCGTGGCGCGTTCGGGGCGGAGGAGTTGAACGGGGCGGTGGACAGGGAACGAGTGGTCGCCATGAGAGGTCAGCTCTTTCGCGCGAGAGGTCCGTCGTGGGGGAGGAACGTCGTTCGCGCTGGCCGAAGGCCGGGGTGACGGCTTTAGAGGGCCCGCGCGTTCATCGCGCGGCAACACACCCGGTCGAAGTCGTGGTGCTGACGGGAAGGCCAGAAGGGCTCGAGGTCATGGCGACCTGTCGCGGAGTGCTTCTGGATGCTGGCCATGCCCCCATTGAAGCAGACGGCGCCCACGGAGAGGACCCTTCTCTCACTGGTCGGACGCCTGCCCGGCACCGGTCCGGTGTCGCGTGCCTCACCCCTGGAGGCGTCTGCGCCAGTCCAGCGGCGTGACGGTGATCGAGGTGCTCGGCGACCCGTCCCACTCGGTGGACAGCCCGGCGGCGCCGAGCGCGGCGACGACCTCGCGCCCGATGCCGGCGGTGGTCTCCTGCGAGCCGTCGAACCCGCCGTAGTACAGGGCGAGCCCGTGCCCGTCGGCGGCGTGCTCGACGACCTGCGCGTGGAAGAACACGAACCCGCGCGCGTCCTCCCGCTCCGCGCCGATCTCCGCCATCCCGCAGCCCCGGCAGCAGGCGAAGTTCTCACGGGCCGTGATGCCGCTCGCCTCCAGCGCCCCGAAGGCACCGGTGAGCCGCTCCGGATCGGTGACGCCCTCCCACGCCGCCTGCTCCTCCAGCCGCTCCAGCCACAGCCGGTCGACCAGCTCCCGGGCCTGCGCGTCGGAGACGGGCCGTTCTTCGCCGTCCACCAGACAGTCCTCGGCGGCCTCGGCGAGCGCCGCCCGGTCGTCGTACCCGCACCGCAGGAGCGTCCGCACCCGGCCCTCCACCTCCTCGCGCACCGCGGGAGGAAGCTCGGGCACCTCCCGCGGCGGGTCCACCGCGACCGGCGACCAGGCGAACCCGCCGTCCCAGCCGTCCCGCCGCCGCGCCCACCCCAGCAGCGCGTCGGCCACCGCCCCGGCGTCCGGGACCATCGTGCCGAGGAAGCTCTCGCGGCTCTCGCGGTGCTCCAACTGGTAGTCACCGCCCCGCTTGTGCCACACCTGGGCGAACACGTCCGGCACGTCCGGTATCCGCTGCATCACCAGCCAGTGGTCCCCGCGCCGGCCGAGCCGGTGCACCAGGTCCCGCAGCTCCTGCTCGGACGGTCGTACGTACGTCTCGCCGTGCTCCGTCCGCACCTTGACGGCGGGTCCCTCGTCGTTCTCCATGACCCCACGATGGCACCCGTCACTGACAACGGGGCCGACACACGGCGAAGGGGCGCCCACCCACCGGTGGACGCCCCTTCACCCTGCCGTGCGTGACGCGGCCCGGATCAGACCTGGCCGGCCTTCTCCAGCGCCGAGCAGCAGGTGTCGACGATCAGGCGGGTGACGACGTACGGGTCGACGTTGGCGTTGGGACGGCGGTCCTCGATGTAGCCCTTGCCGTCCTTCTCGACCTGCCACGGGATACGGACCGAGGCGCCGCGGTTGGAGACACCGTAGGAGTACTCGTTCCACGGGGCGGTCTCGTGCAGGCCGGTCAGGCGGTCGTCGATGCCGGCGCCGTAGTTCTTGACGTGGTCGAGCGGCTTGGAGCCCTCGCCCAGCGACTCGCAGGCGGTGATGATCGCGTCGTAGCCCTCGCGCATCGCCTTGGTGGAGAAGTTGGTGTGCGCCCCGGCGCCGTTCCAGTCGCCCTTCACCGGCTTCGGGTCCAGCGTCGCGGAGACACCGAAGTCCTCGGCGGTGCGGTAGAGCAGCCAGCGGGCCACCCACATCTGGTCGGAGACCTCCAGCGGGGACAGCGGGCCGACCTGGAACTCCCACTGGCCGGGCATGACCTCGGCGTTGATGCCGGACAGGCCGAGACCGGCCTGGAGGCAGTTGTCGAGGTGGGCCTCGACGACGTCACGGCCGAAGATCTCGTCGGCGCCGACACCGCAGTAGTAGCCGCCCTGCGGGGCCGGGAAGCCGCCCTTGGGGAAGCCGAGCGGGTAGCCGTCCTGGAAGAACGTGTACTCCTGCTCGATGCCGAAGATCGGCTCCTGGGCGGCGAACTTCTCCGCCACCTCGACCAGCGCGGCACGGGTGTTGGACGGGTGCGGGGTGAGGTCGATGTTCAGGACCTCGCACAGCACGAGCACGTCGTCGCCGCCGCGGATCGGGTCGGGACAGGTGAAGACCGGCTTGAGCACGCAGTCCGAGGCGTGGCCCTCGGCCTGGTTCGTGGAGGACCCGTCGAAGCCCCAGATCGGCAGCGCGTCCAGACCGGCGGGCTCACCCGCGATGATCTTCGTCTTGGAACGCAGCTTGGCCGTCGGCTCGGTGCCGTCGATCCAGATGTACTCAGCCTTGAAGGTCACGGGCCACATCCTTCGGGGTGGGTCTGGGCGCGCTTGCGGGTGCTGCGGCGCTGCGGCACTTCAGGCGCCGCGCTTGATGCCCGCGAGCCTGTCAACAGGCGATTTCCCGGCCATTGCTCCCATGTGAACCCCGTGTTACCTGGTGTTCGTGTGGCGCGATTCACGAGGTGAGCGGCCACGCAAAGTCGACAGGGCGACATCCCGTGCGGACGGCGGCGCGGGGCGGGCGGCTCGTATGCGATGGGATTGCCCGGCGGCCCCGCACGTACGCGGGCCCTGCCACTCGTGGCCGCGAGTGGCAGGGCCCATGACACGTACGACGTCGGCTACCCGAGCGTCACCCCACCTTCTCGATCAGCGCACGGCGGATCAGGAACTTGCCGGGCTCGCGGACCTGCTCGAAGGCGGCGTTGTTCAGCAGCGCGCAGCTACCGGAGACCGAGGTGACCTCCACCGTCGTGGACTTGTTGTTGTCCAGGTTGGTCACCTTCAGCTTGGTGCCGGCCGGGAACTGGTTGCTGGACGCGGCCGGAGCCCCGCCCTCGCCGGAGAGCGTGACCGTGGAGCCGTTGCAGACCTGCTGCCCGGAGGCCGCGCCACCACCGGCGTTGCCCGCGTTCCCGGCGTCACCCGCGTTCTGGTCGCCCCCGGCGTTGCCGGTGTTCCCGGCTCCCGCGTTCCCGGCTCCCGCGTTTCCGGCTCCCGCGTTTCCGGCGTTGCCCGCGGGGGCGCTCGGCTGCGCGGCCTGGGAGTCCTGAGCCGACTCCCCGGCAACACAACCGGACGCTTCCTGCTGCACCTTGATCTGCGCGATGACCGCCTCGCGGTTGGCGATCCGGGCCGCGGACTGGGCGTCGGGATTAGCCTTCTGCCCGTCGATGAACTTCTGGTTGTTGCCGAGGGCGGTGGCCAGTCCCTGGCAGACGGTCGAGTCCGCGGCGGACTTGACCGTCGGCGCCTGCGAGGCGTTCGAGGTGCTCGCCATGACGAAGGCGCCGCCACCCGCCACCGTCGCCGCACTGACCAGCAGAGCGATCTTCTTCTTCGTGCCGAGAGTTCTCCTGCGCGACATGCGCGCCTCCTGAGCGGTAGGGGAGCGTACGCCGCTATGTACGAGATACCGAACGGAGTTACTCAGCGGTCACGGGAGTCGCTGAAGTAACGTACGTCACACCGCCCCTGACGGGCACTCAGCTCTTGCGGGACAGGGCGTCCTGGACGGCCTCGTCGGTGCGTCCGACGACGGCCGTACCGTCGTCCGCGGTGATGATCGGCCGCTGGATCAGCTTCGGGTGCTCGGCCAGCGCCTTCACCCACCGGTCGCGCGAACTCGCCTCCCGCGCCCAGTCCTTGATGCCGAGCTCCTTGGCGACGGCCTCCTGGGTGCGGGTGATGTCCCACGGTTCGAGTCCCAGCCGGTCCAGCACCCGGCGGATCTCGTCCTCGCTCGGGACGTCCTCCAGATAGCGGCGCACGGTGTAGTCCGCCCCCTCGGCGTCGAGCAGGGTGAGGGCACTGCGGCACTTGGAACAGGCCGGATTGATCCAGATCTCCATACGGCCCACGGTATCCCGCACCCCCGGGGAACCCTCCGTCGTCCCGGGCTCACGGCATGCCTCCGAAGGGCTCTGTTCGAATTCTCCGCCGCCTCTCGCGCCCCTCTCGGATCGCGGGTGACGAGGTGACAGTTTCGTTGCTGACCTGGGGATTTCATGGCCGTATCAGGTTCGTCGATTGTCAGTGGCGGGCAGTAAACTGTAAGCAGTGTTCGAGAGTGTCGCCGGGCCACCCGGCCGGCGCTCGACCGCGACAGGAGGATGCCTGTGCCCGCTGCCGCACTGAAGCAGAAGCCGATCCGCAAGCCGCTGCCCACCCAGTCCACCGCGAAGCACCCGGTGCTGCTCGACCTGCCGTACGCGCCGGTGGAGAAGCGACCGCTGCCGCCGGGACGCCCGCGCGAGTGGTACGTCACCCACAACCGCCGTCTGAAGGCCATGCGCCTGGCGATAGCGCTGCTCGACTCGGGCGTCTACATGCCGAACCAGGCACGCAACGAGACGATCCGCAGCGCCGCGGAGACGATCGGCGTCCACCCGCCGTCGGAAACGACATGCCACATGGTCCGGGCGCTCATGAGGTACTCGAGGTAGGCCGGAGGCCGGGTGCGCCGCGAGTCGTCGGGCGCGCCCGGTCTCCGCACGGTGAGGGCCGGCTCCGTGCCGAGGGCGCCCGGCGCCCCGCCCTCACCCGACGGCCCTCCTCAGGCCGACAGCTCCTTCTCGACCGGGGTCCGGAACCGAGGCGTCACCCGAGCCGCCCCCACCCACCCGCGCAACCGCTCGGCCTCCACCGCGACGGCCGCCTCGGCCGCGTGCCGTTCGCCGCCGCCGAGTTCCTCCAGCAGCCGCCAGACGATCTCGCCGTCCCCGCGCTGGGCCCAGCCGCCCACGACACGGCCGTTCCACCACACCGTCGGGCCGACGTTGCCGCTCCGGTCGAACAGCGAGGGCCTCAGCTCCGGCGCCAGATACCAGTCGCGCTGCTGCCAGCCCATCGCCGTGGGGTCGAGGCCGGGCAGCAGCGCCGCCCACGGCTCCGCGGGGGAGTCCACCGCAGCGGCGTCCCCCTCGACGACGTACCCCGTCCCCTCGTCCAGCGAGACCGCCTCGGCCCCGATCGCCGTGAGCGCCCGGCGGACCTCCGTCACCTTCCACCCCGTCCACCACTTCAGGTCCGCCTCTGTCGCCGGCCCGCACACACTGAGCCAGCGCCGCAGGAGCCCGGCCTGGGCGCCGGCCGCGTCCAGCTCGGGATGGGCCGGCGCGAGGGCCCAGCGGAACTGGGAGGACGTCCAGGAGCCCAGCGGCCGGCCCCGCACCACCTTTCCCTCGACGCCCAGCACCCGGAGCAGCCGCGTCGAGACGGTGTGCACGCCCTGGTAGCTCTTCCCGGCCGCGTACACGAACTGCTCGCGCAACCGCGGCTCGTCCTGCGCGAGTTCGGCCGCCGTGGCCTGTCCGCGCCGGGCGAGCGCGGCGAGCGCCGAGTCCTCGACGTCCGCCAGCCAGGCCGCGTCCGGCGCCCCGGCCTTCGCCATGTCCTTGATCAGCGAGGCACGCTCCCGGGCGGCGACCGCGAGACCGGTGGAGGCGTGCACCACCGCGGTCAGCTCCGTGGGGAAGACGAACACGGTGTGCCGCATGCCGTGCATCCGGACCAGCGCCCGGTCCTCGTACAGCGCCCGCTCGGTCACGGCGACGGTCTTCGCGGGATCGGCCAGCCGCGCGCCGACGGCCAGGTACACGGTCGCCGGGTCGGAGCCGTGCAGCGCGACCAGCGCGTCGGCGATACCCTCCGGTCCCTCGGCCCGCGCCACGCCGGCCAGCCGGTGCCGCAGCCCCAGCCGGGCCCGCCGCTCCGCCACCCCGATGTACCGCACCCCGTCACCCATCCCGGCCTCCACCCGTCCCACCGTCGCGCCCGCACACCACTGTCCGCATCTTCCCGGACCCCACTGACAACGACCCGTTGCCGCACCCTCCCGTACCGTCCCGTCCGCACGCTCCGCCGTCACCCGAAACGCCTCCCCGACGTGCGATCACTCCCCGCACCGCTTTCACTGCGATCAGGAGGTGGCGGACCGCGCCCCCAACGGGCTGCGCGGCAGCGGGAGGTGCGATGGGCGGACGCGGCGGGCGACAGCCTCAGTACACCTCGGTCGGGCACGGGGCCCTCACCTCATGACGAGCCCGACCACTCCCGCCGACCGGTTCCTGCGGGGCAAGGCCGCCCGCAAGCGCGCCCCGCGTTCCGCGCACGCCGCCTGGATCCCGTCCCTCGACCGCGCCGACCCCGTCGCCGTGCTGGAGCGCCAGGGCCGCGACCGGCTGCCGGAGCTGCTGCCGATCAGATACGGGCGCATGGCGGCGTCCCCGTTCGCCTTCCTGCGCGGCGCCGCCGCCGTGATGGCCGGCGACCTCGCCGCCGCCCCGCACACCGGCCTCACCGTGCAGCTGTGCGGCGACGCCCACCTGCTCAACTTCAGCCTGTACGCCTCCCCGGAACGCGCGCTGCTCTTCGACCTGAACAACTTCGACGAGACGTACCCCGGCCCCTTCGAGTGGGACGTCAAACGGCTCGCCACCTCCGTCGCCGTCGCGGCCCGCGAGAACGGCCACCCCGATCCCAAGGCCGCCCGCGCCGCCCGGGAGGCCGCCGCCGGATACCGCGCCGCGATGCGCCGGCTGGCCCGGCGCGGCGAGCTCGACGTCTGGTACACCCGGATCGAGGCCGAGCAACTGCTGCCCCTGCTCCGCTCCACCCGCCGCCACCACGGCGGCGACGCCAGCCTCGGCCGGGCGCGCCGCCGCACCAGCCTGCGGGCCTTCGGCAAGCTGACCGAGACCGTCGACGGGCGCCGACGCCTCATCCACGACCCGCCGCTCCTCGAACGCGCCGGCACCTCCGACATGGCTGCCCTGCGCAAGACCTTCAGCGACTACCGCTCGACCCTGTCCGAGGAGCGCCGCCTGCTCCTGGACCGCTACCGCTTCGCCGACGCCGCCCGCAAGGTCGTCGGCGTCGGCAGCGTCGGCCTGCGCTGCTTCATCGTGCTGCTCGCCGGACGCGACGCCGGCGACCCGCTGTTCCTCCAGATCAAGGAGGCCCGGCAGTCCGTCCTGGAGGAGCACCTGCCGAGCGGGCCGTACGTCCACCCCGGGCATCGCGTCGTCGCCGGACAGCGGCTGCTGCAGGCCACCGGCGACATCTTCCTCGGCTGGATGTCGGGGCCGCAGGGGCGCGCGTTCTACTGGCGCCAGCTGCGCGAGACCAAGGGCTCCGCGGACGTCTCCTCGATGGGCCCGGACGACCTGTGCCGCTACGCCCGCCTGTGCGGCACCGCCCTGGCCCGGGCCCACGCCCGCTCCGGCGACCGCATCGCCATCGCCGGCTATCTCGGCGGCGCCGACACCTTCGACCGCGCGGTGGCCGACTTCGCGCTCGCCTACGCCGACCAGACCACCAACGACCACACCGCGCTGAGCGCCGCCGTGGAGGCGGGCGTGGTCAGGGCCGTACCGGGCGCCTGACCGGGCTCGGCCGTCCGGCGCAGGACGGCCGGACCCCTCGCGCACGGCGCCGTCGTCAGCCGTACGACCTCGGTGGCAGCCTCGTCGCTCAGCCGCCGGCCACGGGGGTGGCCGCCGGCGGGCCGGCCAGGACGGCTGTCACGAACTCCCTCCGGTCCTCGGGGTGTTCGGAGAACCACCACCCCAGCATGTGCTCCGCGCCGGGCACGTCGAACCGGGTGAACCGCGCGCGAGCGGACAGGGCATCCTGCACCGCCCGCGTCACCTCCGGCGGGATGATCGCGTCCGTCTCCGGCACCGCGAGCACCGCCCGCCCCTCGTACCCCCGCAGCACCTCCAGCGCGGGCGCCCCGCGCCAGCCGTCCGGCCTGCGGATGATCTCGCTGAACCGGCCGTCCCCCTCGCCGAAGGGCACGTCCCACGCCTCCTCGGCGTACACGGCGGGCGCGCACAGCCCCACCGCCGCCACGCGCCCGCCGTAGTGCCCGACGAGATCCGTCACCGTCTGTCCGCTCATGCTGAAGCCGACGACGATCAGCGGCCCGTCCGCCGGCACCCGGGCGTCGATCACCGCGACCGCCTGCTCGAAACGCCGGCGCAGACTCAACTCCCGCAGCTCGCCGCTGCTCTCGCCGTGCCCCGAGAAGTCGAAGGCGAGCCCGCCACAGCCCCGGGAAGCGAACTCGGCGAGCATCGGGAGCAGGCGTTCCTTGCTGCCGATGCCCGCGCCGTGCAGCAGAACGGCGGTGGCCGTACCCGGGTCGGCGGCGCCGCATCCGACCCCGCTGAGGAGTTCGCCGTCGTGGGCGTACGTGAAGGAGGAGAGCTCGGTCATGCCGTCCATTCATTCACACCGGACACCGGCCGAACTCCCGCCCCCGGAAAAGGAGATGCACACGCAGTGACGGGATCCCTACCCTGGACGTGCGTAACGGAGCTGTTCACGCCGCTTCCCGCAGGGAAGGCGTCACCCTGCGGACTCGGTACTACTCTCTACGCACCGACGGACGGTCGCTCCTCCCCCAGCGCCCCGTCGGGGACGTACACGCACCGCTCAGTACCGACCCACGCTCACGGAGGCCCGTGATGGGCACCATCGTCATGTCCGGGACTGTCGTCCTGGTGATCCTCGGATTCGGAAACCACGTCTACTGGCTGGCCGCGGTCGCTGTCCTCTTCCTCTACCTCCAGTACGGCCGGAGCTCCTCCGCGCCGAGCGGCAGGCCCGGGGGAGGGGCCGGCGCAGGGGGCTCGTCCGGGGGCTCCATGCCCGCGGACTACCGCTCCTACCGCGACCGGCGTGACATGCAGGCCAAGTGGGAGCGCCGCTACCGCCGCGAGCGCCCCCTGGAGTCCCGTCGTCAGGAGCGCGAGAAGAGCAAGTGAGACCACCTGGGGTGGTGACCCGAGGTGGAGGGTGCCCCCGGTCACAGGCCGGGGGCGCCCCACACCGGGAACCAGCGGTTCAGGTCCTGCTCGATCCGCAGGTCGTCCCCCAGCGCGGCCTTCACCCGCAGCTCCAGCGGGTTGTCACGCCGCTCCGTCGCGCCGGGCAGCGGCGCGAAGGGGTAGAAGGTGCCGCGCTTGTAGAGATAGACGAGCGCGAGCCGCTGCTCCCTGTCGTCCTCGAACCCCACCAGCGAGCACAGCAGCTGCGGGCCGAAGCCGTTGACCTCCATCGCGCTGTTCACCGCGTGCAGGTCGTTGACCAGGTCCGGCAGTTGATCGGGCGAGCGCCGGGAGACCAGCCACGAGTAGCCGTAGTCGTCCCGCGCGAGACGCACCGGCCGGCCCTCGCGTGCGGCGTCCGCGTCGAGCAGGGCCTGCACCTCGCGGTGCGTCTGGTCGAAGGCGGCGCCCTCGACCGTGGCGAAGCACACCGCCCCGCTGCCCGTCGGGCGGAACCCGGCCGCCGCCTCCAGCGTCACCGCCGCCGACGGCAGCGCGAAGAGCCGGTCGAGATCGGGCGCGACCGGCTTGGTACGGCCCAGCAGGATGTCGAGCAGCCCCATCTCACGCCCCTCCGGGAGTCGCGGCCTCGCCCAGCTCGGCGGAGATCCGCCCCAGCTGGTCGAGCCGCTGCTCCAGGCTCGGGTGGGTGGAGAAGAGCTGCGCGATGCCGGGGTCACGGCCCAGCGCCGGGGTGAAGTAGAAGGCGTTGAAGGCCTGCGCCGTCCGCAGGTCCTTGGTCGGGATCCGGGCGATGTCGCCGGACACCTTGGTCAGCGCCGACGCCAGGGCCGAGGGCCGCCCGGTGAGCAGCGCCGCGGCCCGGTCGGCGGCGAGCTCCCGGTACCGGGACAGGGCCCGGATCAGCAGGAAGCTGATCGCGTACACGGCCGCCGACACCCCGAGCACCATGGCGAAGATCGCGGCGGTGTTCTGGTCCCGGCGCCCGCCCCCGAACAGCTGACTGTAGAAGGCGAACCGCACGATCAGCCCCGCGATCACTCCGAGGAACGAGGCGACGGTGATCACTGCGACGTCCTTGTGCGCCACGTGCGACAGCTCGTGCGCGAGCACACCCTCCAGCTCGTCCGGCTCCAGTCGCCGCAGCAGCCCCGTGGTCACACAGACCACGGCGTGATCGGCGTTGCGCCCCGTCGCGAACGCGTTCGGCATATCCATGTCCGACACGGCGACGACGGGCTTCGGCATGTCGGCGATGGCGCACAGCCGGTCCACGACGCCGTGCAGCTCGGGATACTCCTCCCGCTCCACGACCCGCCCGTGCATCGCGAACAGCGCGACCCGGTCGGAGAACCAGTACTGGGCACCCAGCAGCCCGGCCGCCACGACCACCACGAGCACCCAGGACTTCAGCAGCACGATCAGCGCGGCGACGAACCCCACGTACAACAACCCGAGCAGAAACAGCGTGACCCCCATACGAGCGGTCAACCGCCGGTCACTCCGGAAGCGGCTCTGCATCTTGCACCACCCCGCACTCAGGCACTCGTCCCACTGCCAGTGTGCATCCGCCGAGCCCCATGAAGCGGTCCCGAAGGTCCCCAGGAGCGGCAAAGGGTTGCTATGGATCGGGCCGGGCCGGCGGCTAGTGGGCCGCCCGGAAGTTGATGTACCCCAGCAGCACGATCAGCGCGGCGACGCAGCCGAGGACCAGTGTCGTGGACACCCACGAAGAGCGGCGGCGGGATCCGACGTGCTCCGGGCCGGCGCGGAAGGGCTGCGGCTCGGGCGGGTTCTCCTTCCAGCGGGCGGCGAGCATACGGGCCCGTGCCGAGGGCTCCTTGTGCTCGGCGTTGTCGGCCCACCTCAGATCGAACTCGCGCTCGTGATCGTCCTGTTCGCGCTCAGGCATCCCGTCCACCCCCGTGTCGTCCCACCCGAAGAATAGAACATACGCCCGTGCCCCCGCCGTCGGTACGACAGCGGGGGCACGGGCGCGGTTGCCGCGGTCAGGCGCCGATCACACGTCGAAGTAGAGCTCGAACTCGTGCGGGTGCGGACGCAGCTGCAGCGGCGCGATCTCGTTGGTGCGCTTGTAGTCGATCCACGTCTCGATCAGGTCCGGCGTGAAGACGTCACCCTGGAGGAGGAACTCGTGGTCGGCCTCGAGACGGTCCAGGACCGCCGGGAGGGAGGTCGGGACCTGGGCGACGCCCGCGTGCTCCTCGGGAGCCAGCTCGTAGAGGTCCTTGTCGATCGGCTCGGCCGGCTCGATCTTGTTCTTGATGCCGTCCAGACCCGCGAGGAGCAGGGCCGAGAAGGCCAGGTACGGGTTGCCGGAGGAGTCGGGCGCGCGGAACTCGACGCGCTTGGCCTTCGGGTTGGAGCCCGTGATCGGGATACGCATCGCGGCGGAGCGGTTGCGCTGCGAGTACACCAGGTTGATCGGCGCCTCGAAGCCCGGCACCAGACGGTGGTACGAGTTCACCGTCGGGTTGGTGAAGGCGAGCAGCGACGGAGCGTGCTTGAGGATGCCGCCGATGTAGTAGCGGGCGGTGTCCGACAGGCCCGCGTAACCGGCCTCGTCGTAGAAGAGCGGCTGGCCGCCGGTCCACAGCGACTGGTGGACGTGCATGCCCGAGCCGTTGTCACCGAAGATCGGCTTCGGCATGAAGGTCGCGGTCTTGCCGTTGCGCCAGGCGACGTTCTTCACGATGTACTTGAAGAGCATCAGGTCGTCGGCCGCGGCGAGCAGCGTGTTGAACTTGTAGTTGATCTCGGCCTGGCCGGCGGTGCCCACCTCGTGGTGCTGGCGCTCGACCTGCAGGCCCTGGCGGTCCAGCTCCAGGGAGATCTCGGCGCGCAGGTCGGCGAAGTGGTCGACCGGCGGGGCCGGGAAGTAACCGCCCTTGTAGCGGACCTTGTAACCGCGGTTGTCCTCCAGCGCGCCCGTGTTCCAGGCACCCGCCTCGGAGTCGATGTGGTAGTACGCCTCGTTCTCGGCGGTCTTGAACCGCACGCTGTCGAAGACGTAGAACTCGGCCTCGGGGCCGAAGTACGCGGTGTCGGCGATACCGGTGGAGGCGAGGTAGGCCTCGGCCTTCTTCGCCACGTTCCGCGGGTCACGGGAGTACTGCTCGCCCGTGATCGGGTCGTGGATGAAGAAGTTGACGTTGACCGTCTTGTCGCGCCGGAACGGGTCGACACGCGCGGTGGACAGGTCGGCACGGAGCGCCATGTCGGACTCGTGGATGGCCTGGAAGCCGCGGATCGAGGAGCCGTCGAACGCGAGCTCCTCGGCCGGGTCGAAGGCCGCGGCAGGGATCGTGAAGTGCTGCATCACGCCCGGCAGGTCGCAGAACCGGACGTCGATGAACTTGACGTCCTCGTCCGCGATGAACTTCTTGGCCTCGTCGGCGTTCTGGAACATCCAGCTCCTCCTACTCCCGACCCGTCGTGCCGGGGTGGTATGTCGTTCGTGCGGCCAGTGCGGTGGCACACGCTGCACTCGACCCTAGGGACGGGTGATTTCTCGGGCGTGACCCATTTGTTTCGCACACGTTAACCGGACATCCCACACCTCACCCCTCCTGTCCACATCGCAAAACGGGCACAGTACCGTGGTCGCGTGGACAAGAGGCAAGCAATCGGATCCTGGCTCTCGGGCCCCCGCGCGGCCGCCGAGGACGCCGGTGTCGACTTCGGATACCGGGGTCAGCAGCTCGGCCTTCCGGAGGAGGGGCCGGGCTCCATCGCCCGCCCGGGGCGACGCCTCGGGGCGCTCGCCGTCGACTGGGGTCTGTGCGTCTTGATCGCATACGGTCTCATCACCGACGGCTACGGCCAGGCGACCAGCAACTGGGCCCTGCTGCTCTTCTTCGTGCTGGGCGTCCTGACCGTCGGCACGGTCGGCTTCACCCCGGGCAAGCGCCTCTTCGGCCTGCGCGTGGTCTCCCTGGACACCGGCACGGTGAACCCGCTGCGCGCCCTGCTGCGCACGGCCCTGCTGTGCGTCGCTGTCCCGGCCCTGATCTGGGACCGCGACGGCCGCGGCCTGCACGACCGGCTGGCGCGGACCGTGGAAGTACGCATCTGACGGCGGTACGACGAAGGGGGCGCCCGGTGTGAACCGGGCGCCCCCTTTCTCGTACGGGGTGATCAACTACGGGATGATCAACGGGCCTTCGGCCCGCCCTTCGGCAGCTTCATGCCCTTGGGCATGGGGCCCTTCGGCAACGGCATGTTGCTCATCAGGTCGCCCATGGCCTTGAGCCGGTCGTTGGTGGCGGTCACCTGGGGGCCGGTCAGCACGCGCGGCAGCTTCAGCATCGTGGTCCGCAGCTTCTTCAGCTCGACCTGGCCCTCGCCCGTGCCCACGATCAGGTCGTGCACCGGCACGTCCGCCACGATGCGGTTCATCTTCCGCTTCTCGGCGGCCAGCAGGGTCTTCACCCGGTTCGGGTTGCCCTCCGCGACCAGCACGATGCCGGCCTTGCCGACGGCCCGGTGGACCACGTCCTGGCTGCGGTTCATCGCCACCGCGGGGGTCGTCGACCAGCCCCGGCCGATGTTGTCCAGCACGGCCGCTGCTGCGCCCGGCTGGCCCTCCATCTGACCGAATGCGGCCCGCTCGGCCCGGCGCCCGAACACGATCGCCGTCGCGAGGAAGGCGAGCAGCAGGCCCAGGATGCCGAGATAGATGGGGTGACCGATCAAGAAACCGATCGCGAGGAAGACACCGAAGGTGACGATTCCGACAGCCGCGAGTACAAGACCGATCTTCTTGTCGGCCTTGCGGGTCATCTTGTAGGTCAGAGCGATCTGCTTGAGTCGCCCGGGGTTCGCAGCGTCCGCTGCCGTGTCCTTCCTCGCCATGCCACGAAGTCTACGTGGCCGCACAAGCGCCTTCGACGGCAGCGCCCTCAGAGGCGGGGAGCGGGGGTCTGCTCGAGGACGCGCTCGGCCTCCACGCGGTCCTTCGCGCGGCGGCGGTCCTCCAGGACGGAGGTCCAGGCGTTGCGGCGGGCGGTGCGCTGGCCGCTGCTCATCAGCAGCGACTCGACGGCACGCAGTGCAGTGGTGAACGACGGGATTGCGGTGGCGCGAACCGGCGCGGCCTGCATGGTGGAGGTCCCCCCTCGGGATGGTGGCTTCGGTGAGCGGTGCACGGGGTGTACAACCAGGGTCACTGATTGGTGTTACCAGGGCGTGACCGACCGGTCAAACACCAATGAAGCCTTAATGCGCCGTCCGAAAAACTTGACGCGGCCCTGATGAGGCCCCTATCTGCGGGGACGTCCAGGACCGCGTCGATCGGCCTCCGCCGACGGTCAGGTGCTTGTGCGCAGATTCACATGCGCCGAGTGGCACTCCGTGCCATCAGACGGCCTGGGAGGCGATGTACGCACCACGCTTCTCGACGGCCATCTGGTACAGCCGGCCGGCGCGGTAGGAGGACCGGACCAGCGGGCCGGACATCACACCGGAGAAGCCGATCTGCTCGGCCTCGTCCTTCAGCTCCACGAACTCGTGCGGCTTGACCCAGCGCTCCACGGGGTGGTGGCGCACGCTCGGGCGCAGGTACTGCGTGATGGTCACGAGCTCGCAGCCGGCGTCGTGCAGCTGCCGCAGCGCGTCGCTGACCTCCTCGCGGGTCTCGCCCATGCCGAGGATCAGGTTCGACTTGGTGACCAGGCCGTAGTCGCGGGCCTCGGTGATGACCTTCAGGGAGCGCTCGTAGCGGAAGCCCGGGCGGATGCGCTTGAAGATCCGCGGCACCGTCTCGACGTTGTGCGCGAAGACCTCGGGGCGCGAGGAGAAGACCTCGGCGAGCTGCTCGGGCACCGCGTTGAAGTCCGGGGCGAGCAGTTCGACCTTGGTGCGGCCGCCCTCGCGGCCGGCGGTCTGCGCGTGGATCTGGCGCACGGTCTCGGCGTACAGCCAGGCGCCGCCGTCCTCCAGGTCGTCGCGGGCGACGCCGGTGATGGTGGCGTAGTTCAGGTCCATGGTGACCACGGACTCGCCGACGCGGCGGGGCTCGTCGCGGTCGAGGGCCTCGGGCTTGCCGGTGTCGATCTGGCAGAAGTCGCAGCGCCGGGTGCACTGGTCGCCACCGATGAGGAAGGTCGCCTCGCGGTCCTCCCAGCACTCGTAGATGTTCGGGCAGCCGGCTTCCTGGCAGACCGTGTGCAGGCCCTCGCTCTTCACGAGGTTCTGCATCTTCGTGTACTCGGGACCCATTTTCGCCCGGGTCTTGATCCACTCGGGCTTGCGCTCGATGGGGGTCTGGCTGTTGCGGACCTCCAGGCGCAGCATCTTGCGTCCGTCGGGTGCGACTGCGGACACGACCGGCTCCCTAGCGATTGATTCTTCGGCGTCCTCAAGGGTACGCCCGTGGATTTGAATGCCTGCGTGGGTGTCAGCCCCTCCACGGGCTCGTTTATGCCGCCGGTTCCCTCTCGACCACCCGCGGCTTCAGCTCGGCGTTCTCCAGTACGTCCGTCAGGTGCCGCTCGATGACCGGCAGCACCTCGTCGATGGTGACGTCCCGGCCGAGCTCGGTGGCCAGCGAGGCGACGCCCGCGTCCCGGATCCCGCACGGGATGATCCGGTCGAACCACTTGTTGTCCGGGTTCACGTTCAGCGCGAAGCCGTGCATGGTCACGCCCTTGGCGACCCGGATCCCGATCGCCGCGATCTTGCGGTCCTCGCGGCGCTGGCCGGCGTTGGAGGGCGCGTACTCGGGCCCGTTCAGACGGGGGTCGAACTCCTCGTCGGTGAGGCGGGGGTCGAAGTCCAGGGCGAGGCCGCCGAGCGCGGGGCGCTGCTCCACCGGGTCGCCGAGCACCCACACGCCGCTGCGGCCCTCGATCCGGGTGGTCTCCAGGCCGAACTCCGCGCAGGTGCGGATCAGGGCCTCCTCCAGCCGCCGTACGTGTGCCACGACGTCCACCGGGCGGGGCAGCTTCTGGATCGGGTAGCCGACGAGCTGGCCCGGGCCGTGCCAGGTGATCTTGCCGCCGCGGTCCACGTCGATGACCGGCGTGCCGTCCAGCGGCCGCTCGTTGTCCGCCGTGCGCCGGCCCGCCGTGTAGACCGGCGGGTGTTCGAGCAGCAGCACCGTGTCGGGGATCTCGTCCTCGAAGCGCGCCGCGTGCACCCGGCGCTGCTCGTCCCACGCCTGCTGGTACTCGACCGCCTCCGCGCCGAATCCCATGCGGACGAACCGCAACTCACTCACGGCAAGCGCCTCCCTGGAAGAGCCCAGAACGTCGTAAGGCACGAAGCGTGCCTACGCCACTGTACGACCGGCCTGTTCGAGTGCGATCCCGCGGCCCGCGTCAGCCCGGTGGGGCAATCCTCACACGATCGGATGAATGGGCGCCGAAATGTGCGATCGGCTGCTTACTCTCCGCTACATTCGCGCCGTTCGAGAGGCCAAAATGGCAGCTCACCGGCAATCCGGGCACTCGGCGGCCAGATGGCCCCGCCAGGCCCGAAAGGCAGGAGACCGCACCGCAGATGACGGAACGACCCGCGCAGCGCACTCCCAACCGCCAGCTCGCCGCGCTCATCGCAGAAGCGGGATTCTCCAACGCGGGTCTCGCCCGCCGGGTGGACCAGCTCGGACTCGAACACGGGCTTGATCTGAGATACGACAAGACATCGGTCACCCGCTGGCTGCGCGGGCAGCAGCCGCGCGGCACGACCCCGGCCCTGATCGCCGAGGTCTTCACCCGGCGCCTGGGCCGCCGGCTCACCGCCCAGGACCTGGGCCTCGACGCGTGCGCGCCCGTGTACGCGGGTCTGGAGTTCGCCGCGACCCCCGAGGAGGCCGTCGACATCGTCAGCGGCCTGTGGCGCAAGGACTCCGGCAGCCACGCCGAACTGCGCAAGATCGCCTTCACCCCGGCCGGGCTCGTCGTGCCCAGCCGGGACTGGCTGATCGGCCGCGCCGACGAGAAGGTCGCCCGCGGCGAGCCGCTCGCCCGCATCCCCGCCCAGGCCAGGCCCGGCGTCGTGCCCCGCCAGCGCAACCAGGCCGAGCGCGGCCCCGGGCAGAAGGTCACCGGCGGTGACATCGCCGCCCTGCGCTCGGTCGGCGAGCTGTTCCGCTCCCTCGACGACATGTACGGCGGCGGCCATGCCCGGCAGGCACTGGTGCGCTACCTGGAGCACGAGTGCGAGCCGATGCTGCGCGGCACCTACGGCGAGCAGACCGGGCGGCGCCTGTTCGCGGCCGCCGCGGACCTGACCCGGCTCGCGGGCTGGACGTCGTACGACATCGCGGCGCACGGGCTGGCGCAGCGCTACTTCGTGCAGTCGCTGCGGCTCGCGCAGGCCGCCGGCGACCGTCCCTACGGCTCCTACGTCCTCGTCACCATGAGCCGCCAGGCCGTCTACCTCGGGCACGGCCGGGAGGCCGTCCAGCTGGCGCGGGTGGCCCAGCAGGGCGTGGGCACGAGCGCGCCGCCGGTCGTCCAGGCGCTGCTGCACGCGTGCGAGGCGCGCGGGCACGGCGTCCTGGGCGAGGTGCGCGCCTGCACCGCCTCGCTGGTCCGCGCCGAGCGTTCCCTGGAGACGGCCCGGCCCGGCGACGACGTCCCGTACTGGGCCCGGTTCTTCGACGAGGCGCAGCTCGCCGACGAGTTCGGGCACTGCCACCGGGACCTGCAGCAGTTCCGTGCGGCGGCCCAGCACGCCGAGCGGTCCCTGCAACTGCGCGCACCCGCCTACGCCCGCAGCCGGCTGTTCAGCCGGGTCGTCCTCGCCTCCGCCCGCCTCGGGCTCGGTGAGCTGGACCAGGCCTGTGCGCTCGGGGCGGAGGCGGCGGGCGCTGCCGCGGAGATGCGGTCCGTACGGGCCGTGGAGTACGTGCGGGACTTCGAGCGGAGGCTGGAGCCGTATCGGGATGCGGCGCCGGTGCGGGGGTATCGCGACAAGGTCGCCGCGTTGTTGTAGGGGGCCCGCCGTGACTCCGGCCGGTTGACTGGCCGTGTGCGGGTTGCGTCGTGGCTTGTCGCGCAGTTCCCCGCGCCCCTGAGGGGGCGCGGGGAACCCTGCGGTGTCATGCCGCTGCGCGTAACGGCTCCGCGCGGTGCAGGGAACCGGCCGAACCCAGGTCCGTCAGGATGGCTGCCGCCGCCCTGTGGGCCGAGTGGAGGGCGCCCTGGACCGTGCTGGTGTCGCGGTGGTCGCCGCAGACGTACAGCCCGGCCAGGAGGCGCACCGGCCGGCGCAGGTCGTGCGGTGGGCGCATCGCCGGGACGGCTTCCGGCGTGTGGTGCACCGCGAGCGTCTCCCAGCGTGCCGTGGAGGTGCCGTAGAGACGGGCGAGGTGCATCCGCACGGCCGTGTCGATGTCGGGCGGCGGGGTGCCCAGGACCGTCGAGGAGATGAGGGCCCGGCCCGCCGGTGCGCGGGTCGGGTCGACCTGGCTGATCAGCGCCGTGTGCGAGACCGGGCCGCCGCGGTCGGCGTCCAGGAGCAGGGAGGCGCCGGTCGCCGGCGGCTCGTCGGTGGTGTGGTGGACGACGGTGACCGGGTGGAAGTCGGGTACGCGCAGACCCGGCAGCAGCTCGGCGGCGGTCCGCGCGTCCGTCGCCAGCAGCACGGCCCGGCACCGTATCTCGCCGTGCTCGGCGGTGGTCACGGACGTCGTCGCGACGGACGTCACCCGCACCCCGGTGTGCACCGTGCCCGGCGGCAGCGCGCGTGCCAGGAGCTCCGGCAGCGCCTCGGCACCGCCCTCGGGCACGCACAGGCGTCCGCTCGCGAAGGAGCGCAGCGCCAGATCGGCGCACCGGCTGGACGTCGTCAGCTCGGGGTCGCACAGCAGCGCGGCCAGCAGCGGCCGCAGGAAGCCGTCGACGGTCCGTGCCGGCACCCCTCGTTCCGCGAGCGCCCGTGAGGCCGGCAACTCCGGCCGGGCCAGCAGCCGTTCTACGGGGGAGGAGGCGAGCCGGGCGAGCGCGGCACCCAGCCGGGCCTGGTCGACGGCGCTGCCCAGGGGAGCGCCCGCCCGCACCCTCGGTATGGCGCTCGGGCCCGCGCCGCCCCGCGCGGCCCCGGTCCGAGGGGCGCTTGCCAGGGCGCGCACCGCGTGCAATGCGCCCCTCGCGCGCCGTGCGCCCAACGCGCTCGGTACCGCGCCCGCGCGCTGCCGGCGTCCGTCGCTGTGCAGCAGCACGCCCGGGGTGAACGGGCGCAGCGCGAGTGCGTCGAGACCTGGGGTCAGACGTAGTTCCGGATACGACGTCGACAACAGTTGCCCGATCCGGTCGAGTCGGAACCCGTCGACCTTCTCGGTCGACATGCGGCCGCCCGGGTAAGGGGCGGCCTCCAGGACTGCGGTCGTTACTCCTGCGCTGGTCAGCCGATGCGCCGCGGAGAGTCCGGCGACCCCGGCTCCCACGATGACGACGTCCGCCTGGTACGCGGGCTCAAGCACGTGCCCCTCCTCGAGGTTGCGCGGCCGGTGGAGACGTCATGCCCCCAACAGGCTCCGGGGATACCCGAGTTCGGGACGAGGTTAGGTCTGTGATCGGTCAGGAACAGTCGCGCATCGACAGAGCACGGTCGCACAGTGGTCGCATACGGAGGCCGGCCTGTTACCCCGCGGCCGCCCGGATCGCCCCCTCGATCTCCGGGAAGGCGAAGGTGAACCCCGACTCCAGCAGCCGCTTCGGCAGCACCCGCTGACTGCCCAGCACATCGCCCGCCATCTCGCCGAGCACCGTCCGCAGCACCTGCGCGGGGACCGGGAACAGGGTCGGCCGGCGCAGCACCCGGCCCATGGCCTCGGTGATCTCACGGTTCGTCACCGGCTGCGGCGCGGTCACGTTGAACGGCCCCGACAGCCCGTCGGTGTCGATCAGATGCCGGATCGCGGCCACCTCGTCGTGCAGCGCGACGAACGACCAGTACTGCCGCCCGTCGCCCATCCGCCCGCCGAGCCCCGCCTTGAACAACGGGAACAGCCGTCCCCAGGCGCCGCCCTCACGGGCCACCACCAGCCCCGTGCGCGGGAACACCGTCCGTACGCCCGCCTCCTGGGCCGGGGCCGCCGCGCCCTCCCAGTCGACGACCAGCGAGGGCAGGAAGCCCTCCCCGGCCGGGGCGCTCTCGTCGACGGCGCGCTCACCGGTCTCGCCGTAGTAGCCGATCGCGCTGCCGTTGACGAAGACCCGCGGCCGCTCCTCGGGCTTCAGCGAGGCGATGGCCTGCGCCAGTGCCGCGGTGCCCCGCACCCGGCCGGAGCGGAGCGTCGCCTTGTACTCCTCGGTCCAGCGCCGCGAGCCCACGTTCGCCCCGGCCAGATTGACGACCGCGGCGCACCCGGCGAGCCCCGCCGCGTCCACCGAGCCGTTCTCCGGATCCCAGCGCACCTCGTCCCGGGAACCGGGCGCCCGGCGCACGAGCCGCACGACCTCATGTCCGTCGGCCGTCAGGGAGCGCACGAGGGCCCCGCCGATGAGGCCGGAGGAGCCCGCCACCGCGATTCTTGAAAGTTCCATGACCTCATCCTGCCTCTGACCACATAAAACCCGGATCGGGTTCGCGCCACCGGGACTTAGGGTGGCGCTCATGCACGAGCACCACCAGCCGCCGTACATACGCATCGCGCTGCCGGACGACGAGGAGGAGCTGTCCCTCCTCGACCGTCGCACGTGGTCGACCCTGCACGCGGTCACGCCGCGCCCGCAGCCGCCCCACGCGCCGTTCTTCGACGGGCGCCACACCCCCGGCGACCATCTCGTCGCCGAACTCGACCGCCGCATCGTCGGATACGTCCGCCTCGGCTTTCCCACTCCGCTCGCCTCAAACGCCCATGTGCGCCAGATCCAGGGCCTCGCCGTCGCCGACGAGGCACGCGGGCACGGAGTCGGCCGGGCACTGATCCGCGCGGTCGTCGAGGAGGCCCGCCGCAGGGGCGCACGCCGGCTCAGCCTGCGCGTCCTCGGCCACAACACGCCGGCGCGCAAGCTGTACGAGTCCGAGGGGTTCGTGGTGGAAGGCGTGCTGCCCGAGGAGTTCTTCCTGGACGGCCGCTACGTGGACGACGTGATCATGGGCCAGACGCTGTGACGGCGGGCCGTCGGCTGATCCCGCTCGCGCGCCGCCGGCTTCGGGGCGGGCTCAGGAAGTGACGAGCTCGCCCGTGTCCACCGGTTCGGTCGCGTTCGCCGCGCGGCGGGCGTCGGAGGCGACCTCGGCCGCGGTCAGGACGTAGCCGGTCTCGTCGTCGGAGGTGGAGCGGGCGAAGACCACGCCGAACACCTTGCCGTCGGTGGTCAGCAGCGGGCCGCCGGAGTTGCCGGGGCGGACGGTGGAGCGGATCGAGTAGATCTCGCGGGTGACGGTGTCGTCGTTGTAGATGTTCTGGCCCGTCGCCTGCACGCGGTTGGCGACCGTCGCCGCCTGGAGGTTCAGGTCGCCGTCCTCCGGGTAGCCCGCCACGACCGCCGAGTCGCCACGGGTGGCCTCGTCGTCGAACCGCAGGACGGGGGCGCGCAGTTCGGGGACGTACAGCACGGCCACGTCCCGCTCCGGGTCGAACAGCACCACCCGTGACGCGTACGACCGTCCGACGCCCCCGACACGGACGCTCGGCTCGTCGATGCCGGCCACCACGTGGGCGTTGGTCATCACGTGCTGCGGGGCGTACACGAAGCCGCTGCCCTCGCGGCCCTGGGTGCCCGAGGAGCCCTCGATCTTGACGGTGCTGAGCTTGGCGGCGCTCGTCGCGGCGGCCGTGACGCTGTCGCCGGTGGGCTTGGCGACCTCGGCCGTCGACTCGTTCTCGAACGGGTTGAAGACCTGCGGGAAGCCCGCCTCGGTGAGCGCGGAGGTGGCCCGCGAGAACCAGGCCGGTGTCGTGTCCGGCATGGCGTCCTGGACGGTGCCGAGCAGGCGCGAGTCACGGATCGCCGAGGTCAGCAGCGGCGACGAGGAGGCGGCGAGGACGCTGGCCGCGACCCAGGCCACGATCAGCACGGCCACCGAGTTCGCCACGGCGCCGCCGACGCCGTCGGCCACCCTGAGCGGCCCGCGGTCCAGCTCCCGGCGCAGCCGCAGGGCCAGCCGGCCGGCCAGCTCGTGCACCACCACGGCCGGGACCAGCACCGTGAGCACGGCGGTCACGGTGGCCTCTGTCGTCCCCGGTGTGACCAGGTCCATCATCCACGGCAGGATCCATACGCCGATCACCGCGCCGCCCACGAAACCGGCGAGCGAGACGCAGCCGGCGACCAGGCCGCGGCGGTAGCCGGACGCCGCGTAGGCCAGGATCACCAGCAACAGCAGGATGTCGAGCAGGTCCACAGAGCCGCCTTTCCCTAGGACCTCTTAGTACGCGCGGAAAGCCCCTGTTGATCAGCGCACACGCGGGCGCCGCCCGGAACCGGCCACGCCGCGTGCACCTGGAGAAACGCCCCGGACCGGGACGTTGGTTCCACGGGGTGTCACACCACACATCGCGGGCGGACCGGATCCGTCGGACAGTAGGTTCATGCGTGTCTTCCGACGGGTCACCCGAAGGGTCTTCCGGCGCACACGGGGGAGACGAAGACCTCGCGCCGTACGAATACCGTGGGCTGCGCGGATACCGGGCCTGGGGCGCCCCGCGCAGACAGCCTCCGACGTGTCCCGGGCACCTGCGCGGGACGTGGCCCCCGGGGCCGCGCGCGACGCCGGGACGGAGCGGACGGCGCCGGGTGCAAGGGCGCCCGGGGCCGAGCGGGAGCGGCCGGAACCGCAGGACCGCTTCGTCCTGCGGGACACCCCGACACGGCCCGCCGCGCCGCAGCGGCCGACCGGGCCTCCACAGCGCACCGGCCCGGCCCGGGCGGTTCCGCAGTCACGGCCGCTGGGGTCGGATGACGCGGCTCCGCAGTCACCGCCCCCGGGGCCGGATCGGCCGGCCACGGAGTCCGAGCTTCTCGGGCCGGTCCGGTCGGCCCCGGAGACAGAGCCTCTCCGGCCGGTTCGGCCGGGCCCCCGGACAACGCCCGCCGCGCCGGAGCAGCCGGCCCCGCAGGCGCAGTCCTTCGTGCCGGACCGTTCGGCCGGGCAGAACCAGACCGCCGCGGTCCCACAGGATCGGTCCGCAGTTCCACAGGATCGGTCCGCGGTCCCGCAGGATCGGTCCGCAGTTCCGCAGGATCGGTCCGCGGTCCCGCAGGGTTCGTCCGCCGTCCCGCGGGAGCGGCCCTCCGCGACCCCGGCCGATGCCGGGCGGCGGGCGCGGCGGCGGGTGCTGCGCCGGGGTGGGGAGGCCCCGGAGGAGAGGGTGGCCGGGCGGGGCGAGGGAGCGGCGGTCGCCGGGGAGTCGGCCCGTGCTCGGCGCCGGGAGTCGGCGCGTGCTCGGCGTCGGGTGCGGGCCCAGCGGTGGGACCGGATCCGGCGGCAGGGGCGAGCCGGGGCCGAGGGCCGGGCGGGGTGGTGGCGGGGCGTCGACCGGGCCCGCATCTCCGGTGTGCTCGTCGTGCTGCTCGCCTGCGTGCCCGGGCTCGCCGCCGCGCTGGCCCTGCTGCTGTGCGCCCAGGGCGTCGAGCGGAGTGTCACCGAAGGGGAGCGGCCCGTCGCGGCCCGGCCCGTGGCGGCGTACCACGCGGCCCGGCCGGAGATCGTGCCCCGGTCCGCCTGGCTGGACGACGAGGTCCGGCGCGCCCAGCCGCCGCCGCGCTACGACGACAAGGTCGTCGCCGTCTTCGTCCATCACACCGACTCGCCCAACGGCTACGACTGCGCCGACTCGCCCCGCATCATCCGCTACCTGTACGCGGGCCAGACCGGCTCCCGGGACTGGGACGACATCGGCTACAACTTCCTCGTCGACCGGTGCGGCACGGTCTACGAGGGCCGTGCGGGCGGCGTCGACCGCGCCGTGACCGGCGCCCACACCCAGGGCTTCAACCACCGCACCGCCGGCATCGCCGCCCTCGGCACCTTCACCGCGGGCGTCCCGGTCCCCAAGGCCATGACCGACGCCATCGCGGCGGTCGCCGCGTGGAAGCTGGGGCTCTCCGGGACCGACCCCCGCGCGACGGTGCCGCTGACCTCCAGCAACAGCCTCAGCCGCTACTCCGCCGGCACCACCGCCACCCTCCCGGCCATCGCCGGCCACAACGAGGGCTACATGACGACCTGCCCCGGCGCGGCCCTCAGCGCCCGCCTGCCGGAAATCAGGGAGACGGCCGCCCGGCTCCAGGGCAGATGACGGGCCGCCGGGCCCCCGGCACCCTCACTTGCGCCCCAGGTACATCCCGACCGCCCGCTGCAGCGCCTTCCCCTGGCTGCCCACCGGACGCTCCCACTCCCCGAGGTACTCCACGGCCCGGCCGCCCGCGCCCGTCTTGAACAGCAGCCGCCCGAGCAGCCGGTCCTCGGTCAGGGCCGGCGTGATGGAGCGCAGGTCGTACGTCCGCGCCCCCGCCTGCCGGGCGTCCCCCAGCATCCGCCACAACAGCAGGCTGCTCGGCCGCAGTTCCCGCCCCCGGCGCCCGGATGCGGCATAGGAGTGCCAGACCCGGGAGCCGACGCTGATCATGAGCGCGGCGGACAGCACCTCGCCGTCGTACTCGGCGAGGTAGACCCGCACCCGGTCGCCGTCCACGGCGTTCAGCGCCGCCCACAGGCGCTGGAAGTAGACCAGCGGCCGGGCCCGGAACCCGTCGCGTTCGGCGGTCGCGGTGTACAGCCGGTAGAACTCGGGCAGGTCGGCCGCCGTGCCCCAGGAGACCAGGACCCCCGCCCGCTCGGCGATGCGCAGGGACTGCTCCCAGCGCGGCGCGAGGGCGGACCGCAGCTCGTCCGTCGAGCGGCCCGCCAGCGGCACCTGGCAGCCGTAGCGCGGCTGGCCGAGGCCAAAACCGCGGCCGTTGCCGTCCCCGCACCGCCGCCACCCGAGCCGCCCCAGCCGCTCCGCGAGGTCCAGCGCGTACCCGTCGACGCCGTCCGCGGGCAGGTCGTGCAGATCGCGTACGTCGGGGTCGGCGACGCCCGCCGCGACCGTGTCCGCCTCCCAGTGACGTACGACCAGGGGCGGCCCCATCCGCAGCGAGAACGCCCCGCGCCGCTCCACATGGGCGACCAGGGCGTCCAGCCGGCGGTCCACCCGCGGAGCCTGCCAGTCGATCCCCGGCCCGTCGGGCAGATAGGCCAGGCAGCGCCGGGTGCCGGGCAGCGGGCGGTACAGGACGAGCGCCGACGCGATCAGCACCTCCCCGGCGGGCCCGTCCTCGAACCAGCCGACGCTCTCCGCCCGCCAGTCGGGCTTCACATCGCCCCACTCGGGGATCTGGAGATGGCTCGCGTCGGGATACAGCCGCAGATGGGACAGATGGTCCTCGCGCGTGATCTCCCGTACGTACGGGCTGGTCATGGACTGGATGCTCCTGTTCGGGGCGGCCACCGTAAGCCGCGGATCACGCAACGGGTCAAGAGACGGTGGATGAACCTTCACGTCGCGCCCGGTGACGTGGGTCACCGCGCGGGCGGGTCCTCACAGGTTTCTCGTAGCCGGCTCAGGGATCCCGCCGAGACAGCCTCCCTAGGGTCATGGCCACGCACTGACCGGAGGTGGGGATCATGAGCAGCAGCAACAGCGGGCACGGCGGCAAGCGGGTCTGGACGGTCGTCTGCGCGGTCGCGACCGTCGTCCTGGGGCCGGCCGCCGTCACGGCGTCCGCGCTGGACCAGGCCAACGAGGCGCCGCTGCACCACGCGGTGAAGGCCGATCAGACGCAGGCGTACATCCCCTCGGACCCCGGCCGCAGGCGGGCCGTGGCCTGAGCGCGGCGGCTCAGTCCTTGAACCGCTCCCACAGCCTGGGGAAACGCGTCGCCAGCACGCGCCCGTTCTCGAAGTCCACCGGCGTGCCCTCCGGCTCCGCCGGCGCGGGCGGGATGCCCAGGTCGGGGGCGACCGTGCCGGTGAGCTGTTCGTAGGCCTCGTCCGCGGCGTAGCCGAGCTCCTCGCCGTCGCCGTCGAACTCCTCGTCGAAGTCGTCCAGCAGGTCGGCCAGCGAGTCGGGGTCGTGCACCCCGCCCTCGTACACCTCGCGGCCCTGGCCGATCAGCCAGCACCGGAAGAAGTCGAACGCGTCGTCACTGGCCCCGTCCAGCAGGACCCAGGCGGCGCCCCACAGGTCCCAGGTGTACGCGCGGTTGTAGCGGGCCTCGAAGTGACGGGCGAAGTCGAGCACCGCGTCCGGGTCGAGTTGGAGCAGCCGGTCCACGAGCAGGTCGGCCTGCTCCTCGGGGTCACCCTCGGCGCCCTCACGCGCGCCGTCCACCAGCTCCCAGAACTCCGTCTCGTCCATCACGGGTCAAGCATCGGCCCTGGGCGGGTGGGGCGCACGTGGAGTGTGGCGGATTGTTATGCGGCTACGGCCCCAGGCCGTACCCGTCTACCGCTCCACGCCGTACAGCGCCGCCAGCCGTGTCGCGTCCGCCGCGAAGCGCTCCCGCAGCGTCCGTGGCTCCAGCACCTCGATCTCCGGCCCGAGGGAGGCGAGCTGGGTGTGGGCGACCTCCTCGGACTCCACCGGGAGCGTCAGCGTCACCCAGCCGTCCCCGTCCGGGGCGCCGGCCGCCTCCAGCGCCTGCCGCGCGGACTGCGGATCGACGGTGTACGGCAGCCTGCGCACCCCGCCCGGGGAGACCCGCACCACGACCTCGGCGCGCAGGATGGACCGCGCGAACTGCTCGGCCCGCTCGTCCCAGAATCCCGGCAGGTCGAACTCCTCGTCCCGCTCGAACCGGTCGTCCGCGGCCTCCACGGCCGTGAACCGGTCGATGCGGTACACCCGGTACGCCCCGTGCCCGGCGACCCGGGCGCACAGGTACCAGACCCCCGCCTTCAGCACGAGTCCGTACGGTTCCAGCTCGCGCTCGGCCTCGCCCTCCTCCCGGCGCCGGTACCGGGCCACGATCCGCCGGTCGTCCCACACCGCGTCCGCGACGGCCGGCAGCAGCTCGGGGGTCTTCGGCTCCTTGAACCAGTTCGGGGCGTCGAGGTGGAAGCGCTGGGAGGCCGTACGGGAGGCGTCGCGCAGGGACGGCATCAGCGCGGCGGACACCTTCAGCCGGGCCGCGGACGCGGCGTCCTGAAGCCCCATCTCCCGCAGCGCTCCCGGCACCCCGGAGAGGAACAACGCCTCCGCCTCACTGCGTTCGAGCCCGGTCAGCCGGGTCCGGTACCCGCCGATGAGCCGGTATCCGCCGGCCCGCCCGCGATCCGCGTACACGGGGACCCCGGCCTCGGACAGCGCCTGCGCGTCCCGTGTGACGGTCCGCTCGGACACCTCCAGCTCGCGCGCCAGCTCGGCAGCGGTCATCGAGGGCCGGGACTGCAGAAGCAGCACCATTTTGATCAGGCGGGCAGCACGCATGGGGCCATCATCGTGCGTATTCGGGTGTGGGTGGGGGCCGGTCACGCGGTTCACCGCGCCCCCAAGGAGGGGCGTGCCCGGACGGGCCTGTTCTCAGGGGCGTGGGAACTGCGCGAAAAAAGCCCTCACCGGTCCGCAGTCGACGAACGACCGGGAACCGGTGAGGGCCGCGGGCCTTACAGCCCGTACTTCTCCCGCGCTTCCTTCACGGCGGCCGCCTTGACCTCGCCGCGCTTCGCGAGCTGGGCCAGGGCCGCCACGACGATCGACTCGGCGTCGACGCCGAAGTGGCGACGGGCCGCCTCACGGGTGTCGGAGAGGCCGAAGCCGTCGGCACCGAGCGAGGAGTAGTCCTGCTCGACCCACTGCGCGATCTGGTCCGGGACCTGACGCATGTAGTCGGAGACCGCCAGCACCGGGCCCTCGGCGCCCTGGAGCGCCTGACGGACGTAGGGGACCCGCTCCTCGCCGCGCAGCAGGGCGGCGTCCGCGTCCAGCGCGTCGCGGCGCAGCTCCGTCCAGGACGTCGCCGACCAGACGTCGGCCGCCACGCCCCACTCCTCCGCGAGCAGCTTCTGCGCCCGGAGCGCCCAGTGGATCGCCGTGCCGGAGCCGAGGAGCTGGATACGCGGCGCGTTCGCGACCGGGGACAGGCCCGCCGACTCCGCCGTGTTGAAGCGGTACAGGCCCTTGACGATGCCCTGGTCGACGCCGTCCGCCGCGGGCTTCGCGGGCTGCGGGAGCGGCTCGTTGTAGACGGTCAGGTAGTAGAAGACGTTCGGGTCCTCGCCCGGCGCGGCCTCGCCGTACATCCGGCGCAGACCGTCCTTGACGATCGCCGCGACCTCGTAGGCGAAGGCCGGGTCGTACGTCAGCGCGGCCGGGTTCGTCGCCGCAATCACCGGCGAGTGACCGTCGGCGTGCTGCAGGCCCTCGCCCGTCAGCGTCGTACGGCCCGCGGTGGCGCCGACGAGGAAGCCGCGGCCGAGCTGGTCGCCGAGCTGCCACATCTGGTCGGCCGTGCGCTGCCAGCCGAACATCGAGTAGAAGATGTAGAACGGGATCATCGCCTCGCCGTGCGTCGCGTACGCGGTGGACGCGGCGATGAAGTCGGCCATCGAACCGGCCTCGGTGATCCCCTCGTTGAGGATCTGGCCGTTCTTGGCCTCCTTGTAGTACATCAGCTGGTCGCGGTCGACCGGCTCGTACGTCTGGCCCTTGGGGGAGTAGATCCCGAGGGACGGGAAGAGCGACTCCATACCGAAGGTGCGCGCCTCGTCGGGGACGATCGGCACCCAGCGCCTGCCCGACTCCTTGTCCCGGACCAGGTCCTTGACCAGCCGGACGAAGGCCATGGTGGTGGCCACGTTCTGCGAGCCGGAGCCCTTGTCGAAGGACGCGAACGCCTTCTCGGCCGGAGCCGGCAGCGGGGCCACCGGGTGGACGCGGCGGGCCGGGGCCGGGCCGCCGAGGGCCGCGCGGGTCTCCTGGAGGTAGCGGACCTCGGCGGAGTCGGCGCCCGGGTGGCCGTAGGGGACCTGCCCGTCGACGAACTGGCTGTCCGAGATCGGCAGCTCCAGCAGGTCACGCATCGTCTTGAACTCGTCCACCGTCAGCTTCTTCATCTGGTGGTTGGCGTTCTTCGACGCGAAGCCCTCGCCGAGGGTGTGGCCCTTGACCGTCTGGGCCAGGATCACGGTCGGCGCGCCCTTGAACTCGACGGCGGCCTTGTAGGCGGCGTACACCTTGCGGGCCTCGTGGCCACCGCGGGAGAGGTGGAAGCACTCGAGGATCTTGTCGTCGCTCAGCAGCTTCGCCATCTCGACGAGCGCCGGGTCCTTGCCGAAGAAGTCCTCGCGGATGTAGGCGGCGTCGCGCGTCTGGTACGTCTGCACCTGAGCGTCGGGTACCTCGCGCAGCCGGCGTACCAGCGCGCCGGTGGTGTCGAGCTGGAACAGCTCGTCCCAGGCCGTGCCCCACAGCGTCTTGACGACGTTCCAGCCGGCGCCGCGGAACTGCGCCTCCAGCTCCTGCACGATCTTGAAGTTCGCGCGGACCGGGCCGTCGAGGCGCTGGAGGTTGCAGTTGATGACGAAGGTCAGGTTGTCCAGACCCTCGCGGGAGGCCAGGGCGAGTGCCGCCGTGGACTCCGGCTCGTCCATCTCGCCGTCGCCGAGGAAGGCCCAGACGTGGGAGTTCGAGACGTCCTTGATGCCGCGCGCGGTCAGATAGCGGTTGAAGCGCGCCTGGTAGATCGCCGACAGCGGGCCGAGGCCCATGGAGACCGTCGGGAACTCCCACAGCCAGGGCAGCCGGCGCGGGTGCGGGTACGACGGCAGGCCGTTGCCGCCCGCCTCCTGGCGGAAGTTGTCGAGGTGAGCCTCGGTGAGGCGGCCGTCGAGGAAGGCGCGGGCGTAGATGCCGGGGGAGGCGTGGCCCTGGATGTAGAGCTGGTCGCCCGACCCGTCGGCCTCCTTGCCGCGGAAGAAGTGGTTGAAGCCGGTCTCGTAGAGCCAGGCCGCGGAGGCGAAGGTGGCGATGTGGCCGCCGACGCCGTATTTGGAGCCGCGGGTCACCATCGCGGCCGCGTTCCAGCGGTTCCACGCGGTGATGCGGCGCTCCATCTCCTCGTCACCGGGCGCGGACGGCTCGGCGGCGGTCGGGATGGTGTTGACGTAGTCGGTCTCGAGGAGCTTCGGCAGCGCGATGCCGCCCGCCTCGGCCCGCTCCAGCGTGCGGCGCATCAGGTATGCGGCGCGGTGCGGACCGGCCGCCTGGGCGACCGCGTCCAGCGAGGCCTGCCATTCGGCGGTCTCCTCCGGATCACGGTCGGGGAGCTGGTCGAGCGCGCTCGGCTGGATGGCGTTGGGGTCGGTCATGTCGCCGCCTTCCTCAGTCGAAGGGGGTTCCCTCATCGGTAAGGGTTCGGGGGTGCCCTAGGTCTTTGGCAGGACAGGGCGGAGGGCCTCGGTGCGGTGACACCATGCGGCGTTTGCCGCGTGGCCCGTCGGCGACAATAACTCGCTGATCGATGATCGATCAAAGGGTTGAGGGCGAAAACCTCTTGATCACGAGAAAGTCGGCACGCGGTGCCTTTCGGACAGGCACCGGGTGCCGCGTTTTACCCGGGTTTTCGCAGGTGAGGCTACGTTTGAGCGGGGGCGCGCTCAGGCCTCGTGCCGCGGGGCGCAGCCCAGTACGTGCGCCTTGACGATCTCGGCGATCCGGGGGTCCCGGCGCCGGAAGGCCGCCACCAGCTCCTCGTGCTCCTCCGCGTACGACTGCTGCACGGTCCCCAGCCAGCGGATGGACAGGGCCGTGAAGACCTCGATGCCGAGGCCCTCCCAGGTGTGCAGCAGCACGGAGTTGCCGGCCGCGCGGACCATCTCCCGGTGGAAGGCGACCGTGTGCCGTACCTGGGCCGTGCCGTCGGAGTTGCGGTCGGCGTCGTAGAGCGCGGTGACGTGCGGGTCGAGGGCGGAGCAGTCCTCGGCGAGGCGCTCGGCCGCGAGCTCCGCGGCGATGGCCTCCAGGCCGGCCCGGACCGGGTAGCTCTCCTCCAGGTCGGCGGCGGTCAGGCTGCGGACGCGCACGCCCTTGTTCGGCGCGGACTCGATCAGCCGCAGGGACTCCAGCTCGCGCAGCGCCTCCCGTACGGGGGTCTGGCTGACCTCCAGCTCGGTGGCGATGCGTCGCTCGACGATCCGCTCTCCCGGCTGCCAGCGACCGCTGATGATCCCCTCCAGGATGTGCTCGCGGATCTGTTCGCGCAGCGAGTGGATGACGGGGGCGGTCATGAGGGCTCCTTAGGGCGCGTTGACGTTTAGACAATACGGCGGGTGCGCTCCGCTGGGAGGGCCGACAGGGGGGCTTTGGTGCAGGTGAGACGAGACTTACACGGGGTGCGGGGTGGGGGCGCCCAGTGGGGTGGGGGATGTGTCGTTCGGCGGGTGCGGGTCGGTTGTGGCTGGTCGCGCAGTTCCCCGCGCCCCTGAAGGTGGGTGCAGTGGACGCCCCTGAAGGGGCGCGGGGAACCGCGCGACCGGCCCACGACCACCCGCACCCGCCCGACAACCCCGCACACCGAGCTCTCCGGCGCCCCAAAAGCGCGGCGCCCCGTCCGGAGAAGTTCCGGACGGGGCGCCGTACTGCCGATCAAGAGGTGATCAGAGGCCGAGCTCGACCTCGAACTCGCCCGCCTCCAGGATCGCCTTGACCGCCGTCAGGTAACGGGCGGCGTCGGCACCGTCCACCAGGCGGTGGTCGTAGGAGAGGGTCAGGTACGTCATGTCGCGGACGCCGATGACCGTGCCCTCCTCGGTCTCGATGACCGCCGGGCGCTTGACCGTGGCACCGATGCCGAGGATCGCGACCTGGCCCGGCGGCACGATGATCGTGTCGAAGAGCGCGCCGCGCGAACCGGTGTTGGAGATGGTGAAGGTCGCACCGGAGAGCTCGTCCGGCGTGATCTTGTTGGCGCGGACCTTGCCGGCCAGCTCCGCCGTGGCCTTCGCGATGCCGGCGATGTTCAGGTCGCCCGCGTGCTTGATGACCGGGGTCATCAGGCCCTTCTCGGAGTCCACCGCGATTCCGACGCTCTCGGAGTCGAAGTAGGTGATCGTGCCCTCGGCCTCGTTGATCTTGGCGTTGATGACCGGGTGGGCCTTCAGCGCCTGGGCCGCCGCCTTCACGAAGAACGGCATCGGGGAGAGCTTGACGCCCTCGCGCGCGGCGAAGGAGTCCTTGGCCTGGGCGCGCAGGCGCATCAGGCGGGTGACGTCGACCTCGACGACCGAGGAGAGCTGCGCCTGCTCGTGCAGCGCCTTGACCATGTTGTCGCCGATGACCTTGCGGATGCGCGGCATCTTGACGGTCTGGCCGCGGAGGGGGGAGACCTCCAGGGCCGGCGCCTTCTTGGCGGCCGGAGCGGCGGCAGCGGCCGGAGCCGGGGCGGCAGCGGCGGCCTTCGCGGCCTCGGCGGCGGCGATGACGTCCTGCTTGCGGATACGGCCGCCGACGCCGGTGCCCTTGACGGAGGCCAGGTCGACGCCGTTCTCGGCGGCGAGCTTGCGCACCAGCGGGGTGACGTAGGCGCCCTCGTCGGTCGGCTGGGCGGCGGCCGGAGCGGCCGGAGCCGGGGTGACCGGGGCCGGAGCGGCCGGCGCGGGAGCCGGAGCGGCGGGCTGGGCCGGAGCCGGGGCGGCAGCGGCGGGCGCGGCCGGAGCGGCGGGGGCAGCCGGAGCCGCGGGAGCGGCCGGGGCGGCCGGAGCCGGGGCAGCGGCGGCGGGAGCCGGAGCCGCCGGGGCCGGGGCGGCCGCCGGAGCGGCACCCGCGACGCCGATGACGGCCAGCTTGGCGCCGACCTCGGCCGTCTCGTCCTCGCCGACCACGATCTCCAGCAGCGTGCCGGAGGCGGGGGCGGGGATCTCGGTGTCGACCTTGTCCGTCGACACCTCCAGCAGCGGCTCGTCGGCCTCGACACTGTCGCCGACCGACTTCAGCCAGCGGGTGACGGTGCCCTCGGTGACGGACTCGCCGAGCGCGGGCAGGACCACGTCCGTGCCCTCGGCGGAGCCGGCGCCGGCGGCGGACTCGGCGGTGGGCGCCGGGGCCGGGGCGGCCTGCTCGGTGGACGGGGCGGCGGCCTGCGGGGCCGGCTCCGGCTCGGCGGCCGGGGCGGGCTCGGCGGCGGGGGCCGGGGCGGCGGCGGCCGCGCCCGTGCCGTCGTCGATGACGGCCAGCTCGGCACCGACCTCGACCGTCTCGTCCTCGGCGACCTTGATGGAGGCCAGGACGCCGGCGGCGGGGGAGGGGATCTCGGTGTCGACCTTGTCGGTGGAGACCTCGAGCAGCGGCTCGTCGGCCTCGACGCGCTCGCCCTCGGCCTTCAGCCAGCGGGTGACAGTGCCCTCGGTGACGCTCTCGCCGAGCGCCGGAAGGGTTACGGAAACCGCCATGGTTTCGGTTGCTCCTAACGAATTGCGGAAGTCTGTGTCGTCGCTTCGTCGACCGAGGGTCAGTCGTGCGAGTGGAGCGGCTTGCCGGCCAGGGCCAGGTGGGCCTCGCCGAGCGCCTCGTTCTGCGTCGGGTGGGCGTGGATGAGCTGGGCGACCTCGGCCGGCAGCGCCTCCCAGTTGTAGATCAGCTGGGCCTCGCCGACCTGCTCGCCCATACGGTCGCCGACCATGTGGACGCCGACCACCGCACCGTCCTTGACCTGGACGAGCTTGATCTCGCCCGCGGTGTTGAGGATCTTGCTCTTGCCGTTGCCCGCCAGGTTGTACTTCAGAGCGACGACCTTGTCCGCGCCGTAGATCTCCTTGGCCTTGGCCTCGGTGATACCGACGGAGGCGACCTCCGGGTGGCAGTAGGTCACGCGGGGGACACCGTCGTAGTCGATCGGGACGGTCTTCAGACCGGCCAGACGCTCCGCAACCAGGATGCCCTCGGCGAAGCCGACGTGCGCGAGCTGGAGCGTGGGGACCAGGTCACCGACGGCGGAGATGGTCGGGACGTTGGTACGCATGTACTCGTCGACGAGGACGTAGCCGCGGTCCATGGCGACGCCCTGCTCCTCGTAGCCGAGGCCGGCGGAGACCGGGCCGCGGCCGACGGCGACCAGCAGGACCTCGGCCTCGAACTCCTTGCCGTCGGCGAGGGAGACCTTGACGCCGTCCTGCGTGTACTCGGCCTTCTGGAAGAACGTGCCCAGGTTGAACTTGATGCCGCGCTTGCGGAACGCGCGCTCAAGAAGCTTGGAGGAGTTCTCGTCCTCGACCGGGACGAGGTGCTTCAGGCCCTCGATGACGGTGACGTCGGAGCCGAAGGACTTCCACGCCGAGGCGAACTCGACGCCGATGACGCCGCCGCCCAGGATGATCGCGGACTTCGGCACGCGGTCCAGGACGAGGGCGTGGTCGGAGGAGATGATCCGGTTGCCGTCGATCTCCAGGCCCGGCAGCGACTTCGGCACGGAGCCGGTCGCCAGCAGGACGTGGCGGCCCTGGACGCGCTGTCCGTTGACGTCGACGGAGGTCGGGGAGGACAGCCGGCCCTCACCCTCGATGTACGTCACCTTGCGGGAGGCGACGAGACCCTGGAGGCCCTTGTACAGGCCGGCGATCACGCCGTCCTTGTACTTGTGCACACCGGCGATGTCGATGCCCTCGAAGGTGGCCTTCACGCCGAACTGCTCGCTCTCACGAGCCTGGTCGGCGATCTCGCCCGCGTGAAGCAGGGCCTTGGTGGGGATGCATCCCCGGTGCAGGCAGGTGCCGCCGACCTTGTCCTTCTCGATCAGGGCGACGTCCAGGCCCAGCTGCGCCCCGCGCAGGGCCGCGGCGTAACCACCGCTACCACCGCCGAGGATCACTAGGTCGAAAACGGTGCTGGCGTCGTTCGCCACGTCACGTCCTCCATGCATGTGCGCCGTACGCCGGTCAGCGTTGACCGGGCGGCGGCTGGTGTCCGGCCGCTCTTTCTTCGGCCCTGTGGTGGGGGCCCTGTCCTGCCGAGCCCCATCTTCGCACTTGTCCACACCGAACGAGACGCCGGGCCGGTGTGTGAGACGTCCCACGTTCAGCTGAGCGCACGCGAGAGGCGGGCATGGAAGAGGGGCTCCGCCCTACCCGCGCGCGGAGCCCCCCTCACCTACGACGACGTCAGCCCAGGTCGCCCGCGGCCGTCAGCTCGGCGAGCCGGACCAGGGTGCGCACCGCGGACCCCGTGCCGCCCTTGGGCGTGTACCCGAAGGGGCCGCCCTCGTTGAACGCCGGGCCCGCGATGTCCAGGTGCGCCCAGGTGATCCCCTCGCCCACGAACTCCCGCAGGAACAGACCGGCGACCAGTCCGCCGCCCATGCGCTCACCCATGTTGGCGATGTCGGCGGTGGGCGAGTCCATGCCCTTGCGCAGGTGCTCCGGCAGCGGCATCGGCCACGACGGCTCCCCGACCTCCTCGGCGGCCTCCACGATCGCCGAGCGGAACGCGTCGTCGTTGGCCATCACACCAAAGGTGCGGCTGCCGAGCGCCAGCACCATCGCGCCGGTCAGCGTCGCCACGTCGACGATCGCGTCCGGCTCCTCCTGCGAGGCCGCCCACAGCGCGTCGGCGAGCACCAGCCGGCCCTCGGCGTCCGTGTTGAGCACCTCCACGGTCTTGCCGCTGAACATGCGCAGCACGTCACCGGGACGCACCGCGGAGCCCGAGGGCATGTTCTCGGCCAGCGCCAGCCAGCCGGTGACGTTCACCTGGAGCCCGAGACGCGCGGCGGCGACCACGGCGGCGAACACGGCGGCCGCGCCGCTCATGTCGCACTTCATCGTCTCGTTGTGCCCGGCCGGCTTCAGCGAGATGCCGCCCGAGTCGTAGGTGATGCCCTTGCCGACGAGCGCGAGGTGCTTGCTCGCCTTGGAGTGCGTGTACGTCAGCTTCACCAGCCGCGGACCGGCCTGCGAGCCGGAGCCGACGCCGAGGATGCCGCCGTAGCCGCCCTTGGTCAGCGCCTTCTCGTCGAGCACCTGCACCTTGATGCCGTGCTCCTTGCCGGCCGCCGTGGCGATCGCGGCGAACGACTCGGGGGTGAGGTCGTTGGGCGGGGTGTTGATCAGGTCGCGGGCGCGGTTGAGCTCCTCGGAGACGGCGGTGGCACGCTCGATCGCGGCCTTGTGCTCCTTGTCGCGGGGCTTGCCGCCGAGCAGCGCGGCCTCGGCGAGGGGGGCCTTGCCGTTCTTCTTGCCCTGGGCGCCGGAGTCCTTGCCGTTCTCCTTGTAGACGTCGAAGGCGTACGCCCCGAGCAGCACGCCCTCGGCGACGGCGCCGATGTCGGCGGAGTCGCCCAGCGGCAGCGCGAACGCGGCCTTCTTGGCGCCGGCGAGGGCGCGGGCGGCGACGCCGCCGGCCTTGCGCAGCACCTCGGCGTCGTAGTCGGAGTCCTTCTCGGGCTCGGCGCCCAGCCCCACCGCCAGCACGAGCGGAGCCTTGAAACCGGCGGGTGCGGGGAGCTTCGTCACCTCGCCCTCGGCGCCGGAGGCACCGAGGGTCTCCAGGACGCCGGCCAGCCTGCCGTCGTACGCCTTGTCCACGGCCTCGGCGCCCGGTGCGACGACGAGTCCCGCGGACTTGGACGCAGCGCCCTTGGCGACACCGATCACGATCGCGTCGGCCCGCAGGCCGGGCGCCGCGGCGGTGCTGAGAGTGAGAGCAGTCACGGTGGTGAAATCTCGCTTCCGATGTGAAGTTGCGTTGGCCGAATAGTGTGGGTCGACCGGGCCCGACGGCCGACCCTAGTTCCGACCTAGGGGTGCGGTGGCAGCGGGGCCTTCCCCGGTACGGCGAACACTCGGGACGAGCCTACGCTCGTGTGAGCGTTCGCTCATTCCTACGGACGTTCACCTGTCAGTGGCGTCGCGGTCGTTTCCTGATCCCCGGCACCGGTGAGCTGAGTCACACTCGTCTGGTTCCGGCGAGCCGCTCGCTTGCCGCTTTGCATGATTTCCACGGATCCTCCGCCGATTCATCGCAATCGGCCGCAAGGGGACCTTCTGGGGGGAAGGGCATTCAATGGCGCACACTGCGCACAGATGGAGAAACGCGGCTTCGGTCGTCACGGCCGCCGGTCTGCTCACGCTGGGCGTCTCGGTACCCGGCGCCGCGGCCGCCGAGGAACCGCGCGTCGACCTGAGGGTGCTGGTCGTCGACAACGGCGGCAGCCCCGTCCGGGCCATCACCGACCAGCTCAAGAGCACCGGTATCCCGTACACCACCGTCGACCTGAACGACGCCGCCCGTCCGGCCATCACCGGCGCGTTCCTCAGCGACACGGTGAACGGACGGCCCCGCGCCAGATTCCAGGGCGTGGTGCTGCCCAACGAGGCCCCGTTCGGGGCGGGTTCCGCCGAGCAGACCGCACTGGAGACCTACGAGCGGACCTACGGCATCCCGCAGGTCGACGCCTACACCTGGGCCCACCCCGGCGTCGGCCTCGACTACACCAGCGAGGGCGGCTGGGCCGGCAGCCTGGACGGGTACCAGGCGTCGGTGACGACCGACGGCAGGGCCGGGGCCTTCGGCTACCTCGACGGCGCCTTCGCCTTCGAGGACAACGACCCGTCCGTCTCCGAGAGTTACGGCTACGTCGCCCGGCCCCGCACCGGCTTCACCAGCTATGTCGACGTCCCCGTGGCGGGCGGCTCCGGGCGGGGCAGCCTGGTCGGCGAGTACAGCCACGACGGCCGCCGCGAACTGGTGGTGACGTTCGCCTACAACCAGTACCAGCAGCAGTTCCGCCTCCTGGCCCGCGGCATCGTCGAGTGGCTGACCCAGGGCATCCACCTCGGCCAGGCACGCAACTACTTCGCGGTGCACGTCGACGACGTCTTCGCACCCGACGCCCGCTGGGACACCGAGCGCAACTGCACGCCCGGTGACATCGACTGCGTGGGCGGGGGCGGCGAGGAGACCGCGCCGATCCGGATGACCGCCGCGGACGCGGTGTACGCCGCCCAGTGGCAGCGCGAGCACGGCTTCAAGCTGGACATGGTCTACAACGCCGGCTCCGGCGAGGAGTGGAAGAGCGAGAACGGCGGCACCGACGCCCTCGCCGACCGGCTGCTCGCGGACAAGGCGCAGTACCGCTGGATCAACCACACCTACACGCACCCGTTCCTCGGCTGTGTCCAGGACACCTCGACCGTGCCGTGGAGCTGCGCCGCGAACGCCGACGGCTCGACGCGTTACATGAGCCGCTCGGAGATCTCGGCGCAGATCAGGAACAACCACAACTGGGGTGTGAGCAAGGGGCTCCCGCTCGACCGCACGGAACTGGTCACCGGCGAGCACTCGGGCCTGAAGACCCTGCCGCAGCAGCCCGCCGACAACCCCCACCTCGCCGGCGCCCTCGCCGACAACGGCGTCAAGTGGATCGCCTCGGACAACTCCCGTGAGCCCGCCCAGCGTTCGGTCGGCGCGGCCCTCACCGTGCCCCGGTACCCGATGAACGTGTACTACAACACGGGCACCGACGAGGAGATGGCCGACGAGTACAACTGGATCTACGCCTCGGCGGCCGACGGCGGCAGCGGCGTCTGCGAGACCAACCCCGCCTCCACCTGCCTGGCCGAGCCGCTGGAGGTCGCCACGGGTTACGACGAGTACATCGTGCCGCAGGAGGCCCGCATCGCCCTCGGGCACGTGATCGGCAACGACCCGCGTCCGCACTACGCCCACCAGTCCAACCTGGCCGAGGACCGGACGCTGTACCCGGTCCTGGACAGGGTGCTCGCCGACTACCAGGCACTGTTCGCCGCCAACACCCCGGTGGAGAACCTGGCGCAGAGCGCCATCGGCACCGAGCTCCAGCGCCGGGCCGCCTGGCAGAACGCCGTCGCGAAGGGCTCTGTCACGGCGTACCGCATCGGCAGGACCGTGACCGTCAACGCCCCGTCCGGGACACAGATCCCGGTGACCGCGCCGGACGGCACCGTCAAGCAACTCGTGCTCGGCACCTCCGCGTTCGGGACGCCGTACGCGGGCAAGCGCTCGGCCTGGACCACGCCGGCGCTGCTGCAGTCGGCGCTCACGCTCAGACTGCCGTAGCGGCAGAGCCCCGGAAAGGGGCGCGGGGAACTGCGCGACCAGCCACGACGAACCCGCATTCGGTGTCATGGCCGCAGTTCCCCGCACAACATCCGCATCACAGGGGGGAGCCGCGCAGCGATGCGCTCAGGCCGTCATGTCACCATGCTCACCGAAGGCACCTATCCGCATGTCCACGGCGGCGTCAGCACCTGGTGCGACCAGCTCGTCAAGGGCATGCCGGAGGTCGACTTCCATATCGTCTCGCTCACCGGAACGGGCCGTGAACCCGTCACCTGGGAGCTCCCGCCGAACGTCCGGCGGCACACCTCCGTGCCCACCTGGGGCCCGCGTCCCGGAAGCGGCCGGGCGCCGTACGGCAGGGCCCGCCGGCGGTTCACCGACTCCTACGAGCGGTTCCTGCTCTCCTTCCTCGACCCCGAGGCCCGGTGCCGCTTCGGCGACGCGCTGGACGAGCTGGCCGAACTCGCCCGCGCCGGACGCCTGTCGGCCGCCCTGCGCTCCGAGGCGGCGCTCAGATCGCTGATGTGGATATGGACGATGCCGCATCTGCCGACCGCCGCCGCCCGCCCCACCGTGCACGACGCCCTGACCGCGACCGACCTGCTGGAGCACGCCCTGCGCCCGCTCGGGGTCCGCGTCGACGAGGACTGTGTGGTCCACGCCGTCAGCAGCGGCCTGGCGACCCTCCCGGCGCTCGCCGCCCGCCGGCTCGACGGCGTGCCCTTCCTCCTCACCGAGCACGGCATCTATCTGCGCGAGCGCTACCTCGGCTACCGCAGCGACGCCCAGCGCTGGCCCGTGAAGGCGTTCATGCTCGGCTTCTACCGCGAGCTCAACTCGCACGGCTACCGCACGGCCGACCTGATCACCCCGTGCAACCAGTACAACCGCCGCTGGGAGGAGCGCGGCGGCGCCGACGCCGGGAAGATCCGCACCGTCTACAACGGCGTCGACCCGCACGCCTTCCCGCACGCCGGGCCCGAGCCCGAGGTCCCCACCCTCACCTGGTGCGGACGCGTCGACCCCATCAAGGACCTGGAGACCCTGCTGCGGGCCTACGCCATGGTCCGCGCCGAACTCCCCGAGACCCGGCTGCGGCTGTTCGGCCCGGTCCCGCCCGGCGGCGAGGCCTACCGCACCAAGCTGGAGAAGCTCGCCGCCGAACTGGGCGTGACGGACGGCCTGACCTTCGAGGGCCGTATCAGCGAGGTCTGGCGCGCCTACGCCGCAGGGCACCTGGTGATGCTGTCGTCGATCTCCGAGGGCTTCCCGTTCTCCATCATCGAGGCCATGTCCTGCGGCCGCACGACCGTCTCGACGGACGTCGGGGGAGTGCGCGAGGCCGTCGGCGACACCGGACTCGTCGTCCCGCCGCGTGAGCCGGAGAAGATGGCCGCGGCCGCCCTCGCCCTGCTCAAGGACGACGAACGGCGCCTGGAGCTGGGGGAGTTGTCCCGTCAGAGGGTCATCGACCGGTTCACGCTGCGCCGCTCCGTGGACAACTTCCGGACCATCTACGAGGAACTGGCGGGCAGCGCCGACGTGTACGAACCGACGCTGGAGACGGTCGCCGACTGGACCCGCGAACTGCGCGACCCCTGGTACGAGAAGGTCGCGACGGACGGGACCGACTGGTGAGCGGAAGCCTCTGGATGCCGCCCGGCTCCCGCACCGACACCCTGGCCGAGATGCCCCGCCGGCGCCCCGGTCCCGGCTGGGCGCGGCCCGACCCGGTCGACGAACTCGCCGATCGCCTCGACGACTTCACAGCCGCCGCCGTCCACCCGGACGAGATCGCCGCGCTCCTGGAGTCCGACGGCCTCTCCGACGACCAGATACGCCGGCGCTACGGCGTGAAGAACTCCTTCGCCCTCGCCGAGGAACTGTACGAACGCGTCGAGCGGCGCTACCCGGAGCCGGACCGCCCCGCCCACGATCCCTGGCGGGCGAACCTCCTCGGCTGCCTCCTACGGGGCCTGCTCTACGCCCTGCCCGGCCTCGGCTACGTCCTCGGCGCCCCGCTGCTCGCCGGCCCGCGCGACGACTTCGGCCTGCCCACGGGCACCGTCCCGCTGCTGGCCGGCGCCCTGGTCGGCTGGACCTGGAACCAGGGGCTGGCCCATCGGGCCTACGCCTGGCTGGGGTTGGGCGATCGTGCCGCCGCCCGTCGGACCCTGCTCATCGGCGCCCCGGCCGGTGCACTGCTCGGCGCCCTGGTCGCGCTGACCGTCGCGGGCACGTCCGGCACCACGGCCGTCGCTTTCGCCGCCGCGCAGTCCTGCTACCTCGGCGCCGCCACGATCCTGCTCGTCATGGGCCGCGAACGCGCCCTGCTGGCGGCCTTGTCGCCGATGACGGCGGGCGCGGTCGTGTCGTTGGTCCACTCCGTGCCGGACACCGCGAGACTGACCCTGCTGCTGGGATCACTGATGGTGGTGACCCTCCTCGGCCTGCGTGAAGTCGCACCCCGCAAGGGGCGCGGGACCGCTCCGAACCTGCCGCCGCGTGAGCGCGACAAGCCACGACGCACCCGCAGCCGGCACACGGCGACGGCCCCCCTCCTCTCGTCCTCCCTCCCGTACGCCCTGTTCGGCCTGGCCACCGGCGTCCTCGTCCTGTGCACGGCCCTCGAGGACACGCTCGCGGGCGAGCAGCGCGGCGCCATGGCACCCGCGGCCGTCGCCCTCACCCTCAGCATGGGCCCCGCCGAATGGCTTCTGTACCGCTTCCGCAGCGGCACCCTGACCGGCCTGCGCTCCACCAGCACCGCACGGGCGTTCCGGCGGGCGACGATGCGCACGGCCGCGGGGTGCCTGACCGCCTACCTCGCCGCCCTGCTCGTCCTCGTCCTCGCCACCTCGGCCGGGTGGCCCGGAGCGCCGGCCGTCACCGGCGTCCGACTCGCCGGACTGCTCCTCCTCGGCGTGGTCCTGTGGACGGGCCTGCTGCTCCAGTCCTTCGGCGCGGTGCTGGGCACGACGGCGATCTGCTGCGCGGCGGCCCTCGCCCAGACGTTCGCGCTGGTCACGCACACCGGCAGCCCGCACTGGACCGGCCCGGTCGTCCACGCGGCGGCGGCACTGGCCCAGGGCGTTCTCGTCTGCGTCCTGCTGGGGAGGGCGACCGCCCACCGATGAACGACCTGTTGATCCCCTACTACGAGCACCCGTCCGTCCGCCCCGCCGAATGGGACGCGATCGTCGCGGCCGCGCCCCGGCTCCACGGGGTCGTGCTGAACCCGGCCAGCGGCCCCGGCGACGCGCCCGACGCGGCGTTCGCCGAGGTCGCCGCCCGGCTGGCGCGTGCGGCCGTACCGGTGCTCGGCTACGTCGACACCGACTACGGCCGCCGGCCGCACACCGAGGTCGTCCGCGACATCTCCCGTCACCGCGACTGGTACCGGGCCGACGGCGTCTTCCTCGACCAGGTCTCCGCGAGCCGCACGGAGTTCGCGTACTACCAGCGGCTCGCCACGGCCGCCTGGGGCGCGGGCTGCGGCACCCTCGCCCTGAACCACGGCACGGAACCCGACCCGTCCTACGCCAGGATCGCCGACCTCCTGGTCACCTACGAGGGCCCCTGGGCGTCGTACACCCGGCAGGTCCGCGAGCACCGGCGGGAGACCACCGGCGTGCGGCTGTGCCACCTGGTGTACGGCGTGCCGGCGGGCGTCGACCTGACGGAGACGGCCCGGTCGCTCGGCGCCTCGGTGCACTGCGCGGTGCCGGGCGGGGGCGACCACCCCTGGGGCACGCTGCCGCACGCCGTGCGGAGCCCGGGGTGAGCCGGTGTGATCGCGGTCAGCCCAGGCAGATCACGACCAGGGCGGTCGTCGCCGCCGTCTCCGCGAGGCCGCCGAAGACATCGCCGGTGACTCCGCCGAAGCGGCGGACGCAGTGCCGCAGGAGCAGTTCGGCGGCGGCCGACGCGGCGAGGACCGCGAGCGCGGTGTGGGCGGCGTCGTCCGTCCCGAGCAGTGCTCCCGCCGCGGCGGCGGCCACCGTCACGGCCACGGCTACGGCCGCGGCGGCCCGTACCCGAACCACCCCGGCCACCGCCGCCCCCAGCCCCTCCGGCCGGGCGGCGGGCACGCCAGCGCGCGCGGCGAGCGTGAGGGCCAGGCGGGCGGCGACGGCCGAGACCACCGTGGCCAGCGCCCCCCGGGCCCAGGAGTCGTCGTACAGCCGTGCCAGCGCGGCCACCTGCGCGAGCAGCACGAACACGAGCGTGATGACGCCGAACGGCCCGATGTCCGACTGCTTCATGATCCGCAGGGCGTCCTCGGCGGGCTTGCCGCTGCCGAGGCCGTCGGCGGTGTCGGCGAGCCCGTCGAGATGCAGCCCCCGGGTGAGCACGGCGGGGACGGCGGCGGCCGCGACGGCGGCGAGGAGAGGGCCGGCACCGAGGAACAGCAGGACCAGCGCGAGCAGCGCGGCACCGCAGCCGATGACCACGCCCACCAGCGGGGCGTAGAGCATTCCACCGCGCGCCGCCGCCCGGTCCCAGCGGCTCACCCGGACGGGGAGGACGCTCAGGGTGCCGAAGGCGAAACGGAGACCGTGCAGGTGCGGCGGGGTCATGGACACGCCCGCAGGGTAGCCCGGACGCCGTCTCCGCCAGGCAGCCCACCCCTGCCGGGAAGACACTGAGTACATGGGTGACTGGTGGCAGCGCAACATCATCGAGCCGGGCAAGCTCCCGCTGCTCCTCGCCCTGACCGCCTTCGTGGTCACCTTCCTCGTCACCCGCCTCATCACGCGCATGATCCGCGCGGGCAAGGGGCCCTTCCGCAACATCGAGACCGGTGCCGTCCACATCCACCACGTCGTCCCCGGGATCGTCCTCACGATCATCGGCGGCTTCTGCGCGGTCGCCGGCGGTCAGCACGGCTTCGGCTCGGCGGCGGCCGCCGTGATCTTCGGGGTGGGCGCGGGCCTGGTCATGGACGAGTTCGCGCTGATCCTGCACCTCGACGACGTCTACTGGAGCGAGGACGGCCGCAAGAGCGTCGAGGTGGTCGTGCTCACCGCCGCCCTGGTCGGCCTGCTCCTCCTCGGCTTCGCGCCCTTCGGGGTCAACGACCTCGACGAGAGCGAGACGGAGGGCCGCGGCACCTTGCTCACCACGATCGCCGGGAACTTCCTGCTCGCGCTGATCGCGCTGTTCAAGGGCAAGTTCCGGATGGCGCTCTTCGGGGTGATCATCCCCTTCGTCGCCCTGTTCGGCGCCGTCCGGCTGGCCCGTCCGACCTCCCCCTGGGCGAAGCGTTTCTACCGTCGGCGCCCCCGGGCCCGCGCCAAGGCGCAGCTGCGCTCCTACCACCACGACAAGCGCTGGCTGGGCCCCAGCCGCAAGCTTCAGGACTGGATCGGCGGCGCCCCCGACGTGGAACCGGCCCGGGCCCTGGAACGCCGCTGACGCACCGTCGACACCCCGCACAGCACCAGCACCGCCGCGATGGCCGCGAGGTGCTCCTTCCCGGAGAGGTTCGGCTTCAGGGCGACCTCGGCGACCATCGCCGCGATCACCACACCGGCGGTGACGTACGCCCCGTACCGCCAGCCGAGGAACACGGCCAGCCCGACGACCGCGGCCGAGGGCCCGGTGTCCACGACCCGCGCGTCCGAGGCGGGCAGCCCGAACGGACTGTCCGGGCCGACCGCGATGGCCACGCGCGCGTACAGGGTGCCGGCGAGGGTCGCGACGTAGGCGACGACCAGGGTGCGCCACCGGCCCAGGCACATCTCGGCGATCCCGAACGCGATCAGGACCTGCGCGAGCGCGCCCCACACCGGCAGATCGAGGGCGGGCACGAACAGCGACAGCGGCGTCCGCAGGAGCGCCGACCACAGCGGGTCCTCGGCCCGTACGGCACCGAGGTCCTGGACGATCCGGTACCCCCAGGACTGGTTCTGCACGACCTGGGTGAGCCCGGTCAGACACACGGCCCCGACGGTCATGGGTGCGGCCCGCCACCGCCGCTCCGTCACGGTTCTCCGCACGGCGAGACACAACGCCCCCCACTCGGCACGGGCCCAGCGACGGAGGGTGTCAACTGTCACAAGTTGTGATCATATGTCCACCCTCGCCCGGATTCCCCCCGTGCCGCCGGGGCGGCCCCCTATCCGGCTTCCGGCGCCTCGGCGTCCTCGGCCATCACCGGCTCCTCGGCCTTCACCGGCTCCTCCGGGAGCTCCTCCGGCTTCTCCGGCAGCTCCGCCGCCAGTGCCGCCGCGGCCTGCACCGTCGGCAGCGCCAGCAGACCGCCCGCACCCTCGCCGACCCGTACGCCCTGGTCGAGCACTGGCTCCAGGGCCATCCGGTCCAGCGCCTTGGCCTGACCCGGCTCCCCGCTGTCGTGCGCGGCCAGCCACCAGTCCGGCGCCCGGAACGCGATCCGCTGTCCCACCAGCGCACAGGCGGCCACCACGACGCCGTCCAGCACCACCGGGAGCTTGCGCACCGCGCTCTGCAGCAGGAACCCGGTGATCGCGGCCAGGTCGGCACCGCCGACCGTCGCCAGCAGCTGCAGCTGATCGCCGAGCACCGGACGGGCCCGCCGCAGCGCGTCCCGGATCGCCGCGCACTTGCGCATCCACACGATGTCGTCGATGGCGAGGCCGCCCCGCCCGGTCACCACGGAGGCGTCGGTCCCGCACAGCGCGGCCACCAGTACCCCCGCGGCCGTGGTCCCGCCGACGCTCACATCGCCGAGCACCACGAGATCCGTGCCGGAGTCCGCCTCCTCGTCGGCCACCGCCACGCCGGCCCGGAAGGCCGCCTCGGCCTCCTCGAGCGTCAGCGCGTCCTCGATGTCGATACGGCCGCTGCCGCGCCGCACCCGATGCCGTACGACCGCCTCCGGCAGCGACTCCGGGTCGCAGTCCAGCGCCATGTCGACGACCCGCACCGGAACCCCGAGCCGCCGCGCGAGCACCGACACGGGACGGCCGCCCGCGAGGATCTCCCGCACCAACTCCCCGGCGCCGCCCGCGGGCCGCGCCGACACGCCCAGCTCCGCGATGCCGTGGTCACCGGCGAACAGCACGACCCGAGGCCGCTCGATCGGCCGCACCGGCACCGCGGACTGCGCCGCCGCCAGCCACTCGCCCAGTTCGTCGAGGCGGCCCAGCGCCCCGGGCGGCACGATCTGACGCTCACGGCGCGCCTCGGCGTCACGGCGCACCCCACCGTCGGGGCGCTCGATCAGGTCGGAGAAGTCGTCGAGATTAAGCGAGCTCATTCGCCGAACAGTACCGGCACCGGTCGAACAGAACGCCGCCACATGGCCACCACCGGCTTCGCCACGTCACCCCCGTATGACCGCGACGTCGTTGCACCCAAGATCCTCATCCCATACGTTCCGTTTTGCAGTGGATTGTCGGGGCATGCTCGGACCGTCTCGCACCGCCTGTGCCGTACGCCCCCTCTCGTACGCCCCCACGCCCGGGAGCCGCCATGACCGCGACCGCACCCCCCGAACGCCCCCGCGCCGACTGCGCGTTCACCCCCGCCGGATGCCGGGAGCACACCTACGTACCGCTCCACCTGGGACTCACCCGGCGCGGGCCGCGCCGGCTGCGCGCCGCGGCCCGCGTGGCGCTCCCCCTGCCCGAGCCGGAGAGCTGGCTGGACGTGGGCACCGGGTACGCCCGCTTCCCGGAGACGGCGAAGGAGGTCTTCCCCTACACGTCGTTCGACGGCCTGGACCCGACCTACCGCGTCCTGCACGGGCGGGTGGCCGAGCGGGTCGAGGAGGCCCACGTCGGCAGCCTCACCGACCCGCGCGTCACGGCCCGGCTGCGCGACCGCTACGACGTCGTCAGCATGTTCCGCCATCTGGAACACGCCCCCGACCCCCGCGAGGAACTGCGCGCCGCCCTCACGGTCCTGCGTCCGGGCGGCCACCTCCTGCTCGAACTGCCCAACCCCCGCTGCCTGTTCGCCGGCCTGCTCGGCAGACTGTGGGTGCCGCACAGCCCTCCGGGTCATCTGCATCTGCTGCCGCTGGACACCCTGTGCGAGGAACTCCGGGCCCAGGGCTGCACGATCGTCGCGACGGGCCACCGCACCGCGCACATCCCCTACGACCTCGCGGCCGCCACCTCGCTGGTGCTGTCGTACCTGCTGCCGTCGCTGCTGGCGCCCCTGGGCTCCCCCCTGGTGGCCGTCGCCTGGACCCTGGACCACCTCCTGGCCCCGTTCCTGCGCGCCACCCGCTTCTCGAACGCGTACCGGGTCATCGCCCGCAAGGAGCCGGCCTGACATGTGAAGGTCCGCCGGCCGAGGCGCCCCTGAAGGGGCGCGGGGCCGTTTCGATTTGCGGCTCCGCCGCGTGGGCGCGACAAGCCACGACGAGGCCGCAGACGCACGACGACGATCCGCGGCACGCTCCTCGGCGAACCCGGCGAACCCGGCGAACCCGGCGAAGTCACCCGCGCAGCACGACCGCCTGCCCCGCGACCACCAGGACCACCTGCTCGCACTCACCCGCGAACGCGGCGTTCAACCGCCCCAGCTCATCCCGGTACCGCCGCCCCGACGCCGTGGCCGGCACAATCCCCGACCCCACCTCGTTCGACACGGCGACAACGGTCCGCCGAGTGCCCCGCACCGCCTCCAGCAGCTCACGCACCCGATCCCGCAGGGCCCGCTCCCCGCGTTCCGCCCACACCGCGTCGTCCCAGGCCCCCACGGAGTCCATCGCGTCCGTCAGCCACAAGGACAGACAGTCGATCAGCAACGGCGCCCCCGCCTCGGCGAGCAGCGGCACCAGATCGCACGTCTCCTCCGTACGCCACGACCCCGGCCGCCGCTCCCGGTGCACGGTGACCCGCGTCGCCCACTCGGTGTCCCCGCCCCGCGTCCCCCCGGTCGCGACGTACAGCACGTCCGGGAAGGACTCCAGCCGCCGCTCCGCCTCGACCGACTTGCCCGACCGGGCGCCGCCCACCACCAGGGTCCGCCGCGGCACGTCCGGCACGTCCTCGTACGCGCCCACCTCCAGCGTCGTCCCGTCCGGCACGGCCCGCGCGCCCGCCGCGGCCAGCCGCCGCCGCAACTCCGCGCCCGGCGCCGCGTCATGGTCCAGATGGACGGCGACGACGTCCGTCGTCGGCCCGACGGCGCCCACCGCCCGCAGCTTGGCCAGGGCGTCCGGCCGCGCCACCACATCGGCGACGACCATGTCGTACATCCCGTCGGCCCCGTTCTCCAGCCCGGCCGGCGCGCCCCCCGGCGGCAGATACAGCAGCCGCTGCCCGTCCGGCCCGGTCACCGCGTACCCGGTGCCCGGCGCGTCCATCGCCACCGCCCGCACCCGATGCCCCGTCAGCAGCGCCAACTCCCGCCCGTCCGGCACCCGGCCGGGCTGCGGCAGCCCGGCCGGTACCTCGACGGCGGGCCCGTCGTGCGGATGCGACAGCAGCACCTGCCGTACGTTCCCCAGCGAACGCCCGGCACGTGCCGCCGCGAACGCCGCGCCCGGCGTCAGATCGAGCAGCAGCGCCCCGTCCACGAGCAGCGCGGTGGCCGCCCGCGCGTCACCACCGAGCGCACTGGCACACGCCGCGCACGGACAGTCGGGGCGGGGGAGTCCCGCGGGGGCACCGGTGCCGAGGAGAGTCAGTTCCACGCACTGATTTTCGCCGCTCGCCGCTCGTCCCGCGTGATGGAGGCCCCCTAAGGAGCAGACGCACACGAACCGCATACGCTGGTGCACTCAACGTGCTGACACCTTGGAGGCGTACATGGCGGCATGGACGTGGCGGTTCGAGAAGGCCGACGGGGCGGAGACCCAGCCCGCGGTGCAGCCCGAGGAGTTCACCACCCAAGGGGACGCCGAGTCCTGGATCGGGGAGCACTGGAAGGCACTTCAGGAGGGCGGCGCGGACCAGGTGCGGCTGTTCGAGGACGCCACGGAGATCTACGGGCCGATGAGCCTGCACGCCGAGGCGTGACCGGACGGGGGGCGAGGGGCGTACCGCGTCCGGGTTCCCTTCGCCCCCGTCACTGCTCGCCCAGCGTCACATCGGTCTTCTTCCGGTCACCGTCGCGGGTGTACGTCACCGTCGTCTCGTCCCCCGGTCTGTCGTCCGCCAGTGCCTCCGACAGCGAGGTGATGGTGGTGATGTCCGTGTCCCCCAGCCGGGTGATGATGTCCCCGGGCCGAAGGCCGGCCTCGTCGGCCGCCCCGCCCTCCTCCACCTCGACCACGGCCACGCCCGCCGCCTGAAAGTCGTCGTCGACGACCGTACGGCCGGTGATGCCGAGCGCTGCCCGGCCCGAGTCGGTGACCCTGCCGTCCTTGACGATCTGGTCGGCGATGTTGCGCACGGTCGACGCCGGGATCGCGAACCCGATGCCGGGTGCCGCGCTGTTGCCGACGTCGGGGTCGACGGCGGCCAGGGTCGGCACGCCGATGACCTCGCTGTCGAGATTCACCAGGGCGCCGCCGCTGTTGCCGGGGTTGATGGCCGCCGACGTCTGCACCATGTTGGCGATCGTCGCGCCCGTGGCGCCGTCGGCGGCGCCCTCGGTGACGGTCCGTCCGGTCGCCGAGACGATGCCCTGCGTCACGCTGGACGACAGCCCGAGCGGCGAGCCCATGGCGAGCACGATCTGCCCCACCTCGACCTGCGAGGAGTCCCCGAACTTCGCCGCCTTCAGCCCGTCCGGCGGGTCCTGCAGTTTCACCACGGCGAGGTCCTGCTGCGGATAGGAGGAGACCAGCTGCGCGGTCAGCTCGTTCTCGCTGTTCGCGGTCGTCACACGGAAGGTCTTCTCATCGCCGACGACATGCGCGTTGGTGACGATGTGCCCCTCGTCGTCGTAGACCACGCCCGATCCCAGGTCCCGGCTGCCCTGGATCTGCACGACCGACGGCAGCACGTCCTTGATCACCCGCAGGTAGCCGTCCTGGAGGTCGTCCACCGCCCGGACCGTCCTCGGCAGGGCGGCCTGGGTCGTCGAGTCCTCCCGGTCCCGCGACGCCGGCGCGGCGGAACACGCGGCGAGGAGGCCGAGGCAGCACAGCAGCGCGAGGACCGCGACAACCGGACGCCGGGTACGCAAACGGCGAGCATCCATGCCCCGAGTCTCGCCGCGGGGCATGCGTCCGGCGCGTGCTGCTCACCCGAACGGGATCAGCCGCGCACTCCGCACAGATGCAGCAGCGCCGCCACGCTCCGGTAGGGATCGGCCTTCCCGGCCCGCTCCTCGACCGCCAGCAGCGCCTCGACGTCCGCCGGGATCCCGGCCCCGTCCGCCACCGTGTCGGTGAACACCCGCACCCCGTACCAGGCGTGCAGCGGCGCCCCGATCCCGGCGAGCGTCGCCGTGAGATCCGACAGCCGGTCGGCCCGCACGTCGACCCCGGGGCGTACCGGGCTGCCGCCGTCGTCCGAGGTGGCTCGCGGATGGGGCAGGTGGGCCGTGGCGTCGAAGGCGGACAGTGCCGCGGACCAGTCCCCGGACAGCCCGGGCCGCATGGCGAGCGCGTCGCCGTTGCACACGAGCAGCGACAGCAGTCCGCCCGGGGCGAGCATCCGGGCCAGCCCGGCCAGCATCGGGTCGGGCTCCTCGATGTACATCAGCACGCCGTGGCACAGCACGACGTCGAAGCTGCCCGGCAGGAAGTGGACGCCGGTGTCCCGCCCGTCGCTCTGGACGAGCCGCACCCGCTCCCGGATCCCCTCCGGCTCACCGGCCAGCTCCTCGCGGACCGCGGCGATCAGCGTCGAGTCCTGCTCGACACCGGTCACCTGGTGCCCGGCGCGGGCCAGCCGGAGCGCCTGCGCGCCCCCGCCCATCCCGACGTCGAGCACCCGCAGCCGCTGCCCGACCGGGAAGCGCCCGGCTATCTGCTCGTCGAGCTGCCGGGCCACCAGCTCCTGTCGTACGACGTCACGCAGCCCGCCCGGCCCACTGAGCCGGGCATCGGCGGCACCCCCGGGGACAGCGGCAGCGCTCAGGGCCGCTCTCCGCGCTTGACCTGCGGCTTCGGCAGCCGGAGCCGGCGCATCTGGAGGGAGCGCATCAGCGCGTAGGCGACGGCGCCGCGCTTGTTGTCGTCGGGGAAGCGCTCGGCGAGCCGCTTCTTCATCCGGAAACCGGTGACGATCGAGTCCAGCACGATGAGGACGATCACGATCAGCCACAGCAGCAGCGCGATGTTCTGCAGCGCGGGCACCTGCACCAGGCTCAGCACGAGGATGACCACGGCCATCGGCAGGAAGAACTCCGCGATGTTGAAACGCGAGTCGATGAAGTCACGCGCGAACTTGCGGACCGGGCCCTTGTCACGGGCCGGCAGATACCGCTCGTCGCCCCCGGCCAGCGCCTGGCGCTGCTTCTCCAGGGCGGCACGGCGCTCCTCACGCCCGCGCTTGGCGGCGTCCTTGCGCGTCGTCGGCGTGTTGGCCACGCTGCGACGCTGCGACTGGGCCGCACTCCGCTTGGGCGTGGGGCGGCCCTTGGGGGCCTCGGGGTGACGGGTCTCGTTGGAGTCGGTCACCAGCGCCTTGTCGGCGGCCTGGGCCTTCTCATCCTTCGCACGGCTACGGAACACAAAACCCAAGGGTACGGGGTGCCAGGGGTTGGACCCCAGCCCCATGGGGAACGATCCGGCAACACCAGTCGTCGTAGGGGGACAGAGGGGACGTTGCAGACGGTTCTTCCGGCGGCCACGGAGCAGGCACGCGGGCGGCACCGGGTGGGCACCCGGGGGTCACCTACTCCTCACGCCGGAGCGGGAGCGTCAGCAGTCGTCCTTGGGGATGAGCGCATCCGTCCCCGAACAGTGCGTCAATGGATGCAGGGCCCGTACTGTGGGTTCTGTCGCAGAGCTGGAGCTGGACGTCAGAAGGGGGCGCGCGAAGCCCATGAGCGGTGTCATGAAGCGTATGGGGATGATCTTCCGCGCGAAGGCGAACAAGGCCCTTGACCGGGCCGAGGACCCGCGCGAGACCCTCGATTACTCGTACCAGAAGCAGCTGGAGCTGCTCCAGAAGGTGCGCCGTGGTGTCGCCGACGTCGCCACGTCGCGCAAGCGTCTGGAGCTCCAGCTGAACCAGCTCCAGCAGCAGTCGTCGAAGCTGGAGGACCAGGGCCGCAAGGCGCTCGCGCTGGGCCGCGAGGACCTGGCCCGCGAGGCGCTCTCGCGCCGCGCCGCCCTCCAGCAGCAGGTGACGGACCTGGAGACCCAGCACGCGACCTTGCAGGGCGAGGAGGAGAAGCTCACCCTCGCGGCCCAGCGGCTGCAGGCCAAGGTCGACGCCTTCCGCACCAAGAAGGAGACGATCAAGGCCACGTACACCGCGGCCCAGGCCCAGACCCGGATCGGCGAGGCGTTCTCCGGCATCTCCGAGGAGATGGGCGATGTCGGCCTGGCGATCCAGCGGGCCGAGGACAAGACGGCCCAGCTCCAGGCCCGCGCCGGTGCCATCGACGAGCTGCTCGCCTCCGGTGCCCTGGACGACCAGTCCGGCATGCACAAGGACGACATCCAGGCCGAGCTGGACCGGCTCTCCGGTGGTACGGATGTAGAGCTGGAACTGCAGCGCATGAAGGCGGAGCTGGCGGGAGGCTCGTCGGCCGGCCAGCAGGCCATCGAGGGCGGCTCGGGCCAGCAGTCCCAGCAGCAGCCGCAGGACACCCCGCGCTTCGACAAGCAGTAGCCGACGGCCGGGGCCCACGCCTAGGAGGGCGCGATGGGCGACATGATCGTCCGGATCATGGGCGAGGGGCAGGTGAAGCTGTCCGACAGCCATCTGCCCGAGCTCAACAAGCTCGACGACGAGCTCCTCGTGGAAATGGAGAACGGCGACGGCCCCGGCTTCCGCCGCACCCTCACCGCACTCCTGTCCAAGGTCCGTGAGCTGGGCGCGCCCCTGCCCGACGACTCCCTCGAACCCTCGGACCTGATCCTGCCGTCCCCGGACGCGACGCTGGAGGAGGTCCGGGAGCTGCTCAGCGACGACGGTCTGATCCCGGGATAGGTGACTCAGCCGTCCGGCGTTCGAGGACGAGGCCCGTTCCGGGCCGACGCGGGGGCCCGGGGGCGGCTGCCGCATGGACGCAGGCCGCGGCGTCGCGCGCGAGACGTGCGGAACCTCAGGTCCACCCCCGTTCCAAGCCCCGCGGGGACGCCGTACCGTAAATCAGCGTGAGCACCCTCGAACGCGCCAGGCGGCATCTCAAGGCGCACCCCATGGCGCTGGACGCGGCACTGGCGGTGGGTGTCCTCGCCTGCACGGTGGCCGGTTCCTTCGTGGACCCGCACCGGGAGAACGGCGTCACCTGGGCCCTGCGCACCCCGGACGCGCTCAGCATCGTGCTCATGGTCATCGGCGCCGCCGCCCTGGTCTTCCGCCGCCGCGCCCCCATGACGGTCCTCGCCGTCACCGGCACCGTCTCCCTCGTCGAATGCGTCAGCGGCGACCCGCGCGCACCGGTCGCCATGTCCGCGGTCATCGCCCTCTACACGGTCGCCTCGACCACCGACCGCACCACCACCTGGCGCGTCGGCCTGCTCACCATCACCGTGCTGACCGGTGCCGCCATGCTCGCCGGCCCGCTGCCCTGGTACGCCCAGGAGAACCTCGCGATCTTCGCCTGGACGGGCATCGGCGCCACTGCCGGCGACGCGGTCCGCAGCCGCCGCGCCGTCGTCGCCGCCATCCGTGAGCGCGCCGACCGGGCCGAGCGCACCCGCGAGGAGGAGGCCCGCCGCCGCGTCGCCGAGGAGCGGCTGCGCATCGCCCGGGACCTGCACGACGTCGTCGCCCACCACATCGCCCTGGTCAACGTGCAGGCCGGCGTCGCCGCCCACGTCATGGACCGGCGGCCCGACCAGGCCAAGGAGGCACTCGCCCACGTACGCGAGGCGAGCCGCTCCGCCCTGAACGAGCTGCGGGCCACGGTCGGCCTGCTGCGGCAGTCCGGCGACCCCGAGGCGCCCACCGAACCCGCCCCCGGCCTCGACCGCCTCGACGAACTCGCGGGCACCTTCCGCAGCGCCGGGCTCCCGGTCGAGGTAGCCCGCGCCGACCAGGGCACCACCCTGCCGGCCGCCGTGGACCTGGCCGCCTACCGGGTCATCCAGGAGGCGCTCACCAATGTGCAGAAGCACGCGGGCACGGACGCCAAGGCGGAGGTGAGCGTCGTGCGCGTGGGACCGAACGTCGAGATCACGGTCCTCGACGACGGCGCGGGCGACGACGACACCGTCGAGGGCGGCGGCCACGGCCTGCTCGGCATGCGCGAACGCGTCACCGCCCTGCGCGGCACCCTCACCACCGGCCCCCGCTACGGCGGCGGGTTCCGCGTCCATGCGATCCTGCCGGTCAAGAGCCGGACCCGCGCCGCGGAGGACGCCGTATGACGACGCCGCGGAACTCAGGAGCACCCCGCGGCAGTTGTCGTACCGGTAGACCGTCCACCCGCCGCACCGCCGAGGACTTCGCATGACCATCCGCGTCCTGCTCGCCGACGACCAGGCCCTGCTGCGCAGCGCCTTCCGGGTGCTGGTCGACTCCGAGCCCGACATGGAGGTCGTCGGTGAGGCGTCCGACGGGGCGGAGGCGGTGCGGCTGGCCAGGGAGCGGGCCGCGGACGTCGTCCTGATGGACATCCGCATGCCCGGCACCGACGGCCTCGCCGCCACCCGCATGATCAGCGCCGACCCGGCCCTCGCCCATGTCCGCGTCGTCATCCTCACCACCTTCGAGGTCGACGACTACGTCGTGCAGTCGCTGCGCGCCGGCGCCTCCGGCTTCCTCGGCAAGGGCTCCGAACCCGACGAACTCCTCGCCGCCATCCGCGTGGCGGCCGGCGGCGAGGCACTGCTCTCCCCGGCCGCCACCAAGGGCCTGATCGCCCGCTTCCTCGCCCAGGGCGACGGCACCGACGACGACCGCGACCCGGCGCGTGCCGAGCGGCTCGAGGCCCTCACCGGCCGGGAGCGCGAGGTCCTCGTCCAGGTCGCCGGCGGGCACTCCAACGACGAGATCGCCGAACGCCTGGAGGTCAGCCCGCTGACCGTGAAGACGCACGTCAACCGGGCCATGTCCAAGCTCGGCGCCCGCGACCGCGCCCAGCTCGTGGTGATCGCGTACGAGTCCGGGCTGGTACGTCCAAGGGTGGAGTGAACCCGACCGCGCATACTGCGCCCGGAGTATGCGCCGTATAAGGAAATGGACCTGGGGCCTACGAAACGGGGCTTGCCGATGGCTCAGGGTGTAGAGGCGGGCGCTCATGTGCGTCACATACGCGTGCCGCAGGCCGCGCCCGCGTGCCACAGACGCCCTAGCCGCTTCTGCCGCTCACAGAAGAGAGACCCTCACCCATGTCCTGGCTGTCCCGATTCAGCCTCGCCCAACGCGCCCTGATAGGCCTGATCTCGATCATCGCGATCGCCTTCGGAGCGATCGCGATACCTCAGCTCAAGCAGCAGCTCCTGCCCTCCATCGAACTGCCCATGGTGTCCGTGCTCGCGCCGTACCAGGGCGCGTCGCCGGACGTGGTCGAGAAGCAGGTCGTCGAGCCGATCGAGGACAGCCTCGAAGCCGTCGACGGCATCACCGGAGTCACCTCCACCGCCAGCGAGGGCAACGCCGTGATCATGGCGTCCTTCGACTACGGTCCCGACACCCAGCAGCTCGTCGCCGACGTCCAGCAGGCCGTCAACCGGGCCCGCGTCCAGCTGCCCGACGACGTCGACCCGCAGGTCATCGCCGGTTCCACGGACGACATCCCGACCGTCGTCCTCGCCGTCACCTCCGGCAAGGACCAGCAGGCCCTGGCCGACCAGCTCGACCGCACCCTCGTGCCGGACCTGAAGGACATCGACGGCGTCGGCCAGGTCACCGTCGACGGTGTGCGCGACCTCCAGGTCACCGTCACGCCCGACGACGCCAAGCTGGCCAAGGCCGGCCTGACCTCGCAGTCCGTCTCCCAGGCCCTGCAGGCGGGCGGCGCCACCGTGCCGGCCGGCTCCTTCGACGAGGACGGCAGCAACCGCACCGTCCAGGTCGGCGGCGGCTTCACCTCGATCGAGCAGATCGAGGACCTGATGGTGAAGGGCGAGCCCGGCTCCGGAAAGCCGGTCCGCCTCGGCTCCGTCGCCTCCGTGAAGCAGGAGCAGGCCCCGGCCGACTCGCTCACCCGCACCGACGGCAAGCCGTCCCTCGCGGTCGCGGTCACCATGGACCGTGACGGCAGCGCGGTCGCCATCTCGGACGCCGTCGAGGACAAGCTCCCGGAGATCCGCAAGGACCTCGGCTCGGACGCCACCCTCACCGTGGTCAGCGACCAGGGCCCGGCCGTGAAGAAGTCCATCGACGGTCTGACCACGGAGGGCGCCCTCGGTCTGCTCTTCGCGGTGCTGATCATCCTGGTCTTCCTCGCGTCGATCCGCTCGACGCTGGTCACCGCGGTGAGCATCCCGCTCTCCGTCGTGCTGGCCCTGATCGTCCTGTGGACCAGGGACCTCTCCCTGAACATGCTGACGCTCGGCGCGCTCACCATCGCGATCGGCCGCGTCGTCGACGACTCGATCGTGGTCCTGGAGAACATCAAGCGGCACCTCGGCTACGGCGAGGAGCGCGAGGACGCCATCATCAAGGCCGTCCGCGAGGTCGCCGGCGCGGTGACCTCCTCGACGCTCACCACGGTGGCCGTGTTCCTGCCGATCGGTCTGGTCGGCGGCATGGTGGGCGAGCTGTTCGGCTCGTTCAGCCTGACCGTGACGGCAGCGCTGCTGGCGTCCCTGCTGGTCTCGCTGACGGTCGTCCCCGTCCTGTCGTACTGGTTCCTGCGCGCCCCGAAGGGCACCCCCGAGGACGCCGACGAGGCCCGCCGGATCGCCGAGGAGAAGGAGGCGAAGAGCAGGCTCCAGCGCATCTACGTCCCCGTCCTGCGGTTCGCGACGCGGCGCCGGCTGACCAGTGTGCTGCTGGCGATCGTCATCCTCGTCGGCACGTTCGGCATGGCGCCGCTGCTGAAGACGAACTTCTTCGACCAGGGCGAGCAGGAAGTCCTCACCGTCAAGCAGGAGTTGAAGCCCGGCACCAGCCTGGCCGCGACCGACGAGCAGGCGAAGAAGGTCGAGCGGCTGCTCGCCGACACCAAGGGCGTCAAGGACTACCAGGTCACCATCGGCTCGTCCGGCTTCATGGCGGCCTTCGGCGGCGGCACCGACACCAACCAGGCGTCGTACCAGGTGATGCTGGAGGACTCCGCGTCCTACGACGACGTCCAGGACCGCATCGAGGCGGGCCTGAAGAAGCTCGACGGCGTCGGCACCACCACGATCGCCGCCGGTGACGGCTTCGGCGCCCAGGACCTGAGCGTCGTCGTGAAGGCGGCCGACGGGGACGTGCTGCGCAAGGCGTCCGAGCAGGTCCGCGAGGCGGTCGCCGGACTGGACGACGTCACCGACGTCACCAGCGACCTGGCGCAGAGCGTGCCGCGTGTCTCGGTGAAGGCCAACGACAAGGCGGCCGCGGCGGGCTTCGACGACCAGACCCTCGGTCTCGCCGTCGCCCAGGCGGTGCGCGGCAACACGGCGGCCCAGGCGACCCTGGACGACACCGAGCGGGACATCGTCATCAGGTCGGCGAAGCCGGCGACGACCCTGAAGCAGCTTCAGGCCCTGCGCCTGGGCCCGGTGAAGCTGGGCGACATCGCGGACGTGAAGCTGGTCGACGGCCCGGTCTCGATGACCCGGATCGACGGCCAGCGCGCGGCCACCATCAGCGCGAAGCCGACCGGCGACAACACCGGCGCGGTCAGCGCGGACCTCCAGTCGAAGATCAACCAGCTGACGCTCCCGGCGGGCGCGACGGCCTCGATCGGCGGTGTCTCCGAGGACCAGGACGAGGCGTTCGTCAACCTGGGCCTGGCGATGCTGGCGGCCATCGCGATCGTCTTCATGCTGCTGGTGGCGACGTTCCGCTCGCTGGCCCAGCCGCTGATCCTGCTGGTGTCGATCCCGTTCGCGGCGACCGGCGCGATCGGTCTCCTGCTGGCGACCGGCACCCCGATGGGCGTCCCCGCGATGATCGGCATGCTGATGCTGATCGGCATCGTGGTGACGAACGCGATCGTGCTGATCGACCTCATCAACCAGTACCGCAAGCAGGGTTACGGCGTCGTCGAAGCGGTGATCGAGGGCGGCCGGCACCGGCTGCGCCCGATCCTCATGACCGCCCTGGCGACGATCTTCGCCCTGCTGCCCATGGCCCTGGGCGTCACCGGCGAGGGCGGCTTCATCGCCCAGCCGCTGGCCGTGGTGGTGATCGGCGGTCTGATCACGTCGACCCTGCTGACCCTCCTGCTGGTGCCGACGCTCTACGCGATGCTGGAACTGCGCAAGGAGCGCCGGGCGAAGAAGCGCGCGGCGAAGCGGGCGAAGAAGGCGGGGCTCGCCGAGCAGCCGGTGCAGGACGCATCGGACGACACGGAGCCCGCGTCCGTGTGACCTGGTGACCGGGTGAACCCAGGTGGCCGGGTCCCGAACCGCACAGAGCGGTTCGGGACCCGGCCACCGTCGTTTCCCGTTACGTATCCTGAGCCTCGGACTGCATCACGGGGGAGGGGTACCGGGCGTGCCGCTGCACAAGGACGATCCGAAGTCGCTCGGGGGGTACAAGCTCGTCGGCCGGCTCGGGTCCGGGGGCATGGGCGTCGTCTACCGGGGCCGGGCCCGCTCGGGGCGCGAGGTCGCCGTCAAGGTGGTGCACGCGCAGTACGCCGAGGACGCCGTCTTCCGCGCCCGTTTCCGGCAGGAGATCGAGGCCGTCCGCAAGGTCAGCGGCGCCTTCACCGCCCCGGTGCTGGACGCCGACGCGGACGCGGTACGGCCCTGGATGGCGACCCAGTACGTGCCCGGGCCCTCCCTCGCCGCCCGGATCCGCGACGGGGGCCCGCTCAAGGGCACCGAACTGCGCCGCCTCACCCTGGGGTTGGTGGAGGCGCTGCGGGACATCCACCGCGCGGGGGTCGTGCACCGCGACCTCAAGCCCGCCAACGTCCTGATGGCCGAGGACGGCCCCCGTGTCATCGACTTCGGCATCTCCCGGGCGGCCGAGAACCACCACACCCTGACCGAGACCGGCCAGATGATCGGCACCCCGCCGTTCATGTCCCCGGAGCAGCTCACCGACGCCCGCTCGGTGGGCCCCGCCTCCGACGTCTTCTCCGTGGGCGCCCTGCTCGTCTTCACGATCACGGGCCGGGGCCCCTTCGACGCCGACAGCCCTTACCTCACCGCCTACCGGGTGGTCCACGACGCCCCCGTCCTGGACGGTGTGCCGCGGCCCCTGCACGCGATCCTGGAGCGCTGCCTCGCCAAGGATCCGGCCGACCGGCCCGAACTGTCCGCACTCGCAGGGGAGTTCGTGGCGGCGCTGCCGGAGGAGGGCGCGGACGACCGGCCCACCGTGACGCTGCGCACGGACGAGGTGGCCATGGTCCGCACCCGGCCCGCCGCCGACCCCGGCGCACAGGCGCCCGAGCGGCGTCGGATCCGTAGCCGCCCGCTGTGGGCCACGGCCGGCACGGTCGGCGCCCTCGCACTCGGTCTCACCGGATACCTGCTGCTCGGGCCCGGGTTCGGGGACGACGACGCCCGGGCGGGAGCCGGCACCACCGCGCCCTCCCGTTGGGCGGCGCTGCCGTCCGGCTGGAAGCCCTGGCAGACGACGGTGGAGGCCACCGCCGCACAGGGTGTGAAGAAGGGGACCGGTGTCGCCGGGTACGGCCCGGAGAGCACGCCGGAGTGCGTGGTGTACGACGGCGCCCTGCACTGCGCGGGCAACGGGATCCTGCCCATGCGCGTCGACGCGGTCACCGGACGGATCGACTGGCGCGCCGACACCTCGCCGTCCGCCGTGGGCGTCGGGTCGCACCTCTTCTCCGTCCTCGGTGTCGTGGACGGCACGATGCTGGTCGAGCACCAGGACCGCGCCAGGACCGGCGACGACGTCGCGTACTCGGTCGCCGCCTTCGACTCGGGCACCGGGAAGCGGCTCTGGCAGCGCACGCTGAGCGGCGACATCCGCCCGCACGTCTCCGGCGACCTCGTGATCGTCCCGGGCGCCGAGGCCGGGACGGTGAGCGCCCGTTCCGTGCGCACCGGCGCCGAGCGCTGGACCGCGTCGGTGCCCGCGGAGAAGTACTGCCGGACGATGGACACGGATGAAGGTCTCCACATCTCGTGCGTGCCGGGCATGGCGCCCTCGAAGGACATGGACCTCCTGGTGCTGGACCGGGCCGACGGCTCGGTGCGCCGCCTGACGCTCCCCAACCGCGGAACGTTCGCCGGGACGTACGACGGACGGCTGCTCTTCCTCGACCCGGCCGAGGACGAGGAGGGCAACCTGTCCGACGGCGGCGAGGGGCCGTTCTCGACGATCCGGCTGGTGGATCCGGGCACCGGGCAGGCCACCTCCACGAAATTGGCGGAGGAGTTCGAGGGCGCGCCGACAACGGCGGACGGCACCCTGTGGTTCGCGGCGTCCTCCGGCCAGGTGACCGCCGTGTCGGTCCGGACGGGCGAGCTGCGGTGGCGCACCAGCACGAGCCTGGAGAAGCCGAGCGACATCGCCTACGACCCGCGCGGCCGTGCCCTCTACCTGTCCAGCGCCAGCGGCCGGGTCGTCGCCCTGGACGCCCGCAAGGGCACGCCGCTGTGGGAGACCCTGCCGCGTTCCCGGCGGGTGACGAACCAGGGCTGGTCGCTGTCCGACGTACTGCTGCACAAAGGCGCTGTGATCGTCGCCACCGAGGACGGCGACATCTTCACCCTCGACCCCGCCCACCCCGACCGGAAACCCGTGTCGGGGTGAGCAGCGGTCCCACGGCTACGGCAGCGCCAGCATCCGCTCCAGCGCCAGCTTCGCGAACGCCTCGGTCTCCTTGTCGACCTCGATCCGGTTGACCAGGTTGCCCTCGGCCAGCGACTCCAGCGCCCAGACCAGGTGCGGCAGGTCGATGCGGTTCATGGTCGAGCAGAAGCAGACCGTCTTGTCGAGGAAGACGATCTCCTTGCCCTCGGGCGCGAAACGGTTCGCCAGCCGGCGGACCAGGTTCAGCTCCGTGCCGATGGCCCACTTGGAGCCGGCCGGGGCGGCCTCCAGCGCCTTGATGATGTACTCGGTCGAACCGACGTAGTCCGCCGCGGCCACGACCTCGTGCCGGCACTCGGGGTGGACCAGGACGTTCACGCCCGGGATGCGCTCGCGCACGTCGTTCACCGAGTCCAGGCTGAAGCGGCCGTGCACCGAGCAGTGGCCGCGCCACAGGATCATCTTCGCCGCGCGCAGCTCGTCGGCCGTCAGGCCGCCGTTCGGCTTGTGCGGGTTGTAGACGACGCAGTCCTCCAGGGACATCCCCATGTCCCGGACCGCGGTGTTGCGCCCGAGGTGCTGGTCCGGCAGGAAGAGCACCTTCTCGCCCTGCTCGAAGGCCCAGTTCAGCGCCCGTTCGGCGTTGGAGGAGGTGCAGATGGTGCCGCCGTGCTTGCCCGTGAACGCCTTGATGTCGGCGGACGAGTTCATGTACGACACCGGCACGACCTGCTCGGCTATCCCGGCCTCGGTCAGCACGTCCCAGCACTCGGCGACCTGCTCGGCCGTGGCCATGTCGGCCATCGAGCAGCCGGCCGCGAGGTCGGGCAGGACGACCTTCTGGTCGTCGGAGGTCAGGATGTCGGCGGACTCCGCCATGAAGTGCACGCCGCAGAACACGATGTACTCGGCCTCCGGCCGCGCGGCCGCGTCCCGGGCCAGCTTGAACGAGTCACCGGTCACGTCCGCGAACTGGATGACCTCGTCGCGCTGGTAGTGGTGGCCGAGCACGAAGACCTTGCTGCCGAGCTTCTCCTTGGCGGCACGGGCGCGCTCGACCAGGTCCGGGTCGGACGGGGAGGGCAGGTCGCCGGGGCACTCGACGCCGCGCTCGCTCCTCGGGTCGGCCTCACGGCCGAGCAACAGCAGGGCGAGGGGCGTCGGCTGTACGTCGAGCTCCTGGGTCTGGGCGGTGGTCACGACACGCACCCTTTCTGTTCTGCGGCTCGCCGGGACCGGAGGATCCGGGCCCGGCGGGTCAAGCGGGACACCTTCATCGACTTCTCGTCGAATTGACGCTATCTATCATAACCGGTTCACGTCAGTTTGACGATGGCCATCGTGTCGATGTGACGTGAATCCCGGTGGGCGACCCGCATATTCCCCATTGAGGCGTTTTCCGCTCCGGGCGCCGTGTGCGAGCATGAAGAAGGACCGGAAGAACAGGCATCCGGCCCCGGAATGAATCCGCCGACCCGCCGGTTGCAATGGTCGGCAAGCAGTCTCCGTACAACCCGGGAGAGATGTAGATGTCCGTATCGGACGAGACCAGCACCGCCACCGACGGCATCATTCTGAGCGACGCCGCCGCGGCCAAGGTGAAGGCCCTGCTCGACCAGGAAGGCCGTGACGACCTCGCCCTGCGTGTGGCCGTCCAGCCCGGTGGCTGCTCGGGTCTGCGCTACCAGCTCTTCTTCGACGAGCGCTCGCTCGACGGCGACGTCGTCAAGGACTTCGGCGGCGTCAAGGTCGTCACCGACCGCATGAGCGCCCCGTACCTGGGCGGCGCGTCCATCGACTTCGTCGACACCATCGAGAAGCAGGGCTTCACGATCGACAACCCGAACGCGACGGGCTCCTGCGCCTGCGGCGACTCCTTCAGCTGATCCCAGCCGAAGGTCCGGCTGATTCCGGCCGGACGACACGGAAAGGCGGCGACCCCCTCCGACGGGGCCGCCGCCTTTCCCTGTCCGAGGACCCTTACCGGGCCCCGGACGTCTCGGGTGCCTCCGGCAGCGCCCCGGGCTTCTCCAGCGGGACCGCCTGGCCGTCCGTGCCCACGACCTTCCGGTCCCCGAGCGGCTTGTCCAGCTGCACGGTCTCGTGGAACACCTTGGCGATCAGGATGCAGACCTCGTCCGGCTGCGAGGTCTCCGTCACCCGGACGGTCACCTCGTCGCCGTTCTCGCTCGCCGTCACCTTGTAGTCGGCGCACACGCCGCCGGTGAAGGCGACGGTCAGCTTCGAGTCGTCCGCCGTGTAGGCGTCCGCGCCGACGTTCCGGGTGACCGGCGACGCCGTCGAGTCGTCCTTCGGCCCGGTCGGCCGCGGGCTCGGCTGCCCGGACGGCTCCTGCGAGGGCGTGGACGAGGCCAGGTACTCCGGGTCGATCGCCGGGTAGGTCACCGTGAAGCTGTCCTGCGCGCCCTGCGCCCGCACCTCGAACAGCCACGACGGCACCAGTGCCTGCCGGGCGTTCACGTAGTGCGAGGCCAGCCCGAACACGGCCTTCTCCACCGTGATGGTGTTCTGCTCCGGGGGCGCCCCGGTCGCACCGGACGCCGACATCGACGCCTCCGCACCGCAGGGCGCCTCCATGCGGTCCTTCAGCGGTACGGGGCTGGCGCAGCCCCCGATGCCCATGCGGTGATCGGCCTTCGGCGCCGCGTTCATCAGCCCGAGCGTCCTCTCGGCGCTCAGCACGGGGTACGTGTCCCCCTTCACCGGCGCCTTCAGCTGGCCGCTGCCGCCGACCACTTCGCCCTGGGCGTTCACGGTCACCCCGGTCGTCCAGCCGTACGTGGGCAGCCCGCCGACCACCGGATCGGCGTTCACCACCCGCTGGTCGCCCATGACCTGGCCCGCGTCGAGCTTCGCGTCATCCTGACCGACCGCCTTGAGAACCGGCGCGGCGGCCTTCTTCGCGGCGTCCTCGCTCACCGGATCGCCGGTCCCTGCACCGGGGGTCTTCGCGCAGACGGTGGTGCTCCGGCAGTTGTCGGTGCCGGGCGCGTACCGGTAGAAGGTCCAGGTCCCCGGCGCCTGCTTGTTCACCTGCAGGCTGGGCCCCGCCCCGTCCGACGCGCCGACCCTCCAGGTCTGGCCCTGCGCCACGGGCGTCCCGGCCACCCCGAGAGCCTCGGCCAGCCGGGCGACCTCGCCCGCGCCGACCTCGCCCCCGGCCCGGTACACCGCCGCCGACCCGGGGCCGTCCGGCAACTCGCCGCCGGCCTTGTAGGTGGCGCCGTACGGGTCGGGCTCACCGGGCGCGATGCCGCCGGTGCCGTTCCTGCCGCCCTCGGTGTAGCCGTCGAGGTGCAGCGGCGGGGGAGTGTCATCGCCGGACGCGCCGGAGGCCGTACCGCCGTCCGACCCGCCGGAGGTGTTCGCGGCGAGCCAGGCCCCGCCGCCCCCGACGAGCAGTACCGCCGCGGCGACGGAGGCGATGATCGCGGGGGACCGGCGCCGGGCACCGCCGTGCACGTCGTCCGGGTCATGTGCGGGGGTGGCGTCGTGGGCCTCGGCGGCGGGCGTGCCGGGCGTACCGGGTCCGGCGGGACCGTCCGAAGCGACAGAGACGGAGTCCGTGTCAGCCTCCGGCCGGCTCCGGGCGGCATCCGCGGAGGCACTCCCGGCGGCCTGCGAGGCGCTCTCCTCGTCGGCGGCGGGCTCTGGCTCCTCAGCGGAGGCGCCCGTGTCGCGCGACGCGTCCTCGTCCTTGGCGGCTGCCTCGTCGGCCCGGTCGGTCGCCTCGGCCTGCTCGGTCCCGTCCGTCCCGTCGGCCCCGTCGTCAGCAGCTCCGCCGCCTGCCGTCCCGCTCCCGGCGGCGAGCCCGTCGGCACCGGCAGCGGTGCGCTCCGCCCGTGCCTCCTCCGCGTCCGTACCGGAGACGCCCGCGTCGTCGTTGTCGGGTCGCTCGGTGTTCACCGCATCGCTCCTTCGGCTGCGCACATGTCCCATGACCCTGACCAGACCCTGTCAAAAGGTGGTCTGCCGGGTCGTATCCCGCATCCCCTTTACGGGGGACGCCGATGGGACGCAGCGGGGGAGCGCACGGTTCCCTGAAAAGCGCCGATCGGGCCGCCGGAGTTCGAACGGCTCCCCGTCAGTCCCCGTAGTCGGACATGGCGTCCAGCAGGCGAGCCGACTTCGACGGCACGGTGACGCCGTGGATGCGTGAGGGCGAGACCGGACGGGAAAGGGCACGGTCGGGAGCGGCCCAGTGCGGAACCATCCGCGCGCAGTCACCCAGCAGTGACGCCAGGCCGACCTCCAGGTCGGCCGGGGCGGGGGCGCGGACCTCGAATTTCGTCATAGCCGCACCGTATGCGTGCTCGAGCCCGCGAAGAAAGATCTACTATCGGGTAGTTTTGGCTGCTTCTGTGAACCGGTCACGAACGGTAGCGTGGAATGTCAACCCAACCTCCCCGCAGGAGACTCCACGCCGTGCGCATCGCAGTCACCGGCTCCATCGCCACCGACCACCTCATGACCTTCCCCGGCCGGTTCGCCGACCAGTTCGTCGCGGACCAGCTGCACACGGTCTCGCTGTCCTTCCTGGTCGACAACCTGGACGTACGCCGGGGCGGCGTAGGCGCGAACATCGCCTTCGGCATGGGTCAGCTGGGCACGCAGCCGATCCTCGTCGGCGCCGCGGGCTCCGACTTCGACGAGTACCGGGCCTGGCTGGACCGGCACGGAGTCGACACCGGTTCGGTCCGTATCTCCGAGACCCTGCACACCGCCCGCTTCGTCTGCACCACCGACGCGGACCACAACCAGATCGGCTCCTTCTACACGGGCGCGATGAGCGAGGCCCGGCTGATCGAGCTGAAGACCGTCGCGGACCGCGTCGGCGGCCTCGACCTGGTCCTCATCGGCGCCGACGACCCCGAGGGCATGCTCCGCCACACCGAGGAGTGCCGCTCCCGCTCGATCCCCTTCGCCGCCGACTTCTCCCAGCAGATCGCCCGGATGAACGGCGACGAGATCCGGATACTGCTGGACGGGGCGACCTACCTCTTCTCCAACGAGTACGAGAAGGGGCTCATCGAGTCCAAGACCGGCTGGTCGGACGAGGAGATCCTGGCCAGGGTCGGCCACCGGGTCACCACCCTCGGCTCGCGGGGCGTCCGCATCGAGCGCAAGGGCGAGGACCCGATCGAGGTCGGCTGCCCCGAGGAGGAGCGCAAGGCCGACCCCACGGGCGTCGGCGACGCCTTCCGCGCCGGATTCCTGTCCGGACTGGCGTGGGGCGTCTCCCTGGAGCGCGCCGCGCAGGTCGGCTGCATGCTCGCCACGCTCGTCATCGAGACGGTGGGCACGCAGGAGTACCAGCTGCGCCGGGCGCACTTCATGGACCGGTTCACCAAGGCGTACGGGCACGACGCCGGGGAAGAGGTCCGGGCTCACCTGAGCTGAAATCCGCCGCGCCGGGTTCGTCGTCGGCTCCGGGCGCGTGGGGGCTGCTCGCGCAGTTCCCCGCGCCCCTGACGGGGCGTTCAGCTCACCCGGCGCACGATGTACGCGGTCCCCCGCTCGGCCGGCTCCTCGCCCACGTACTCCTGTCCGCGCATCGCGCACCACGCCGGAATGTCCAGGCGGGCCGCCTCGTCGTCGGCGAGGACGCGGACCAGGCCGCCGACCGGGACGTCGCCGATGACCTTGGCGAGCTCGATGACGGGCAGCGGGCACAGCTTGCCGAGGGAGTCGACGACCAGGACGTCGTCCCGTACGACCGTCTCGGTGGCCGGGGCCCCCAGCTTCTCCCGCACCCCGGCGACCGCCGCCGGCAGCACCTGGAGGAACCGCTCGACGTCCTCCTCCGGCGCCCCGAACGGCAGCGACACGCGCACGTTCCCCTCGCTCAGCACCCCCATCGCCCTCAGCACATGGCTGGGCGTCAGCGTGCTGCTGGTGCAGGACGAGCCCGACGAGACCGAGAACCCGGCCCGGTCCAGCTCGTGCAGCAAGGTCTCCCCGTCGACATAGAGACAGGAGAAGGTGACGATCCCGGGCAGCCGCCGCGCCGGATCGCCGACCACCTCCACGTCCGGCACCAGCCGTGGCACCCGGGCCCGGATCCGCTCCGTCAGCTCCCGCAGCCGTACCGCCTCTTGGGCCGCCTCCGCCCGCACGGCCCGCAGCGAGGCCGCCGCGGCGACGATCGCCGGAATGTTCTCGAACCCGGCCGCCCGCCCCGACTCCCGCTCGTCCGCGGGCCCTTGCGCGGCGAACCGCACCCCCTTGCGCACGACGAGCAGCCCGACACCCGACGGCCCACCCCACTTGTGGGCGCTCCCGGTCAGCACTGACCAGTCACCTTCGACGCGCCCCCACCCGAGTGACTGGGCCGCGTCCACCAGCAACGGCACCCCGGCCTCCCGGCACACGGCCGCCACCTCGGCCACCGGCTGCTCGGTGCCCACCTCGTGGTTGGCCGACTGAAGACACGCCAGCGCGGTGTCCGCACGCAGGGCCTCGCGGTACGCCCCCACGGCCACCGCCCCGCCCCGGTCCACCGCCACCTGAGTGACCGAACCCCCGCCGGCCTCGTGCGCGTCAGCCGCATGGAGCACAGAGGAGTGTTCGACGGCGGACACGATCAGGTGGCTTCCGATCCGGCGACGGCCCGCCAACACGCCCGCGATGCCCGAATGCACGGCCCGGGTCCCCGACGAGGTGAACACCAACTCGTCGGCCCGGCACCCCACAGCCTCCGCTGCCGTCTCCCGAGCGGCGTCCAGGAGCATGCGCGCCCGTCGCCCCTCCCTGTAGAGACGGGCCGGATCGGCCCACCCCTCATCGAGGGAGGCCAGAAGCGCCTGCCGGGCAACGGGATGAAGAGGAGCACTGGAAGCAGCGTCGAAGTAGGCCACACAGCAACGCTAGACGCCCGGTCGCCCGCGCACCCAAAAGGGGCGCGGGGCGGTGACATTTACGGCTCCGCCGCGGGGCGCGACAAGCCACGACGGGCCTTCAGCCGCCAATCAAGCGAACCCCCCACTCCAGTAGGCCCCCCTCCCCGCGAACCCCCGGAACGCGTCGGCTAGGGTTTGGTCCGCATAAACATCCAAACCCCTGCCCGACGCAGGGCGGCGACCGACCAGCGAGAAGGCCAGGCCGCAGCCGATCCGCGCGGGCGAGACTCTCGGGAAGGCGCTACGTGAGTCCCAACGGCTCCGACCGCTCGCCGCGGCGCCCGATGCGGCGGAAGCTGCTGCAAGGCATGACCGCGGGCCTGGTCCTGGCGACAGCCACCGGTTGCTCGTACAACTGGGAAGACTTCCCCCGCCTTGGTATGCCCACCCCGACCACGGAAGAGGCTCCGCGGATCCTCTCCCTGTGGCAGGGTTCCTGGGCGGCTGCGCTCGCCGTCGGCGTGCTGGTGTGGGGTCTGATCCTGTGGAGCGCCATGTTCCACAGGCGCAGCCGCACCAAGGTCGAGGTACCTCCGCAGACCCGGTACAACATGCCCATCGAGGCGCTGTACACGGTGGTCCCGCTCATCATCGTCTCGGTCCTGTTCTACTTCACGGCCCGCGACGAGACGAAGCTCCTCAGCCTCAAGGACAAGCCCGACGTCACCGTCAACGTCGTCGGCTTCCAGTGGAGCTGGTGCTTCAACATGATCGCCGACGTGGAGGGCTCCACCGGCGACGCCAAGACCTCCAAGGAACTGTCCGCCATCCCGGACCGGTTCAAGGAGGACTTCCCGGCGAACGCCGGCGGTGTGTACGACTGCGGCACGCCCGGCACGCGGAACCCGCAGACGGGCAACCCGGGCCCCACTCTGTGGCTGCCCGAGGGCAAGACGGTCCGCTTCGTCCTCACCTCGCGTGACGTCATCCACTCCTTCTGGGTGGTGCCGTTCCTCATGAAGCAGGACGTCATCCCGGGCCACACCAACGCCTTCGAGGTGACCCCCAACAAGGAGGGCACCTTCCTGGGCAAGTGCGCCGAGCTGTGCGGCGTCGACCACTCCCGGATGCTGTTCAACGTGAAGGTCGTCTCCCCCGAGCGCTACGAGCAGCACCTCAAGGACCTCGCCAAGAAGGGGCAGACCGGTTACGTTCCCGCCGGCATCGCGCAGACGAGCCACGAGAAGAACCGGGAGACGAACAACCTGTGAGCATCCTCAACGAACCCCAGGGTGCCGCGGCAGCTGAGGACTCGTACGAGAACGAGCTGCCGGTCCGGCGCAGGCAACCCGGCAACGTCGTGGTCAAGTGGCTCACCACCACCGACCACAAGACGATCGGAACGCTGTACCTCGTCACGTCGTTCGCGTTCTTCGTGATCGGTGGCGTGATGGCGCTGTTCATGCGCGCCGAACTCGCCCGGCCCGGGCTGCAGATCATGTCGAACGAGCAGTTCAACCAGGCGTTCACGATGCACGGCACGATCATGCTGCTGATGTTCGCGACGCCGCTGTTCGCCGGCTTCACGAACTGGATCATGCCGCTGCAGATCGGCGCGCCGGACGTGGCCTTCCCCCGGCTGAACATGTTCGCCTACTGGCTGTACCTGTTCGGCTCGCTCATCGCGGTCGGTGGCTTCCTCACCCCGCAGGGCGCGGCCGACTTCGGCTGGTTCGCCTACAGCCCGCTCTCCGACGCGGTCCGCAGCCCGGGTGTCGGCGCCGACCTGTGGATCATGGGCCTGGCCTTCTCCGGCTTCGGCACCATCCTCGGCTCGGTCAACTTCATCACCACGATCATCTGCATGCGCGCGCCCGGCATGACGATGTTCCGCATGCCGATCTTCGTGTGGAACGTGCTGCTGACCGCGGTGCTGGTCCTGCTCGCCTTCCCCGTCCTCGCGGCGGCGCTCTTCGCGCTGGAGGCGGACCGCAAGTTCGGCGCCCACGTCTTCGATGCCGCGAACGGAGGAGCGTTGCTATGGCAACACCTCTTCTGGTTCTTCGGCCATCCAGAGGTGTACATCATCGCGTTGCCGTTCTTCGGCATCATCAGTGAGGTCATCCCGGTCTTCTCCCGCAAGCCGATGTTCGGCTACATGGGTCTGATCGCGGCGACCATCGCCATCGCGGGCCTGTCCGTGACGGTGTGGGCCCACCACATGTACGTCACCGGCGGTGTACTCCTGCCGTTCTTCTCCTTCATGACGTTCCTCATCGCCGTCCCCACAGGCGTGAAGTTCTTCAACTGGATCGGAACGATGTGGAAGGGCTCGTTGTCCTTCGAGACACCGATGCTCTGGGCGGTCGGCTTCCTCATCACCTTCACCTTCGGTGGTCTGACGGGTGTCATCCTGGCCTCGCCGCCGATGGACTTCCACGTGTCCGACTCGTACTTCGTGGTGGCGCACTTCCACTACGTCGTCTTCGGCACCGTCGTGTTCGCGATGTTCTCCGGCTTCCACTTCTGGTGGCCCAAGTTCACCGGCAAGATGCTCGACGAGCGCCTGGGCAAGATGACCTTCTGGACGCTGTTCGTCGGCTTCCACGGCACCTTCCTGGTCCAGCACTGGCTGGGCGCCGAGGGCATGCCGCGTCGTTACGCCGACTACCTGGCGGCCGACGGCTTCACCGCCCTCAACACGATCTCGACGATCAGCTCGTTCGTGCTCGGCGCGTCCCTGCTGCCGTTCTTCTACAACGTGTGGAAGACCGCCAAGTACGGCAAGAAGGTCGAAGTGGACGACCCGTGGGGCTACGGCCGCTCGCTGGAGTGGGCGACGTCCTGCCCGCCGCCGCGGCACAACTTCCTCACCCTGCCGCGGATCCGTTCCGAATCCCCGGCGTTCGACCTGCATCACCCTGAGATCGCGGCCCTCGACGAGCTCGAGAACGCGCCTCACGGTGACAAGGCTCTGGCTGGTGGCAAGGAGGCCGGCAAGTGAAGATCCAGGGCAGGATGTTCATGTGGCTGAGCGTCTTCGTCCTCGCCATGGCGGTTGTCTATGGCGTCTGGTCGAAGGAGCCGGCCGGTACCACGGCCCTCTTCCTGGCCTTCGGGCTGTGCATCATGATCGGCTTCTACCTGGGCTTCACCGCCCGGCGGGTCGACGCGGGTGCGCAGGACAACAAGGAAGCGGATGTCGCGGACGACGCCGGCGAGGTCGGGTTCTTCAGCCCGCACAGCTGGCAGCCGCTCTCCCTCGGGATCGGCGGCGCGCTCGCCTTCCTCGCGATCGCGGTCGGCTGGTGGCTGCTGTACTTCTCGGCGCCGCTGATCCTGGTCGGCATCTGGGGCTGGGTCTTCGAGTACTACCGCGGTGAGAACCGCACCCAGTAACACGAGCTGAGCTCCAAGGAGCCCGGACACTCCGCCAGGAGGGTCCGGGCTCCTTCTTTTGCCGCAATCCACGTCACCCGAACGAGTCGCCCGGCGCGCCGCCATTGACGCTGCTTCCTAGCGTGAGGCCATGAGTAAAACACCGAGCAAGAGCACCGTCATAGGCTGCGCGCTCCTGCTGATAGCGCTCGGCGCGAGCGCCGCCGCGTGCAGCAGCGACGGCAATCCGCTGTCCGCGGAGCCGTACGACGCGGCCGACCAGATCGCCTTCAACGGCCCCTCGGGCGACGGCGAGAAGGCCGACCCCGACAAGCCCCTGGAGATCACCGCGGAGGACTCCGACGGCCGGATCACCGACGTCACGGCCAAGGACGCCGCAGGGCGCTACGTGACGGGCGAACTCTCCGCCGACGGCACCCGGTGGCACAGCACCTCCCCGCTGGCCGCCAACGCCCGCTACACGGTCCGCGTGAGCACCGAGGACGAGGACGGCGCCCCCGGCCGCAAGGTCCTCACCTTCGACACCAGCAAGCCGACCAGCAAGAAGCACCTGACGGTGACGTTCGGGCCCAAGGCGGGCAAGTACGGCGTCGGCCAGCCCATCACGGCCGAACTGAGCCGGCCCGTCAAGGACAAGAACCAGCGCGCGACGGTCGAGCGGGCCCTGCGGGTCGACTCCGTCCCCGCGGTGGACGGCAACTGGCACTGGGTGGACGACAAGAAGCTCCACTACCGGCCCAAGGAGTACTGGCCCGCCGGCGCCACCGTCCAGGCCCGCAGCGACCTGGAGGGCGTCAGGATCAGCGACCGCCTCTGGGGCGGCAAGGTCAAGCCCCTGAAGGTCACCATCGGCGACCAGGTCATAGCCGTCACGGACGCCTCCACGCACCAGTTGACGCTCTACCGCAACGGCGAGGAGGTGCGGTCCATACCCGTCACGACGGGCAAGCCCGGCTTCGAGACCCGCAACGGCGTCAAGGTGATCCTGGGCAAGGAGTACTTCGTACGGATGCGCGGCACCAGCATCGGCATAGCCGAGGGTTCCTCGGAGTCGTACGACCTACCCGTCTACTACGCCACCCGGGTGACCTGGAGCGGCGAATACGTCCACGCCGCCCCCTGGTCGGTCGGCTCCCAGGGCTACGCCAACGTCAGCCACGGCTGCACCGGCATGAGCACCGCCAACGCCGAGTGGTTCTTCGACAACGTCCGCGAGGGCGACATCGTCAAGGTCGTCAACTCGTACGGCAACACGATGGAACCGTTCGGCAACGGCTTCGGTGACTGGAACCTGGACTGGAAGAAATGGCGCAACGGCAGCGCCCTGGTGGCCGGCACCCCCGACGGCCCGAGCCCCGCGGAACGCGCACGGCTGAGGCCGCAGAGCGTCTAGACCGAGGGCACGGCGACCAACCTCAGGGGCGCGGGGAACTGCGCGACCGGCCACACCGGACCCGCAGCCACCCACGGAGCCGCGCCCCCGAACTCTCAGGCGCCCGGCAGTCCCCTAGGCGCTCTGCAGCCTCTTCGTGCGCAGCAGGGCCGCCAACGCCTCCGCGAACTCCACCGGCTCCACAGGCAGCGTCACAGCCGCCTCGGCCCGGCTCCACGTGGCCAGCCACGCGTCCTGCGGCCGCCCGATGAGCAGCAGCACGGGCGGGCAGTTGAACACCTCGTCCTTGATCTGCCGGCAGACCCCCATGCCGCCCATCGGCACGGCCTCGCCGTCCAGGACGCAGACGTCGATCCCGCCCCGGTCCAGCTCCTTGACGACTGCTGCGGGGGTCGCGCACTCCACGAACTCCACCACGGGGACGTCGGGAGCGGGCCGTCGCCCGGTCGCCAGCCGCACCTGCTCGCGGGTGTTGGAGTCGTCGCTGTAGACCAGCACCGTGGCGGTCGGCTGCATGCTTCCTCCGAGACGTCAGTGTCGTACGGAAAGACCCGATGCGGCGGATGCTACTCCCTTGAACACCACGTCAACACCGGTTCGAACGGCCAAGACACTCCGAACGGCACCCCCCGGAGTGAGGGCGGGATAAGCGACCGACATAATGTCGGTCGTGGCGACAGCAACGACAGTAGAAACCGGGCACGCGCACCCGTCGGTCAACCGGCCGAACCTCACCAGCGTCGGAACCATCATCTGGCTGAGTTCCGAGCTGATGTTCTTCGCGGCCCTCTTCGCGATGTACTTCACCCTGCGATCGGTGACGGGGCCCGAGTACTGGGAGTCACAGGCCGAGGCCTTGAACTTCCCGTTCTCGGCGACGAACACCACGATCCTGGTGCTCTCCTCCCTCACCTGCCAGCTCGGCGTCTTCGCCGCCGAGCGCGGTGACGTGAAGAAGCTCCGGGGCTGGTTCATCGTCACCTTCATCATGGGTGCGATCTTCATCGGCGGTCAGGTGTACGAGTACACCGAGCTGGTCCGGCACGAGGGCATCTCGCTCTCGTCCGGCCCGTACGGTTCGGTCTTCTACCTGACCACCGGCTTCCACGGACTGCATGTGACGGGCGGTCTCATCGCCTTCCTGCTGGTCCTCGGCCGTACCTATGCGGCCCGGAGGTTCACGCACGAGCAGGCGACCGCCGCGATCGTGGTGTCCTACTACTGGCACTTCGTCGATGTCGTCTGGATCGGCCTCTTCGCCACGATCTACATGATCAAGTAGCCGGGCCCGATCCCGCGCGCGTTCCACAACGCACCTAACGCAAGCATCGACGCAGAAGATCCTGACACCGGGGTAATCCGTGAAAAAGCTCTCCGCACGACGACGCCATCCGCTGGCGGCGGTCGTCGTCCTACTCCTCGCGCTGGCGTGCACGGGGGGGCTGTACGCCGTGTTCGCTCCCGCGGACAAGGCGCAGGCCGAGGAAACCGCCCAGTCCCTCACCATCGAGGAGGGCAAGAAGCTCTACACCGTCGGCTGCGCCAGCTGCCACGGAACCAACGGTGAGGGCACCTCCGACGGTCCGAGCCTGGTGGGCGTCGGCGCTGCCGCCGTCGACTTCCAGGTGTCGACGGGCCGTATGCCGGCCGCCACCTCCCAGGGCGCCCAGGTCCCGGCGAAGAAGAACATCTACTCGCAGGCCGAGATCGACCAGCTCGCCGCGTACATCGCCTCCCTGGGCGCGGGTCCGACCGTCCCCACCGAGGAGCAGTACGGCCCGGAGGGAGCGGACATCGCCAAGGGCGGTGAGCTCTTCCGGAACAACTGCGCCCAGTGCCACAACTTCACCGGCAAGGGCGGCGCGCTGACGAAGGGCAAGTACGCCCCGAGCCTCGAGGGTGTGGACCCCAAGCACATCTACGAGGCCATGCAGACCGGCCCGCAGAACATGCCGTCCTTCCCCGACACCACGCTGTCGGAGCAGAACAAGAAGGACATCATCGCGTACCTGCACGCGGTCAACAGCGACGAGACGGTCAACCCGGGTGGTCTGGAGCTGGGCGGCCTCGGGCCGGTCAGTGAGGGCCTCTTCTCCTGGATCTTCGGTCTCGGCGCCCTGATCGCGGTCGCCATCTGGGTCGCCGCTCGGACCGCAAAGGCCAAGAAGTCATGAGTAGCCAAGACATTCCAGAAGAGAACCTGCCCGCTGAGCAGGACGCCACCGTCGCGGTAGCGGACGAGAAGGATCCCTTCGCGGACCCCGGACTGCCGCCCCACGAGCACCGGATCCAGGACATCGACGAGCGGGCCGCCAAGCGGTCCGAGCGCACGGTCGCCCTGCTGTTCACGGTGTCGATGCTCGCCACCGTGGGCTTCATCGCCTCGTACGTGGCGATCCCGCACGACAAGTCGATCTTCGTCTTCCCGATCGGTCACCTCAACGCGCTGAACTTCGCGCTGGGTCTGACCCTCGGTGCGGCGCTGTTCTGCATCGGCGCGGGCGCGGTCCACTGGGCCCGCACCCTGATGTCGGACGAGGAGGTCGCGGACGAGCGGCACCCGATCGCCGCGGAGCCCGAGGTCAAGGCCAAGGTCATGGCCGACTTCAAGCAGGGCGCCAAGGAGTCGGCGCTCGGTCGGCGCAAGCTGATCCGCAACACGATGTTCGGTGCGCTGGCCCTGTTCCCGCTCTCCGGTGTCGTCCTGCTGCGTGACCTCGGCCCGCTGCCCGGGACCAAGCTGCGCCACACCCTGTGGTCCAAGGGCAAGCTGCTCGTCAACATGAACACCAACGAGCCGCTGCGTCCCGCGGACGTCGCGGTCGGCTCCCTCACCTTCGCCAAGCCGGAGGGCCTCGAGGAGCACGACCACGACTTCCAGAACGAGATCGCCAAGGCGGCCCTGATGATCATCCGGCTCCAGCCGGACGACATCAAGGACAAGCAGGAACTCGACTGGTCGTACCAGGGCATCGTCGCGTACTCGAAGATCTGCACCCACGTGGGCTGCCCGATCTCCCTGTACGAGCAGCAGACGCACCACGCGCTCTGCCCCTGCCACCAGTCCACCTTCGACCTCTCCGACGGCGCCAAGGTCATCTTCGGCCCGGCCGGTCACCCCCTGCCGCAGCTGCGCATCGGTGTGAACGACGAGGGCTACCTCGAGGCGCTCGGCGACTTCACGGAGCCCGTCGGTCCTGCATTCTGGGAGCGCGGATGAGCACTACAGAGACCACCGAGTCCCGCTCTCGCGGGAAGGCACCGGCCGGCGAGCGCGTCGCCGACTGGGCCGACGGCCGCCTGGGGATCTACTCCCTGGCCAAGGCCAACATGCGCAAGATCTTCCCCGACCACTGGTCGTTCATGTTGGGTGAGGTCTGCCTCTACAGCTTCATCATCATCATCCTCACGGGTGTGTACCTGACGCTGTTCTTCCACCCGTCGATGAACGAGGTGGAGTACCACGGCTCGTACGTCCCGCTGCAGGGACAGCTCATGTCGGAGGCGTTCAGCTCCACGCTGCACATCTCCTTCGACGTGCGCGGTGGTCTGCTCATCCGGCAGATCCACCACTGGGCCGCGCTGATCTTCCTCGCCGGCATGTTCGTGCACATGATGCGCGTGTTCTTCACGGGCGCGTTCCGCAAGCCGCGTGAGATCAACTGGCTGTTCGGTTTCCTGCTGTTCGTCCTGGGCATGTTCACCGGTTTCACCGGCTACTCGCTCCCGGACGACCTGCTCTCCGGCACCGGTGTCCGCTTCACCGAGGGCGCGATCCTGTCCATGCCGATCGTCGGCACGTACATCTCGTTCTTCCTCTTCGGCGGAGAGTTCCCGGGCGTCGACTTCGTCGCCCGCTTCTACTCGATCCACATCCTGCTGCTGCCGGGCATCATGCTCGGTCTGGTGGTCGGCCACCTGATCCTGGTCTTCTACCACAAGCACACGCAGTTCGCGGGCCCCGGAAAGACCAACAAGAACGTCGTCGGCATGCCGCTGCTGCCGGTCTACATGGCCAAGGCCGGAGGCTTCTTCTTCCTGGTCTTCGGTGTCATCGCGGTGATCGCGGCGATCGCGCAGATCAACCCGGTCTGGGCCATCGGCCCCTACCGGCCGGACATGGTCTCCACGGGCGCCCAGCCCGACTGGTACATGGGCTTCGCCGAGGGTCTGGTCCGGTACATGCCGGGCTGGGAGGTCAACTTCTGGGGTCACACGCTGGTCCTCGGCGTGTTCATCCCGCTGGTGCTCTTCGGTCTGGTCCTGGCGGCGATCGCGCTGTACCCGTTCATCGAGTCCTGGGTGACCGGCGACAAGCGCGAGCACCACATCCTGGACCGCCCGCGCAACGCCCCGACGCGTACCGCGTTCGGCGTCGCCTGGGTCACGGTGTACATGATCGGCCTGGTCGGCGGTGGCAACGACCTGTGGGCCACCCACTTCCACCTGTCGATCAACGCGGTCACCTGGTTCGTCCGGATCAGCTTCTTCGCCGGACCGGTCCTCGCGTTCATCGTCACCAAGCGCATCTGCCTCGGCCTCCAGCGCCGGGACAAGGACAAGGTGCTGCACGGCCGGGAGTCGGGCATCATCAAGCGCCTGCCGCACGGTGAGTTCATCGAGGTCCACGAGCCGCTCAGCCAGGACGCGCTGTACACGCTCACCGCGCACGAGCAGTACAAGCCGGCCGAGATCGGCCCGACCGTCGACGAGAACGGCGTCGAGCGCAAGGTGAAGGGCTCCAAGAAGCTCCGCGCCAAGCTCAGCCGCTCCTACTACGGCGAGGACGGCCAGATCCCCAAGCCGACGGTCGAGGAGTACAAGGAGATCACGAGCGGCCACGGCCACCACTGATCGCTGCGCACGCCACGCCACGGCAGAAGGGCCCCGTCCGGTCTTCGGACGGGGCCCTTCTCCGTGTCCCGGGGCTGGATAGGGTGGACCTCGTTGAGACTGACGTCCCGTAGTGCGGGACACCTGATCCTGGAGCGGCTTATGAGCGCTGTGACCCCCGCTGGAGGCGACACCGCGGCGGGCCGCTCCTGGCCCCTGCTGCTGAACGGCCTGCTGGACGGCCGCAACCTCTCCGCCGACGACACCGCGTGGGCGATGGACCTGATCATGCGCGGCGAGGCGACGGACGCGCAGATCGCCGGTTTCGTGGTGGCGCTGCGGGCCAAGGGCGAGACGGTGCAGGAGATCACCGGCCTCGTCCGCACGATGTACGAGCACGCGAACGTGATCGAGGTGCCGGGGCCGACCGTCGACATCGTCGGCACGGGCGGCGACGGCGCGAAGACCGTCAACATCTCCACGATGTCGGCGATCGTCATCGCCGGCACCGGCGCGAAGGTCGTCAAGCACGGCAACCGGGCGGCGTCGTCGGCGTCCGGCGCCTCGGACGTGCTGGAGAAGCTCGGCGTCAATCTGGAGCTGCCCGTGAACCGGGTGGCACAGGTCGCCGAGCAGGCCGGGATCACCTTCTGCTTCGCGGTGAAGTTCCACCCGTCGCTGCGCCACGTGGCCGCGGCACGCGGGCAGTTGGGCATCCGGACGACCTTCAACGTGCTCGGTCCGCTGACCAACCCGGCCAAGGTGCGGGCCCAGGCGGTCGGCGTCGCCGACCCGCGCATGGCGCCGATCGTCGCGGGCGTCTTCGCCGAGCGCGGCAACTCCTCCCTGGTGTTCCGCGGCGACGACGGGCTCGACGAGCTGACGACCACCGCCACCTCGCGGGTGTGGGTCGTGCGCGACGGCAAGGTGACCGAGGAGGCCTTCGACCCGCGCGACGTCGGCATCGAGCTGGTGCCCGTGGAGGCCCTGCGCGGCGCCGACGCGTCCTACAACGCCGAGGTCGCCCGGCGCCTGCTGGACGGCGAGACGGGCCCCGTGCGCGACGCCGTCCTGCTGAACGCGGCGGCGGCGCTGGTGGCGCTGGAGCCCGGCGACGGGCCGCTGACGGAGCAGATCCGGGCCGGCATGGCGAAGGCGGCGGAGTCGATCGACTCGGGCTCCGCGAAGCGGACGCTGGAGCGGTGGGTCGCCGCGAGCAACGCCTAGCGGGCACCTGATGTCGTCCCGCGATCCGGACACGGGTTGCGGGGCGACGATCATTTCACGTACGTTCCTGTACCAGGTCATGAGTGACAGTCATGAGGCCCCGGCCGACTGTCCGGCAACCCTCCGTCCGTGGCGGGGTGCCCCGGGTGAAGACCAGGCCGTAGGCAGCGAGGTCTACGGCAAGCGCGGGCCCCTCTCGAAACCAGGGGTCCTGGTCGTTCGAGGGAGTCTTCCGTGAGCAAGCGAATGCGATAGGGCCGCCGAGCCCCGCCTCCGCGCACCTTCTTTCTCTTTCTCCGCATGCCCCGACCGGTATGCCTCTCACGGGAGTTCCGCCATGTCCGTCTCCACCGCTGCCTCCGTCCAGACCATTTGTGCCCCCCTGCCCGTTCTGGGCCGTGATGTCACCGTCCCGCTGGTGACCGGCGGCGAGGTCACCTACGCCGCGCTCGACTACGCCGCCAGCGCCCCCGCCCTCCAGCGCGTGTGGGACGACGTGGCCGCCTACGCGCCGTACTACGGCAGCGTCCACCGCGGTGCCGGCTACCTCTCCCAGCTCTCCACCGACCTGTTCGAGAACGCCCGCCGGACGGTCGCCGAGTTCCTCGACTGCCGGGACGGCGACCAGGTCGTCTTCACCCGGTCCACCACCGACTCGCTGAACCTCCTCGCCGCCGCCCTCCCGGCCGACTGCCAGGTCTTCGTCTTCGAGACCGAGCACCACGCCTCCCTGCTGCCCTGGCGTGACGCCCGGGTCACCTGCCTCGACGCCCCGCGCACCCACCGCGAGGCCGTCGAGACCCTGGAGCGTGCCCTCGCCGACCGCACTGTGTCGGTTGAAGGGGGCCACGGCCCGGCCCTGGTCTGCGTCACCGGCGCCTCGAACGTCACCGGCGAGCTGTGGCCGGTGCGGGAGCTGGCCGCGGCCGCGCACGCGCACGGCGCCCGGATCGTCCTGGACGCCGCCCAGCTGGCCCCGCACCACGCGGTCAGCGTCCGTGACCTGGACGTCGACTGGGTCGCCTTCTCCGGCCACAAGCTGTACGCCCCGTTCGGCTCCGGTGTGCTCGCCGGCCGTGCCGACTGGCTGCGCGCGGCGGAGCCGTACCTCGCGGGCGGCGGCGCCAGCCGCAAGGTGTCCCGGCGTGCCGACGGCGGCGTCGACGTCGAGTGGCACGACAGCGCCGCCCGGCACGAGGCGGGCTCCCCGAACGTCATCGGCGCCTACTCCATCGCCTCCGCCTGCAAGGCCCTCACCGACGCCGGTTTCGACGACCTGGTCGCCCGTGAGCGGTACCTGATCGAGAAGGTGCGGACCGGCCTCGCCGAGGTGCCCGAGGTCCGGATCCTCTCCCTCTTCGGCGACGACGCCCCGCGCGTCGGTGTGATCTCCTTCGTCGTCGCGGGCTGGAACAGCTCCCACTTCGCCGCCGCCCTCTCCGCCGAGTACGGCATCGGGGTACGGGACGGCCTGTTCTGCGCCCACCCGCTGGTCCGCACCCTGCTCGGCAGCGACCCGCAGTCCCAGGGCGAGTGCGGTGCCCCCGAGGCGGCTCCCGGCGAGAAGTCCCTCAACGCCATCCGCGTCAGCTTCGGTGCCGGGACGCCGGACGAGCACGTCGAGCGGTTCGTGAACGCCGTCAAGGAGCTCGTGACGGACGGTGCGAAGTGGAACTACCGCACCGAGGACGGTCGTTGCGTGCCGGACACCTCCGCGTGAGCCGGTAGCCGGGCGCCCAGCAGGATCATCCGCAGGGCGCGTTCGGTGGCGTCCGTGAGGAGTTCGGAGGCCCGCACCAGGGCCTCCGCCAGGGCCATCGGCGCGGGCAGGATGCCGCTGAACGCGTCGACGCCGGGCACGTCGTGGGCGCCCTCGCCCAGCGTGCCCGCCAGCGCGAGCACCGGGCGGCCGTACAGCTTGGCCCGGCGGGCCACCTCGGCCGGGACCTTGCCGTGGGGCGTCTGGCGGTCCAGGGCGCCCTCGGCGGTGACGACCAGGTCGGCGCGGGCCAGGCGGGCGTCCAGATCGAGGTGGTCGAGGAGCACGTCGAAGCGGGGGAGCAGGCGGGCGCCCAGCGCGGCGAGGCCGGCGCCCAGACCGCCGGATGCCCCGGTGCCGGGACCGCCGTACAGGTCCGTCCCCACCACCCCCAGATCACGGGTGAGGACGCGCGCCCAGTTCTCCAGCCCCGCCGACAGGTCCTCCACCTGCGCGGGCGTCGCGCCTTTCTGCGGTCCGAAGACACGGGCCACACCGCGCTCGCCGCACAGCACGTTGTACGGATTGCAGGCGACGACCAGCTCCACGCCCCGCAGCCGCGGATCCAGCCCGGACGGGTCGATCCGGGCGAGCCGCGTCAACTCCCGCCCTCCGTACGGCAGTTCGAAGCCGTCGGCGTCCAGCAGCCGGGCGCCGAGGGCCTGGAGCGCGCCGGCGCCCCCGTCGGAGGTCCCGGAGTCGCCGCACCCGACCAGGATCCGCCGTACGCCGGTGTCGAGCGCGGCACGGATCAGCTCGCCGACGCCGTACGTCGTCGTGGCACCCGGATCGCGCCGGGCCCGGGGGACGAGGGACAGCCCGGCCACCGCGGCCATCTCCACCACCGCCGTGTCCCGGGAGCCGAGCAGCGCGAAGTGAGTGCCGAGGCGTTCGCCCACGGGCCCCGTGGCGGGCAGGGCGACGAGCCGCCCGCCGGTCGCGGCGGCCAGGGCGGTGGCGGTCCCCTCACCACCGTCCACCAGCGGAATCAGATCGAGCACGGCCTCCGGCAGCACCCGCCGCACCCCACCCGCGATGGCATCGGCGGCGGCCTGCGCGGACAACGACTCCTTGAACCCACTGGGGGCTACGACTACTCGGGTCAGCATCGGAGGTCTCCTAGGCAGATCGAATGTAGGCGCGGCACTGAGGCAACGCCCCGAGGGGCGCGGGGAACTGCGCGACCAGCCACAACGGCGCCGCAGACGGCCGACGGCCTGACGCGGCACTCACAGTGGAACGCCCAGCAGCGGCCACACCGCCACGGCGAACAGCAGAACGAGGGCAGCCGTCAGCGGCGCCAGCACGGCGGACAGCCGCAACAGGTCCCGCGGGGTGTACGTCGGCGTCCCGGGAAGGTCGGAGAAGAGCGTGACCGGCTTGGCGGAGGCCGGGAGGGTGTGGCAGAACCCGGCCGCCGCGGTGGACGCGAGCGCCGCCGCGACCGGATTCACCCCGGCCCCCACCGCCGCCGCGACCACCAACGGCACCAGCACCGAGGACCGGGCCGACCGGGACTGCAGGACCAGATGGGCCGCCGTACTGATCACCACCACGACGACCAGGAACAGCAGCGGGCTGACGCCCGACGGAAGCCCGCCGACCAGCCACTCCGCCGCCCCGGAGTCGGCGAGCGCCACGCCCATCGCCATCGTCGCCGCCATGAACAGCAGCAGCGCCCAGGGAACCGTCTTCAGCGCGTCCTTCAGATGCACGGTCCCCAGGGCCGGCGAGGCCGCCACCACCGCGCCGATCAGCGCCACGACCGCGGGCGGCACCCGGTGCAGCGGCTCGCTGCACCACAGCAGCACCACCGTGCCGAGCAGCAGCGCGCACCGCTTCTCGGCCTGCGACCAGGGACCGGTGACCGGGTGGTCGCTGTGCTCCTGGATCTGCTCGGGCGTGATGCGCACGGAGCCCTTGCGGTCCGTGCGGCGGGTGGTGGTCAGGAGAACGGCCTCGGCGGCCAGGTGCGAGGAGGCCACGGCCAGCGGCAGCCCCAGCAGCAGCCATTCGGTGAAGCCGATCCGTTCACCCGTGGCCTGCCACAGCACCGACACGGTGATCAGATGCGCGCCCGCCCCGATCAGGGTCGCCACCGCCGACAGCAGGATCACGGTCGGGAACAGCAGCGCCAGCATCACGACCAGTCGCCGCCGGCCGGCCAGCGCCTTGGCGAGCGCGAGGAACACGGGCAGCGCGAGGGCCGCCCGCCCCGAGGTGGCCGGCACCGCGAACGCCGTGACGACCAGCGCGGCGGTCGTCAGATGCACCAGCTGCCGCACCGTGCGCGCCCCGCCGACCAGGAACGCCGCCGCCCGCCCCGCCAGCCCCGTCCGGGTCACCGCGGCCGCCAGCACGAAGGCGCAGATCAGCAGCCAGACCGTGGAGTCGCCGAGGGTGCCGAACAGCGTGTCGCTGCTGATCACCCCGGTCACCGTCAGCGCCAGCCCGGCGCCCAGCGCGATGTACGTGTCGTCGACCGGCGTCGCGATCCAGGCGCAGGTCGCCAGCGCGAACACGGCGAGGGTGAGGCGGGCGTCGGCGCCGAGACCCGCGAAGTTGCCGGGCACCGCCAGCAGCGCGCACAGCGAGAGCGCCCCGCACAGGGCCGCGAGCGAACGGAGGTTCAGGGTCACGTCATCGAGGGTTCACCCGAGCCGTGAGCCCTCGATGAGCGGTACATGAGGGGGAGTTCACGCGGGCAGCCGGTACCCCACGCCGCGGACGGTCTCGACCCGTTCGGCGCCGAGCTTCTTGCGCAGCGCCCGCACGTACACGTCCACGATGTTGGAGCCCGGGTCGAAGTCGTAGCCCCACACGTGCGACAGGATCTGCTCGCGGGACAGTACCTGCCCCGGATGCCTCAGGAACAGCTCCAGGAGCACGAACTCTCGGGCCGTCAGGTCGACCGTCCGCTCCCCGGACCGGGCCCGCCGGGTGCGCAGGTCCAGGGTGAGCGGGCCGGACCGCAGCACCGTCACCTCGGGCGCCCTGGCCGCCGTACGCAGGCGCAGCCGTACCCGGGCGAGCAGTTCCTCGAAGCGGAACGGCTTGGTCATCCAGTCGTCGGCGCCGCCCTCCAGACCGGCCACCGTGTCCCGTACGGAGTCCCGCGCGGTCAGCACGATCACCGGGACGGTCACCCGGGCCTCGCGCATCTCGCGCAGCACCGTGAACCCGTCCCGGCCGGGCAGGCCGATGTCCAGGACCACCAGGTCGAAGGCGCCCGTGACGGCGTACTCGTACGCCGCCTCGCCGTCGCCGACGACGGTCGTGGTGAAGCCGTTGGAGCGCAGGCCCTTCTCGACGAAGGAGGCGATGCGCTCCTCGTCCTCGACGATGAGGATCCGGTTCACGTGTGTCCCTCTCCCAGTGCCAGTACGAAGGTGGCGCCGCCGCCCTCCGTGACGCGCAGCCCCACCCGGCCGCCGTGCGCCTCGGCGATGGCCCGGACGATCGACAGCCCGAGCCCGGCCCCGGAGCCCCGGGCGCCGCGCCGGGACGTGCCGCGCCGGAACCGTTCGAAGATCACGTGGGCGTCCTGTGGCTGCACCCCGCAGCCGGAGTCGGCGACGTAGAGCTCGACGCGCTGTCCGTCGGCCCGGGAGCCGATCCGCACGGACTGGCCGGGCGCGGTGTGCTGCACGGCGTTCTGGGCGAGCTGGACCATCGCCTGGGTGATCCGCTGGGCGTCCAGCTCGGCCTCCACGTCGGCCACCTCGGCCAGCTGCCAGTCCCGCTCGCCGAGGGTGCGGGCCTTGACGTAGACGTCGGCGGTGAGCTCGGCGAGCTGCACCGGCTCCGGAGTGACGAAGTCGGGGCGCTCGGCCTTGGCGAGCAGCAGCAGGTCCTCCACGATGCGGCTCATCCGGTCCAGTTCGTCGGTGACCAGCCGTATCGTCTCCTCGCGCTCGGCCGGATCGTCGCCCATCAGCTCCAGGTGGCCGCGCACGATGGTGATCGGCGTGCGCAGCTCGTGGCCCGCGTCGTCGACGAACTCGCGCTGGGCGGCGAAGGCGCGCTCCAGCCGGTCGAGCATCGCGTTGAAGGTCTCCGCGAGCGCGGCGATGTCGTCGCGCCCGTGCACCGGGATACGGCGGGTGAGGTCCTGCTCGGTGAGCTGCGCGGCCGCGGTGCGCACCAGCCGTACGGGCTTGAGGATGCGGCCCGCGACCGCCCAGCCGATGCCGGTGGTCAGCAGCAGGGCCACGCCGGAGATGGCGAGCAGGATACGGAACTCCGCGTTCACCGCCGCCTGTTGGCGCCCGGGGTGGAAGGCCACGACGAACGCGGCCTCCGTCTCCCCGCCGGCCCGCGCGACGGCGACCTTCGCCCAGCGGATCTCGCCGGAGGACCGCTCGACCGTGCCCGACGAGGCGGGGGAGTCGAAGATACGGCGGCGGGCGGCGGTGTCCTCGTGCAACGGCACGGCGACCGGGATCTCGCGCGGCTGGATGATCTGGGCCGGGGTGTCGCCCGCCCGGCCCACCAGGCCGATCAGCTCCTCGTCCGGGTCGGCGTACTGCCGTACCAGGAACTCGCGCAGCAGCCGGGACGGATCGGTGAACGGGCGGCCCGTCTCGGGATCGACGCCACGCTCCTCGAAGTTGGCGAACTCGCCGGCCTCCTGCGCGAGCAGGCCGTTCGCCCGGTGGTCGACGTCCCGCAGCAGGATCGAGCGCGTGGTCGTGGCCACGGACACCAGACCGACAGCCATCACGAGCAGCAGCCACAGCAGGATCCGGACCCGCGCGGAGATCCGCCGACGCACGGGGTCAGGGGGCGTCGCCACAGGAACATTCCTCACAGCAGCGCCCCTGGACGGGGCGCGGGGAACTGCGCGACCAGCCGCGACGAGCCCGCAGACGGCCGACCACCCGGCGCGGCCCCCCAGCAGAACGCTCAGCCGTCGTCGCCGCGGTCGTCGTCCGAGGCGTCGGAGGAGTCGGAGGCGTCGTCATCGTCGTCCCTCGCGGGGCTGTCGGTCACCGGTGGGCGGGAGACGACCTCGTCGCTCGGTGTCGGTGTCGGCGCGGGCCGGGTGGGCGTCGGCGTGGGGGAGCCGCTGTCCAGCTCCACCCTCGGCGGGACCTCGGGCGACTTCGGCTGGTCGGTGAGGGCGAAACTGGTCGCGGCGATGCCCAGCGGGATCGCCACCACGGCGGCGAGGGCCGCGATCCGGTGCGAGAAGGCCATACGGGCGATCCTGCCCACCGCTTCCGGCGTTCAGGATGAGCCCAGGATGAAGAACTCCTCATCCTGAGCGGCGCCCGGGTGTCAGCTGTCCAGGCCGATGGCGAACGCGGCCTCGATGTCGTGCTGGGAGTAGGTGCGGAAGGCCACGTGCGTGTCCGTGCCCTCGACACCGGGGATCTTGCTGATCCGGCCGGGGATGACCTCGGCGAGCTCCTCGTGCTCCTTCACCCGCACCATGGCGATCAGGTCGTAGGTGCCGGTGACGGAGAAGACCTCGGTCACGTTCTCCAGCGAAGCGATCCGCTCCGCGATCTCGGGGATCCGGTCCACGCTGGTCTTGATCAGGACGATCGCGGTGATCACGGCTGGTTCTCTCCCTCGGGGGCCGGAGCTGGGGCGGCTTTCACTCTAGTAGGCCGCCCGAACCGGGCCCACGCGTAGCCGAAGCCCAGCCCGAACCCCACCAGGTGCGCCAGGTACGCCACCCCGGGCCCCTGCGCCGCCCGCCCGGCCGCCACCCACTGCAGGGCCACCCAGAAGGGCAGCACGACCCAGGCCGGGAAGCGCAGCGGCAGGAAGAGCAGAAACGGCAGCAGGCTTGTCACCCGCGCTCCGGGGAAGAGGAACAGGAACGCGCCGAGGACGGCCGAGATCGCCCCCGACGCGCCGACCAGGGACTGGGCCGAGTCGTCGTTGGCGGCGGCGTAGCCCAGCAGGGCCAGATAGCCGCAGCCGAGATAGAACAGCGTGAACTGGACGCGGCCCATCCGTTCCTCGGTCATCGCGCCGAAGACGTAGAGGAAGAGCATGTTGCCGAGCAGGTGCACCCAGCTGCCGTGCACGAACAGGGCCGTCGCGGGAGTGAGGGCGGCCCGGGGCGCGCCCTCGAACAGTTCCGCGGGCACCACGCCCCAGCGGTGGAAATAGGCTCGCTGCGCCGCGACCAGCTCCTCGCCGGTGCCGTACGCCGGATTGAGTCCCGCCGCCGGGCTCAGCAGGAAGAGCAGGCAGCACAGGATGATCAGCCCGTATGTCACCGGCGCCGACGACCCGACGGCCGATCGACCCGCGGCCCTGCCGAACCGAGCCCGGAAATGCGCCACGCTCCAGTTGCCGATCATGAATACAGAGCATGACGTAACGGGACGCACTCGCACAGACCGCCTCGCCGCCGTGGACGGACGGGCGACGAGTACCCGCCAGGCCGTAGGGTTACGAGCCACACGCACCGGAGCCCGGCGCGTCGCCGACAATGGAAGTCCTACAGGAAAAGAGCGCAGTCACGATGACGGTTCCCCTGCCTACCGACACCACGCGGTGGCGCTGCACCCTCTGTGGCAATCTCACGCGCTTCGACGTGACGCGTTCGTCCAAGGTCGTGGAGTACATGCACCTCGATCTGGCCGGCGAGCCGAAGGTCGAGGAGCGCGAGGTGCTCAGTGAGACGATCGAGTCGGTGCGCTGCCGCTGGTGCAACGCGGTGGACAAGGTGGAACTGGTGGACAGGCCGGGCGCCGGCTCCTGACGGGAGCCGACCCCGCACACGCATTGGGGTGTGACGGATGGTGGAGACACAAGGCGGGGGGCCGGGCGACGGCGCCGCCGAGGTGCTCGACCGTCCGCTGCCCGACGGCGTACGGCGCAGGGTCGTACAGATCGTGTCCGACGGCTTCGGCGGGCTGACCGTCGGCGAACTGCCCGCGCAGCTTCGCCAGTACGCCAGATTCGCGCCGAACCGGCGGGCCAAGTTCGCCGGCAACGCGATGGCCGCCGCGCTGGAGACCGATCCGCTGTTCCGCCAGCGCATCGGCGAGAAACTCAGAGAGGCCCAGCCGGAGCTGACCGGCGCCCTCGACTCAGGCTCGGCGCCTCCGGCCGCGGACCCGCTCGACGTGGCGGCCGCGGCCTATGTTCTGCGGCCCACCGGCTGGGTCAAGCTGGTCACCGCGGCCGGCGAGGAGGCCCAGCGGGCCGATGCCGAGCGCGCCGACGAGGAGACCCGCGCCGAGCTGGAGCGGCTGCGTGAGGAGCTCGCCGACGCCCGGGAGCACACCCGGGACGAGGCCGAGCGGCTGCGCACCGAGCTGGACGCGGCCAAGAAGGAAGCCGAATCGCTTCACCGCAAGCTGCGCTCCGCCCTCAGCGACGTCAAGCGCGGCGAGGCCGCCCTGCGCAAGGTCCAGAGCGAGATCGAGTCCGTGCGCGCCGAGGGGCACACGCAGGTCTCCGCGGCGGAGAGCGAGACCCGTCGGCTCAAGGCGCGGCTCGGGGAGGCCGAGGCCGCCCTGGAGGCCACGCGCAGAGCGGCACGCGAGGGGCGCAGTGTCGAGGACATGCGCGTCCGGCTGCTTCTGGACACCCTGCTGGACGCCACCCAAGGGCTGCGCCGGGAACTGGCGTTGCCGCCGGTCTCCGTGCGCCCCGCCGAGACCGTCGACGCGGTCGAACCGGGACGAATGACCCCGAAGGACATCGCCGCCCGGGCGTTGTCCGAAAACGACCCGGCGATCCTGGACCAGCTTCTCGCCCTGCCGCAGGCCCACTTGGTGGTCGACGGCTACAACGTCACCAAGACGGGCTATCCCCAGATGCCGCTGGAGAAGCAGCGTCTGCGGCTGCTCGGCCAGCTCTCGCAGCTCGCCGCGCAGACCGGCGCCGAGGTGACCTGCGTCTTCGACGGGGCCGAACTGGCCGCGCCGGTGCTGCTCGCGCCGCCGCGCGGGGTGCGGGTGCTGTTCTCCAAGCCGGGCGTGACCGCCGACGAGCTGATCCGCCAGCTGGTGCGCGCCGAGCCGCCCGGGCGTCCGGTCATCGTCGCCTCCACCGACCGCGAGGTCGCCGACGGAGTGGCGCGCGCCGGCGCACGCCCGGTGGCTTCTGCGGTGCTTCTGAAGCGACTGTCCTGAATCGGTCAACGTACAGGGGCAATGCCCGAATTGGGTGGACCGTCGCGCAACGTAGTGTCAACCGCGCATCACACCATGTGAGTTGTGTGTAAAGAATGCAGTGTGTGACGAGATTTTTCCTGTGAGGATTTGATCTGATCACAGGAGGGTCACTAGGGTCTGGCCTCGAACCTCCGAGCGGGTGATCACTCACAAGAAGGGTTTCACCTCAGTGGCGTCCCACCGTCGACCGAAGCAGCCGAGCCGAGCGCGCGTGACCGTGCTCACCACCGCGGCGGCTGCAGCCGTGGCCATCAGTGCGCAGGCGGCCAACGCGGCCCCCAGCGAGAAGCCGAGCAAGGACGAGGTCAAGGCCAAGGTCGACAAGCTCTACGAGGAGGCCGAGCAGGCCACCGAGAAGTACAACGGCGCCAAGGAGAAGCAGGAGAAGCTCCAGAAGGAGATCTCCACCATCCAGGACAACGTGGCCCGCGGTCAGGAAGACCTGAACGAGCTGCGTGACTCCATGGGCCTCGCGGCCGCTGCCCAGTACCGCACCGGCAGCATCGACTCCTCCGTCCAGCTGTTCCTGTCGTCCGACCCGGACGACTACCTGGACAAGGCGTCCACGATGGACCAGCTCAGCGCTCAGCAGGTCGAGTCGCTGAAGAAGGTCCAGGAGAAGCAGCGCGAGCTCGCCCAGCAGCGCGCCGAGGCCTCCGAGAAGCTCAAGGACCTCGCCTCCACCCGCACCGAACTGGGCAAGAAGAAGAAGCAGGTTCAAGGCAAGCTCGCCGAGGCCCAGAAGCTGCTCAACTCCCTGACGGCCGCCGAGAAGGCCGCCCTCGCCGCCGAGGAGTCCCGCGCCAGCCGCTCCGCCGCCGACCGCGTCGACCTCGGCAACACCGGCGCCGCCTCCGGCCGCGCCATGGCCGCCTTCCAGGCCGCCCAGAGCGTCATCGGCTCGCCCTACGTCTACGGCGCCTCCGGCCCGTCCTCCTTCGACTGCTCGGGCCTGACCTCCTGGGCCTTCGCCCAGGCCGGCGTCTCCATCCCGCGCACCTCGCAGGCCCAGGCCACCGCCGGCACGCAGATCTACAGCCAGTCCCAGCTCAAGGTCGGCGACCTGGTCATCTTCTACGGCGACCAGCACCACGTCGGCTTCTACGCGGGCAACGGCCAGGTGCTGCACGCCCCGCGCACCGGCACGGTCGTGCGCTACGAGTCGATCAACAACATGCCGTTCCAGTTCGGCGTGCGCATCTGATCCCGGCTCGACGCCCGCAAGATCAACACGGAGTGCCGCCCGAACGAGCGAATTACGGCACCCCCGCCTGACCCCACGCCCCGCCGATGACCTGCGTCAGAGGCGGGGCGTCACTTTGCGTGCCCGCCACGGTCGTTGGTCGCCGCCCCCGCACGGAGCTACTGTCTGCCGCGTTTCCCCGACGCCGGGGAAACGGTCCTGTCCGCCAGCGGAAGGAGAGCGGCTTCCCGTGGGGTCCCATCGTCGCCTTGCATCGCCCGGGTTCGACCGTGGCGCCAACGCAGCGCTCTGCGTCATGTCTGCCGCCGCCGCGGCCCTCGGGGTCACACCGGCCACGGCCGCGCCACAGGACGACACCCGGGCCAAGGTGGACCGCCTCTACGAGGAGGCCGAGAAGGCCACCGAGGCGTACAACAAGGCCGACGAGCGCGCCGACGCGCTCCGCGAGCAGGTGCACCGGGCCCAGGACCGCATCGCCCGGCAGCAGGAGGACATCAACGCCAAGCGGGACGTGCTCGGTTCGCTGGCCGGCGCCCAGTACCGCTCCGGCGGCCTCGACCCCTCCCTCGCCCTGCTGCTCTCCGACGACCCCGAGGACTACCTCGACAAGGCCGCCGCGCTCGCCCGCATCAGCGCCCATCAGGCCGGCGAGCTCAAGGAGCTCCAGGGCGCCATGCGCGAGCTCGCGCAGGAACGCGCCGAGGCTGCCGGGAAGCTCGTCGAGCTGGAGAAGAGCCGCGTCGCGGTCGCCGGCCACAAGCGGACCGTCGAGCGCAAACTCGCCGAGGCCCGCAGGCTGCTCAACTCCATGACGGACAGCGCCCGCGCCGCCTACGACCGAGCATCGCGCTCCGGCCGGATGGACCTGCCCGACTTCGGCGGTGCCGTCCCGGCCTCCGGACGCGCCGCGGCCGCCGTCGCCGCCGCCCAGTCCGCCCTGGGCAGGCCGTACATCTGGGGTGCCAACGGGCCCTCCGGCTTCGACTGCTCGGGCCTGATCCAGTGGTCCTACGCCCAGGCCGGCGTCTCCCTGCCGCGCACCTCGCAGGGGCAGCGGTACGCCGGCCGGCAGGTCCCGCTCTCCGAGGCCCAGCCCGGCGACGTCGTCACCTACCGCTCCGACGCCAGCCACGTCGGGATGTACATGGGCAACGGCCAGGTGATCCACGCGCCCTACCCCGGCGCGCCCGTCCGCTACGACCCGGTGGGCATGATCCCCGGGGCGACGGTCACCAGGGTCTGACCTCCGCGCCTGAGCCGCCGTACGATCGGGAAGTGGCTGGTCGAAGGCGGGCGTCGGGAACGCGAGTCGTCGTCGCCGTCTGCCTCCTGCTGATCGGGCTGGTGGGCTGCGGCGGGCGGCCGGCGACCGACAGCGCCCGCGATGAGGTGCAGAGCCTCCTCGACCGGCGGGCGACCGCGGTCCGCGACCGGGACGAGACCGCCTTTCTGCGCACCGGTGCGCGGGGCTGGTTCGGCAATCTGCGCGCGGTGCCGCTGGCCGACTGGTCGTACCGCCTGACCGGGCTGCGCCGCACCGGCGACACCGCCGTCGCCGACGCCGAGCTGCGCTATCGCGTCGAGGGCTACGACCGCGCCCCCGTCCGGGCCGGCCGCACCCTGAACCTGGAGCGGGACGCCGAGGGCCACTGGTCCGTCGCGTCGGACCGGCCCGCCAAGGGGTCCGCCGAGCAGCTCTGGGACCAGGGCGAGGTCGTGGCCGTACGCGGGCATGACAGCCTCGTCCTGGGCGTCGGGCGGTCCGCCGACGAGCTGCGGTCCTACACGCGGCTCGCCGATCACGCGGTACCGGCCGTGGCGCAGGCGTGGGGCACGAACTGGACCCGGCACGTCGTCGTCCTCGTACCGGGGTCGCTGACCGACATGGCCGGGCTGCTCGGCTCGCCCGCGTCCTCCTACCGGGGGATCGCCGCGGTCACCACCGGCGAGACCGGCGCCCCGGCAGGCGCGCCCGCCGACCGGATCATCCTGAACCCCGACGCCTACGGCGTCCTCGGCGACACCGGCAAGCAGGTCGTCCTCACCCACGAGACCACGCACGTCGCCACCCGCAGCCACACCACCGCCGCCACCCCGCTGTGGCTCTCCGAGGGCTACGCCGACTGGGTCGGCTACCTCGGCAGCGGCCGCTCCCCGGCCCAGGCGGCCCCCGAGCTGCGGCGGGCGGTGACCGAGGGCCGGATGCCGCAGAGCCTCCCCACGGACGCGGACTTCGGGTTCGCCGGCGACGCGACCTCGCTGGCCCAGGCCTACGAGGGCGGCTGGATGGCCTGCCGCATGATCGCCGACCGCTGGGGCGAGGTCAGGCTCGCCGAGTTCTACCGCGCCGTGGGCGGCCACGAGCGGCGGGACGGGGCGGTCGAGGGCGCGCTGAAGGAGGTCCTCGGGACCACGCTGGAGGACTTCACGGCCCAGTGGGGGGAGTATCTGCGGGCACAGCTGGGGTGAGCCGGGGCCCGCTCGGCGGCCGGGCTCAGGACGGCAGGGACGTTTCCCTGGGGCGGCTGGGCTGTGCGGGGACGGTGACGGAGGCGGCCCGGGTGACCGTCGCGCGCCACAGCACGCGGGCCGCGAGGACGGTGGCGAGGACCAGCAGGCCGTTGCGCAGGAACAGCAGGGTGATTCCGCGGCCGTCGCTGGCGACGACGTGCGAGAACCAGACCGGGAACTCCAGGACCGTGGCGAGGCACGCGGCGAGGACCAGGGCGACCGGGAGCCGCATCCGGTTCTCGCGGAAGCACAGGCACACCGCCGCGAGACCGACCAGCCACACCATGTACTGCGGGCTGATCACCCGGCTCGTCGTCGTGAACATCAGCACCGCCACGAACGCCGCGTCCGCGAGCGTGTGCGCCTCGAACCGCCGCGCCCGCAGCCGCCACAGCAGCAGCCAGCCGAAGGCCAGCCCGCTCAGGCCCAGGGCGGCCGCGCTGACGACACCGACGTACGGACCGAGGAACTCCACCGAGCCGTAGTTCAGCAGCACCTGGCCGTCCCAGCCGTACTGCCGGGCCACATGGAAGACCAGCGCGCCCAGCGACTCCACCTCGGTGCCGCGGTCGCGCTGGAAGGTCAGGAAGGCGAAGGCGCCCGGCATGGCGAGGGCGAACACCGCGGCCAGGGCACCGGCGGTCAGCGCGGCCCACCCCCAGGCGGCGCGGCTGCGGGCCGCGAGCAGCAGCAGTACCGGCCACACCTTCAGCATCGCCCCGAAGGCCGTCAGCGCCCCCATCAGCCGCGGATGGCGGGCGCCCGCGAGCAGCGCCGCCACGGCGACCGCGGTCACCATCACGTCGTAGCGCGCGTACACGGTCGGTCCGAGCAGGGCCGCGCCCGCCACCCACACCCAGGCCCCGCGCAGCGTACGGCCCGGGCGCAGCCCCGCGTACAGCAGGAGCAGCAGCACGGCCAGGTCGGCGGTGAACGCCAGGACGAAGAACGCCGACGGATAGTCCAGCCAGAAGACCAGCGCGGGCGAGAGTATGGCGAGGGCTCCGGCGGGCGGGTACTGCCAGGTGACGTCGTCCAACGGGAACGTGCCGGTGCGCAGCACGTCGTACCAGCCCTGGTAGATGACCGAGACGTCGCTGGTGACGTCCGGGCCGGGGAAGACGTACACCTTGAACACGAAGAGCAGCAGGACGACCCTGGTCAGACCCCAGACGCCCACAAGCCACGCCAAGGACCGCCGCGTGCCCGTCGTCTCCACCGGATCCCCTGCCGTTCGATTTCCGCCTCGAGTGGAACATGATGTCCCCTCCGGCTGTGCGCGGGCCACCAACGTGGCCGGGCCCTGCTGTGAACGGCCGCTTCGGTAAGGTCTGCGGCGATGCACAAGACCCTGATCGTGACGAACGACTTCCCGCCCCGCCCCGGCGGTATCCAGGCGTTCCTGCACAACATGGCGCTGCGGCTCGACCCCGAGCGGGTCGTCGTCCACGCCTCGACCTGGAAGCGGAGCCGCGAGGGAGTCGAGGCCACGGCCGCCTTCGACGCCGAGCAGCCCTTCACCGTCGTACGGGAGCGTACGACGATGCTGCTGCCGACCCCCGGGGTGACCCGGCGGGCGGTCGGGCTGCTGCGCGAGCACGGCTGTACGTCGGTGTGGTTCGGGGCCGCGGCCCCACTCGGCCTGATGGCGCCGGCGCTGCGCAAGGCGGGCGCCGAGCGGCTGGTGGCCACGACCCACGGCCACGAGGCGGGGTGGGCCCAGCTGCCCGCGGCCCGGCAGCTGCTCGGACGGATCGGGGAGGCGACGGACACGATCACCTACCTCGGCGAGTACACCCGCTCGCGGATCGCGACCGCCCTCACGCCCGAGGCGGCCTCGCGGATGGTGCAGCTGCCGCCCGGGGTCGACGAGAAGACCTTCCACCCCGGGTCGGGCGGCGACGAGGTGCGGGCGCGGCTGGGACTGACGGACCGGCCCGTCGTGGTGTGCGTGTCCCGGCTGGTGCGGCGCAAGGGGCAGGACACCCTGATCCGGGCCATGCCCCGCATCCTGGCCGCCGAGCCGGACGCCGTGCTGCTGATCGTCGGGGGCGGGCCGTACGAGAAGGACCTGCGCCGGCTCGCCCAGGACACGGGCGTGGCCGGCTCCGTCCACTTCACCGGCCCGGTGCCCTGGTCCGAGCTGCCCGCGCACTACGGCGCCGGCGACGTCTTCGCGATGCCGTGCCGGACCCGGCGCGGCGGCCTGGACGTCGAGGGGCTCGGGATCGTCTACCTGGAGGCCTCGGCGACGGGACTGCCGGTGGTGGCCGGCGACTCGGGCGGCGCGCCGGACGCGGTGCTCGACGGGGAGACCGGCTGGGTCGTGCGGGGCGGTTCCGCCGAGGACACCGCCGAACGTGTCCTCGCCCTCCTCGGCGACGCCGAGCTGCGCCGCAGGATGGGGGAGCGGGGCCGGGAGTGGGTCGAGGAGAAGTGGCGCTGGGACCTGCTCGCGGAGAAGCTCAAGGCTCTGCTGTGACGGGCGTTCGGGGCATCTGACCGGACGTCACACGCACGAGGCGCGGGCCCTCTTCGAGGACCCGCGCCTTCAACTCGTGTGCCGGCGGAACTACTTCTGGTAGATCGCCTCGATCTCGTCCGAGTAGTCCTTCGCCACGACGTTGCGCTTGAGCTTCAGCGACGGCGTCAGATGGCCCGAGTCCTCCGTGAACTGGGCGGGCAGAATGCGGAACTTGCGCACCGACTCCGCCTTCGACACCGCGGCGTTGCCGTCGTCGATGGCCGACTGGATCGCGGCCTGCAGGTCCGTGTCCTCGCGCAGCGACGCCGCCGTGGAGCCGGCCGGCTTGCCGTGGTCGGCGCACCAGCGCTCCAGGAACTCCTCGTCGATGGTGACGAGCGCGCCCACGAACGGCCGGCCGTCGCCGACGACCATGCATTCAGCGACCAGCGCGTGCGCCCGGATGCGGTCCTCGATCACGGCCGGGGCGACGTTCTTGCCGCCCGCCGTGACGATGATCTCCTTCTTGCGGCCCGTGATCCGGAGGTAGCCGTCCTCGTCGAGGGTGCCGATGTCACCGGTGTGGAACCAGCCGTCGGCCAGCGCCTCCTCGGTCGCGCCCGGGTTGTTCCAGTACTCCTTGAACAGGTGCTCGCCGTGCAGCAGCACCTCCCCGTCGTCCGCGATGCGCACCACGGAACCCGGCAGCGGTTGACCGACCGTGCCGATCTTCTGCCGGTCCCACGGGTTGAACGCCGTCGCCGCGCAGGACTCGGTCAGGCCGTAGCCCTCCAGGACCGTGAAGCCGATACCGCGGAAGAAGTGCCCGAGCCGCTCGCCCAGCGGGGCGCCGCCGGAGATGGCGTACTCGCCGCGGCCGCCGAGCACCGCGCGCAGCTTGCTGAAGACCAGCTTGTCGAAGACCTTGTGCTTGATCTTCAGACCGACGGACGGGCCGGACGGGGTGTCCAGCGCCTTGCTGTAGGCGATCGCCGTGTCCGCGGCCTTGTCGAAGATCTTGCCCTTGCCGTCGGCCTGCGCCTTGGCACGCGCCGAGTTGTAGACCTTCTCGAAGACGCGCGGCACGCCCAGGATCAGCGTCGGGCGGAACGAGGCCAGCTCGTCGGTGAGGTTCTTGATGTCCGGGACGGTGCCCAGCTTGATCGGCGCCATCATCGGCGCGACCTGCACCAGACGCCCGAAGACGTGCGCCAGCGGGAGGAAGAGCAGGACCGAGCACTCGCCGGTGCGGAACAGCGGCCGCAGGCGCTCGACGATGTTGCCGCACTCCGCGAAGAAGCTGCGGTGGGTCAGCACACAGCCCTTGGGGCGGCCGGTGGTGCCGGAGGTGTACACGATCGTCGCCGCGTCGTCGGCCTTCGCCAGGGAGCTGCGCTCCTCGACGGCCGCGTCGCTGATGTCCTGGCCGAGCCGGCCCAGCTCCTCGACACCGCCGGCGTCGATCTGCCAGACGTGCTTGAGGGCGGGCAGCGTCTCGCGCACCGACTCGACGGCGGCGGTGTGGCCGTCCAGCTCCGTGATCATGGCGGTCGCGCCCGAGTCGCCGAGGATCCACTGCACCTGCTCCGGCGAGCTGGTCTCGTACACCGGCACGGTGACCGCGCCGGCCGACCAGATCGCGAAGTCGAGCAGTGTCCACTCGTAGCGGGTGCGGGACATCAGGCCGACCCGGTCGCCCGGCTGGACGCCGGCGGCGATGAGCCCCTTCGCGGCCGCGCGCACCTCCGCGAGGAACGTGGTGGCCGTGACGTCCTGCCAGGCGCCGCCCACCTTGCGGGCGATGACGGCCACGTCCGGGTGCTGCGCGGCGTTTCTGCGGACGATGTCGGTCAGATTCCCGTCCGCAGGGACCTCGTACAAAGCCGGAAGGCTGAACTCGCGCAAGACTGCTGCTCCTCATAGGGCGCCGGCGCCACGACGTTGTGTGATGCGACGGTGCGGTCCAAGGCTCGGGCAAGTGCTCACGGATTCACATGTTGAAATCCAGAGCACGACTGGACCGACCGGACGTTACCCGCCGGTATGGCTTCTTCGACAGGGGGTCCAGGCGAGATGTTCGCTGCGTCACACGGATTGGTGTTTCTGCGCGCACAGTAGTCGAGCGCTCTGACGACTGGCCAGTAACCGCCGGTTCGGCTGCCACTGTTCACGTATGCCGCACACGCCTACCCTTGATCGCCATGGCACCGACACCGACCGGAAACCGGACGACCCGCGTTCACGTGGTCAGCGATGTGCACGGCAACGCCCGCGACCTGGCCCGGGCCGGCGCCGGCGCGGACGCCCTGATCTGTCTGGGTGACCTGGTCCTGTTCCTGGACTACGCCGACCACTCGCGCGGCATCTTCCCCGACCTGTTCGGAGTGGAGAACGCCGACCGCATCGTGGAACTGCGTACCGCCCGTCGCTTCGAGGAGGCACGGGAGTTCGGGGCGCGGCTGTGGGCCGGGATCGGTGCGGACCGCCGGACGGCGATCGAGAAGGCGGTGCGCAAGCAGTACGCCGAGCTGTTCGCGGCGTTCCCCACACCGACGTACGCCACCTACGGCAATGTCGACATGCCGCCCCTGTGGCCGGAGTACGCCGGGCCGGGCGTCACGGTGCTGGACGGGCAGCGGGTCGAGATCGGCGGCCGGACCTTCGGCTTCGTGGGCGGAGGACTGCGCACGCCGATGCGTACGCCGTACGAGATCAGCGACGAGGAGTACGCGGCCAAGATCGAGGCCGTCGGCGAGGTGGACGTGCTGTGCACGCACATTCCGCCGGAGGTCCCGGAACTGGTCTACGACACGGTGGCCCGGCGCTTCGAGCGCGGCAGCAGGGCACTGCTCGCGGCGATCCGCCGCACCCGGCCCCGCTACTCCCTCTTCGGGCACGTCCACCAGCCGCTGGTGCGACGGATGCGGATCGGGGCCACGGAATGCGTGAATGTGGGGCACTTCGCGGCGTCCGGCACGCCATGGGCGCTCGAATGGTGAGGGAATTCGGCCGCCCTGGGCGCTTTCGCGACGATGGCGCAGGTGGGGGTGAAGTCGGCCGGTCGGGCGCGCGGTAGCCTTCACGCTGCGCACGCGTGCGCACCACGACTTTCCTGACCGGCCCGCATCTGGAGGAGCCACGGCGATGGCGGAACACACCAGCTCGAGCATCACGATCGAGGCGGCACCGGCCGACGTGATGGGGGTGATCGCCGACTTCGCCCGCTACCCGGACTGGACCGGCGAGGTGAAGGAGGCGGAGGTCCTCAAGACCGACGCCGAGGGCCGGGCCGAGCAGGTCCGCCTCGTCATGGACGCCGGGGCGATCAAGGACGACCAGGTGCTCGGTTACACCTGGACCGGTGCGAACGAGGTGTCCTGGACGCTGGTGAAGTCCCAGATGCTGCGCTCCCTCGACGGCTCCTACATCCTCAAGCCCGCGGGTGCGGGTTCCACCGAGGTCACCTACCAGCTCACGGTCGACGTCAAGATCCCGATGCTCGGGATGATCAAGCGCAAGGCCGAGAAGGTCATCATCGACCGGGCGCTGGCGGGGCTGAAGAAGCGGGTCGAGTCGGGCAAGTAGCGGCCACCGGCCGTGGGGATGGCGGCGGGTCGTCGGGTGCGGGTCCGTCGTGGCAGGTCGCGCAGTTCCCCGCGCCCCTGAGGGGGTGCGGGCGCGGGCGGTGCCCCGTCGGTGCCGGGATGCGCACCCACCCCGCTCGGCCGCGATGCCGGGCACCGGGCAACCGGGCCGGACCGCGACGTCCGTTACGGTTCACCCCCATGCGCACCATCCTGATCACAGGCCCGGGCGGCAGCGGTCGTACGACGGTCGCCGCCGCCACCGCGCTCGCCGCCGCCGGTGAGGGCACCCGCACCCTCGTCCTGAGCGCCGACCGCACCGACACCCTGGGTGCGGCGCTCGGTGTGAGCACGGGCGCGACCCCCGTCCGGGTCGGCGAGACCCTCACCGCCTGGCGCCCCGACGCCGCCACCGGTTTCCGGGACGACCTCGCCGCCTTCCAGGAGCGCGCCACGACCGCCCTCGACCTCCTCGGCGCCTCCCGGCTCGACCCGGAGGAGGTCACCCCCCTCCCCGGCGCCGAGGAACTCGCGCTGCTGCGGGCGCTGCGGGACGCCGCGCTCGCCGAGGCCCACGACCTGCTCGTCGTCGACCTGCCCGCCACCCCGCACGCCCTCGCCCTGCTCTCCCTCCCCGAGGAACTGCGCCGCTATCTGCGCCGCCTCCTCCCGCCCGAGCGGCAGGCGGCCCGTGCGCTGCGGCCCGTCCTCGGCCGTCTGGCCGGCGTGCCGATGCCCGCGGAGTGGCTGTACGAGACCGCCGCCCGCTGGGACGTCGAGCTCGCCGCCGTCGAAGCCGTCCTCGCCGACCGCGACACCGTCGTACGGCTGGTCGCCGAACCCGGTCCGGGCGGCGCCGACGCCGTGCGCGCCGCCGGCCTCGCCCTCGCCCTGCGCGGCCTGCGCCCCGACCGGCTGATCGCCAACCGCGTCCTGCCGGAGACGGAGGCCGCCGGCGGCAGCTGGCTCGCCGGTCCCGTCGCCCAGCAGCGCAAGACCCTGGAGGAGTGGGGCGAGGCGTACGACGTCCACGGCCTGGCGCACCTCGGGCACGACCCCCGCGGCGCCGACGACCTCGCCGCGCTCGCGCCCCCCGGCGTCAACGGCACGTCGTCCACCGTCGAGTGGCCCGTCACCGACCGGCTCGCCGAGGACGGCGTCCTGGTCTGGCACCTGCCGCTGCCCGGCGCCGCCCGCGACGAGCTCGACCTCGTCCGGCGCGGCGACGAACTCGTCGTCACCGCCGGGCAGTTCCGGCGTATCGTGCCGCTGCCGTCCGCCCTGCGCCGGTGCACCGTGCAGGGGGCCGGTCTGCGCGACGGAGAGTTGCGGATCCGGTTCGCGCCGGATCCGGCCCTGTGGCCGCGGTCCCGGTGAAGCAGGTACGCCCGTTCGGGTAACGTCGTAGAGACGAACCGTAGTCAGGAGTCCGTCATGAGCGAAGAGCTCCCCCCGCCCGACGCCCCTGAGCCGGAGGCCGTCGGCGAGGCACGGGCGACCGACGCCGACGCCTGGGCGACGGCGTGCGCCGAGGATCTCGCGGCGGAGAAGGCCCGCCGCCGCACCCAGCACGGCCCGCCGCCGGGTTCGGCCGCCGAGGAGCTGCGCAAGCTCGTCGACGCCGTCGCGGACAAGCTCTCCACCCTGCAGTCCCCGCTGCTCGGAGCGGTCGCCGGACCCGCCGCCCAGCAGGTGGTCAAGCAGGTCGTGGAGCAGGCCAAGGCCGCCGTCGAGCCCGTCATCGACCGCAACCCGGACGTCTTCGACCACCTGGCGGCCGCCGGGAGCGAACTGCTCGCCGCCTACCGCTCCGCGGTCCAGAACCAGGAACAGCGCTGGACGAGCCGTACGAACGATGCCGAGGAACTGGACGAACTCGACGACGACAAGCGCGACCCCGGCGAGGGCACCGGCCCCGGCCAGCGGATCGACCTGGACTGACGAGCACCAAGCGGAGCACGACCCCCTCCTCGGGCCCGGTCCGCCGGGCGGACGCCGGGAATCCCGGGGGAGGGCCTCGGGTACGGTTGGCCGTAGCGGGGCTCGACCGAAACTGAGGGATTCATGGGACTCACCATCGGCGTCGACATCGGCGGTACCAAGATCGCGGCCGGTGTGGTCGACGAGGAAGGCAACATCCTCTCGACCCACAAGGTGCCGACCCCGGGCACGCCCGACGGGATCGTGGACGCCATTGCCTCCGCCGTCGAGGGAGCACGGGCCGGGCACGAGATCGTCGGCGTGGGCATCGGCGCGGCCGGTTACGTGAACCGGCAGCGTTCCGAGGTCTACTTCGCGCCGAACATCGACTGGCGCAACGAGCCGCTGAAGGAGAAGGTCGAGGCCCGCGTCGGCCTCCCGGTCGTCGTGGAGAACGACGCCAACGCGGCCGCGTGGGGCGAGTACAAGTTCGGCGCCGGCAAGGGCCACCGCAACGTCATCTGCATCACGCTGGGCACCGGCCTCGGCGGCGGCATCATCATCGGCAACAAGCTGCGCCGCGGGCACTACGGCGTGGCCGCCGAGTTCGGCCACATCCGCATGGTGCCGGACGGCCTGCTGTGCGGCTGCGGCAGCCAGGGCTGCTGGGAGCAGTACGCCTCCGGCCGCGCCCTGGTCAGGTACGCCAAGCAGCGCGCCAACGCCACCCCGGAGAACGCCGAGATCCTGCTCGGCCTGGGTGACGGCAGCCCCGACGGCATCGAGGGCAAGCACATCTCCATGGCCGCCCGCCAGGGCGACCCGGTCGCCGTCGACTCCTACCGCGAGCTCGCCCGCTGGGCCGGCGCCGGCCTCGCCGACCTGGCCTCCCTGTTCGACCCGTCCGCCTTCATCGTCGGCGGCGGCCTCTCGGACGAGGGCGAACTGGTCCTCGACCCCATCCGCAAGTCCTACAAGCGCTGGCTGGTCGGCGGCAACTGGCGCCCGGTCGCCGACGTCATCGCCGCCCAACTCGGCAACGACGCGGGCCTGGTGGGCGCGGCGGACCTGGCCCGGGAGCCCGACCCGATCATGTAGCTCGCCTTCGGCCCACGGGCCTGCGCGGACCTTCAGGGGCGCGGGGAACTGCGCGACCAGCCACGACGAACCGGCAGTCGCGCACAGACCTCGCGCCCCGAGTCGGTAGGCGTACATTGATCCACATGGCGCTGCTCCCTGAGTCCCGCACAGACCCCGACGGTTCAGCCACCATCCGCGTCCTCAGCTACAACATCCGCTCCATGCGCGACGACACCGATGCCCTCGCCCGCGTGATCGCCGCCTGCGACCCCGACCTGGTCCTGATCCAGGAAGCCCCCCGCTTCTTCCGCTGGCGCAAGAAACTCGCCCGGCTGGCCCGCGCGGCGGACCTCGTCGTCCTCACCGGGGGAGCCACGGCCGCGGGCCCCGCGATCCTCAGCAATCTCAGGACCACCGTGGAGCGGACGGAGGACGTGCTCCTGCCGCTCACCCCCGGACTCCACCGGCGCGGCTTCGCCACCGCCGTCGTCCGCTTCGGCGCCGCCCGCATCGGCGTGCTCAGCTGCCATCTCTCCCTGCAGAAGGACGAGCGCCTGGAGCAGGGCGGCATGCTCCTGGACCGCCTCGCCGGCCTCGGCACGGAGCACGCGATCGCCGGCGGCGACCTCAACGACCGCCCCACCGGCCGCACCTTCCGCCTCCTCGCCGACAGCCTCCAGGACTGCTGGGCCACCGCCCCGTGGGGCACCGAGTACTCCTCGACCCCGGCCGACCCCCACCAGCGCATCGACGCGATCTTCGCGACCAAGGGGATCGAGGTGCTCGGCTGCGGTGTCCCGACCGCCTGGCCAGGGGTGACGCAGACAGACCTGAGGGCGGCCACGGACCACCTTCCGGTCCTGGCCGCCCTCAGAGTCCCGGCAGCTCAGTAGGTCAGACGACGGCGCCCCGCCCGGGGTCGTCGTCGTCCTCGTCGTCGGTCTTCATCCGCATCACCAGCGTGGCGAACCCGCCCAGGAACCCACCGATGCCCAGCGTCGCCAGCCACCACGTCATCTCCCAGCCGAACAGCACGGCGAGCAGCAGCAGGACCGGCCCGCCGATCACCGCGAGCCAGGCGAACTTCGCGGTCGCGTCGGCGGCCGGCAGCGGCGGCGGCTCCGGCGGCACGAAGTGGCCCTCGTCGGCCGGCTCGGAGTCCTCCTCGGACGGCTCGGCCACGCTGTAGTCGCGCGGTCCGACGCCGGGCGCGAACGAGACCGAGCTGCCCAGCGGCCCGGCCGGCTTGTCCTCGCCGGGCTCGTCGGCCGGCCGGCCCGCCGGAGCGGTCTCGCCCTTGTCGCCCTTGGGCTCCGGAGCCGCCCCGCCGCTCGTCTCGCCGTTCGGCTCGGTCTCCAGCAGCGCCAAGTCCTCGACCGACTTGAAGGGCTTCGAGCCCGGCGGGTCCTTCGGCTCCTCGCCGAAGCCGGCGACGATCGCGGCCCAGGCGGCGTCCTCGTCGAACGGGACGTGCTGCTCCTCGGGGTCGCTGTCCTCGCGCCTCTCGCGATCGGAGTCGTGCTCAGCCACGTGTGGTCGTCCCTTCCTTGCCGACGCCGGTCGCGAGCCGGTCGATGAATCCGAGGCTCTCCTCGAAGATCCGGTCCGCATCATGGTCCAACGTCGCCACGTGATAGCTCTGTTCCAGCACGATCTCCGTTACGTCCGTGGAGGACACCCGGCTCAGGATCCGGGCCGTGTCCACGGCGGGCACGGTGTGGTCCTGCCGGCTGCGCAGCACCAGCAGCGGCTGGGTGACCTGCGGCAACTCGCCGTCGACCAGCCGGAAGAAAGTACGCAGGGAGTGCGCCGAGTGCAGGGGCACGCGGTCGTACCCGAGCTCGGCGGCACCCTCCTTGGCGATGTCGCTCACGATCCCCGGCACCGTGCGGACGAGGTGCCGGGAGACCGGAAGGGTGTACGCGAACAGCCCGTGCACCTTGTTCGCCGGGTTGACGACCATGACCCCGGCCACGTCGTCCCCGTGCTTCGCGGCGAGCCGCAGGGCCAGGGCGCCGCCCATGGACAGGCCCGCCACGAAGACCCGCGCGCAGCGGTCGCGCAGGGCGCGCAGCTCGCGGTCCACCTCGGCGTACCAGTCCTGCCAGCCGGTGAGCCGCATGTCCTCCCAGCGCGTGCCGTGCCCGGGCAGCAGCGGCAGCGAGACGGTGAGCCCGTGCTCGGCGAGGTGCTCCGCCCAGGGGCGCAGCGACTGCGGGGAGCCGGTGAAGCCGTGACAGAGAAGGACCCCGATCTCCCCGCCGTCGCGGCGGTACGGCTCGGCTCCAGGAAGGACCGGCACCTTACGGTCTCCTGTTCGTGAGAAGGACGACATGGACGAGAGCTACGACGTGAACCCACGCGGCGAGGCCGCGCGCCGATGGAGCCAGGTGTGCTTCACCGTACGCGACCGCACTGACACCGACCAGGGCCGTCGGGCTCATTGACGGCGCTCCGGGTTATGGTCTGATCGACAGACACAGGAGGCACTCGGTTGTTGTACGGCACGATGAAGGTGGCCATCGGGGCACCGTTGAAGGTCGCCTTCAGGCCCTGGGTGGAGGGATTGGAGAACATTCCCGCCGCGGGGCCCGCCATCCTGGCGAGCAATCACCTGTCGTTCTCCGACTCGTTCTTCCTGCCCGCGGTCCTCGACCGCAAGGTGACCTTCATCGCGAAGGCCGAGTACTTCACCACCCCCGGAGTCAAGGGCCGATTGACGGCGGCCTTCTTCAAGGGAGTGGGCCAGCTGCCCGTGGACCGCTCCGGGGGGCGCGGAGCGGGCGAGGCCGCGGTCAAGAGCGGCATCGACGTCCTGGAGCGCGGCGAGCTGTTCGGCATCTACCCCGAGGGCACGCGCTCGCCCGACGGCCGGCTCTACCGGGGCAAGCCCGGCGGCCTCGCGCGCGTGGCTCTCGCCACCGGCGCGCCGGTCATCCCGGTCGCCATGATCGACACGGAGAAGATCCAGCCGCCGGGCAAGGTCATGCCCAAGCTCATGCGCCCGGGCATCCGCATCGGCAAGCCGCTCGACTTCACCCGCTACCAGGGCATGGAGCACGACCGCTTCGTGCTGCGCGCGGTCACCGACGAGGTCATGTACGAGATCATGAAGCTCTCCGGCCAGGAGTACGTCGACATGTACGCGACCGCCGCCAAGCGGCAGATCGCGGACGCGGCGAAGGCGGAGAAGGAACAGGCGAAGAAGGCTCAGCAGGAGAAGTAGCGGGGCCCGCGAGAAGCGGGCGGACGAGCCGGAGCGGTCCGGGCCGGGACAGGGCAGTCTTGGCCGGGGCGTCTTCCGACAACAAGGGGGGTGGGGGCATGGCCAAGCGTGAGCGGGTCATGCGGATGTCCGTCGAGCAGCCGCTGTGGCGCGCGCTCACCGGATACCGGGTACTGACGATGGTGTACGCCATCGGTCTGTTCATCAGCGCCTACGACGAGGTCGCCCATCCCTGGGTGGCCATCGCCTACTACGCCGTCCTGGCGGTGTGGACGCTGGCCACCCTGCCGAAGGTCGCGAACGCCGCGAGCTGCACCAAGCGCTTCCTCACCGCGGACCTCACGATCGCCCTGGGCGGCATCCTGCTCACGCGCGTCGCCGAGTCGCCGGAGCGGATCGAGGCCGGCGCCCCGACCCTGCCGTCGATATGGACGGCGGGCGCCGTGCTGGCGTTCGCCATCAAGGGCGGCTGGCGCTGGGCCGCGTTCGCCTCCACCCTGGTCGCCGCCGCCAACCTGATCCACCGCTCCGGCGTACCGACCCGCGACACCGTCCACATGGTGCTGCTCGTCTGGATCGCCTCCATCGCCATCGGCTACGTCGTCGAGGTCGCCCGCGCCTCCGAGCGCACCCTCGCCCGCGCCCTGGAGATCGAGGCGGCGACCCGGGAGCGGGAGCGGCTCGCCCGCGACATCCACGACAGCGTGCTCCAGGTGCTGGCGATGGTGCAGCGGCGCGGCGCCGTCATCGGCGGCGAGGCGGCCGAGCTGGGCCGGCTGGCGGGCGAGCAGGAGGTGGCGCTGCGCACCCTGGTCTCCGGCGGACTGGTCCCCGTGTCGAGGGTGTCGGAGGACGCCGCCGACGGCGCTGTCGTACGGGCCGTGGAAGAGCCGGACGACTCCGACGGCGCCGTCGACCTTCGGGTGCTGCTCGCGCCGTACGCCGGTGCGAAGGTCAGCCTGGCCGAGCCGGGCGCGCCGGTGCCACTGGCGCCGGCCGCCGCGCGGGAACTGGCCGCGGCCGTCGGGGCCGCCCTGGACAACGTCCGCAAGCACGCCGGCGGGGACGCGCGCGCGTGGATCCTCGTCGAGGACGAGCCCGGCGAGGTGATCGTGACCGTGCGGGACGACGGACCGGGCATTCCCGAGGGCCGCCTCGCTCAGGCCGAGGGGGAGGGGCGGCTCGGCGTCGCCCTGTCGATCCGGGGCCGTCTGCGGGATCTGGGCGGCAGCGCCGAACTGATCTCGGTGCCGGGCCAGGGCACCGAGGTGGAACTGAAGGTACCCAGGGCCACCAGCGCCTCACGGGGGAAGGCGGAACAGCGATGACGGACACCACGAGCGACCAGCGGGCCCCGATCAAGGTCATGGTGGTCGACGACCACCCCATGTGGCGCGACGCGGTCGCCCGCGACCTGTCCGAGTCCGGGTTCGACGTGGTCGCCACCGCGGGCGACGGCGACCAGGCCGTGCGCCGCGCCAAGGCCGCCGCCCCCGACGTCCTGGTGCTCGACCTGAACCTGCCCGCCAAGCCCGGCGTCCAGGTCTGCAAGGAACTCGTCGGCCACAACCCCGCCCTGCGCGTCCTGGTCCTGTCCGCGAGCGGCGAGCACGCCGACGTGCTGGAGGCGGTGAAGTCCGGCGCCACCGGCTATCTGCTGAAGTCGGCCTCGACCGAGGAACTCCTCGACGCGGTCCGCCGTACGGCGGTGGGCGACCCGGTGTTCACGCCGGGCCTGGCCGGACTGGTCCTCGGCGAGTACCGCCGGCTCGCCTCCGAACCCGTGCCCGCCGCCCAGGACACCGACCAGCCCGGCGCCCCGCAGCTGACCGACCGCGAGACCGAGGTGCTGCGGCTCGTCGCCAAGGGCCTGAGCTACAAACAGATCGCCGAACGCCTGGTCATCTCCCATCGCACGGTGCAGAACCACGTCCAGAACACCCTCGGCAAGCTCCAGCTGCACAACCGGGTCGAACTGGTGCGATACGCCATAGAGCGCGGCCTCGACGACGAGTGATTCCTCGCCGCCGGCTTGACGGCGCGTAAACAGAAGACCCGGTGGTTCACCGGAATTGCCGTTCCGACCCATCCCGCTGTGACCTGGCTCACCATTAGCGTGGCCTCACCAGGCAACCGCGGCGAAGGGACATTTCATGCGGGTCGGAGTACTGACCGGAGGCGGCGACTGCCCCGGTCTCAACGCCGTCATCCGGGCCGTCGTCCGCAAGGGCGTGCAGGAGTACGGCTACGACTTCGTCGGCTTCCGGGACGGCTGGCGAGGTCCGCTCGAGAACGACACCGTCCGTCTCGACATCCCCGCCGTGCGAGGCATCCTGCCCCGCGGCGGCACCATCCTCGGCTCCTCGCGCACCAACCCCCTCAAGCAGGAGGACGGCATCCGGCGCATCAAGGAGAACCTCGCCAAGCAGGAGGTCGAGGCGCTCATCGCCATCGGCGGCGAGGACACCCTCGGCGTCGCCGCCCGACTGTCCGACGAGTACGGCGTGCCCTGTGTCGGCGTGCCGAAGACCATCGACAACGACCTGTCCGCCACCGACTACACCTTCGGCTTCGACACCGCCGTCGGCATCGCGACGGAGGCCATCGACCGGCTGCACACCACCGCCGAGTCCCACATGCGCGTCCTGGTCTGCGAGGTGATGGGCCGTCACGCCGGCTGGATCGCCATCCACTCCGGGCTGGCCGGCGGTGCCAACGTCATCCTCATCCCCGAGCAGCGCTTCGACGTCGACAAGGTCTGCGCCTGGATCACCTCCCGGTTCAAGGCGTCGTACGCACCGATCGTGGTCGTCGCCGAGGGCGCCATGCCCAAGGACGGCGACATGGTGCTCAAGGACGAGTCGCTGGACTCCTTCGGACATGTCCGGCTGTCCGGGGTCGGCGAATGGCTGGCCAAGGAGATCGAGAAGCGCACGGGCAAGGAGGCCCGTACGACGGTCCTCGGGCACATCCAGCGCGGCGGCACGCCCAGCGCCTTCGACCGCTGGCTCGCCACCCGCTTCGGACTGCACGCCATCGAGGCGGTCCGGGACGGCGACTTCGGCAAGATGGTGGCGCTGCGCGGCACGGACATCGTCCGCGTCCCGATCGCGGAGGCCACGGCCAAGCTCAAGACGGTCGACCCGAAGCTGTACGAGGAGGTCGGGGTCTTCTTCGGCTGACCGTCCGGATCGGCTGCTTTCCGCCCGGCGGCACGGGGTTGTGGGCCGTATATTCGGCCCATAGCCCTACGGAGCGGGAGCAGCCTTGGAGATTCTCGCCTTCGGCGTGCAGGCGGACGAGAAACCCCTGATCGAGCAGGCCTTCCGGGGCCACCACGAGGTCCGCTGCCTGGACGTCTTCCTCAACGAGGACACCGCCCCCATCGCGGCCGGCTACGAGGTCGTCTGCACCAGCGTCAACTGCGACCTGGGCAACCACGTCCTGCAGACCCTCGCGGCCGGCGGCACGCGGATGGTCGCCCAGCGCTCCACCGGCTTCAACAACATCGACCTCAAGGTCGCCGAGCGCCTCGCGATGACCGTCTCACGGGTCTCCTCCTACTCGCCCCACTCCGTCGCCGAGTTCGCGTGGACCCTCGCCATGGCGGTCAACCGCCGGATCGTGCGCGCCTCCACGCGCACGCGTGACTTCGACTTCCGCCTCGACGGCCTCATGGGCCGCGACATGCACGGCCGTACCGCCGGCGTCCTCGGCACCGGCAAGATCGGCGAGGCCTTCGCCCGTATCGCCCACGGCTTCGGCATGAACCTGCTCGGCTGGGACGTCGCCGAGAACCCCGCCTGTATGCAGCTGGGCATGCGCTACGTCGCCAAGGAGCGCCTTCTCGCCGAGTCCGACCTGGTCAGCCTGCATGTGCCGCTGATGCCGGAGACCAGCAGGCTGATCGACGCCGACGCCCTGAAGGCGATGAAGGACGACGCGATCCTGATCAACTCCAGCCGCGGCGGCCTCATCGACACCGCGGCCCTCGTCGCCGAACTGCGCGAGGGCCGCTTCACCGGGGTCGGCCTCGACGTCTACGAGTCGGAGGCCGGGCTCTTCTTCCTCGACAAGTCGCTCCAGGCCGTCGAGGACGACACCCTGGCCCGCCTCGTCACCTTCCCGAACGTCCTGGTCACCTCGCACCAGGCGTACTACACCGAGGACGCCGTCCGCGAGATCGTCGAGACGACCCTGCGCAACGTCCTCGACTACAAGGCCGGCCGCCGCTCGGAGAACGTGCTCGTTCCCCGCAGCTGACCCACCAGCTCGCGGACGACGGCGGCGCCGTTCAGCGTCAGGACCGACTCCGGGTGGAACTGCACCCCGGCGAAGCCGGGCCCGCGCACGGCGTGCACCTCGCCGTTGCCGGCCCGGCTGACCTCGATGCCGTGCTCGGCGAGCTCCGCGCGCACCTCGTCGTCGCAGCGCGCCACGAAACTGTTGTAGAAGCCGACCGTCTCCGGCCGCCCGAACAGGTCGATCGTCGTCTGGGCGCCCTGGTACGGCACTTCCTTGCGCACGATGTCCAGCCCCAGCTCGGCGGCGATCAGCTCATGGCCGAGGCAGACACCGAGCACTCCGTGCGGGTGCTCGCGGATGACCTCGGCCGCCAGGCCCCGCAGGAGACGCATCTTCGGGTCGTCGAGGTCGGAGGGGTCACCGGGCCCGGGGCCCAGCACTACCGGGCCCTCGTGCGCGAGCACACTCCGACGCAGCCCGGGCTCGTCGTAGCGCCGCACGGTCACCTCCAGGCCGCTCGACCGCAGCACGTGACCGAGCATCGCCGTGAAGGTGTCCTCGCCGTCCACGACCAGGGCGTGCCCGGTGAGCTCCTCGGACCGCTCCTGCATCCGCAGCCAGAAGGGCGCGAGCGAGGCCCGGCGTCCGTCGAGCGCGGCACGCACGCGTGGGTCGTCGGCGAGACGCACGCGCGTGTGCTCCGCCCGTGGCGGGCCCGGCCGTACGCCCAGGGCCGCCAGGACACCCGCCGCCTTGGCATGGGTCTCCGCGACCTCGCTCGCCGGGTCCGAGCCGCGCACGAGGGTCGCGCCGACCGGCACCCGCAGCCCGCCGTCCGCGTCGATGTCGGCGGTGCGGATCAGGATGGGGGAGTCCAGGGTCTGGGCACCACCGGAGTCCCGGCCGAGCAGGGCCAGCGCCCCCGCGTAGTACCCGCGTCCGCCGGCCTCGTGCCGCTCGATGACCCGGCACGCGTTCTGCACGGGCGAGCCGGTCACGGTCGCCGCGAACATGGTCTCCTTCAGGACCTCGCGCACATCCAGCGAGGACTTCCCGCGCAGCTCGTACTCGGTGTGCGCGAGATGCGCCATCTCCTTCAGCCGGGGCCCGACGACGACCCCGCCCATGTCGCCGACGGTGCACATCATCTTGAGTTCCTCGTCGACGACCATCGACAGCTCCTCGATCTCCTTGCCGTCGGCGAGGAAGTCGAGCAGATGTCCGGGAGTGGGCCCCTCGGCCGGGTAGCGGTACGTCCCGCTGATCGGGTTCATGACGACGGTGCCGCCGGACATCCGCACATGCACCTCCGGGCTCGCCCCGACCAGGGTCCGCTCCCCGGTGTGCACGACGAAGGTCCAGTACGCTCCCCGCTCGCCCTCCAGCAGCCGCCGGAACAGGGCCAGCGCGTCGGCCCGCCCGAATCCCGGGATCCGGCCCCCGTACGTCCGCCGGATCACGAAGTTGGCGCCCTCGCCCCGCCCGATCTCGTCCCGCAGCACCCGTCCGACGATCCGCGCGTACTCCTCGTCGGCCACGTCGAAGGCGCCGTCGTCGACGCGCACGTCGTGCGCGGGGAGCTGCTCCAGGGCGTCGGCGAGCGGGACGACGTACGACTCCTCGGGGGTGAGGACCGCCAGGGGCGTGCCGTCGTCGCGGACGTCGAAGCCGCGCTCGCGGATCTGCCGGAAGGGGACCAGCGCCAGGCCCTCCTCGGGGAGGTCGGCGAGGCGGTCGTACGTGGCGACCGAGCCGATCATGACCTCGACCGTCTCGTGGTCATGGCCGGGGGTGCGGCGGCGCAGCAGGGCGAACGGGCGGGAGTCGTCCGGCAAGCCGAGCAGGTTCATGGGTCCGTGCTCCTTCATCCGTGGATGCGGTGGGAGAGGAACGGACCCCGGGAAACACCGAAGGCCGCCCCTCGGGCGGCCTTCGCGAAGTCTTTCGTACGCGCAGTCAGCGGGCCGCCGGATGAGCGGTCCACCACCAGGTCTGGGTCGAGTGCGCGAACATGCCCCGCACCCTACCCCAATGTCCGGTGTCCGAGTCGTGTACCCCGTGTCTCAATTGCTGGGCATGGGGCAGGACGCCCGACACGACCCCGTAATGTTGAGGCGTGACCGTGAACGCTAAGACCAGCGCCAGCGCTGGCAACACCTGGCGAGACCTGCCCGCGGCGCAGCAGCCCGAGTACCCCGACCTTGAGGCTCTGCGCGCAGTCGTTGCGGACCTCGAGTCGTATCCGCCGCTCGTCTTCGCGGGCGAGTGCGACCAGCTGCGCGCCCGGATGGCGGCCGTCGCCAAGGGAGAGGCGTTCCTCCTCCAGGGCGGCGACTGCGCCGAGGCCTTCGACGCCGTGTCGGCCGACCACATCCGCAACAAGCTCAAGACCCTCCTCCAGATGGGCGCCGTACTGACGTACGCCGCCTCGGTGCCGGTCGTGAAGGTCGGCCGCATCGCCGGCCAGTACTCCAAGCCCCGCTCGAAGGGCACCGAGACCCGTGACGGCGTGACCCTGCCGACCTACCGCGGCGACTCCGTCAACGGCTTCGACTTCAACGAGGCCGCCCGCATCCCGGACCCCGAGCGCCTGAAGCGGATGTACAACGCCTCCGCCTCCACGCTCAACCTGGTGCGCGCCTTCACCACCGGCGGCTACGCCGACCTGCGCCAGGTGCACGCCTGGAACCAGGACTTCGTGAAGTCGTCCCCGTCCGGCCAGCGCTACGAGCAGCTCGCCCGCGAGATCGACAACGCGCTGAACTTCATGCACGCCTGCGGGGCCGACCCGGAGGAGTTCAAGACCGTCGAGTTCTTCTCCTCGCACGAGGCGCTGCTGCTCGACTACGAGTCCGCGCTGACCAGGGTCGACTCCCGCACGGGGCTGCTGTACGACGTCTCCGGGCACATGGTGTGGATCGGTGAGCGCACCCGGCAGCTGGACGGCGCGCACATCGAGTTCGCCTCGAAGATCCGCAACCCGATCGGCATCAAGCTCGGCCCGACGACGACGGCCGAGGAGGCGCTCCAGTACATCGACCGCCTCGACCCCGAGCGCGAGCCGGGCCGGCTGACCTTCATCGTCCGCATGGGCGCCGACAAGATCCGCGACAAGCTCCCCGAGCTGGTCGAGAAGGTCACGGCGTCCGGCGCCACGGTGGCCTGGGTGACGGACCCGATGCACGGCAACACCTTCGAGGCGGCCTCCGGTCACAAGACCCGCCGCTTCGACGACGTGCTCGACGAGGTCAAGGGCTTCTTCGAGGTCCACAAGGGCCTCGGCACGCACCCGGGCGGCATCCACGTGGAGCTCACGGGCGACGACGTCACCGAGTGCGTCGGCGGCGGCGACGAGATCTTCGTCGACGATCTGCACCAGCGCTACGAGACGGCCTGCGACCCGCGCCTGAACCGCAGCCAGTCGCTTGACCTGGCCTTCCTCGTCGCCGAGATGTACAGGGACCAGTGACGGGGTCACCCCTTACGAAGAGCTGACTGGGGCGCGGATCACATTCGATCCGCGCCCCACAGCACTTTTGCGGTTCCCATGAGCCGGGTAAGGTTAGGTTAGCCTCACCGATCAAGGGGATGGCACATCGATCCCGCCGGGAGGTGAACCGCGTGTACGTCTGCAGTTGCTTCGGTGTCACCGAGCAGCAGGTCAAGAAGCACGCGGAGGACGGCGCCTGCACGCCCCGCCAGATAGCCTCGGCCTGCAAGGCGGGCACGGACTGCGGCTCGTGTGTGCGCCGCATCCAGGCGCTCCTGGGACGGGGCGCGTGCCCTCGCCGTGAGCTGGCCGACCAGGGCCAGCCGGTGCTCACCGACCTGGCGGACGCGGCCTAGCTGGGCTGCTCGATCTGCTGCGCGATGTAGAGCGCCTCACCGAGCTTCTCGATCAGTTCGAGCTGGGTGTCCAGGTAGTCGATGTGGTGCTCCTCGTCCTCGAGGATCGACTCGAAGATGTTCGCCGACGTGATGTCGCCCTTGTTGCGCATCACCTCGATACCGCGCTTGAGGCGGTCGATCGCCTCCACCTCGACCTGCCGGTCGGCCTGGAACATCTCGGTCACCGTCTGGCCGACCCGGACGTGGAACAGCCGCTGGTAGTTGGGCAGGCCGTCCAGCATGAGGATGCGCTCGGTGAGCTTGTCCGCGTGCTTCATCTCATCGATGGACTCTTCACGCGTGTACTTGGCGAGCTTGGTCCAGCCTTTGTTGTCCTGGATCCGGTAGTGCAGCCAGTACTGGTTGATCGCGGTGAGCTCGCCGGTCAGCTGCTCGTTGAGGAATTCGAGGACCTCGGGGTCGCCCTGCATCGCAGAGGCTCCTTCCAAGCGGGGGAACTGGCAGGTTGCGCCGCATGATTGCACCGGCGCGAAAGATCGTCCAGTAAGTCTTCACTTAGTAAGTAAGTGCATGCTTAGTCCGGTTTGTTGCTGTTTACGGACGGTGGGGTCAGGTGCACTGCTTCTGGTCTGTCAGGATGGAGTCATGGGTCAGCCGGTGGAGCGCGAAAGTGGAGCAGCAGCACACTCCGAGCTTCCGCCGGGGCAGCGGGTGCAGCGCGGCTGGCCGGTCACGCACTACGGCCCGGTCCCGAAGTTCCGGCCCGAACGCTGGGAGTTCAGGGTGTTCGGGGCCACCACCGACGGCGAGAAGCACTGCTGGACCCACGAGGAGTTCGCGGGGCTGCCGTACACCACCGTCGTGGCCGATCTGCACTGCGTCACGAAGTTCAGCATGCTCGGCGCGGAGTGGGGCGGCATCCCGGCCCGCGCGATCCTGGAGATCGCCCCGCCCGCACCCGCGGTCACGCATGTGATGGTGTGGGCCGAGTACGGCTTCAGCTCCAACCTCCGTCTCGCCGACTTCGCCGCCGAGCGCACCATCTTCGCCACCCACAAGGACGGCGAACTGCTCACGGCGGAGCACGGTTTCCCCCTCCGTCTGGTCGTCCCCCATCTGTACGCCTGGAAGGGACCCAAGTGGGTCCGGGGCGTGGAGTACATGACCGCCGATCGCCGCGGCTTCTGGGAGGAGCGCGGCTATCACAACGTCGGCGACCCGTGGCGCGAGCAGCGCTACTCGTACCAGGAAGAGCCCGGGGACGGCCCCGAGCTCTGACTCCTGATCCCGGTGCGGGGATTCAGTGGTACTGGTGGACCACCGCGTGGCCCTTGCCGCGGCCGATCATCCACTTGTTGACGGGCGTGGTGAGGACGAAGGCCACACCCAGCGCGATCGCCAGCACCCACCAGAACAGCGCGTCGGTGAGTCCGGCGTCCATGGCGCCCGGCCACAGCACGATCACGCCGTTGTCGACCAGCTCCATGACGGCGATGGACAGGGTGTCGGCCGCCAGCGCCACCTTGAGCGCGGTCCGCAGGTCGACGCCCGCCTTCAGTACTCCGCGCAGGGTGAGCGCGTAGCCGAAGAAGAAGGCCAGGACGATCGCCAGGATCAGCGTCGGCACGTTGCCCCAGCCGAGCGCGGTGCCGATCACCATGCCCAGTACCTCGCCGATGGCGCAGCCGGTGAGGCAGTGCAGGGTGGCTCGGACGGCCGTCGCCCAGCCGCCGGCGTCTGACTGCTGATGCTGATGGTGCTCGTGTGCCGTGTGCGCTTCGTGCTGCATCGCTGCCCCCAATGTCAGGTCACGGTTCCTGCACCGAGCAAGAACCGTATACCCCCCTGGGGTATTCCGTCACTCGCTACGCGTCGCGAAGTTTCTTCAGTCGCTCCACGTCCGCCGCGTGCCCTTCCTTCCCGCCGGGCGTCTCGATGATCAGCGGTACGCCCTCGGTGGCCGGGTGCGTCATCAGTGCCCGGAACGGGTCCTCGCCGATGTGACCTGCGCCGATGTTCTCGTGCCGGTCCTTGTGCGCGCCCACGACGTCCTTGGAGTCATTGGCGTGGATCAGCTTCAGCCGGCCCTCGCCGACGGTGTCCACCAGCAGATCCAGGGTCTGGTGCATACCGGACGGGCCGGTCAGGTCGTGGCCGGCGGCGAAGATGTGGCAGGTGTCCAGGCACACCCCCAGCTTCGGATGGGCGTCCAGCGCCTCTAAGTACGGCCCGAAGTCCCAGGTGCGGGAGCAGAGCGAGAAGCCCTGGCCCGCCGTCGACTCCAGCAGCAGGAACGGGTCGTCGTCGTGGGTCAGCTCGTCCAGCAGCGGCAGCAGATGCTCCCGTACCTGCTTCAGGGCCACCGCGCGGTCCCGGCCGCCGGTCGCGCTGCCCGTGTGCACGACCACGCCCAGCGCGCCGATCTCCCGCCCGCGCCGCAGCGAGTGCCGCAGCGACTCCACCGACTTCTCGACGGTCGCCTCGGTGTGGGAACCGAAGTTGATCAGGTACGGCGCGTGCACGTACGCCGGGATCGACTCGGCCTCGCACGCCGCGCGGAACTCCTCGTCCTGCCGCGGGTTCCCGGCGGGCGTCGCCCAGCCGCGCGGGTTGGCCACGAAGACCTGGACCGTCTCGGCCTTGAGGTCGTGGGCATAGCCGATCCCGACGGAGTGAAGACCACCGGCGACGGGGACGTGGCCACCGACCGGGTTGCGCTGAGTTATCACCGGTCAAGGGTCCCATGGAGGCGGGGCGCTCTCCGCGGCCGGGTGAGCGCACCCACCCGGGGGCGCGGGGCTGTGCCGATGTGCGGCTCCGCCGCGTGGGCGCGACCGGCTCTCACCCGTCCACAGCCGCACGTCGGCATGACGGGGCTCGTCCATCTGCGCCCGGCGAAGGCCGGGCGCAGCATCCGTCAGCGGATCGTGATCGTGATCGTCGATCCCTTGGGCGCCGTCTCGCCGCCCTGCACCGACTGCTTCTTGACGGTGTCGCCGAACAGGCCGAGCAGACCGCGGTCCTCGTCGACCTCGAATCCGGCGCCCTCCAGCGCCGCCCTGGCGTCGTCGACACTGTCGCCGACCACGTCCGGGACCTCGATCATCTCGGGGCCCTTGGACAGCGTCAGCGTCACGGTGTCGCCCTCGGCGGCCTGCTTGCCCTTCACCGGCGACTGCTGCGCGACCTGGCCCGCGTCGAACTCGGAGTTCACCCGCGCGGGGGCGATCTTCACCTTGAGGCCGGCCTCCTCCAGCTCGGCCCTGGCGTCGGCCGGGTCCTCGCCCGTGACATCCGGGATGTCCACCGGGCTGCCCTTGCTGACGATCAGCGCGACGGCGGAGCCGGAGCGGACCTCGGTGCCGGTGCCCGGGTCGGCGGAGAGCACGGAGCCCCGGGTGACGTCGTCGTTGAACTCCCGCTTCACCATGCCCGGTTGGAGGCCGCTCTCCTTCAGCTCGGCCCTCGCCTTGGCCAGCGGATAGCCCTCGATGTCGGGCACCTTCACCGTCTCCGGTCCGGCCGAGACGACCAGCTTCACGGAGTCGTTGTGCCGTATGCGGGCGCCCGTGCCCGGGTCCGTGCTGATGACGGTGCCGCGCTTGACGGTGTCGCTGTAGGCGCGCTCGACCTTGCCGACGTCGAGCCCGGCCTCCTCCAGCCGGTCCCGGGCCTGCGCCTCGGTCTTCGACAGCAGCGGCGGGACCTGGGTGAACTGGCCGGAGTTGATGTACCAGATGCCGACGCCGAGGCCGAGGGCCAGCAGGACGGCGGCGACGATCACCATCGGGCCGCGCGGCCGCCGCGAGGTGCGCGATCGGTGCGCGGGCGGCGGAGGCGGCGGGCTCTCCAGCCGGCTGGTCCGGTTGAAGCCGACCTCGGGGTCCTCTTCGTTCACCGGCAGCGGGCGCTGGATGTCGAGCGAGCGCGGGATGACACTCGTACGGTCGTCGGAGTTGCTGTGCTGGGCCGAGAGCGCCTGCGGCGGCATGGCGTCGAGCTGGTCCGGGCTCAGCGCGGCGCGCGTCCGGCGGGCCTGCGCGAGCAGCGCCACGGCGTCGTACGGCCGGATCTGCGGGGAGCGCGCGGTGGCCGAGGCGACCAGCTCGTCGAGCTCGTACGCCAGCCCCGGGACGACCGCCGAGGGCGGCGGGACGTCTTCGTGCAGGTGCTTGTAGAGCACCACGGCGGGGGAGTCCCCGTCGTGCGGCTTCTCGCCGGTGAGCATCTCGTAGAGCACGACACCGCACGCGTACACGTCGACGCGGGCGTCCGCCGCGCCGGGCTGCTCTATCTGCTCGGGCGCCAGATAGGAGACGGTGCCGAGCACGGCACCGGTGGTGCTGGTCACGGTGTCCACGGACCGCACGAGGCCGAAGTCGGCGACCTTGACCCGGCCGTCGTCCCCTATCAGGACGTTCTCGGGCTTCATGTCCCGGTGCACGAACCCGGCGCGGTGCGCGGCGCCCAGCGCGGCGAGCACCGGCTCCAGGATGTCGAGGGCGGCCCGGGGCTGGAGCGCCCCGCGGTCGCGCAGGACGTCGCGCAGGGTGCAGCCCGCGACGTACTCCATGGCGAGATAGACGTACGACCCGTCGGTGCCCTGGTCGAAGACCTGCACGACGTTGGGGTGCGCGAGCCGGGCGACGGACTTCGCCTCCCGGATGAACCTCTCGACGAACGCCCCGTCGACCGCCAGCGCGGGGTGCATCACCTTGAGCGCGAGCACGCGGTCGAGGCGGGTGTCCAGGGCCCGGTAGACCGTGGCCATCCCGCCGACCGCGATCCGCGCGTCCACGCGATACCGGCCGTCGAGCACCTGCCCGACCAGAGGGTCCTGAAGGGTCGTATCCACGCAGGCGAGTGTACGAGCCGACGCTGACAGTCCCGCCCGTTCGGACGTGATCGGAGCGGGACTGGAGCCGACCTGTGACGGATGCCTCACCGGCCGAATGGCTTCGTCGAACACGCGTTCAGAATGCGGGACGCTCCGGATCCAGCCGCGCCAGGCCCGCCACCGGAGAGGACGCCTCCGCGAAGTGACGGCGCGGAATCCGGCCCGCCCGGTACGCCAGCCGTCCCGCCTCCACCGCGTGCCGCATCGCGTCCGCCATCAGCACCGGCTCCTGCGCCCGCGTCACGGCCGAGGCGAGCATCACACCCGCGCACCCCAGCTCCATCGCGAGCGCCGCGTCCGAGGCCGTGCCGGCACCCGCGTCCAGGATCACCGGCACGCGCGCGTGCTCCACGATCAGCTGGAAGTTGTGCGGGTTGCGGATGCCGAGCCCCGACCCGATCGGGGAGCCGAGCGGCATGATCGCGGCGCACCCGGCGTCCTCCAGCTTCCGCGCCAGGACCGGGTCGTCGTTCGTGTACGGCAGCACCGTGAACCCGTCGTCCACCAGTGTCTCCGCCGCGTCCAGCAGCTCGATCGGATCCGGCAGCAGCGTCCGCTCGTCCGCGATGACCTCCAGCTTGATCAGATCCGTACCGAGCGCCTCGCGCGCGAGGCGGGCCGTCAGCACGGCCTCCCCGGCCGTGAAGCACCCGGCCGTGTTCGGCAGCACCCGGATCCCGAGCCTCTCCAGCACGGACAGCACCGAGCCGTGCACGGACGCGTCGACGCGCCGCATCGCGACGGTCGTCAGTTCCGTCCCGGACGCGACCAGCGCCCGCTCCAGGACGTCCAGGCTGGGCGCTCCGCCCGTGCCCATGATCAGGCGGGACGTGAAGGACGTACCGCCGATGACAAAGGGATCGTCGGCCATGGTTCAGCCTCCTTGGACGGCGGTGAGGACCTCGACGCGGTCACCCTCGCAGAGGGGCGTCGAGGGCCACTGCGCGCGCGGGACGACGGTTTCGTTGAGGGCGGCGGCCACTCCGGAGGGCGCCGTGGTGACGGACGAGACGAGCGCGTCGAGAGCCGTTCCCGGCTCGATGCGCCGGTGCTCGCCGTTGACCGAGATGGTGACGTGGACGCTCATGCGGGCTGCTCCGTGAGTGCGGCGGGACTGAAGCGCCGGGGCGTGAACGCGCGGGCCTCTTCGGGAAGTTCACCGGTGGCCAGGACGTGCGCCATGGCGTCCCCGGTGACCGGCGTCAGGAGCACGCCGTTGCGGTGGTGTCCGGTCGCCAGCGACAAGCCGGCCAGCTCGGTCGGACCGAGCAGCGGCGCGTTGTCGGGGGAGCCCGGGCGCAGGCCCGCCCGCGTCTCCGTGAGCGGCAGTTCGGTGATGCCGGGTACCAACTCGTGGGCGTCGCGCAGCAGCTCGTATACCCCGCCCGCGGTCACCGTCGTGTCCCAGCCCATCTCCTCGGTGGTCGCCCCGACCACCAGCTCACCGTTCTCGCGCGGCACCAGGTACACCTGGCTGCCGCGCACCACGGCCCGCACGGTCCGGTTCAGGAACGGCGCGTACCGCTGCGGCACGGTCAGCCGCAGCACCTGCCCCTTCACCGGGCGCACGGGCGGCAGTACGGCGTCGGGGACGCCCGCGAGCCGCCCGCTGAGGCTGCCGGCCGCGAGGACCACCTGGTCCGCGGCCAGCCCGGTGCCGTCCGTCGTGGTGACTCCGGCGGCCCGCTCCCGTACGACGTCGAGGCGCTCGGCCCAGGCGCGGTGGAAGACCACGCCGGCCCGATCGCACGCGGCCACCAGTGCCCCGGCCAGCCGCCGCGGGTCGATCTGGTGGTCGCCGTCCACCCGCAGCCCGCCGCGCACGCCCGGCGCGAGCATCGGCTCCAAACGCCTGCACTCACGCCCGGACAGCCACTCGGAGTCCAGCCCCGACCGGCGCTGCAGGGTGTGCAGTTCGCGCAGATGGGCGCGGTCGTCGGCGTCCAGCGCGACGGCGAGCGTGCCGCACCGGCGGTAGCCGAGGTCGTGGCCGGTGGCGTCGGTGAGCTCGGCGGCGAAGTCCGGGTAGCGGCGTGCCGAGGCGAGGTTCAGGCCGAGCAGGGTCTGCTCGCCGTAGTGCAGTTCCGTGACCGCGGCCAGCATGCCCGCGGCCACCTGGGCGGCGCCGCCGCCCGGCTCGGGGTCCACGACGGCTGTCGTGAACCCGCGCTGCGCGGCCCGCCACGCCGTGACCAGGCCGATGATTCCGCCCCCGATGACGAGGACGTCTGACGTTCGCGTACGCGACATGGGCGTCCAGCCCCTCCCTTCGCCGGCATGACCCGGATCAGGTTCGTACGGTCGGAGGCCGCCAGCCTCCCTCTCAGCCCGGTGCGTCCGGGCTCCCGCGAGTGCTCTACGTTGGCCACCCTAGCCCGCCGCGTTAAGTCTCAGTAAGGGAGCCTCACCCCATGGCCCGCTCGCTCGACGGTCTCGTCCTCGCCCCCGTCGCGGACCAGGCCGCAGGTCAGGTGGGTACCCGCACCCGGTTCACGTACCACGAGAAGGACGGGGAGATCTGGGCCGAGTACACCGGCGGAGACGTCGTGCGCGGACATCTGGTGGGCACCCGGGACGGCGACCGGCTGGACTTCCGGTACGTGCAGCTGACCCGGGACGGGTCGACGTCCTCGGGCCACTGCGTGTCGACCGTGGCCGAGCTCGCGGACGGGCGGGTGCGGCTGGAGGAGACCTGGGAGTGGGAGTCGCGGACCGGCAGCGGCACCAGCGTTGTGGAGCAGGTCACTGAGCACGACTCCTGACTGACAAATTGTCAGTTGTCTATGGTGATCAGGTGAGCGAGCAGACGACGCAGTCGCAGCGGTCAGTGGTCGTCGCCGGCGCCGGCATGGCCGGTGTGCAGACGGCGGTGGCCCTGCGCGAACAGGGCTTCACCGGAACCGTCACACTGATCGGCGCCGAGCCCCACCAACCGTACGACCGGCCGCCCCTGTCCAAGGCGGTGCTGCTCGGCAAGGCCGAGGGTTCCGCCTTCGACGTGGACTTCGAATCGCTCGGCATCGACCTGCGGCTGGGCCGCGAGGTGCTGGGTGTGCGCGTCGCCGAGCGCGAACTGGACACCGAGGCGGGGCCCGTCCCGTACGACGTCCTCGTGCTGGCCACCGGCGCCGAACCGATCCGGCTGCCGGGTGCGGAGGGCGTGCCCGGGGTGCACCTGCTGCGCACCCTGGACGACGCCGAGCGACTGCGCCCGGTGCTCGCCCGGCAGCACGACATCGTGGTCGTCGGCGCGGGCTGGATCGGCGCCGAGTTCGCCACGGCCGCGCGCGAGGCGGGCTGCGCGGTCACGGTCGTGGAGGCCGCCGACCGGCCGCTCGCGGGCGCGCTGCCCGCGGAGGTGGCCGCGCCGATGACCTCCTGGTACGAGGACAGCGGGGCGGTACTGCGCACGCACACGCGCGTGGCGCGCGTCGAGCCCGGCGCGGTCGTCCTCGACGACGGCTCACGGGTGCCCGCGGGCGCGGTCGTGGTCGGCATCGGGGCGCGGCCCGCCACGGCCTGGCTGGCCGGCTCGGGCATCGAGCTCGGCGCGCACGGCGAGGTCGTGGCCGACGAACGCCTGCACACCTCGGTGCCGGACGTCTACGCCGTCGGCGACTGCGCCTCCTTCCCCTCGGGGCGCTACGGCGAGCGGCTGCTGGTCCACCACTGGGACAACGCCCTCCAGGGCCCGCGCACGGTCGCCGCGAACATCCTCGGCGAGACCCCCGCGGTCTACGACCCGGTGCCCTACTTCTGGTCCGAGCAGTTCGGCCGCTTCGTGCAGTACGCCGGACACCACGGCGCCGCCGACACGACCCTGTGGCGCGGCGATCCGTCGGGCCCGGCGTGGTCGGTCTGCTGGCTGCGGGACGACCGCCTCGTCGCCCTGTTGGCGGTGGGCCGGCCGAGGGATCTCGCGCAGGGGCGGCGGCTGATCGAGGCGGGCACGCCGATGAACACCGACCTGATGACGGACCCGGCACGCCCTTTGAAGGCCGCGACGGCCTAGCGCGGCGGGGCGACGCCCGTCCCGGGTGGACCGGCCTGACTTCCGACTGTCAGTGCCAGATGGCAGGCTTGTTCCGTGACCGAGATTGACGCAAAGACTGATGCTCTCGTCCCCGCCTGGCTCACCCTGCCCGACATCGCCGAACAGCTCGGCGTCGAGGTGACACGCGTCCGGCAGCTGGTCAAGGAGGGCCAGCTCATCGCCGTACGCCGTGGTGAGAACCGCGCGCTGCACGTCCCTGCCGCCTTCATCGACGGAGACAAGGTCGTCAAGGGCCTGTCCGGGACCCTGACGCTCCTGCGGGACGACGGCTTCACGGACGAAGAGATGCTGGAGTGGCTCTTCACGCCCGACGAGAGCCTGCCGGGCACCCCCGCGCAGGCCCTCAGTGAGAACCGTGGCACGGAGGTGAAGCGCCGCGCCCAGGCGCTCGCCGTCTGATCCGAAGCACGCCACGCGCGCGAAGGGCGCGCATCCGAATACCGTCCGGCGTACCGGCCGGGGCCCAGGGCCGCGGTCGCGGGTGACTGCGGCCGCGTCCCGGGATCCGGCCGACCACGACTGTGCGGGCGCGCGGCGGGCAGCACCTGCCGCGCGCCCCGCCGCGCCTGCGGGGTATCTCCGGCCTGGATCGGCGTCGCCCGTGGTGGGCGCCCCGAGGGCCGCGTCCGTCGTACCGTCGGCTCCGGCTACCGTGTGCCACCGTCCGGCAACCGCCCGACCTCACCGGCCGATCCCACCCGCCCGGCAACCCGAGACCACAGGGGGCACCGCATGTCCGACACCGTCACCGCCGGCAGCGTCCGCAGCCAGCTCGCCGACGCCCGGCTCTACCTCTGCACCGACGCCCGTGAGCGGCAGGGCGACCTGGCGGAGTTCCTGGACGCCGCCCTGGCCGGCGGCGTCGACATCGTGCAGCTGCGGGACAAGGGCATGGAGGCGGCCCAGGAGCTGGAGCACCTGAAGGTCTTCGCCGACGCCTGCGCCCGGCACGGCAAGCTCCTCGCGGTCAACGACCGGGCCGACGTGGCACACGCCGCCGGCGCCGACGTCCTGCACCTCGGCCAGGGTGACCTCCCGGTCCCCGCCGCCCGCGCGATCCTCGGGGACGAGATCCTGATCGGCCGCTCCACGCACGCCGACCCGGAGGCCGACGCGGCCGCCGCCCAGGAGGGCGTGGACTACTTCTGCACCGGCCCCTGCTGGCCCACCCCCACCAAGCCCGGCCGCCACGCCCCCGGCCTCGACCTGGTCCGGCACACCGCCTCGCTGAAGACCGACCGCCCCTGGTTCGCCATCGGCGGCATCGACCTCGGCAACCTCGACCAGGTGCTGGAGGCGGGCGCCCGCCGGGTCGTCGTCGTACGGGCGATCACCGAGGCCGACGACCCGGGCGCGGCGGCGGCGGAGTTCGCCAAGCGGCTGCGGCAGGCGTAGCGGGCTGCCCATCGAGCCATCGGCCGATGGTGTCCGTCTCAGCCAGTGGGCAGCCTGCTCGCGCCTCAGCCGGGCGACCCCCATATTCGGCCGTTGTTCGGCCTTTGTTTGTCCAAGGAGTGGACAAGCATCAGACAATTCGGGCAAATGTCCGGCGTGCGGTTGGGGGACCGGTGCCCCCTGGCTAACCTGCGAGTATGGCCCTCGGCACCGCATCCATCAGGTCGGACCACGCGCGTACCGTGCGCGAGATGCTCGCGACCGGCAAGACGACGTATTCCTTCGAGTTCTACGCGCCCAAGACCCCGAAGGGCGAGCGGAACCTGTGGAACGCGCTGCGCCGGGTCGAGGCGGTGGGGCCGGACTTCGTCTCCGTGACCTACGGCGCGGGCGGTTCCACCCGCGCCGGCACGGTCAAGGCGACCGAGGCCATCGCCTCGGACACCACGCTCACCCCGATCGCCCACCTCACCGCCGTCGACCACTCGGTGGCGGACCTGCGCAACATCATCGGCCAGTACGCCGACGCCGGGATCCGCAACATGCTGGCCCTGCGCGGCGACCCGCCCGGTGACCCGCTGGGCGACTGGGTGCGGCACCCCCGGGGCCTCACCTACGCCGCCGAGCTCGTCGAGCTGATCAAGGCGTCCGGTGACTTCTGTGTGGGCGTCGCGGCCTTCCCGGCGATGCACCCGCGCTCCGAGGACTGGGACACCGACGTCAGTCACTTCGTCGACAAGTGCCGAGCCGGCGCGGACTATGCGATCACGCAAATGTTCTTCGAACCGGAGGACTACCTGCGGTTGCGGGACCGTGTCTCGGCCGCCGGCTGCGACACCCCGATCATCCCGGAGATCATGCCGATCGCCAGCGCCAGGACGCTGGAGCGGATCCCCTCGCTCACCAACGCGGGCTTCCCGGCCGCCCTGAAAGAGCGGATCCTCACAGCAAAGGACGATCCTGCGGCTGTACGCTCCATTGGCATCGACTTCGCCACGGAGTTCTGCGCGCGGCTGTTGGCCGAGGGAGTGCCCGGTCTGCACTTCATCACGCTCAACAACTCCACGGCGACGCTGGAAATCTACGAGAACCTGGGCCTGCACCATCCTCCGCAGGCCTAGACCGGCCGTCCCGCTATACGTCACACTGCGTAGGCGGCCACTGGGAGAGGGGCGTACATGGGCTGGACGGTCCTCTACATCGCGTTCGGCATCGTCGCGCTGTGGCTGCTCGGTGAGGTGCTGCTGCAGTACAAGGCGCGGCTGCGCTGGCGGCTGCTCGCCTTCGTCGGGTTCCTCGGCGTCGTGGTCGGGGTGCTGATCCCGTCCGTCGTCGTCATCGGTCTGGGCGCCGCCGCCTTCGCGGTCGGCCAGACCTACGTCACGCTGTCGTTCCGCCGCGGCTTCTCGGCGGGCTGGGCGGTCTCCGCACCGGCCCTGGGCCCGCTGGCGAGCAAGCGCCGCCGGGACGAGCACGACCGTCAGGAGCCGACCCTGGAGGTCTCCGACCTGGAGGCGTCCGAGGGCGGTTACCCGGACCACGACGGCGCCTACGGACAGGACGGCGTCGGATACGGCGACGACTACGACCGTGACGACGTCTTCACCCCCACCCGCGGTGGTCAGCCGACGGCCGCGGAGTCGACCGCCGTCTACGAGCCGCAGCCCATGCCGGAGGACACCGGCTCCTACGGCGTATACAGCGACGCCGCCTACGCCGCCGCCAACCAGGGCTACGCCGCCGCGGGCCAGTCGCAGGACCAGTACGCGACGGCCGACCAGAGCTACGGGTACGACGCCTACGCCGGCTACGACCAGCAGCAGTACGGCTACGACCCCAACGGCCAGCAGCAGTACGCCGCGTACTCCGACCCGTACATCGGCACCCAGAACTACGACGGCGCCTCCTACGACGCCTACGGTCAGCAGCAGTACGGCCAGCAGGGCTACGCCCAGGACCAGTACGCCACCGGCACCTATGGCGAGACTCCCTCCAGCGGCGTCTGGGTCCCGCAGCAGCGCACCGACGAGGCATACGGCGGCGAACTCCCGCCGGAGCAGCAGTACCCGTACCAGGGCAACGGTCAGCAGCAGGGGCAGGGCTACGACGAGCAGTACCGTTTCTGACGGCCTCGCGCGGCAGGGCTCACGCGCGCGTCACTGAGAGCCCCGGAACTCCGGCCCCTCCACGATCAGCCCGGCCACCAGCGCGCCCGACATGCCCGCGTGCGGGAGACCGCCCCCGGGGTGGGACCAGCCGCCGACGGTGAACAGGCCGGCCACGGCCGTGCTGTTCGACGCGTGCAGCAGACGGCCCTCGGCCGCGGCCAATGCCGGCGCCGGAACCGCTCCGCCCTCCACGCCGGTCGCCTCCGCGATGTCGGCCGGGGTGCGCACCTCGTGCCAGAGCAGGCGCTCGCGCAGGCCGGGCACGGCCCGCTCGGCCACGGAGATCAGATCGTCGGCATGCCGGTCGAGGCTTTCCGCCCGGCCCCGGTCGGGCTGTGCGGGCACCGTCGCGGTGAGCGTGATCGCCTCATGGCCGGCGTCCGGAACGAGCGCGGCGTCATCGGGCCGCAGGACGGTGACCGTGGGCCGCCGGGCCATCTCCCCGGCGTCGCCGAACACGGCGTCCAACTCGGCCTCGCGGTCCTGCGCGTGCACCACCGTGCGGTGTGCCGTGCCCTCCGGCCGGCCACCCCGCAGTGCCAGCAGCACCGTCAGCCGGCTCGCCCCCCGGCGCTGGGGCGCGACCTCGTCCACGCCCTCGCCACGCACCGGCGTGCCCCGCACGAGGCGGTCCAGCACCCCGGGAGCGACCCCGGACACCACGAACTCGGCCTCCGCCGGCGACCGGTCGGCCAGCTCCAGCCCGGCCGCACGGCCGTCCTTCTCCAGGATCCCGGTGACCTCGACGCCGAAGTGGAACTCGACCTTCCTGGCCAGGCACCGCTCGTACACGGCCCGCGCCAACTCCCGTATGCCGCCGCGCACATACCAGGTCCCGAAGGCGTGCTCCATGTACGGCAGCACGGCCGCGTTGGCCGGGGTGGTGCCGGGGTCCAGGCCGTACGCCAGCGCGTGGCTCTCCAGCAGGGCGACGAGCCGGGGGTCGCGCAGCTCCCACGCGCCCACCTCGGCGAGCGTGCCCGCCCGGCGGGTGCGCAACAGACGCTTGTGGGGGACCGCGGGGTAGGGCTCACGCCCCGCCAGCACCTGCCAGTTCGGCCACAGGGGCTCCTCCAGCAGCGGTCGACGGGTGCGGTCCCAGGTCTCGCGGGCGCGGACCAGGAAGTCGCCCCAGCGGGCGCCCGCCGAGGCTCCCAGCGCCCCGTCCAGGGCGGACACGACGCCCGCGCGTGAGGCGTTCGGCAGCGACACCTCGGTGCCGTCCGCGAAGACGTGCCGCGCGGACGGGTCGACCTGGACCAGCTCGACGCACGCCTCCAGCGGCTCCTTGCCGGTCTTGACGAAGAGATCGCGGTACACGGCGGGGACCATGAGCAGGCCGGGGCCGGTGTCGAAGCCGAAGCCGTCCCGCTCGAAGCGGCGCACCGCCCCGCCGTACGTCTCCGTGCGCTCGTACACCGCCACCCGGTGGCCCGCGACGGCCAGTCGGGCAGCGGCCGCCATCGCGCCCATCCCCGCGCCGATCACCGCAATCCTCGCCATGCCAGGGACTTTATCGGCCGGCACCGACAACGGCTCACCGACCTGGGAGGACGGCTCAGCCGGACCGTTGTGTCACGGCCTGCCCGAGGCGTTTCTCCGCCCGGCGCTCGGCCCTGCGCCGCAGGAAGCGACGGATCCGTGAGACCAGGAAGTAGAGCAGCAGCAGCCCGGCGAGCAGCAGGGCGCCCGCGACGACTGCCGCGGCGACGGGGTGGAAGATCGCGAAGGTGATGATCGCGGCGACCCCGAGATCCTCGGCGAGGCTCACGACGACGTTGGTGAACGGCTCGGGCGAGGTGTTGACCGCCATCCGCGTCCCGGCCTTGACGAGGTGGCTGACCAACGCCGTGGAACCGCCCACCGCGCCCGCCGCCAGCTCCGGCACCGACCCGCTCTGCCCGGCGAGCAGCGCCGCGACGACCGCGCCCGACACCGGCCGGATCACGGTGTGCACCGAGTCCCACGCGGTGTCGACGTACGGGATCTTGTCGGCGACGGCCTCGATGAGGAACAGCACGCCGGCGGCTGTCAGGACGTCGGGCCGCTGCAGTGCCTCGGGCACCTCGTCGCTCAGTCCCGTCGCGCCGAATATGCCGAGCAGCAGCACGACGGCGTAGGCGTTGATGCCGCTGGCCCAGCCGCTTGTGAACACCAGGGGGAGTACAGACACGGGGGCGATCGTAACCACTGCGCGGCACGGGGACTTGAGGATGAGCACGCAGCTCTGAGTACGCGTACCTAGCGGTGGAGATGAGTACGCGCGCGGATGGGGCGCGACCTGCGTGAACGAGAGAGTGGAGGCACGGAGAAGGGGATCGGCTCCGGAACCGGCGACACGGGGCGCCGGAACGGAGCGTCCCCGGATCCGCTCCTTCCGCCGGCCTGGTGTCGGCGGGAGTGAGACCGGGGGACCCGGGGGATCGACCGAACGGGGGTCCAGGGGGGACACGGGGGAGAACGGGGGGCGTACGGGGGAACGGGGGAGCACGAGAGGGCGCCGGTTCGACAGTGGCCCGCGGGGGACGCGGCCACTGCGAACCGGCGCTTTCGTGTGCGCTGCGATGACCGCCCTCAGCGGTTGCCGCTCACCCGGCCCTGCAACAGCCGGGACAGCGCCGCGTGCACGTCGTCCAGGGAGCGCTCCGGCTGGAAGGACTTCCAGTCCAGCGCGGCCACCAGGACCATGCCGACCAGTGCGGCGGCGGTCAGCGGGACATCGATCTCGTCGCTGAACTCGCCGCTCTCCACGCCCTCGCGCAGCACTCCCTCGACGACCGCCACGGCCTGCTGACGGACCACCATCAGCGTGGACTGCCAGGCCCGGTTCGTCCGCCACAGCTCGGCGACGTACAGCTGGGTGAAGGACGGATAGCGGTCGATGAAGACCAGCCCCGCCCGGACCATCGCGTCCAGGGCGTCCACCTTGCCGCCGCCCTCCCGCGCGGTCTGCTCGGCGGCCTCGCGCAGGGAGGCGGTCAGGAGGCCCACTCCGTGCCGCAGCAGCTCCTCGAAGAGGACCGACTTGCTGGCGAAGTTGTAGTAGACCGTGCCCTTCGCCACCCCGGCCCGCTCGGCGATCTCGTCGACCGTGGTGGCGGAGAAGCCCTGCTCGGCGATGAGCGTGACGGCCGCCTCGTAGAGCTTCTGCCGGGTGGCCTCACGGCGCGTGCTGCCGCCCGACGCGGCGCTGCTGCTTTCCATGGGGCTGATTGTCCCGCGCGCGCTCACAGGCTCAGCTCCGGGTGCAGCCGGTCGAGCGTCCACACCTGGCGGCGCCGGGCCGACAGCGCGGTCAGCGCCAGGGCGCCCGCGGTGAAGGCGACGAGCACCAGGCAGGCCTGCCACACCGGCCCCAGACCGCCGCCCGTGATCAGCCTCCTGAGGGCCTCCACGACGTAGCTCATCGGCAGGAAGGGATGCAGCGCGTTGAAGAAGCCCGGGCTGGTCTGTACGGGGTACGTGCCGCCCGCCGACGTCAACTGGAGCATCAGCAGGGCCAGGACGAGGATCCGGCCGGCCGCCCCGAAGCGCGCGTTCAGCCACTGCACGATCGCCGCGAAGCACGCCGTCACCAGGAACAGGAAGCCCACCGTGCCCGCCGCGCGCGCCATCTGGAGTCCGACGGCCCAGTGCAGCACCGACATCAGCGCCACCGTCTGGAGCACTCCGATCGTCACCACGGGCAGCCATCCGGCCAGCGCGATCCGCCACGCCGGGGCGCCCGCGGCGAGCGCGCGCCGGTTCATCGGCGCGATCAGCATGTACGCCACCATCGCGCCCACCCACAGCGACAGCGGGATGAAGTACGGGGCGAACCCGGTGCCGTAGTTGGGCGCCTTGTGCAGGTCCCGGGAGAGCAGCTGGACCGGGTCGGCCATGACCTCGGTGCGCTGGTCGCGGTCCTTCTTGTCGTAGTCGGGGATCTGCTTCGCGCCGTCGTGCAGGCCGTCCGAGAGCTTCCCGGAGCCGTCGACGAGCTTGTAGATCCCGCCGTTGAGGTCGTGGGCGCCGGTCTTCAACTCGCCCACACCGGTGTCGAGGTCGGCCGCGCCGCCCTTGGCGTCCCCGAGCCCGGAGTGCAGCTTCTTGGCGCCCGCGGCGACCTTTGCGGCGCCCTGGTTGAGCTTGTTGATCCGGCCGACGGCGTCGTCGAGGTCCTCGGAGAGGCGGGGCGCGCGGTCGGCGAGACCCTGGGCCTGCTTCTGGAGCGTGGCGAGGTGCTTGTCGAGCTTCTTCAGGTCGCCGTCCTGGTCGGCGATCAGCGTGTTGAGGTCGTCGGCGATCAGCGCCACGTCGGCGGCGGACTGCTTCGCCTTCTTCAGGTCGGAGCAGGCCGGGTCGGGCAGGACGGGGTCCTCGCAGCGCGCCGTGTAGATGAGATCCAGCGCCTCGGAGGCCGTGTGGGCGCCCTTGGCGGCGGCCGGGGCGCGCTCGACCAGGTCGTCGAGGTTGTTGCGGATCGCTCCCGAGGAGTCGGCGACCAGCTGGGCGGTGTCCCCGATGGCCTTCTCGTTGTCCTCGAGGAACGGGCCGATCTTCTTGTCGATCCCGTTGACCTTGTCGGCGAGCGTCTGCGTGCCGTCCGCGACCCGCCGGGAGCCGTCCTCCAGGTCGCCCGCGCCCTTGTTGAGCTTCTTCAGGCCGCTGGACAGCTTGCCGCTGCCGTCCTTGGCGTCCTTCAAGCCGTCGGCGAGGTCCTTGGAGCCCTTCTCGGCCTTGCCGATGCCGCCTTCGAGCCGGTCGGCACCGTTCGCGGCCTGCACGGTCGCCCCGTGGATGTCGGAGAACGACACGAAGATCCGGTCCAGGAACGACCGCGACGCCTTCGTGGACGCCGCCTCGCGCACCTCGCTGAAGACCGTCCGCGAAATCTGCCCGACGATGTAGTTGTTCGCGTCGTTCGTACGGACCTGAAGAGCGCCCGTCTCCGGAGCGTCGCCCGCGCTGGAGGCGATGCGCTCACTGAAGTCGGACGGCATCGTCAACGACAGGTAGTACGTGCCGTCCTCGACGCCCCGCTCGGCCTCGGCCGCACCGACCTCGCGCCAGTCGAAGACGTCGCTCTCGCGCAGCCCCTTGGTGATGTCGTCGCCGGCCGTGAGCTTCTTCTCGCCGACGGACGCCCCCTTGTCGTCGTTCACGAGCGCCACGGGGATCTTGTCGAGACGGCCGTACGGATCCCAGAACGACCACAGGTACAGGGCGCCGTACAGCAGGGGCAGCACCAGCAGCGCGACCAGCGCGGCCCGCGGCAGCTTCCCCCGGCCGAAGCGCCTCAGCTCAAGCGCGGCCAGCCTCGGCGAGCGCATCGGCGGCCTCCTTTCCCTCGGATTCCTGCACGTCTTCCTGGTCGTCCTGGGCGTCCTGGGCGGCCGGAGCCCCGTCCGCCGCGTTCGCCCCGTCGGTCGCGTCGGTCGCGTCGGTCGCGTCGGTCGCGTCGGTCGCGTCGGCCGGTTTGGTCGGCCCGGTGAAGACCTCGACCGTGCCCTCGGGTGCCTCGCTGCACACCGCGACGACCGTGGTCCCGCTCTCGGCGAGGGATCTCAACAGCGCCCAGACCTCGGCCCGTTCGGCGTCCGACAGCTTGAGGTCGGTGTCGTCGACGCCGAGCAGCCGCGGCCGCCCGATCAGGGCCAGCGCGAGGGACAGCCGCAGCGCCTCCAGCCGCTCCAGATCGCGTACGGCCGTACGGGCGCCCTTGGGCAGCGACGCGCAGTCGAGGCCGGCCGCCTCCAGCGCGGCGTCGATCCGCAGCCGCTCCTCCGACCTGCGCTCGGCACGCGGGCGCAGCAGCCCGCGCAGCGAGTCGCCGAACCGTCGCTGGAGCAGCGCCCGTTCGTGCAGGTGCTCGGCGACGGTCAGGGCCGGATCCAGGTCGGTCACACCCGGAACGTGGGCCACGGCGCTGAGGCGCCGCACCGCCGCCATGCGCTTGGGCAGGGCCGTCCCGCCCACGGTGGCGCTGCCCTCGGTGGGCTTCATCCGCCCGGTCAGCGCCAGCAGCAGGCACGTACGGCCGGTGCCGGACGGCCCCTCGATCGTGATCAGCGAGCCGGGCTCCGCCTCGAACGAGACCCCGCGGAACGCCCATCCGCGGGGCCCCTCGAGGCCGAGCCCCAGGGCCGTGACGCCGACTCCGGCCACGGTTCCCCCCATCCCTGCCCCCTCATTTGAACTGACTGGTCAGTGCAAAAGTTAGTCCGAACTCGCGATCGAAGCAAAGCCGCAGGTCAGAACGGATTGTCAGTGCCATACCTCACGATGGGCACATACGGCATCCCGTATCGGGCATGCCGTCACACAGACGACAGGAGGTTCGTCATGGCCAGCTACCACGCAGCCGCCGCCCGCCGGCGCCGCGCCACCGGCCCTGCCCCCTCACTGACCGGTCCGGCGAGCGACGTGCACCCCGTGCTCCGCCGGACCACGGCCCCGCCCGCCGCCCTCGACCTGCTCGCCCAGGCCCGTGCCGGACTGGACGAGGCCGCCGTTCTGGAAACACCGAACGAGCGGTACGCGACCGCCCACCTCGCCGCCCTGCGCACCGCCGCCGCCGTACTGGCCGCGCGCGGGCGCCCGGAGCCCACGTCCAGGCGCCGGGCCCGCATCCGGAGCGCCTGGGAAGTGCTCCCCGAGATCGTGCCCGAACTCACCGAGTGGAGCGCCCTGTTCGCCTCGGGTGCCCGGCGCCGCGCCCGGGCCGAGGCGGGCATCCAGGGCGCGGCCAGCCGCCGGGACGCCGACGACCTGATACGCGACGTGGCGATGTTCCTGCGCCTCGTCGAGCGGATGCTGGTGCTCCAGCCCGTCCTGCCCCAGCCGCGTACCGACGCGGACGGCGGCACGGAGGAGCCGCACGGGGCGCACCGGGAGAGGGAGGACATGCCTGACGCGGGGTGAGCTCGACGGGGCCGGCCGGCGCACCGGGGAGGTGACCGACGCCCGCGTCGACGCGGCGAGGACAGGCCCTCGCACGGCGGTCGCGGGCGGAGGTGCCCCTTCCGCACATGACGCCCGGTCACCACGCCACCGTCCGTCGCGCCCGGCATGTTCGGCATCCGTGTCGTGACGTCATGTCCCGCGTGCCCGGCATCGTGTCGTGACGTCATGTCCCGCGTGCCCGGCATCGTGTCGTGACGTCGTGTCCGGCGTGCGAGACGGACGGCGTCGCGCGGCACCGCGATGGCCGGGCGGGGTGCCGTAGGCAATAGGGTGGAGGACGCCTGAAGCCTCTCCGCCCCTGACCCGGGCCGGGGGAGGCAGCCCGCTCGCTCCGCCGTGCAGACGGTGGTGCCCCGCCGAGGAGTCAATCGCCGTGTCGGACCCGATGCGCCCTCCCGTCTCCCACCAGCACCCCCAGACGGCGTCGCTGCGTTCCGACCCCTCCCGCCCCCGCGCCTCCCTGCGGACCGCCGTGGTCTGGGAGGTCCTCCAGGAGGCCCTGGACCGCCGGGTGAAGGCCACGGGGCGGCAGGCGCTGGACGTCCTCGACACCGGCGGCGGCAGCGGCAACTTCGCCGTGCCGCTGGCCCGCCTCGGTCACCGCGTCACCGTGGTCGACCCCAGCCCGAACGCGCTCTTCGCCCTGGAGCGGCGCGCCGCCGAGGCCGGCGTCGCCGACCGGGTGAAGGGCGTGCAGGGAGACGCCCACGGCCTGTTCGACGTGGCCGAGCGCGGAGGATACGACGTCGTGCTGTGCCACGGCGTCCTGGAGTACGTCGACGACCCCGCCGAAGGCATCCGCAACGCGGTGGCCGCCCTGCGGTCCGAGGGCGTCCTCAGCCTGCTCGCCGCCGGTCTGGGCGGTGCCGTGCTGGCGCGCGCCCTCGCCGGGCACTTCAAGGAGGCCAAGCAGGCCCTCCAGGACCCGGACGGCCGCTGGGGCCAGGGGGACCCCGTGCCGCGCCGTTTCACCGCCGAGCAGCTCACCAGGCTGGTCGAGGGGGCCGGGCTCCGGGTCGGTGCCGTGCACGGTGTGCGGGTCTTCGCCGACCTGGTTCCCGGGGTGCTGGTGGACACCGAGCCCGGCGCGCTGGAGGCGCTGCTGAAGCTGGAGGAGGCGGCGGCCGAGCTGTCCGCCTTCCACTCCGTGGCCACCCAGCTCCATGTGCTGGGCGAGACGACGGAGACCCCGGAGACCTGAGCGGGCCTCTGCGCCCGGACCGCCAGGGTGCGCCTTGATCAGGGACTTGGCTGCACATGGAGTACGCCACAGGCCCCCCGATCGAGCGCGCGGCGCCGTATGATCGAGGGAGACCGTTCCGGCATGACGGGTCGGCCGCTGGGGAATGAAGATCTCAGCGAGCCGGGACGTCCATGCCGGAGCCCGGTTGGCCAATTGGCGTAGAGGGGCGGGTTTCACGGGGGCGATTCCCTGCCTATCCTGAAGGGACCCCCCGGGTCGCCCCGGCGACTGCACGATGAGGAGGACTCCGTGCCGCTCTCGGAGCACGAGCAGCGAATGCTCGAGCAAATGGAGCGAGCGCTGTACGCCGAAGATCCCAAGTTCGCGACAGCGCTTGAGGGAAGCGGGCTGCGTACGTACACCCGGCGACGGGTCTACCAGGCGGTCGCGGGCTTCCTCGTAGGTATCGCGCTCCTCATGGCTGGAATGGTCGCCAAGCAGGTGTGGCTCAGCGTGGTGGGCTTCCTCGTCATGCTGGGTTGTGCGGTACTCGCGGTGACCGGCTGGCGCAAGGCCCCCAAGCCCGGCGAGCAGCCCTCCGGCGGTCAGCAGGCCCGCCGACAGCCACGCCAGAAGCGCTCAGTGATGGACCGCATCGAACAGCGCTGGCAGCGCCGCCGTGACGAACAGGGCGGCCATTAATTCGAAGAGCTCCCGAACAGCTCCAGGACATACGTCAGGGGGTGACCACCGACCGGTGGTCACCCCCTGACGTACGTCCTGGACGGGCCCTGAGGGCCCGTCCCGTCACCCGTGCTGCCCAGGCGTCGACGGCTTCCGCAAGGTGGGCCGGGCCGCCGCCGCGCGACGCTTGAGGGCGATCCACCAGTCCGACACCGCCCAGACCACCCGCACGCTGGAGCGGGGGAGCAGCAGAGCGCGCAGGTTCGTCGTCCAGCCGGCCCTGGACCGAAGGTCGTCCCGCACCCGCCGGACATCGTCCGCGAGGCCCGCCGTCGGACGCGGGACAGGGGCGTAGAGCACCTGTTCCACCGCGTCGGCCACGCGGTGGACCGAGGCCGCGGCCGGCGGGTCCAGGCGGCCCAGCCGAACGACGCGGGCGGCCGTCTTGCGGGGCGTCTGGGAGTCGTCCGGCGCAATGCCGAAGTCCCAGGCCGTGTCCGTCAGTTCCTGCCAGACCGACAAGGTGTGCAGCGGGATGTCCGCCTCGGCGCGGCCATGTGCTCCCAGCCGTACCGCTCTCGTCCGCAGACGCCACAGCATCGGAGCCGACGGGATCAGCAACGCCGCGGCACCGCCGAGCGCCCAGGCCAGCAGGACGTACCACTTCGGACCGTCACCGCCGACGGCCACCGCGGCCTCCGGCGACTCGCTCGCGCACAGCTCCGGGTTCTGCCCCGCGCAGCTCTCGCTGGTCGAGGGAGTGGCGGACGGGCCCGTGCTCGTCGACTGCGAGGGCCGCGCCACGTCCGGGAGCGTGGAGCCGGGCGTGTCCGCCTGGGTGTACGGCGGGACCGAGCCCCGGGTCGGTGTCGGCTCGAAGCGGGTCCAGCCCACGCCCTCGAAGTACAGCTCGGGCCAGGCGTGCGCGTCCCTCAGCCCCACCGAGACGGAGTTGTCGCCCTGCGGGGTACCGGGCGCGAAGCCCACCGCGACCCTGGCCGGTATGTCCAGCGAGCGGGCCATCGCCGCCATCGCGAAGGAGAAGTGGACGCAGAAGCCCTCCTTGTCCCGCAGGAAGCGGGCGATGGCCTCGGGACCGCTGCCGACCTTCACGTTCGTGTCGTACTGGAAGCCGCCCGTGATGGAGAAGTACTCCTGGAGCTTGACCGCCTGCTCGTAGTGGCTGGTCGCGCCCTCGGTGACCTCGCGCGCGGTCCGGCCGACCACCCCGGGCAGCGAATCCGGCAGCTTGGTGAACTCGCGCTTCAGCGCGGCCGGCGGCTCGGGGGCCCCCGCGAGCTGGTCCGCCGTCGGCTGCACGTCGAGGCTGCGCACGGTGTAGGTCGCCCCGCGCGTGGTCTGGCGGCGGTCGCCGACGACGGTCATGCCCAGCGGTTCGTAGCGCCAGTTGCCGCTGATGTCGACGCCGCTCGGCGGATACGGCATCGGCAGCCAGTTCTGGGCGTACCAGTCGGCGGCCGAGACGGTCGTCTCCACCTCGGCGCGTTTGACGTCGGCGCCCAGGCCGAAGGGGGTGGGGAACTTGTCCGGCACGGCCTCGATGCTGCGCTTGGACGGCTGCCAGGTGGTGCCGTCGAAGTCGTCCAGGGACACGATCCGCAGGTAGAGGTTCGACAGGTCGGCCGAGTTCGTCTTCAGCGACAGGACCTCGCGGTCCTCGTCGACGTTCAGGCTGTCGCGCAGTGACACCAGCGGGTTCACCGCCGATATCGTGCCGCCGCCCCCACTGCCGGAGCCCACGCCCGCCCCGGCGGCGTCCAGCAGGCCGCCGTTCATCGAGGGCAGGGCCAGCGGCACCGCCAGGGCGATGCCCAGCGCGACCACGCCGATGCGCCGGCCGGTGCGGACCGGCGCCACCGCGCCGCTCGGTTCCGCGCCGGGCGTCCGCGGAGCCCCGCCGAAGACCCGGCCCCACTGGGAGAGCCGGTCGCGGCCCTCGGCCAGGAGCAGCATCAGATAGCCCATGGCGGCGACCAGGAACCACAGCCAGTCCGCGCCGCCGTCGGACAGCCCGGCGGCCACGGAGTACAGCGCCAGCAGGGGCAGCCCGGCCGGCGCGGCGCTGCGGAACGTCACCGCGAGGGTGTCCACCGCGAGGCCGATGATCAGCACCCCGCCGATCAGCATCAGCCGGATGCCGTCGGACAGCGGCGCCGGGATCGAGTACCGGCTGACGTCGTCCGCGCCGGTCTGCAGCAGGTCGCCGAAGTGGGCGAACGCCTCCGGGCCGGGGATCACTCCGATGATCGCCTGCTGATTGGCGAAGGTCAGGGTCAGCAGCATCAGCGCGACCAGGGCCTGCGCGGCCACGGTCACCGGCCGGGCCAGCGGGACCCGCCGGGTCGCCATGCCCACGCCCGTCTGGACCGCGAGCAGGAAGATCGCCTGCATCAGCCAGGTGACCGGCGAGACCAGCGGCAGCAGGGCGCACGAGGCCATCAGCGTGGCCGCCGCGGCGCACAGCGCCATCCGTGTCCGCCCGCTCATGCCACTCCCCCCTCGCCCAGCACGGCGGCGTCCGTACGCGCTCGGTCCGCCTGGCGCCACAGCTCGTTCAGCGGGGCGCCCCGCGGCACGCTCAGGGCCGTCCAGCCCGCCTCCCGCAGCATCCGCAGCCGCTCCTCGCCCCTGTCCAACGCGCCGGGCACATCGGTGGGTTCCCGCCCCCAGATCCCGCTGTCCAGCACGAACGCCACCGCGCCCCCGCTGCGCTGACGCATCTTGGCGGCCACCGTGGCCTGCTCCTCGTCCAGGTCGCCGAAGAAGGCGACCAGCAGGCCCTCGTTGCCGCCGCGCAGCAAGTCGTAGGCCCGCGACAGACCCGTGCCGTCGGAGTGGTCGATCACCGCGAGGGTGTCCATCATCAGCCCCGCCGCGTCCGCCGACTCCTGGCTCGCGCCCGCGAACCCGTCGGCGCCCTCACCGGGCACCGAGCTGCCGGTGTCGGTCAGCAGCCGGACGGAGAAGCCCCGCTCCAGCATGTGCACCAGCACGGAGGCGGCGCCCGAGACGGCCCACTCGAAGGCCGAGTCCGGGCCCGCGCCCTTGAAGGCCGGGCCCCTGGTGTCCAGCAGCACCGTGCAGCGGGCGCGCTGCGGCTGCTCCTCGCGGCGCACCATCAGCTCGCCGTAGCGGGCGGTGGAGCGCCAGTGGACGCGGCGCAGGTCGTCGCCGTAGCGGTAGCCGCGCGGGATCACGTCGTCCTCGCCGGCCAGCGCCAGCGAGCGCTGCCGGCCGTCGCCGTACCCCTTCGCCTCCCCGCTGAAGCGCACCGGCGGCAGCGGTTCCACGCGCGGGATGACGGTGAGTGTGTCGTACGTCGAGAAGGAGCGGGTCAGCTCGCACATGCCGAACGGGTCGCTCAGCCGCAGTTGCAGGGGGCCCAGCGGATAGCGGCCGCGCAGATCGGAGCGCACCCGGTAGGACACCTCGCGGCGGCCGCCCGGCTCGACCCGGTCCAGCACGAAGCGGGGGCGCGGGCCGAGGACGTAGGGCACCCGGTCCTGGAGCATGAGCAGGCCGGTGGGCAGCCGGGAGACGTTGTCCATCCGCAGGTGCACCCGGGCCTCGCTGCCGGCGGGCACACGCGCGGGAGAGAGCCTGCGGCTGCCCGAGACCCGGTAGCGGGTGCGGTACAGCACCGTCGCGCAGACCAGTGGGAGCGCCGAGAGCAGCAGTCCGACACGCAGCAGGTCGCTCTGGCCGAGGACGTAGGCGCAGACGGCGGCCGCGATGCCGGCGGCCAGGAAGGAGCGCCCGCGCGTGGTCAGCCCGGCCAGTGCCGTGCGGATCCCGCCCTTCTCGTCGCGCTCCGCCTCGGCCTGGCCCGTACTGCCGGAGGTCATCACAGCCTCCGTGGCGGCTGCTGGCCGTACGGCTGAGTGCCGCGGCCCAGACCGCCGAAGCCGTGCTGCTGCTGTTGCGCGGCGGGCACGGGGGTGCGCTGGAGGATCTCCTGGACGACCTGCTCGGCCGTGCGGCGGTTGAGCTGGGCCTGCGCGGTGGGCAGCAGGCGGTGGGCCAGGACGGCCACGGCGAGGGCCTGCACGTCGTCCGGCAGCGCGTACTCCCGGCCGCTGAGGGCCGCGGACGCCTTCGCGGCGCGCAGCAGATGCAGCGTCGCGCGCGGGGAGGCGCCGAGTCTGAGGTCGGGATGGTTGCGCGTGGCCGCGACCAGGTCGACCGCGTAGCGGCGGACCGGCTCGGCGACGTGCACCCCGCGCACGGCGTCGATCAGCTTCACGATGTCGTGCGCGTGCGCCACCGGCTGCATGTCCTCCAGCGGAGAGACACCGCCGTGCACGTCCAGCATCTGCAGCTCGGCCTCCACGCTGGGGTAGCCGACGGAGACGCGGGCCATGAAGCGGTCGCGCTGCGCCTCGGGCAGCGGGTAGGTGCCCTCCATCTCGACCGGGTTCTGCGTGGCCACCACCATGAAGGGGCTCGGCAGCTCGTAGGTCTGGCCGTCGATCGTGACCTGGCGCTCCTCCATGGACTCCAGGAGCGCCGACTGCGTCTTCGGCGAGGCGCGGTTGATCTCGTCGCCGATCACGATCTGGGCGAAGATCGCGCCGGGCTTGAACTCGAAGTCCTTGCGCTGCTGATCCCAGATGGACACACCCGTGATGTCCGACGGCAGCAGGTCCGGCGTGAACTGGATGCGTCGCACCGAACAGTCGATGGACCGCGCCAGCGTCTTCGCCAGCATCGTCTTGCCCACGCCGGGCACATCCTCGATCAGAAGATGTCCCTCGGCGAGCAGTACGGTCAGCGAAAGCCGTACGACCTCGGGCTTGCCCTCGATCACTCCCTCCACCGCGTCGCGGACTCGCTCCACAGTGGCGGTCAGATCAGTGAGGCTCGCTCGATCGTCATAGGTCGTCACCCGGCCCTCCTCGGCCCGTTCTTTCCGGGCCGACGCGATGCGCGGACCGGCCCACCCCTGGAACACGGACACCACGCGCGAAGTGTTCCGCGTGCTGCCACACCCGCATTCTTGCTGCCGTTACCGATTCGTGTCACTCGCCTGTGGACAACTGCCTGCGTTATGTCGGGTCTTACGGCCTTTTGGGCACGCCCGAGCGCAAATTGACAGCGAAACGACAGGTGCCACGGATGGTCACGCGACCTCCGCGCGACGGTCACGAGGTGTCCGCCGTGGGGCGTCCACGCCGGCCGTCGCACGGAGTGCGCTCCGGCGGTTACGCGGGGTCGATCTCGCGCAGCAGACCCGTCTTCACGTCGAAGACGAAGCCCCGCACGTCGTCGGTGTGCAGCAGGAACGGCGAGGTGCGCACGCGCTGCATCGACTGCCGGACGTCCTGGTCGACGTCCCGGAACGCCTCCACCGCCCAGGCGGGACGCTGGCCCACCTCGAGTTCCAGCTCGTTGCGGAAGTCCTCGGTGATGCTCTCCAGACCGCAGCCCGTGTGGTGGATCAGGACGATGCTGCGGGTGCCGAGCTTGCGCTGGCTGATCGTGAGCGAGCGGATCACGTCGTCCGTGACCACGCCGCCCGCGTTGCGGATGGTGTGACAGTCGCCGAGCTCCAGGCCCAGCGCCGCGTGCAGGTCGAGACGGGCGTCCATGCAGGCCACGACGGCGACGTGCAGGACGGGGCGGGCGTCCATGCCCGGATCGGTGAAGGCGTCGGCGTAGCGCTCGTTCGCGTCGACGAGCCGGTCGGTGACCGTGCCGCGGCGGTCTATCGCACTGTCGGGGCCGGTGGGAACCGATGCAGAAGTCGTCATACCCATGACGTTACTGGTCACGTCCAGAGCGGTCCTGTTGTGAGAGGGGACAAAGAACGCCATCGAGGCTTGTTGTGAGCTAACCCACAAGGGTGACGTGAGTGCCCCCATACGAGCCATTTTCCTGCCGGTACGACTTCCGCCGAACCCGAAGCGGCGACGCGCAGGCCGGTTGATTGACCGCGCCACACGGTGGACTAAAGTGACGCGAAGCGGGAGGCGAGACTCCCTGCTGGACTGTTTTTCCCGGAGACACCGGCGTTTTTTCCGGCGATCTCCCCGCGTGCGCGGCGCGTACGTACGGCTCGGCCTCCTCCCGCTCCCGGTCGGCTGACGCATCCGGCGCCGGCAGACCTCCCCTTCACGAGCGGGCGGGGACCCGGCGGTGCGTACCGCCCTGCCGGATCTGAGAGGGCCCCTTGAGTTCCAGTCGACATGTCCCGGTGATGCTCCAGCGGTGCCTGGACCTGTTGGCTCCCGCCCTCCAGCGGCCCGGAGCGGTCGTCGTCGACTGCACCCTCGGCCTCGGCGGCCACAGCGAGGCCCTTCTGACGCAGTTCCCCGAGGCCCGGCTCGTCGCCCTCGACCGCGACAAGGAGGCCCTGCGCCTGTCCGGCGAGCGGCTCGCCCCCTACGGCGAGCGCGCCACCCTCGTGCACGCCGTCTACGACGAACTCCCGGACGTCCTGGCCAGGCTCGGCATCCCGCGCGTCCAGGGCGTCCTGTTCGACCTCGGCGTCTCCTCCATGCAGCTCGACGAGGCCGACCGAGGCTTCGCGTACGCCCAGGACGCCCCCCTCGACATGCGCATGGACCAGACGACCGGCATCAGCGCCGCCGAGGTCCTCAACACCTACCCGCCCGGCGAACTCGTCCGGATCCTGCGCGCCTACGGCGAGGAGAAGCAGGCCAAGCGGATCGTGTCCGCCGTGGTGCGCGAGCGCGCGAAGGAGCCGTTCAGCAACAGCGCCCGGCTCGTGGAGTTGATCCGGGACGCGCTGCCGCAGGCCGCCAAGCGCACCGGCGGCAACCCGGCCAAGCGCACCTTCCAGGCGCTGCGCATCGAGGTCAACGGCGAGCTCTCCGTCCTGGAGCGGGCGATCCCGGGCGCCGTGGAGGCCCTCGCCGTCGGCGGGCGGATCGCCGTCCTGTCGTACCACTCGCTGGAGGACCGGCTGGTCAAGCAGGTGTTCGCGGCCGGCGCCGCCAACACCGCCCCGCCCGGGCTGCCCGTCGTCCCCGAGCAGTACCAGCCGCGGCTCAAGCTGCTGACGCGCGGTGCCGAACTTCCCACGGAGGAAGAGATCGCCGAGAACCGGCGCGCGGCACCGGCGCGCCTGCGCGGGGCCGAGCGCATCAGGGAGTCCATCGAATGAAGGCCGTGAGGCAGGGGCGGGAGTCCGGGTCCACGACGCGAAGCCATCGGTTGGAGAACCGGACCCGGGGGAGGGCGAGTGAGTAGGAAACCCGAACTGAGGGGGCGGGCCGCCCGGCTCGCGCGGCTCCTGCCCCCGGGCGCCGGGCAGGCCGCCCGTGCCCCCTTCGTCCTCCTGGTCGTCCTTCTCCTCGGCGGCGGCCTCATCGGTCTGCTCGTCCTGAACTCCGCCCTGAGCGAGGGCGCCTTCCAGAAGGACGACCTCCAGAAGGAGACCAAGACCCTCACCGACGAGGAGCAGTCCCTCCAGCGGGACATCGACGCCTACTCAGCCCCCGACGCCCTCCAGCGCCGGGCCCGCGAACTCGGCATGGTCCCGGGCGGCGACCCCGCCTTCCTCGACCCGGACGGCAAGGTCAAGGGCGTGCCCAGTGCCGCGCCCGGGCAGGCCGCCGCCCGTGGCTCCGTCGTCCTCGCCCCCGAGGCGATCACCGGTTCGCCAGCCACTCCCGCCGCGTCCGACCCGCAGGCCGCGCCGACCTCCGAGCCGGCACCGGCGGGCCAGGCCACACCGCAGACGGTGCCCCAGTACACGGCCCCCCTCCAGCAGTCCGACCCGTCCGCCCAGTCCTCCACGTACCCGACCCCCGGCAGGTGACGGAAGTGTCCGACAGGGAACCGCCGCGCCGCCGCGTGCCCGGACCCGCGAAGCCCGCCCGCTCCGGCGGCGCCCAGCGGCGCCCGGGCCCCGGCGCCCGCCCGGCCCGCCGCCCGGCACGCCCACGTCCCGGGGCGGCCGCCGCCATCCGGCTCGGCAGCCCCCGCCCGCGGCTGCGCATGGTCAGCCTGGCCCTGACACTCGTTCTGATCGCCTTCGTCGTACGCCTGCTCCAGGTGCAGGGCGTCGACGCGAGCACCTATGCCGCCAAGGCCGAGAAGAACCGCTACGTCGGCTACACCCTGGCCGCCGAGCGCGGCGGCATCACCGACCGCAACGGCGTGGCGCTGGCGGCCAGCGTGGACGCCTACGACATCACGGCCGACCCCACGCTGTTCTCCCGCGACCAGCTGAAGATCGACGACGGCCCCGAGCAGGCCGCCGCGCTCCTCGCGCCGATCCTCGGCCAGGACCAGGAGAAGATCGTCCACAAGCTCCGGCCCGCGAACCCGAACCTGCGCTACACGCTGCTGGCCAGCCGCCAGACCCCGCAGGTCTGGAAGCAGATCAAGGACCTGAAGAGCGCGCTGGCCACCAAGGCCGAGACCGACAAGAGCGCCGTCAACGTCCTCGCGGGCGTCCTGTCGGTCGCCAGCAGCAAGCGCGTGTACCCGAACGGCGATCTCGCCGCCGGGATACTGGGCTGGGTGAACGCCGACGGCAAGGGCGGCGGCGGCATCGAGCAGCAGCTGAACAGGGAGCTGTCCGGCAAGGACGGCGAGATCCGCTACGCCCAGTCCGGCGGCCGCCAGGTCCCCACCGTGGGCTCCACCGAGACGCCGGCCGTGCCCGGCAGCGACGTCGAGCTCACCATCGACCGCGACATCCAGTGGGCCGCGCAGAACGCGATCACCAAGCAGGTGGAGGAGTCCAGGGCGGACCGCGGCTATGTGATCGTCCAGGACACCCGCACCGGCGAGATCCTCGCCATGGCCAACTCGCCCGGCTTCGATCCGAACGACCTCTCCGAGGCCTCCAGCGCGAACATGGGCAACGCCGCCCTCCAGGACGCCTACGAGCCCGGCTCCACCGCGAAGGTCATGTCGATGGCCGCCGTACTGGAGGAGAACGTGGCCACACCCGGCACGCATGTCATCGTGCCCAACCGGCTGCACCGCGGCGACCGGCTCTTCAAGGACGACATCGACCACGAGACCTGGTACCTCACGCTCAACGGCGTGCTCGCCAAGTCCAGCAACATCGGCACCATCCTCGCCACCGGTCAGCTCGGCAAGACCCAGCGGCAGTCCAACAAGGTCCTCTACGACTACCTGCGCAAGTTCGGTCTCGGCAGCTACACCGGGCTCGGCTTCCCCGGCGAGACCCGGGGCATCCTGGCGGCCCCCGACAAGTGGTCGACCTCGCAGCAGTACACGATTCCTTTCGGCCAAGGGCTGTCGCTCAACGCGATGCAGGCGGCGTCGATCTACTCGACGATCGCCAACGGCGGCGTACGCGTCGACCCCACGCTGGTGCGTGGCACGGAGGGACCCGACGGGCAGTTCACCGAGGCGCCGAAGCCCAAGAAGACCCGGGTCATCAGCGCCCGGACGGCGCGGACCCTCGCCCAGATGCTGGAGTCGGTCGTGGACGACCGGGAGGGCACCGGCACCAAGGCGCGCATCCCCGGCTACCGGGTCGCGGGCAAGACGGGTACGGCGAACCGAGTGGATCCGGCCACCGGAAAGTACCGGGGCTACACGTCCTCCTTCGCCGGCTTCGCGCCCGCCGACAACCCCCGGGTCACGGTCTACTGCGCCATCCAGAACGCCACCCAGGGCAACTACTTCGGCGGCCAGATCTGCGGCCCCATCTACAAGCAGGTGATGGAGTTCGCGCTGAAGACCCTCCAGGTCCCGCCGACCGGTGCCAAGTCCGCCAAGCTCCCGGTCGCCTACAAACCCTGACCACCCTGATCAGCACCGAGCAGCCAGGAACCACCTCGTGACAACGATCACCCCGGACTCCGGGAACCAGCCCCCGCCCCGCCCCTCACTTCGCTCCGAGGCGGGTGCGCCCGGTACGCTCACCGCCGTGCCACACGCTGATCAGTCCCAAACCACCCAGAAGGGGCATCCTGTGACGTATCCGGGACCGCCCAGGCCGGCGCAGGTCTCCGCCACACCCCTCGCGGAACTTGCCGACCAGCTGGGTGTTCCCGCGCCGGAACACCAGGACGGCTCCGCCGAGGTCACGGGCATCACCCATGACTCACGGGCCGTCCGCCCCGGCGATCTGTACGCCGCCCTGCCGGGCGCCCGCCTGCACGGCGCGGACTTCGTCGCGCAGGCCGCCGGCCTCGGCGCGGCGGCCGTGCTGACCGACCCGACCGGCGCCGAACGCGCCGCCGAGACGGGCCTGCCCGTCCTGGTCGTCGAGGACCCGCGCGGGCGGATGGGTGAACTGGCGGCCACGATCTACGGCCACCCCGGCCGCGATCTGCTCCAGATCGGCATCACCGGCACCTCCGGCAAGACCACCACCGCCTACCTCGTCGAGGGCGGTCTGAAGACGCTCCGGTCGACCGGCCTGATCGGCACGGTCGAGATGCGCATCGGCGACGAGCGCATCAAGTCCGAGCGGACCACCCCCGAAGCCACCGACCTGCAGGCCCTGTTCGCCGTCATGCGCGAACGCGGCGTCGACGCGGTCGCCATGGAGGTCTCCAGCCACGCCCTGGTCCTCGGCCGGGTCGACGGCTGCGTCTTCGACATCGCCGTGTTCACCAACCTCAGCCCGGAACACATGGAGTTCCACTCCGACATGGAGGACTACTTCCGGGCCAAGGCGCAGCTGTTCACGCCGCGACGCAGCAGGTTCGGCGTCGTCAACGTCGATGACGAGTACGGCAGGCGGCTGGCCGAGGAGGCCACCGTCCCGGTCGTCACCTACTCGGCCGAGGGGCACCCCGACGCCGACTGGCGCGCCGAGGACGTCGAGGTCGGCCAACTGGACTCGACGTTCACCGTGATCGGCCCCAAGGGGGAGCGGATCGCCGCCAAGTCCCCGCTGCCGGGCCCCTTCAACGTGGCGAACACCCTCGCCGCCATCGTCGCCCTGGCCGCCGCCGGCCTCGACGCGCAGACCGCGGCCGACGGTGTGGCCGCCGTGCCGGGTGTACCGGGCCGTCTGGAGCGCGTGGACGCCGGACAGCCGTATCTCGCGGTCGTGGACTACGCCCACAAGACCGACGCCGTCGAATCCGTGCTCAAGGCCCTGCGCAAGGTCACCGAGGGCAGGGTGCACGTGGTGCTCGGCTGCGGCGGCGACCGTGACAGGACCAAGCGGGAGCCGATGGGCGCCGCGGCGGCGCGGCTCGCCGACACCGCCGTACTGACCTCCGACAACCCCCGCTCCGAGGACCCCCTCGCGATCCTCGCCACCATGCTCCAGGGCGCGGCGTCCGTGCCGGCGCACGAGCGTGGCGAGGTCCAGGTCTTCGAGGACCGGGCCGCCGCGATCGCCGCGGCCGTCGCGCGCGCCCGGCCCGGCGACACGGTGCTGGTCGCGGGCAAGGGCCATGAGCAGGGCCAGGACATCGCCGGAGTGGTCCGTCCCTTCGACGACCGCCAGGTGCTTCGCGAAGCTATCCAGAAGACCCAGGGATGAACTTGTGATCGCCCTCTCTCTCGCCGAGATCGCAGAAGTCGTCGGCGGGCAGACGTACGACATACCGGATCCGTCGGTCCATGTCACCGGATCCGTCGTCCGGGACTCCCGTGAAGTGGAGCCCGGCAGCCTCTTCGTCGCCTTCGTCGGCGAGCGCGTGGACGGCCACGACTTCGCGGAGGCCGTCGTCGCGGCCGGCGCGGTCGCGGTCCTCGGCTCGCGGCCGACGGGTGGGCCCGCGATCGTCGTGCCGGACGTGCAGAAGGCGCTCGGCGCCCTCGCCCGTCATGTCGTCCAGCGGCTCGGCGCGACCCTCGTGGCGCTGACCGGCTCGGCCGGCAAGACCAGCACCAAGGACCTGATCGCCCAGGTGCTCCGGAGCAAGGCGCCGACCGTGTTCACGCCGGGCTCGCTCAACAACGAGATCGGGCTGCCGCTGACCGCGCTCAGCGCCACCGAGGAGACGAAGTTCCTCGTGCTGGAGATGGGCGCCCGGGGCATCGGCCACATCCGGTATCTCGCCGATCTGACACCGCCGAAGGTCGGCCTCGTGCTCAACGTCGGGACCGCCCACATCGGGGAGTTCGGCGGCCGTGAGCAGATCGCCCAGGCCAAGGGCGAGTTGGTGGAGAGCCTGCCGGAGGACGGTGCGGCGATCCTCAACGCCGACGATCCCCTCGTACGGGCCATGGCGTCCCGTACGAAGGCGAAGGTGATCCTTTTCGGAGAGTCCGGCGAAGCGGACGTACGCGCCGAGAACGTGCGACTCACGGACAGCGGACAGCCTTCCTTCATGCTTCACACACCCTCCGGGTGCAGCGATGTGACCATGCGCCTGTACGGTGAGCACCACGTGTCGAACGCGCTCGCCGCGGCCGCCGTCGCCCATGAGCTGGGCATGTCCGCGGAAGAGATCGCCCACGCGCTCTCCGAGGCGGACTCCCTCTCCCGCTGGCGTATGGAGGTCACCGAGCGCCCGGACGGCGTGACCATCGTCAACGACGCCTACAACGCGAACCCCGAGTCCATGCGGGCCGCCCTCAGGGCGCTGGCTGCCATGGGCGGCGCCTCACGGGCAAAGGGGGGTCGTACGTGGGCGGTGCTCGGCAAGATGGCCGAGCTCGGGGACGAGGCGCTCGCCGAGCACGACGCGATCGGACGGCTCGCCGTCCGGCTCAACGTCAGCAAGCTCGTCGCGGTCGGGGGCAGGGAAGCGTCCTGGCTGCAACTGGGCGCATATAACGAGGGTTCGTGGGGTGAGGAGTCGGTGCACGTGTCCGACGCACAGGCGGCGGTCGACCTGTTGCGCAGCGAGTTGCGCCCAGGGGACGTCGTGCTCGTGAAGGCGTCCCGTTCGGTGGGTCTGGAGAGCGTCGCCGAGGCGCTGCTCGCGGGCGGCGCCCAGGGTGAGGTCGACGCCCGATGATGAATCAGATCCTGTTCGCGGGTGTCATCGGGCTCTTCCTGACAATGATCGGCACCCCGCTGCTGATCAAGCTCCTCGCCCGCAAGGGCTACGGCCAGTACATCCGTGACGACGGCCCGCGCGAGCACGCCAGCAAGCGCGGTACGCCCACCATGGGTGGTATCGCCTTCATCCTGGCCACGATCGTGGCGTACTTCCTGTCGAAGGTGATCACCGGAAAGCCCGTGACCTACTCGGGCCTGCTGGTGCTCGGCCTGATGGGCGGCATGGGTCTGGTCGGCTTCCTCGACGACTACATCAAGATCGTCAAGCGTCGTTCGCTGGGTCTGCGGGCCAAGGCCAAGATGGCCGGGCAGCTGCTCGGCGGTATCGCCTTCGCGGTGCTCTCGCTCCAGTTCGCGGACAACCGCGGCAACACCCCGGCCTCCACCAAGCTCTCCTTCGTGCAGGACTTCGGCTGGTCCATCGGCCCGGTGCTGTTCGTCGTCTGGGCGCTGTTCATGATCCTCGCCATGTCGAACGGCGTGAACCTGACGGACGGTCTGGACGGCCTCGCCACCGGCGCCTCCGTGCTGGTCTTCGGCGCCTACACCTTCATCGGCGTGTGGCAGTTCCAGGAGTCCTGCGCCAACGCGCAGACGCTGACCAACCCGGGCGCCTGTTACGAAGTGCGAGATCCACTCGACCTCGCCGTCGTCTCCTCGGCGCTGATGGGTGCCTGCCTCGGCTTCCTGTGGTGGAACACCTCGCCGGCGAAGATCTTCATGGGTGACACCGGTTCGCTGGCCCTCGGCGGCGCGCTCGCGGGTCTCGCCATCTGCTCGCGCACCGAGCTGCTGCTCGCCATCCTCGGCGGCCTGTTCGTGCTGATCACCATGTCGGTGGTCATCCAGGTCGGCTCCTTCCGCCTCACCGGCAAGCGGGTCTTCCGAATGGCGCCACTCCAGCACCACTTCGAACTCAAGGGCTGGTCAGAAGTACTTGTAGTGGTCCGCTTCTGGATCATTCAGGGCATCTGTGTGATCGTCGGACTGGGCCTCTTCTACGCGGGATGGGCAGCGGACAAGTGACCGACTGGCAGGGGAAGAACGTCACCGTCGCCGGGCTCGGCGTCTCCGGGATCCCGGCGGCCAAGGTGCTGCACGGCCTCGGCGCGAAGGTCACCGTCGTCAACGACGGCGACGACGCACGCGCGCGTGCCCAGGCGGCCGAACTCGAGGCGCTCGGCATCGCCGTACGCCTCGGTGACGGGGCGACCCTGCCCGAAGGCACCGACCTGATCGTCACCGCGCCCGGCTGGAAGCCGGACAAGCCGCTGTTCACGGCGGCCCGTGCCGCGGGCGTCGAGATCTGGGGCGACGTCGAACTCGCCTGGCGGCTGCGGGGGCCGGACGCCGCCCCCTGGCTCGCCGTCACCGGCACCAACGGCAAGACCACGACCGTCCAGATGCTCGCCGAGATCCTGAAGGCGGCGGGCCTGCGCACCGCCGCCGTCGGCAACATCGGCGTCTCGCTGCTGGACGCGGTGCTCGGCGAGGAGCAGTACGACGTCCTCGCCGTGGAGTTGTCCAGTTACCAGCTCCACTGGGCGCCCTCGCTGCGGGCACACTCGGCTGCCGTGCTGAACCTCGCGCCCGACCACCTCGACTGGCACGGCTCCATGGAGGCGTACGCCGCCGACAAGGGCCGCATCTACGAGGGCAACCGCGTCGCCTGCGTCTACAACGTCGCCGACAAGGCCACCGAGGACCTGGTGCGCGAGGCGGACGTCGAGGAGGGCTGCCGGGCCATCGGCTTCACCCTCGGCGCCCCCGCCCCCTCCCAACTCGGCGTCGTCGACGGCATCCTCGTCGACCGCGCCTTCGTCGAGAACCGGCAGAAGAGCGCCCAGGAGCTCGCCGAGGTCTCCGACGTCAACCCGCCGGCCCCGCACAACATCGCCAACGCCCTCGCGGCGGCGGCCCTCGCCCGGGCCTTCGGGGTGCCTCCCAAGGCCGTACGGGACGGCCTGCGGGCCTTCACCCCGGACGCCCACCGCATCGCCCACGTGGCGGACGTCGCCGGGGTCTCCTACGTCGACGACTCCAAGGCCACCAACACGCACGCGGCGGAAGCCTCGTTGGCGGCGTACGAGTCCATCGTGTGGATCGCGGGCGGCCTCGCCAAGGGCGCCGCGTTCGAGGAACTGGTCGCCAAGTCGGCCGGGCACCTGCGCGCGGCCGTCCTCATCGGCGCCGATCGTGGCCTGATCCGGGAAGCCCTGGCGCGACACGCGCCGGAAGTACCCGTCGTCGACCTCGACCGGACCGACACTGGGGCGATGCTCGCGGCAGTCCAGGAGGCGCAGCGGCTCGCCCGGCCCGGCGACACGGTGCTCCTCGCCCCCGCCTGTGCCTCGATGGACATGTTCGCCAACTACAACCAGCGCGGTGACGCGTTCGCGGAAGCGGTTCGCGAACTCGGCGCGGGCGCCTGACGGCGGGTCTCGGCCACAGCGGGTGCTTCGGGACCCTTGGAGGGACGCGTGACTCGGATGTGGCCGGACGGTTCGTACGCCCACGGCGAGGCGGTGAGCGCCGATGCCCGGTAGCCGTACGGGCCGGCCGCCCGTGCAGCGCGCCGTTCGGCGGCCCGCAGCTCCGGGGCCGCCGCGCGACAACGCGGTACGGCGGCTCTACACGCGTCTGCAGCGGGCGTGGGACCGCCCGCTGACCGCGTACTACCTGATCCTCGGCGGCAGCCTGCTGATCACCGTGCTCGGTCTGGTGATGGTCTACTCGGCCTCCCAGATCACCGCGCTGCAGATGTCGCTGCCCGGGTCGTACTTCTTCCGCAAGCAGCTCCTGGCCGCCGTGATCGGCGCCGGGCTGCTGTTCGCGGCCTCCCGGATGCCGGTGAAGCTGCACCGCGCGCTGGCCTACCCGATCCTCGCGGGCGCCGTCTTCATGATGGCGCTGGTGCAGGTGCCCGGGATAGGAGTCGCGGTCAACGGCAACCAGAACTGGATCGCCCTCGGCGGCTCCTTCCAGATCCAGCCCAGCGAGTTCGGCAAGCTGGCGCTGGTGCTGTGGGGCGCCGACCTGATCGCCCGCAAGCAGGACAAGAAGCTGCTGAACCAGTGGAAGCACATGCTGGTGCCGCTCGTGCCGGTCGCCTTCATGCTGCTCGGACTGATCATGCTCGGCGGCGACATGGGTACGGCGATCATCCTGTCGGCGATCCTGTTCGGCCTGCTGTGGCTGGCGGGGGCCCCGACCCGGCTGTTCGTGGGGGTCCTGTCGGTCGCCGGGCTGATCGGGCTGCTCCTGATCAAGACCAGCGCCAACCGCATGGCCCGCCTCCAGTGCCTGGGCGCCACCGAACCGCGCAGCGGCGCCGTCGACTGCTGGCAGGCCGTGCACGGGATCTATGCGCTCGCATCCGGCGGAATTTTCGGCTCCGGGCTCGGCGCGAGTGTGGAGAAATGGGGCCAACTACCCGAAGCCCACACCGACTTCATCTTCGCCGTCACCGGTGAGGAACTGGGCCTGGCGGGGACGCTGTCGGTGCTCGCCCTCTTCGCGGCTCTAGGCTATGCGGGTATCCGCGTGGCCGGACGCACGGAGGACCCCTTCGTGAGGTACGCCGCGGGAGGCGTGACCACCTGGATCACCGCGCAAGCGGTGATCAACATCGGTGCGGTGCTCGGTCTGCTGCCGATCGCCGGCGTCCCCCTGCCGCTGTTCTCGTACGGGGGGTCCGCCCTGCTGCCGACCATGTTCGCCATCGGGCTGCTCATCGCCTTCGCACGCGATGAGCCCGCTGCGCGGGCAGCGCTTTCCGTGCGGCAACCCCGCTTTGGTAGAAAGCGTGCGGGAGGCTCGGTGCCGGCCAGAGGCGGGACCGGGGCTCCTCGGAGATGGAACACGATGCGACGGCGTGCCTCGGCGGCGCGTTCGTCCGGAGAGCGGTGAATTTCGGTGCATGTCGTACTCGCCGGTGGGGGGACCGCCGGCCACATCGAGCCCGCGCTCGCCCTCGCGGACGCCCTGCGCAGGCAGGACCCGACCGTGGGGATCACGGCCCTGGGCACGGAGCGCGGCCTGGAGACCAAGCTGGTGCCGCAGCGCGGCTATGAACTCGCGCTGATCCCGGCGGTACCGCTGCCGCGCAAGCCCACTCCCGAGCTGATCACCGTCCCGGGCCGGCTGCGCGGCACGATCAAGGCGACCGAGCAGATCCTGGAGCGCACCAAGGCGGACGCCGTCGTCGGCTTCGGCGGCTATGTGGCGCTGCCCGGCTACCTCGCCGCCAAGCGCCTCGGCGTGCCGATCATCATCCACGAGGCCAACGCCCGCCCGGGCCTGGCCAACAAGATCGGCTCGCGCTACGCCGCCCAGGTCGCCGTCGCCACGCCGGACAGCAAGCTGCGCAACTCCCGCTACATCGGCATCCCGCTGCGCCACACCATCGCCACCCTGGACCGGGCTGCCCGCCGCCCCGAGGCCCGCGCGATGTTCGGGCTCGACCCGAACCTGCCGACGCTGCTGGTCTCCGGCGGCTCGCAGGGCGCACGGCGGCTGAACGAGGTCGTCCAGCAGGTCGCGCCCTGGCTCCAGCAGGCCGGAATCCAGATCCTGCACGCGGTCGGTCCGAAGAACGAACTGCCGCAGGTGCATCAGATGCCGGGAATGCCGCCCTACATCCCGGTAAGTTACTTGGACCGGATGGACCTCGCGTACGCCGCGGCCGACATGATGCTCTGCCGCGCGGGTGCGATGACCGTCGCCGAACTCTCCGCCGTCGGACTCCCGGCCGCCTATGTCCCGCTGCCCATCGGCAACGGCGAACAGCGGCTGAACGCCCAGCCGGTGGTCAAGGCCGGCGGCGGGCTGCTGGTCGACGACGCGGAACTCACGCCCGAATGGGTGCAGCAGAACGTCCTGCCCGTGCTCGCCGACCCGCACCGGCTGTACGAGATGTCCCGCGCCGCAAGCGAATTCGGCCGCCGGGACGCCGACGACCTGCTCGTCGGCATGGTGTACGAGGCGATCGCCTCGCACCGCCGCCAGTAACCGTGTGACGGAGGGCAGGGAGCGTGGCCGGACCGACGACCGCCGAGCGCGGTGAACGCCAGCAGGAGTCGTCCGACCCGCCCCTCGCCCGGCGGCGGTTGAGGCTGTCGCGTCTTCGTATGATCATCATCCTTACCGCCCTCCTTGTGCTCCTGGGGGCGGGCTCCGCGTGGCTGCTCTACGGCTCCGAGTGGCTGCGCGTCGAGCGCGTATCGGTCGCGGGTACCCGGGTCCTGACGCCCGAGCAGGTCCGTGACGCGGCCGACGTCCCCGTCGGGGCACCGCTGATTTCCGTCGACACCGGTGCGATTGAGGCGCGTCTGCGCCGGAAATTGCCCCGAATTGACGAGGTTGACGTAGTCCGCTCCTGGCCCCGGGGAATCAGCCTGAAAGTGATGGAACGTACTCCGGTTCTGATGGTGCAAAAAGGCGGAAAGTTCATCGAAGTGGACGATGAAGGTGTCCGTTTCGCCACGGTTTCCACGCCTCCGAAAGGCGTTCCCGCACTGGAATTGACGGTGTCCCGGTCCAGCTCCGCGGCCGCGAGTCTGCGCCGCTTCGGAGAGGACCGTCTGGTGCGTGAGGCGGTGCGCGTCGCCGGCGCCATTCCGGCCGCCGTCTCGCACGACACCCTGGTCGTCAAGGTCCGTTCCTACGACGACATCTCGCTGGAGTTGCGGGACGGCCGGACCGTCGCATGGGGGAGTGGCGAGAAGGGAGCCGCCAAGGCTCGCACACTCACCGCTCTCATGAAAGCCTCGCCGCGTGCGCGGTACTTCGACGTGAGCGTTCCCACCGCCCCCGCGTCATCGGGGAGTTGACGCACATCTGCGCAGGCCAGCACCCTGGTTGGGCAGCGACATGGCTGATCACATAGGGTGAAAAGAAAAACGGGAGGTTCGGCGTGTTCGTTGAACGTGCGCCACTTGTCGACTTAGTGTCCTGTTCAGAAGACTTCAAGGAACAGACACACTGGTAACCCTAAACTTCAGGGTTAGGGTTCGGGTCGGCGCTACGGACCGTCCCATTCGGCATCAGTCGCCGGCTCCGGAAGCGCAGCGCTTCTTGTGAACCGACGACCCGTAACTCGAGGCGAGAGGCCTTCGACGTGGCAGCACCGCAGAACTACCTCGCAGTCATCAAAGTCATCGGTGTCGGCGGCGGTGGTGTCAATGCCATCAACCGGATGATCGAGGTCGGTCTCAAGGGCGTCGAGTTCATCGCCATCAACACTGACGCACAGGCGCTGTTGATGAGCGACGCCGACGTCAAGCTCGACGTCGGCCGGGAACTCACCCGCGGACTCGGCGCCGGAGCCAACCCGGCCGTCGGCCGCAAGGCCGCCGAGGACCACCGTGAGGAGATCGAGGAGGTCCTCAAGGGGGCCGACATGGTCTTCGTGACGGCCGGTGAAGGCGGCGGCACCGGCACCGGCGGCGCGCCCGTCGTGGCCAACATCGCCCGCTCCCTGGGTGCCCTCACCATCGGTGTGGTCACCCGCCCGTTCACCTTCGAGGGACGGCGCCGCGCCAACCAGGCCGAGGACGGCATCGCCGAACTCCGCGAAGAGGTCGACACCCTCATCGTCATCCCGAACGACCGGCTGCTGTCCATCTCGGACCGCCAGGTCTCGGTGCTCGACGCCTTCAAGTCGGCCGACCAGGTCCTGCTCTCCGGTGTCCAGGGCATCACGGACCTCATCACCACGCCCGGCCTGATCAACCTCGACTTCGCCGATGTCAAGTCGGTCATGTCCGAGGCCGGTTCGGCGCTCATGGGCATCGGCTCGGCCCGCGGCGACGACCGCGCGGTGGCCGCGGCCGAGATGGCGATCTCCTCGCCGCTGCTGGAGGCGTCCATCGACGGCGCCCGGGGCGTGCTGCTCTCCATCTCCGGCGGCTCCGACCTCGGCCTGTTCGAGATCAACGAAGCGGCCCAGCTGGTCAGCGAGGCCGCCCACCCCGAGGCCAACATCATCTTCGGCGCGGTCATCGACGACGCCCTCGGGGACGAGGTCCGGGTCACCGTGATCGCCGCCGGCTTCGACGGCGGCCAGCCGCCGGCCCGCCGGGACAACGTCCTCGGCTCGACCTCCTCCTCGCCCCGCCGCGAGGAGCCCGCTCCGGCGCGCCAGCCCGAGAGCCGTCCGTCCTTCGGCTCGCTCGGCAGCGTCACGCCGAAGGAGGAGCCGGAGCCCGCGCCGGAGCCGGTGGCCGACCTTCCGGTCGCCCCGCCGGTGCCGCCGTCGCGGACCTACGCCGACAGTGCGGCGGAGGAACTGGACGTCCCGGACTTCCTTAAGTGATCCTTCTGACGTGATAGGACAGCGCGACACCGTGAGCGGCGCGCACTTCGCTTTCACCGACCGGTGGGGCGGGGTGAGCGCCGCTCCGTATGAGGAGCTCAACCTCGGCGGAGCGGTCGGCGACGACCCCGGGACCGTGACCGCCAACCGCGAGCTGGCCGCCAAGTCGCTCGGGCTCGATCCGGGCGACGTGGTCTGGATGAACCAGGTGCACGGGGCGGACGTCTCGGTGGTCGACGGACCATGGCGTGATCGTCCGGTCCCCGAGGTCGACGCGATCGTCACCGCACGGCGGGGTCTCGCCCTCGCCGTCCTCACCGCCGACTGTGTGCCGGTCCTGCTGGCCGACCCGGTAGCGGGGATCGCCGCCGCGGCCCACGCGGGACGGCCGGGCATGATCGCCGGGGTCGTCCCGGCGGCGCTGCGCGCGATGACGGAACTGGGCGCCGACCCCGCCCGGATCGTCGCCCGCACCGGGCCCGCCGTCTGCGGCCGTTGCTACGAGGTACCGGAAGGGATGCGTGCCGAGGTGGCCGCCGAGGAGCCGACCGCGTCCGCCGAGACCAGCTGGGGCACACCGGCGGTGGATGTGGCCGCCGGGGTGCACGCCCAGCTCGCGCGGCTCGGAGTGCACGACCGGGCGCAGTCGCCGGTGTGCACGCTGGAGTCGGGCGACCACTTCTCGTACCGCCGGGACCGCACCACGGGGCGGCTCGCGGGATATGTCTGGCTGGACTGAATGGACATGACGGACCGCAAGGACGAACTCGCCGCAAACCTGGCGCAGGTGGAGGAACGAATCGCCGCCGCCTGCGCGGCCGCCGGACGTGCCCGCGAGGAGGTGACCCTGATCGTGGTCACCAAGACCTATCCCGCGAGCGACGTCCGGGTCCTGTCGGAACTCGGTGTGCGCCACGTCGCCGAGAACCGCGACCAGGACGCGGCCCCCAAGGCCGCCGCATGCTCGGATCTGCCTCTCGCCTGGCACTTCGTCGGCCAGTTGCAGACCAACAAGGTGCGGTCCGTGGTCGGTTACGCGGACCTCGTGCAGTCGGTCGACCGCTCCCGGCTGGTGACGGCGCTCTCGAAGGAGGCCGTACGGCAGGAGCGCGAGGTGGGCTGTCTGATCCAGGTGGCCCTGGACGCCGGCGAGAGCGCCCGAGGTGAGAGGGGCGGTGTGGCTCCGGGCGGCATCGAGGAGTTGGCCGACCTCATCGCGAAGGCTCCGGGACTGCGGCTGGCCGGGCTGATGACCGTCGCCCCGCTCACCGGGGAGTACGAGGGGCGCCAACAGGCGGCGTTCGAGCGGTTGATGGATTTGTCGACCGACCTGCGCCGAGCTCATCCGGCTGCGAACATGGTGTCGGCAGGGATGAGTGCGGATCTCGAGGAGGCGGTGGCGGCGGGTGCGACACATGTGCGCGTCGGCACTGCGGTACTCGGAGTCCGCCCCAGGCTCGGGTAACGTCGCCAAGAAGTCGGACCACAGCAGAAAATATGGTCAATGTCGCCGAAAGTCGGGCGTAATGACCGCGTGGATCGCGGGCACTTGACAGTCGTCGATCCACCACAGAGCGGAGGACTCAGAGCATGGCCGGCGCGATGCGCAAGATGGCGGTCTACCTCGGCCTCGTGGAGGACGATGGGTACGACGGCCGGGGGTTCGACCCCGATGACGACTTCGAGCCCGAACTGGACCCGGAGCCCGAGCGGGACCACCGACGGCATGAGCCGTCCCACCAGTCGCACAGTGCACATCAGTCCCAAAGGGACGAAGAGGTGCGAATCGTTCAGCCGCCCGCGCCGCGCGAACCTGTGGCCCGTGCCACTTCGCTACCCGCGGAATCCGGCCGCCCGGCGCGCATCGCGCCCGTGGCGTCCATCACACAAGAACGCGCAAGCCTGGAGAAGAACGCACCGGTGATCATGCCCAAGGTCGTGTCGGAACGAGAGCCGTACCGGATCACCACACTTCACCCCCGGACCTACAACGAGGCCCGTACCATCGGGGAACACTTCCGTGAGGGCACCCCGGTGATCATGAATCTGACTGAGATGGATGACACAGACGCGAAGCGACTTGTCGACTTTGCGGCAGGTTTGGTGTTTGGTCTTCACGGCAGCATCGAGCGGGTGACGCAGAAGGTGTTCCTGTTGTCGCCTGCTAACGTCGATGTCACGGCGGAGGACAAGGCCCGCATCGCAGAGGGCGGGTTCTTCAACCAGAGCTGAGACGCACCACCGGAAGAACAGCACGGAACTGGGAAACAGGGGAGAGGGAAACACCAGTCATGAGCGTGGTACTGCAGGTTCTCTACATCGCGCTGATGGTGTTCCTCATCGTGCTCATCTTCCGGTTGGTCATGGACTACGTCTTCCAGTTCGCCCGCTCATGGCAACCCGGCAAGGCGATGGTGGTCGTTCTGGAGGCCACCTACACTGTCACTGATCCACCGCTGAAGCTTCTGCGGCGGTTCATCCCGCCGCTGCGTCTCGGGGGCGTGGCGCTCGACCTGTCCTTCTTCGTACTGATGATCATCGTCTACATCCTGATCACCGTTGTACGGAGCGCGATGTGACCGATGTGACAGATACGGTCTTGCCGACTGCCGACGACTACGTTGAGGTGAAGAAATGCCGTTGACCCCCGAGGACGTGCGGAACAAGCAGTTCACGACCGTCCGCCTCCGAGAAGGCTATGACGAGGACGAGGTCGATGCCTTCCTCGATGAGGTCGAAGCCGAACTGACGCGCCTGCTCCGCGAGAACGAGGACCTGCGCGCCAAGCTGGCCGCGGCCACGCGTGCTGCTGCCCAGAACCAGCAGAACATGCGCAAGCCTCCGGAGGGGCCCGGCGGTCCGCAGGACCAGCAGCAGGGCGGGATGCCTCAGCAGGGCATGCCGCAGCAGGGAATGCCTCAGCAGGGCATGCGCGGTCCCGGCGGTCCTGTACCCGCCGGCATATCGGGCCCGCCGCAGCAGCAGATGGGTGGCCCCATGGGTGGTCCGCCCCAGCTGCCGAGCGGTGCCCCGCAGCTGCCCGCCGGTCCCGGCGGTCAGGGTGGCCCTCAGGGTCCCGGTCCGATGGGCCAGGGTCCGGGGCCGATGGGCCAGCCCCCCATGCAGCAGATGGGCGGCCCCATGGGCGGTCCTATGGGTGGCCCGATGGGCGGTCCCGGTCAGGGCGGCCCCGGCGGCGACAGCGCCGCACGCGTTCTGTCGCTCGCGCAGCAGACCGCCGACCAGGCGATCGCCGAGGCCCGCTCCGAGGCCAACAAGATCGTCGGCGAGGCGCGTTCGCGTGCCGAGGGTCTCGAGCGTGACGCCCGTGCCAAGGCCGACGCCCTGGAGCGGGACGCGCAGGAGAAGCACCGCGTCGCGATGGGCTCCCTGGAGTCCGCTCGCGCCACGCTGGAGCGCAAGGTCGAGGACCTGCGCGGCTTCGAGCGCGAGTACCGCACGCGGCTGAAGTCCTACCTGGAGTCCCAGCTGCGCCAGCTGGAGACGCAGGCGGACGACTCGCTCGCCCCGCCGCGCACTCCGGCCGCTGCGTCGCTCCCGCCGTCCCCGGCGCCTTCCATGGCTCCGGCCGGTGCGAGTGCCCCGTCGTACGGCGGCAACCAGGGCATGGGCGGCGCCCCGTCCCCGGCTGCTCCGTCCTACGGCGGTCAGCAGCAGATGTCCCCGGCGATGACCCAGCCGATGGCTCCGGTCCGGCCGCAGGGCCCCGGCCCCATGGGTCAGGCCCCGTCGCCGATGCGCGGGTTCCTCATCGACGAGGACGACAACTGACGGTTGGTAGTACGCCACAGGCGTCGGCAGCGTTCAGGGCGGGGCCCCGGATATTGATCCGGGGCCCCGCCCTTTTGCTACGCGTGTTCGCGGAGTGTGCCGTGTTTGTTCGGGGACGGGTGAGGTGTCCGACGTACACAACGCCGAAGGCCCGGGGCCACCAAGATTCTTTGGTGGCTCCGGGCCTTCGATCGTGCGGCTGAGTCCCGCTACTGCTTGCGCAGGCGGAACGTCAGGGTCAGGCCCTCGTCCGTGAAGGCCGAGCCGTATGTGTCGTCCGCCTCGCCCTGGGCGAAGTCCGTCGCCAGGACCTCGTCGGCGATCAGCTCGGCGTGCTCGCCGAGCGCCGCGATCGTCGCCGGGTCCGTCGCCGTCCAGCGCAGGGCGATGCGGTCGGCCACGTCCAGACCGCTGTTCTTACGGGCCTCCTGGATCAGGCGGATCGCGTCTCGGGCCAGGCCCGCACGGCGCAGCTCCTCCGTGATCTCCAGGTCCAGGGCGACCGTGGCACCCGAGTCGGACGCCACCGACCACCCCTCGCGCGGGGTCTCCGTGATGATCACCTCGTCCGGGGCGAGGGCGACCGTCTCACCGTCGACCTCCACGGACGCCGTGCCCTCGCGCAGGGCGAGCGACAGCGCCGCAGCGTCCGCGTTCGCGACGGCCTTCGCCACATCCTGGACGCGCTTGCCGAACCGCTTGCCCAGGGCGCGGAAGTTCGCCTTGGCGGTGGTGTCCACCAGGCTGCCGCCGACCTCGGACAGCGACGCCAGCGACGAGACGTTCAGCTCCTCGGTGATCTGCGCGTGCAGCTCGGGGTCCAGGGTGTCGAAGCCCGAGACCGCGACCAGGGCGCGGGACAGCGGCTGGCGGGTCTTGACGCCCGACTCCGCGCGCGTGGCACGGCCCAGCTCGACCAGGCGGCGCACCAGCACCATCTGCTTCGACAGCTCCGGGTCGATCACCGACAGGTCCGCCTCCGGCCAGGAGGCCAGGTGGACCGACTCCGGGGCGCCCGGGGTGACCGGGACGACCAGGTCCTGCCAGACCCGCTCGGTGATGAACGGGGTCAGCGGGGCCATCAGCTTGGTGACCGTCTCGACGACCTCGTGCAGGGTGCGCAGCGCCGCCTTGTCGCCCTGCCAGAAGCGGCGGCGGGAGCGGCGGACGTACCAGTTGGACAGGTCGTCGACGAACGCCGAGAGCAGCTTGCCGGCGCGCTGGGTGTCGTAGGCGTCCAGCGACTGGGTCATCTGGTCGACCAGCGCGTGCAGTTCGGACAGCAGCCAGCGGTCCAGGACCGGGCGGTCGGCCGGGGCCGGGTCGGCCGCGGAGGGCGCCCAGTTCGACGTACGGGCGTACAGGGCCTGGAAGGCGACCGTGTTCCAGTACGTCAGGAGCGTCTTGCGGACGACCTCCTGGATCGTGCCGTGGCCCACGCGGCGGGCCGCCCACGGGGAGCCGCCGGCCGCCATGAACCAGCGCACCGCGTCGGCGCCGTGCTGGTCCATCAGCGGGATCGGCTGCAGGATGTTGCCCAGGTGCTTGGACATCTTGCGGCCGTCCTCGGCGAGGATGTGGCCGAGGCAGACCACGTTCTCGTACGACGACTTGTCGAAGACCAGCGTGCCGATCGCCATCAGCGTGTAGAACCAGCCGCGGGTCTGGTCGATGGCCTCGCAGATGAACTGCGCCGGGTAGCGGGCCTCGAACAGCTCCTTGTTCTTGTACGGGTAGCCCCACTGCGCGAACGGCATCGAACCCGAGTCGTACCAGGCGTCGATGACCTCCGGCACGCGCGTGGCCGTCTTGGCGCAACTCGGGCAGTCGAAGGTGACGTCGTCGATGAACGGGCGGTGCGGGTCGAGGGCCGACTGGTCGGTGCCGGTCAGCTCGGTGAGCTCGGCGCGGGAGCCGACGACGGTCAGGTGGTCGTCCTCGCAGCGCCAGATCGGCAGCGGGGTGCCCCAGTAGCGGTTGCGGGACAGCGCCCAGTCGATGTTGTTGTTCAGCCAGTCGCCGTACCGGCCGTGCTTGACCGTCTCCGGGAACCAGTTGGTGTCCTCGTTCTCCTGGAGGAGGCGGTCCTTGACGGCGGTGGTGCGGATGTACCAGGACGGCTGCGCGTAGTAGAGCAGCGCGGTGTGGCAGCGCCAGCAGTGCGGGTAGCTGTGCTCGTACGGGATGTGCTTGAAGAGCAGACCGCGCTGCTCAAGGTCCTCGGTGAGCTTCTCGTCCGCCTTCTTGAAGAAGACGCCGCCGACCAGCGGGACGTCCTCCTCGAAGGTGCCGTCCGGGCGGACCGGGTTCACGACCGGCAGGCCGTAGGCGCGGCAGACCTTGAGGTCGTCCTCACCGAAGGCGGGGGACTGGTGGACCAGACCGGTGCCGTCCTCGGTGGTGACGTACTCGGCGTTGACGACGTAGTGGGTGCCGCCCTCGGTCTCCGGGAACTCCACGAGCTCGAACGGTCGTTGATACGTCCAGCGCTCCATCTCGGCGCCGGTGAAGGACTGGCCGGTGGTCTCCCAGCCCTCGCCGAGGGCCTTGGCGAGAAGCGGCTCGGCGACGACGAGCTTCTCCGTGCCGTCCGTCGCCACGACGTAGGTGACCTCGGGGTGCGCGGCCACGGCCGTGTTGGAGACCAGCGTCCAGGGCGTGGTCGTCCACACCAGGAGCGCGGCCTCACCGGCGAGCGGACCGGAGGTGAGCGGGAAACGGACGAACACGGACGGGTCGACGACCGTCTCGTAGCCCTGGGCCAGCTCGTGGTCGGACAGGCCGGTGCCGCAGCGCGGGCACCAGGGGGCGACGCGGTGGTCCTGGACCAGCAGGCCCTTGTTGAAGATCTCCTTGAGCGACCACCACACGGACTCGATGTACTCGGGTTCCATCGTGACGTAGGCGTCGTCGAGGTCGACCCAGTAGCCCATGCGGGTCGTCAGGTCGGAGAAGGCGTCGGTGTGGCGCAGCACGGACTCGCGGCACTTGGCGTTGAACTCGGCGATGCCGTACGCCTCGATGTCCTTCTTGCCGGAGAAGCCGAGCTCCTTCTCCACCGCCAGCTCCACCGGGAGGCCGTGGCAGTCCCAGCCGGCCTTGCGGGCCACGTGGTAGCCGCGCATGGTGCGGAAGCGGGGGAAGACGTCCTTGAAGACGCGGGCCTCGATGTGGTGGGCGCCGGGCATGCCGTTGGCGGTGGGCGGGCCCTCGTAGAACACCCACTCGGGGCGGCCCTCGGACTGCTCCAGGCTCTTGGCGAAGATCTTCTGCTCGCGCCAGAAGTCGAGCACCGCGTGCTCGAGCGCGGGCAGGTCGACCTGGGCGGGCACCTGGCGGTACGTCGGCGTTGTCATCAGCGAGCTTCCTCCGGCGGACTTGCTGCCTTCCGTCCGGAGGGACGAGAGCCGAGTCTTCCTTGCGCCGGTTTCGGCGCGCTCCCGCGGTACCACCCTCCTTGGCCCTCCGACGCGGGGTGTGCGTCGGCGAGCCCCCTCATTGGGGTCGCGATGCCGGGTCTACCAACCCTGGGCGGGTCTTCTTCCGGCGGCTCCGGGGTGATCTTCACGTCGCGCTCGCCCCCGGGCTTCCACCGTCCCCGGGTCGCTCTGGGCTGCGTACGCCGCTACTCGTCCCCATCCACGCTTTTCGCTCCGCCCAGTGTACGGCGCCTCGCGGACAGCGGCCGACCGGATTTCCGGGGCGGGTGGCCGCGGCTCGCGTTCGCGCGGCGGTGACCCGAATGGTGCGGTACGCCTGTTCGGATTCTGGGACGTCCCGCTCGATTGCATACCCCGCGGGGAGCTGGGCACAACGCATGCATGTCTGCCGCGCGGCATGCGCGAGGCGGGCGAATCGGGCGGTGTGCCCCGTTGCCGCGGGACTCAAGTCGATTTATCGTCCCAGCACGATTCGCGAGCAAGATCACAATATGTGAAGGGGCCGCGGCATGGTGGCGAAGAAGACCGCCGTACAGCAGTCGGCGTCGAGCAGATCCACACATGCGCGTGCCGGCGCCGCCGGCGGGGCGGCCAAGGACGTGAAGGGGAAGAAGACGGCGCAGGGGGGCGCCGCGGAGGACAAGGGGAAGGCCCGCGAAGGAGCCGGTCAGGAGGCCGGCGGGAGGTCCGGCAAGGCTGCCGGGAAGAAGACGGCCGCTGTCCCCGAGGCCGCGGAGAAGAAGGCGGCAGCCGCTCCGAGGGCGGCCGGGAAGAAAGCCGCGGGCAAGAAGGAGGCGGCCGCGGCGAAGCCCGCCGCCGGGAAGTCGGCGGACAAGGGCGAGGCCAAGGAGGCCGGAGCCAGGAAGAGCGCCGCCAAGAAGAGCGACGCCAAGAAAAGCGACGCCAAGAAGAGCACTGCCAAGAAGAGCACCGCCAGGAAGAGCGCGGCCGGGAAGCGTGCGGTCGCCGACAGCAGGGTCAAGAAGGTGGGCGCGGCGCAGGCCGCGGAGCAGACAGGAGCCACGACGGTGGTTGCGAAGAAGACCCCTGGCACGGCCACGGCGGCCAAGACCGCCGTTCCCAAGGCACGCCTCGCCGCGGTGGAGCCCGGCGAGCTCGCGGTGCGCCCCGGTGAGGACCCCTGGACCGCGGAGGAGGTCGAGGAGGCGCGGGCCGAGCTGATGGCCGAGGTGATGCGGCTGCGCAACGAGCTCGAGTCGTCCGAACAGTCCCTCGTCGGCCTGATGCGGGACTCCGGCGACGGCGCGGGCGACGACCAGGCCGACACCGGCGCCAAGAACATCACGCGCGAGCACGAGCTGGCGCTGGCCGCCAACGCGCGCGAGATGCTCGAACAGACCGAGCGGGCCCTGGAGAGGCTCGACGCGGGCACCTACGGCCTGTGCGAGAACTGCGGGAAGCCGATCGGCAAGGCGCGCATGCAGGCCTTCCCGCGCGCGACCCTGTGCGTCGAGTGCAAGCAGAAGCAGGAACGGCGGTACTGACCGGTGGCCCGGGCCCCGCGGGACGTGTCGTACTCTCGTCCTCAGTCAGGTACCTAGGTCGAGGGACTCACGTGGCAGAGGCGGAGCGCATCATCGGTACGCCGGATACCCCAGAGCCGGCGGCAGCCGAGCCGGAGCAGTCCGGCGCGGACGCGCGGGGAGCCGGCGACGCCGGTGACGCGGCGTCGGCCGAGTCGTCCGGCGACGCGTCGCAGGGCGCTGCGGCCGGACCGCCCCGGGGCAGGCGCCGGATCGCCGTGCTGTTCGGCGTCGCGGTGTTCGCGTACGCCCTCGACCTGATCAGCAAGATGATCGTGGTCGCCAAGCTGGAGCACCACCCGCCGATCGAGATCATCGGGGACTGGCTGAAGTTCGAGGCGATCCGCAACGCGGGCGCCGCCTTCGGCTTCGGCGAGGCCTTCACCGTGATCTTCACCGTGATCGCGGCGGCCGTGATCGTGGTGATCGCCCGGCTCGCGCGCAAGCTGTACAGCCTGCCCTGGGCCATCGCGCTCGGTCTGCTGCTCGGCGGCGCGCTCGGCAACCTCACCGACCGGATCTTCCGCTCGCCGGGCGTCTTCGAGGGCGCGGTCGTGGACTTCATCGCGCCCAAGCACTTCGCCGTGTTCAACCTCGCCGACTCGGCGATCGTGTGCGGCGGCATCCTGATCGTGCTGCTGTCGTTCCGGGGCCTGGACCCCGACGGCACCGTGCACAAGGACTGAGACCCGCAGGGTCGAGGGGGTTGTCCACAGGCTCCGTGCGGGGGTGCCGGCCCGGTCCGGCATACTCGTCTGGTGAGCACGATTCCCGAGATCCGCACCCTGCCCGTGCCCGACGGCCTGGAGGGCGAGCGCGTAGACGCCGCCATCTCCCGCATGTTCGGCTTCTCCCGTACGAAGGCGGCCGAGCTTGCCGCGGCGGGGAAGGTCATGGTCGACGGGTCGGTGGTCGGGAAGTCGGAGCGGGTGCACGGCGGGGCCTGGCTCGAGGTCGAGATGCCGCAGGCGCCCGCGCCCGTGCAGATCGTCGCCGAGCCGGTCGAAGGCATGGAGATCGTGCACGACGACGATGACGTGGTCGTGATCGTCAAGCCGGTCGGAGTCGCCGCGCATCCCTCGCCGGGCTGGAGCGGGCCGACCGTCATCGGCGGGCTGGCCGCCGCCGGCTACCGGATCTCGACGTCCGGCGCCGCCGAGCGCCAGGGCATCGTGCACCGGCTCGACGTGGGCACCTCCGGGCTGATGGCGGTGGCCAAGTCGGAGCGGGCGTACACCTCGCTCAAGCGCCAGTTCAAGGAGCGCACGGTCGACAAGCGGTACCACACGCTCGTCCAGGGCCACCCCGACCCCACCAGCGGCACCATCGACGCCCCGATCGGCCGCCACCCGAACCACGACTACAAGTGGGCGGTCACCGCCGACGGCAAGCCGTCGATCACGCACTACGACCTCATCGAGGCGTTCCGCGCGGCCTCCCTGCTCGACGTGAAGCTGGAGACCGGGCGCACCCACCAGATCCGCGTCCACATGGCGGCCCACCGGCACCCCTGCGTCGGCGACCTGACGTACGGCGCCGACCCCACCCTCGCCAAGCGGCTGCGGCTGACCCGCCAGTGGCTGCACGCCGTGCGGCTCGGCTTCGAGCACCCGGGGGACGGACAGTGGGTCGAGTTCGAGAGCGAGTACCCGGCCGACCTCCAGAAGGCGCTGGACCAGGTCCGCGAGGAGACGTGGGGATGAGCCCGACGTATGCCGTGCGGGTCGCCGACGACCCTGCCGACCGGGAGGCGTGCTTCGCGGTGCGCAAGGAGGTCTTCGTCGTCGAGCAGGGCGTCCCGCAGGAGATCGAGTACGACGCCCATGACCCCGGTGCCGTGCATGTGCTGGCCGTCCGGGAGGACGGGCTGCCGCTCGGCACCGGACGGCTGCTGTACGGCGAGGCGGCCGCGGCCAAGACCGACGGCGACCCGTCGGTGGGCTCGCTGGGGCGGCTCGCCGTCACGCAGGAGGCCCGCGGGCTGGGCGTCGGGGCGGCCCTGGTGCGGGCGATAGAGGACGCGGCACGCGCACGCGGCCTGACCGCCGTGGATCTGCACGCGCAGACGCACGCCCTGGGCTTCTACGAGCGGCTGGGGTACGTGGCGTACGGGCCGGAGTTCCCGGACGCGGGGATGCCGCACCGGGCGATGCGACGCGTTCTGTAGCCGACGCGGACGCCGACGCGGATGCCGACGGCCGCCGACGCCCGGTGTCGCCGGGCCGCGAGGTCCTGGCCGACCGCCGTCTTTCTCCGTCGAGGCGGAGAACAGTGCCCGGCGGGGCGTCGACAAGGCGGCTGTCGCGCGGGTGCGCGTGGCACGCTGGACGTTTGAAGGTTCTTGATCGTCCAGACGCGGAGCGCTGACCGTGGACCAGTTGGCCCTGTTGTTCGTGCTGTTGCTCGGGGCCGTGGTGAGCGTCCCGGTGGGGGACCGGCTCGGGTTGCCCGCGCCGGTGCTGATGACGCTGCTCGGGATCGTGCTGGCGCTGCTGGAGTTCGTGCCGAACGTCGAGGTCCCGCCCGACCTGATCCTCCCGCTGCTGCTGCCGCCCCTGCTGTACGCGGCCGTGCGGCGCACCTCGTGGCGGCAGTTCGCGGCGAATGTGCGGCCCATCTTCCTGCTCGCCGTGGCGCTGGTGTTCGTCACGACGTTCTGCGTGGCCGCGGTCGCCCACGCGATCGTGCCGGGGCTCCCGCTCGCCGCCGCCGTGGCACTGGGCGCGCTCGTCGCGCCGCCCGATCCGGTCGCCGCGACCGCCGTCGCCGGGCAACTCGGGCTGCCGAGGCGTCTGGTGTCCATCCTGGAGGGCGAGGGCCTCTTCAACGACGTGACGGCCATCGTGCTGTACCACGTGGCCATCGCCGCCGCCGTGAGCGGCGACTTCACCGCGTGGGAGGCCGGACTCGACCTCGTCCTGTCCGCCGTCGTGGCGCTGGCCGTCGGGCTCGCCCTCGGGTGGGGCGCCTACAAGCTGATGGACATGCTGGGCGACGCGACGCTCCAGATCGGGCTCTCGCTGCTCGTGCCGTACGCCTCGTACGTGCTGGCCGAGGAGTTCCACGGCTCCGGCGTGCTCGCCGTGCTCGTCACCGCCATGTTCCTCGCCGAGTACGCCACCGACGCCGACGACGTGATGACGCGGCTCGCCGGGCACACCTTCTGGGACATCGTCGACACGCTGGTCACCGGGGTCGCGTTCGGGCTGATCGGGCTCGAACTGCACATCGCGGTGCGCACCGCGTCCGGCCGCTGGGACGAGCTGCTCGGCTGGGCGGCCCTGGTGGTCGGCGTCGTCGTACTGGTGCGCCTGCTGTACCTGCTGCCGGCCACCTGGCTCACCAAGCGCATGCACGCCAAGCGGGACTACGACGAAGAGGTCCCGATGAGCTGGCGCGAGACCGTCGTGATGTGGTGGTCGGGGATGCGGGGCGTGGCGTCCGTGGCCCTGGCGCTGGCCATTCCCCTGGAGACCGACTCGGGTGAGCCCTTCCCCCACCGCAACGAGATCATCTTCATCGCGTTCGGGGTGATCATGGCGACGCTGGTGGCGCAGGGGCTGACCCTGCCGCGGCTGGTGAAACTGCTCGGTGTGCGCGCCGACAGCGAGCGGGAGCAGGAGTTCGAGAAGCAGCTGGCGGTGCGGGCGGCCAAGGCGGCGAAGAGGCGGCTGAAGGAGATCGAGGCCGTCGAGGAACTGCCCGAGGACCTGTCCGAGCAGATGCTGCGGCGGGCGTTCGAGATCGGGGTGCGGATCAGCCCCGACATGGCCGAGGACGAACGCCGTGAGGCGCATCAGCAGCGGGTACGGCGGCTGAAACGGGTGCGCCGGATCCAGCTCGACATGCTCAGCGCGGCCCGGCACGAGGTGCTGGCGGCGCGCAGCGAACCGGGGGCGGACCCGGAGGTGGTGGACCGGGTGCTGCGGCATTTGGACGTGCGCAGCCTGCGCTGACCTCGCCGTCGGAGCCCTGGGCTTCGTACGATCTGATCATGGCTCGCAACGTTGTCATCAGTGGTGGCGGTACCGGAATCGGGCTCGCGGCGGCCCGGCTGTTCGCGGAGGACGGCGACCGGGTGCTCCTGCTCGGGCGGCGCTCCGAGGTGCTGGAGCGGGCCGACGTGCCCGGGGCCCTCACCTACGCGGCGGATCTGAGCAGGCCGCGCGGTGTACGGGGGGTGGAGCGGTTCGTGGCGTCGGAGCTCGGCACCGTGGACGTCCTCATCCACAGTGCCGGCGGCTCCGGGTACCGGGAGCCCGACGTGGACAGCGACGAGCCCCTCGACGTCGTCCTGCACAGCTGGACCCTCAACTTCGGCCTCAACACCCTGACCGCGGCCCTGCTCACCGAGGCCCTGAAGGACCGGCTCGCGGACCCCGGCGGGCGGGTGCTGTTCATCGGCTCCATCGCCGCCTTCCGGGGGTCCGGCAGCGTGGCGTACGCGGCGTCCAAGGCCGCGCTGCACCCGTACGCCCACGACCTGGCCCGGCAGTTGGGGCCGCGCGGGATCACCGTGAACGTGGTCGCGCCCGGCTATGTCGAGGACACCGAGTTCTTCGGCGACGGGATGGACGACGAGCGGCGCGCCCGGCTGATCGCCGAGACCTCGACCGGGCGGGCCGGCACGCCGGGGGACGTCGCCGCGACCCTGCACTGGCTGGCGTCGCACGGCGCCGGGCACATCACCTCGCAGATCATCCAGGTCAACGGAGGAGCCGAGCGCGGCCACTGAGCGGGCCGCGGGGGGTGGCGTGAGGGGCGCGTGGTCGGCTGCGGAGCCGTTGCGGCGGGTCGCGCCCGCCCGGCGGCAGCCGTGGTTCGACTACAGCCCCGCGCCCCTCTCGGCGTTGCCGGTCCGGCTTCAGAGGCGGTCCGGCCGTGGTGAAGGCTGGTGGTCGTGCTGGAAGGTGCGGCGGGCGCCCGGGAGACGGCCGGGGACGGGGAAGCCGGGCGGCAGGGCCGCGTCCGCGGCGTTGACGCGCGGCAGCGCGTACGGGTGGCGCTCGGCCAGCCAGCTGATCAGCTGCTCGCGCACCGTGACCCGGACCGTCCACAGGTCGTCCGCGTCCTTCGCGGTGACCAGGGCCCGCACCTCCATCGTGCTGGGGGTGGAGTCGGTGACGACCAGGTTGTAGTCCCGGCCGTCCCACGCCGGGCACTCCCGCAGGATGTCGCGGAGCCGCTCGCGCATGGCCTCCAGCGGTGCCGAGTGGTCGAGATGGAGGAAGACCGTGCCGGTCATCTGCGGGCCGCCGCGCGACCAGTTCTCGAAGGCCTTCGACGTGAAGTACGACACCGGCATCGTGATCCGGCGCTCGTCCCAGGTCCGCACCGTCAGGAACGTCAGGGTGATCTCCTCGACGGTGCCCCACTCGTCGTCCACCACGACGGTGTCACCGATGCGCACCATGTCGCCGAAGGCGATCTGCAGCCCGGCGAACATGTTGCTCAGCGTGGACTGGGCGGCGACACCGGCGACGATGCCGAGGATGCCGGCCGAGGCCAGCAGCGAGGCACCGGCCGCGCGCATCGCCGGGAACGTCAGCAGCATCGCCGCCACCGCGACCACGCCGACGATCGCGGACACCACACGCATGATCAACGTCACCTGCGTGCGCACCCTGCGGACCCGCGCCGGATCGCGGTGCACCCGGGCATAGCGGCTGTACGACGTCTCCACGACGGCCGCCGCGATCCGGATCGCCAGCCAGGCCGCCGCCCCGATCAGCACCAGCGTCAGCACCCTGCCGATGGCGACCCGGTTCTGCAGGAACAGCTCGGCCTCGTCGTAGGACCCTCTGAGCAGGGCCGTGCACAGCACGAGCTGGTAGGGAATGCGGGCCTGGCGCAGCAGACCCCACAGCGGTGTCTCGTTGTGTCGTTCGTCGGCCTTGCGCATGAGGCGGTCGGTGGCCCACCCGATGATCAGGGTGAGCAGCACCGAGCCACCGATCACGATCAGCGGTCGGAGTACGTTCTCCATGCCTCCGAACGTAACCAGCAAAGGGGGGTCATGAACATCCGCGCCGGTGAGGCGGTGGTCACGGCACTGTCGTACCCGGCTGGCACCATGGCCTCATGAACATCATGCTGTTTCACTCGACCTATGGCCTCAGGCCCGCCGTGCACCGGGCCGCCGACCGGCTGCGGGCTGCCGGACACGAGGTGTGGACGCCGGACCTCTTCGAGGGCCGCACGTTCGACACGGTCGAGCAGGGCATGGAGTTCAACCAGCAGATCGGCAAGGACGAACTGCTGAAGCGGGCCGTGCTCGCCGCCGCGCCCTACTCGGACCGGGGGCTGGTCTACGCGGGGTTCTCGCTCGGCGCCTCCATCGCCCAGACCCTCGGGCTCGGCGACGCGAAGGCGCGCGGACTGCTGCTTCTGCACGGCACGTCGGACATCGCGGCGAACGCCTCGGTGGACGAGCTGCCGGTGCAGCTGCATGTCGCCGAGCCGGACCCGTTCGAGACGGACGACTGGCTGAGCGCCTGGTACCTCCAGATGGGCAGAGCGGGCGCCGACGTCGAGGTCTACCGATACGCCGGGGCCGGTCACCTCTACACCGACCCCGACCTGCCGGACTACGACGAGGAGGCCGCCGAGGCCACCTGGCGGGTGGCGCTCGGCTTCCTGGACTCCCTCTAGGCTCAGCCGGCCGCCCGGTACGCCGCCCAGCTCTGCTGCATGCGGGTCACCTGACCGGCGGTGAACTGGTACATGCAGTCGTCGTACGTGTAGTCCATGAAGTTGTGGATCGGGTCCGCGCCCGCCTTGCGGGTACAGGTGTCCCGTCCCTCCGGGCACTCGTACGCGGCGCTCTTCTCGGCCGGGGTGTCCTCGACGTAGTCGCCGTTGCCGTTACAGCCGCCCTGGAAGGTGTGGTACAGGCCCATCCAGTGGCCGACCTCGTGGGTCGCGGTGTCGCCCTGGTCGTAGTGGGTGGCCGAGCCGCCCGGCAGCGAGGTGTCGAGGAGGACCACGCCGTCCATGGACGGGCTCGACTTGTAGGAGCTGGGGAAGGTCGCCCAGCCGAGGAGGCCGTCGCCGAGGTTGGCGGTGTAGACGTTGAGCGCGTTCGCGCCGCCCTTGCGCAGGGCGGACTTCATCGCCTTCTCCTCCGGCGAGCCGTAACCGACGTCGTACCAGGCGGCGTTGTCGGTGTAGTCGGTGCCGGCCAGGGTGAACTGGTAGCCGGAGTCGACGTTCCCGGTGCCCTGGCCGGCGTAGGCCGCGTTCAGGACGTTCATCTGGGCGTTGATGTCGGCGGAGTCGAGCTGCCCGGTCGCGCCGTCGTGGATGACGTGGAAGTAGACCGGGATGGTGGTCGAGGCGGCGGCCGCGAGGCTGCGGTTGCCGGTGGCGGGCAGCTTGTCGAGCTTCTTGCGCAGATCGGCGTCCATCGCCTGGGCCTTGGCCGCGCTGACCTCGTTGGGCTCGGCGACGGCCTCGCCACCGTGTCCGGGGTGCGCCTCGCGGGCCGCGGTGGGGCTGCTCTCCTCGGCGCAGTCGGCGGCCGGAGCCGGGGCCGCCGCGACGGTGGTGGGGGCCGACAGCGGAGTGAGCATCAGGGTTCCGGCCACGGCTGTCGTGGCAAGAACACGTCTGCGCTTTGAGGGGGATATCCGGGCAAGCACACGCATGCTGACTCCTGGCTGATGCGTTGGGGAGAGGGCGCAGGGGTCTTCCTGGCCGCCGCCCGGACATTACGTGGACATGCCCATGTCCGAAGAGAATCGATCAGGCCCAATCAAATACCCGGCAGATGGGGGTATTTGGGGTAAGTGAATGATCAACTGTCCGGAGTGTGAGATCGCGGCGTAACGGGTTCCGTTGCCCGGGCGGGTGGTGTGTCCGTATTCGGGACGCGGCTCGCACCACCCGCCGTAGCGATGTGATCTCCGGTTAACGGCCCGCAATCGGGCCAGGAGTGGCCGAAAATCGACCGTGAGGTACAGGGTTTACACGGGGTCGTAGGTGCGCTCGACCTTCTGCGTGCCGCTGCGGGTGCGGTACGAACGGGCCCAGGAGGCGCCGGAGTCCTGCTTGGTCTTGTCGGCCAGGACGTAGTAGTCCATCTGCGCGCGGGCGGCCGTGATGTCGAGGATGCCGTAGCCGTGACGGTCGGTGTCGACCCAGTGGACGTGCCGGTTTGCGGCCCGGATGATCGGCGAGGCGATCGCGGAGACGGTGCCCTCGGGGACCTTCACGATGTCGTCGAGGTTGTCGGAGGTGACCGACGTGACGACGAACTCCGTGGCGGCGGACGCCGACAGCGGGTAGGTACCCGCGTCCACCGGCACGTCGTTGGCCCACGCCATGTGGATGTCGCCGGTGAGGAACACGGTGTTGCGGATCGCGTTCGAGCGCAGATGGGCGAGCAGCTCGCGGCGGTCGTCCGTGTAGCCGTCCCACTGGTCGGTGTTGAGGGCGAGGCCCTCCTGCGGCAGGCCCAGCAGCTTGGCGAGTGGCTTGAGCAGGTCCGCGGAGAGGGAGCCGATCGCGAACGGCGAGATCATCACCGAGTTGCCGACCAGCCGCCAGGTGGTGTCGGAGGACTTCAGGCCCGCCTTCAGCCAGTCCAGTTGGGCGCGGCCGGTGAGGGTGCGGTCCGGGTCGTCGACCTCGCCGTTGCCGACCTTGACCTGCTCGGAGCGGAACGAACGCAGGTCCAGCAGGGAGAGGTCGGCGAGCTTGCCGAAGCGCAGCCGCCGGTAGGTGGTGCCGGCGATGGCCGGACGTACCGGCATCCACTCGAAGTACGCCTGCTTGGCGGCGGCCTGACGCGCGGCCCACGCGCCCTCGGCGCCCTCGGTGTGGTTCTCGGCGCCGCCCGACCAGGCGTCGTTCGCGATCTCGTGGTCGTCCCAGATCGCGATGACGGGCGCCTTCGCGTGCAGGGCCTGCAGATCCGCGTCCGTCTTGTACTTGCCGTGCCGGCCGCGGTAGTCGGCGAGCGTGAGGATCTCGCCCGCGGGCTCGGTCTTCCGTACGACGGTGCCGCGCGTGCCGTACTGGCCGGTGCCGTACTCGTAGATGTAGTCGCCGAGGTGCAGCCAGGCGTCCAGGTCGCCGCGGGCGGCGAGGTGGCGGTACGACGCGAAGTAGCCGGCCTCCCAGTTGGCGCAGGAGACCACGCCGAAGCGCAGGCCGGAGACGGAGGCGTTCGCCGCCGGCGCGGTGCGGGTGCGCGCCACCGGGGAGTCCGTGCCGCCGGCCGAGAAGCGGAACCAGTAGTCGGTGGCCGGCTCCAGGCCCCGTATGTCCGCCTTCACCGTGTGGTCGGAGGCGGCGGTCGCGGTGGTCGAGCCTTTGGCGACGATGTTCATCAGCGCCTTGTCCCGGGCGACGACCCAGCTGACCTCGGTATCCGGACCGAGCCCGGAGCCGGGCGTCGCGTCGGAGGTCGGCGTCACGCGCGTCCACAGCAGGACGCCGTCGGGCAGCGGGTCACCGGAGGCGACGCCGTGCAGGAAGGCGGGCCCCTGCCCGGCCGCACGCGCGGGCAGCGCGGCGGCGAGCGGACCCGCCAGGACAGCCGTCGCCGCCGCGGCCTTGACGACCGTACGGCGGCGAGGGGTGGGGGAGTTGAACGTCTCGGATGATCTGTATCGACTGGTCACAGCCGATCAGGTTACTGATCGGTACACACAAGAGCGGGCGAACTCGCAAAAGTTCGCCCGCTCTTCCCCTGAAGGTCGGTTCAGCCCTTGAGGGCCGTCTCGATCGCCTTGTTGAAGTCGGCCACCGTCATCGGCGCGTTCTTCCCGTCGGCGCCGGTCAGCGCCTTGCCGTCCATCTTCAGGGTCGGGGTGCCCTGCACACCGCTGTCGTCGAAGGTCGCCGACATCTCCAGCGCCCACTTGTCGTAGGTGCCGTTCTTCACGGCGTTCTGGAACTCCTTGTTGCCCTTCAGGGCGTCGACGGTGTCCGCGATCTTGATCAGGTAGGCGTCGTCCTTGAGCTTGTCGTCGGACTCCGCCGGGTGCCACTTGGCCGAGTACATCGCGGCCTTGTACTGGAGGAACGCCTCGTCGCTGACGTTCAGCGCGGCGCCCAGGGCGCTGAGGGCGTTCTTGGAGCCCTCGCCGCCCAGGCCGTTGTCGAGGAAGGTCGCGCCGACGTACTGCATCTTGAACTTGCCGTCCTCGACGCCCTTGTCGACCGTCGTGCCGACGGCCTGCTCGAAGGAGGCGCAGACCGGGCAGCGCGGGTCCTCGTACATCACGAGGGTCTTCTTGGCGCTGTCCTCACCGATGGTGACCGTCGTGCCGTTCTTGCCCGAGGTGTTGGCCGGCTTGACGAGCTTGTCGTCCTTCGCGGCCTCCCAGTAGCCGGGCTTGTTGCCCTGGACGACCGCGTAGCTGATGCCGCCCGCTATCGCGAGGACGCCGACGATGGAGCCGGCGACGATCAGTTGGCGCTTGATCTTCGCCCGCTTCGCCTCGCGCTCGCGTTCGATGCGCAGCCGCTCCCGGGCCGCCGTCTTCGCGGCCTGGCTGTTCCGCTTGCTCATGTTGGTGATCTCCATGGGGACACGCACACGTCGTGTGCGGGATTACGTATGGGTGGGCCGTGCTGCTCAGCTGCCGTTCACGCGCAGGTGAAGGCGGGGGAGCGAGGCGGTCCACGTCGTCCCAGGGAGTGCACGAGGAGGCGGCTGCGGGCGCCGCCCGTCCGGTCGGTGGGGCGCGGCAGGCGGCGGGCGGGGGCGGCCGGCGGGACCGTCACCGCGGCGACCGCCATGAGCAGCGGCCGGAACGTGGTCGCCGTGACCGCGCTCAGCAGCTGCGCCAGCGCCCGCTCGCCTCGGCGCAGCCAGGCCGCGGCGAGGAGTCCGACGCCGACGTGGGCGCCGAGCAGGAGCCAGGAGGTGACCGGGTCGACATGGGCGAGCAGGCCGCCGAGCCGCTCGGGGTCGGTGCCGGTGACCTGGGCCAGCGGGGCCCCCACCTGGGTGCCCTCGCCGCACAGCACGTCCCAGCCGACCGACGCCAGGGGACCGGCGACCGGGCCGCCCGCCCTGCCGTAACAGACGTGCTGGCCGGTGGTGAGGACCGTGTCGGCGGCCAGCTCCAGCGGCACCAGCAGCGCGGCGATCCGGCCGAAGGTCCGCTCCCGCCCGGCCAGGGCGTAGGCGAGGACGAACACGGTGGCCGTCAGCAGGGCCACCGTGTTCAGCGGCAGGGGTGCCCGGGACAGCAGCACGTGCGACGCGGTGCTCAGTGTCACGACGAGTGCCGTGAAGAGCGCCGCGCGTACGGCTCGAAGCTGGGTCCCGGATATGTCCATAGCGGTGGAGAGTGTGTCACGTGCTCCTGTAAGAGACCCCTAAAGGGTGCCTGTGAAGGGCCGGGGAGCGACCGTGAGTGACCTGTCCGTCACAGACCCGGGATCCGGCCGTTGCGGAACAGGTCCACGAAGGTCTGGTGGTCGGCACGCGCGCGGGCGCCGTAGCCGTGGGCGAAGTCGACCAGGAGCTCCCCGAAGCCGTCCTCGTCGGCCGCGATGGCCGCGTCGATGGCGCGCTCGGTGGAGAACGGCACGAGGGACTCGCCGGAGGTGTCGTCCGCCGCCGCGTGCATGGTGGCCGTGGCCCGGCCGAGGTCGGCGACCACCGAGGCGATCTCCTCCGGGTCGTCGATGTCGCCCCAGTCCAGGTCCACGGCGTACGGCGAGACCTCGGCGACCAGCTGGCCGGCGCCGTCCAGCTCGGTCCAGCCCAGCCACGGGTCGGCGTGCTGCTGCAGGGCGCGCTGGGAGATCACCGTGCGGTGGCCCTCGTGCTGGAAGTAGTCCCGCAGCGCCTGGTCCGTGATGTGCCGGGAGACGGCCGGGGTCTGGGCCTGCTTGATGTAGATCACGACGTCGTTCTCGAGGGCGTCGGTGTGGCCCTCCAGCAGGATGTTGTACGACGGCAGCCCGGCCGAGCCGATGCCGATGCCGCGGCGGCCGACGACGTCCTTGACCCGGTAGGAGTCCGGGCGGGCCAGGGACGCGTCCGGCAGCGTCTCCAGGTAGCCGTCGAAGGCGGCCAGGACCTTGTAGCGCGTGGCCGCGTCCAGCTCGATGGAGCCGCCGCCCGGGGCGAAGCGGCGCTCGAAGTCACGGATCTCCGTCATGGAGTCCAGCAGCCCGAAGCGGGTCAGCGCGCGGGCGTCGCGCAGCGCGTCCAGCAGCGGGCCCTGGGCGGTGTCCAGCGTGAACGGGGGCACCTCGTCGCTCTTGGCGCCGGTGGCCAGGGCGTGCACGCGCTCGCGGTAGGCGGCCGCGTAGATCCGCACCAGCTCGCTGATCTGGTCGTCGCCGAACGCCTTGGCGTACCCGATGAGGGCGATGGAGGCGGCGAAGCGCTTGAGGTCCCAGGTGAAGGGGCCGACGTAGGCCTCGTCGAAGTCGTTGACGTTGAAGATCAGCCGGCCGTTGGAGTCCATGTACGTGCCGAAGTTCTCCGCGTGCAGATCGCCGTGGATCCACACGCGCGAGGTGCGCTCGTCCAGGTACGGGCCGCCGCGCTTCTCGGCGTCGAGGTCGTGGTAGAAGAGGCACGCCGTGCCGCGGTAGAACGCGAAGGCCGAGGCCGCCATCTTCCGGAACTTCACGCGGAACGCGGCCGGATCGGCGGCCAGGAGCTCGCCGAAGGCGGTGTCGAAGACGGCGAGGATCTCGTCGCCGCGCTGCTCGTCGTTGAGCTGGGGGACCGACATCGCTGGGTGCCTCCTGGTGCATGTGTACGACAGCGTTTCTGTCGTATCCAACGGGTGGACCGACCGGAAAGTGCCCGCGGCCCTCGCTGTGAAGGTACGCGGGGGAGCCCCGCGAGTGTCAGTGCCGAGGCATAGACTTCGACGCTGTCCCCAGAAGTGTCCGTCCGCCTGTCACCGAGCGTTTTCCATGGAGGCCAAGCCGTGTCAAAGCCGCCGTTCACGCACCTGCACGTCCACACCCAGTACTCGCTGCTGGACGGTGCCGCGCGGCTGAAGGACATGTTCAACGCGTGCAACGAGATGGGCATGACGCACATCGCCATGTCCGACCACGGCAACCTCCACGGGGCGTACGACTTCTTCCACACCGCGAAGAAGGCCGGAGTCACCCCGATCATCGGGATCGAGGCGTATGTCGCCCCCGAGTCCCGGCGCAACAAGCGCAAGATCCAGTGGGGCCAGCCGCACCAGAAGCGCGACGACGTGTCCGGTTCCGGTGGTTACACCCACAAGACGATGTGGGCCGTGAACAAGACGGGCCTGCACAACCTCTTCCGGCTGTCCTCGGACGCGTACGCCGAGGGCTGGCTCCAGAAGTGGCCCCGGATGGACAAGGAGACGATCTCCCAGTGGTCCGAGGGGATCGTCGCCTCCACCGGCTGCCCCTCCGGTGAGCTGCAGACCCGGCTGCGCCTCGGCCAGTACGACGAGGCCCTGAAGGCGGCGGCCGACTACCAGGACATCTTCGGCAAGGACCGCTACTTCCTGGAGCTGATGGACCACGGCATCGAGATCGAGCACCGGGTCCGCGACGGCCTCCTGGAGATCGGCAAGAAGCTCGGCATCCCGCCGCTGGTCACGAACGACTCGCACTACACCTACGCGCACGAGGCGACCGCCCACGACGCCCTGCTGTGCATCCAGACCGGCAAGAACCTCTCCGACCCCGACCGCTTCAAGTTCGACGGCACCGGCTACTACCTGAAGTCCACGGACGAGATGTACGCCATCGACTCATCGGACGCCTGGCAGGAGGGCTGCGCCAACACCCTCCTGGTCGCCGAGATGGTCGACACCGACGGCATGTTCGAGGCGAAGAACCTCATGCCGAAGTTCGACATCCCCGAGGGCTACACCGAGGTCACCTGGTTCAAGGAGGAGGTCCGGGCCGGCATGGAGCGCCGTTTCCCGGGCGGTGTCCCCGAGGACCGGCAGAAGCAGGCCGAGTACGAGATGGACGTCATCATCCAGATGGGGTTCCCGGGCTACTTCCTCGTCGTCGCCGACTTCATCATGTGGGCCAAGAACAACGGCATCGCGGTCGGCCCCGGCCGAGGCTCCGCGGCCGGCTCGATCGTCGCCTACGCCATGGGCATCACCGACCTCGACCCGATCCCGCACGGCCTGATCTTCGAGCGGTTCCTCAACCCCGAGCGCGTCTCCATGCCCGATGTCGACATCGACTTCGACGAGCGCAGGCGCGTCGAGGTGATCAGGTACGTCACCGAGAAGTACGGCGCCGACAAGGTCGCCATGATCGGCACCTACGGCAAGATCAAGGCGAAGAACGCCATCAAGGACTCCGCGCGCGTGCTGGGCTACCCGTACGCGATGGGCGACCGCCTCACCAAGGCGATGCCCGCCGACGTCCTCGGCAAGGGCATCGACCTCGACGGCATCACCAACCCCTCGCACCCGCGCTACAGCGAGGCCGGCGAGATCCGGGGGATGTACGAGAACGAGCCGGACGTCAAGAAGGTCATCGACACTGCCAAGGGCGTCGAGGGCCTGGTGCGGCAGATGGGCGTGCACGCCGCCGGCGTGATCATGTCCAGCGAGCCCATCGTCGACCACGCCCCGATCTGGGTGCGGCACACCGACGGCGTGACCATCACGCAGTGGGACTACCCGCAGTGCGAGTCGCTCGGCCTGCTGAAGATGGACTTCCTCGGCCTGCGCAACCTGACGATCATGGACGACGCCGTCAAGATGGTGAAGTCCAACAAGGGCATCGACCTCGACCTGCTGTCCCTGCCGCTCGACGACCCGACGACCTTCGAACTCCTCCAGCGCGGCGACACCCTGGGCGTCTTCCAGTTCGACGGCGGACCGATGCGTTCGCTGCTGCGGCTGATGAAGCCCGACAACTTCGAGGACATCTCCGCCGTCTCCGCGCTGTACCGTCCGGGCCCGATGGGCATGGACTCGCACACCAACTACGCCCTGCGCAAGAACAAGCTCCAGGAGATCACCCCGATCCACAAGGAGCTGGAGGAGCCCCTCGAAGAGGTCCTGGCCGTCACCTACGGCCTGATCGTCTACCAGGAGCAGGTGCAGAAGGCCGCCCAGATCATCGCCGGGTACTCGCTCGGCGAGGCCGACATCCTGCGCCGCGTGATGGGCAAGAAGAAGCCCGACGAGCTGGCGAAGAACTTCGTCCTCTTCCAGAAGGGCGCCCGCGACAAGGGCTACAGCGACGAGGCCATCCAGGCCCTGTGGGACGTCCTGGTCCCCTTCGCCGGCTACGCCTTCAACAAGGCGCACTCGGCCGCGTACGGCCTGGTCTCGTACTGGACCGCCTACCTCAAGGCGAACCACCCCGCCGAGTACATGGCCGCGCTGCTGACCTCGGTCAAGGACGACAAGGACAAGTCGGCCGTCTATCTGAACGAGTGCCGGCGCATGGGCATCAAGGTGCTCCCGCCGAACGTCAACGAGTCGGTGCACAACTTCGCCGCGCAGGGCGACGACGTGATTCTGTTCGGCCTGGAGGCCGTGCGCAACGTCGGCACCAACGTCGTCGAGTCGATCATCAAGAGCCGCAAGGCGAAGGGCAAGTACGCCTCCTTCCCCGACTACCTCGACAAGGTCGACGCGACCGCGTGCAACAAGCGCACCACCGAATCGCTGATCAAGGCGGGCGCGTTCGACAGCCTGGGGCACACCCGCAAGGGCCTCACCGCGCACTTCGAGCCGATGATCGACAACGTGGTCGCGGTCAAGCGCAAGGAGGCCGAGGGTCAGTTCGACCTCTTCGGCGGCATGGGCGAGGAGGAGAGCAACGAGCCCGGCTTCGGCCTCGACGTCGTCTTCACCGAGGACGAGTGGGACAAGACCTATCTGCTCGCCCAGGAGCGGGAGATGCTCGGTCTGTACGTCTCCGACCACCCGCTCTTCGGCCTGGAGCACGTCCTGTCCGACAAGGCCGACGCGGGCATCGCCCAACTCACCGGCGGTGAGCACGCGGACGGCGCCGTCGTCACCATCGGCGGCATCATCTCCGGCCTGCAGCGCAAGATGACCAAGCAGGGCAACGCCTGGGCGATCGCCACCGTCGAGGACCTCGCCGGTTCCATCGAGTGCATGTTCTTCCCGGCCACGTACCAGCTCGTGTCGACCCAACTCGTCGAGGACGCCGTCGTGTTCGTCAAGGGCCGCCTCGACAAGCGTGAGGACGTGCCGCGGCTGGTCGCGATGGAGCTCCAGGTCCCCGACCTGTCCAACGCGGGCACCAACGCGCCGGTGATCCTCACCATCCCGGCCACGCGGGTCACCCCGCCGATGGTCAACCGGCTCGGTGAGATCCTCAGTCACCACAAGGGCGACAGCGAGGTCCGGATCAAGCTGCAGGGCCCGACCAGGACGACCGTTCTCCGGCTGGACCGGCACCGGGTGAAGCCCGACCCGGCGCTGTTCGGTGATCTGAAGGTGCTGCTCGGACCGTCCTGCCTGGCCGGCTGAGCCACGTCGTACGAGAGGGGCGCACCCCGCGCGCGGGTGCGCCCCTCTTCGTGTACCCGGGCCGCAACGGCCCGGCATTCGGATGTCAGTTGTGGCCGAAGCGCTTCTGCTTGCCCTTGCGTGCCATGTCGGCGGGAGTGACCTGCGGCATGTGCTGCTCGGTCTGCGTCTCCATCGAGGAGTGCTGCGCCTGCTGCTGGGCACGCTCGGACTGCGGCTGCTTGCGGTCCTGCTTCTTGTTCTTGGCCATGGTGATCTGCCTCCTGTGGGGACTAGGGGCCAGGGCCGGGACCAGATTCACATAGGCTGATAAAGAACGCATTTCGGATAATTACCGTCTGTGACAGCGGTTGTCGGGGCGTGAGGCATGGCGCGCCGTGGGTCCCATGCCCCGAAACGCCACGCCGAAGATCGAGTTCGGCCCGTTAACCCCCGCGCGGTCGGGCAGACTCGAAGGAAGCCCGAAGCAAACCTCCCGGGAAGAGGGTGAGTCGCGTGGACCGCTGCATCGTCCTGGTGGACGCCGGGTATCTGCTGGGGGCCGCCGCCAGCCTGCTCGCCGGGGAACCCTCCCGCTCCCGGATCACCGTCGACCACACCGCCCTGATCCACGGGCTGCGCGAACGCGCCGAGTCCGACACCCAGCAGCCCCTGCTGCGGATCTACTGGTTCGACGGCGCCCCCGACCGCGTCCCCCAGCCCGAGCACCGCCGACTTCGTGTGATGCCCCGGGTCACCGTCCGGCTGGGCGCCCTGACCCGCAGCGACGGCCGCTGGGCGCAGAAGGGCGTGGACGCCGCGATGCACGCCGAACTCACCGAGCTGGCCCGCAACCGCGCCTGTTCCGATGTGGTGCTGGTGACCGGGGACGGCGATCTCCTGCCGGGCATGATGGCCGCCAAGGAGCACGGCGTCGCCGTACATCTGTGGGCCGTGCAGGCCGCCGACGGTGACTATAACCAGTCCGAGGACCTGGTCGCCGAGGCCGACGAACGGCGCGTCCTGGATCGTACGTGGATCACCAAGGCCGTACGCGCCAAGGAACTCACCGGGGTGTGCGCGCCGCAGCCCGCGCCCCGGCCGGAGATCGCCGCGATCCTGTCCGCGCCGCTGCCCGACTCCGCCCTCGGCGCGGCGACCGAGCGGTCCCCCGCGGAGGTCGAGCACACCACGCCGGTCACGGCCTCGGAGAACGGCACCCAGGAGCGGGTTCCGGCGCCCAAGGGCGTGCCCACGCCGAAGGATCTCGCCGCCCTGCGCGCACCGGGGGTGCAACCGGCCCAGCACCCGTCGAACGCGACGCTGCGCTGGTCCTCCGACAAGGGCTGGGTCGACCGGCCCGGCGTCGCGGCGGAGTCGGCCGAGGCCGCGTCCATGCCGACGCTGGCACAGCTGACCTCCGCCGAACAGCGCTGGGCGGACCGGGAGGAGGACATCACCACGGTCGGCGGCGATCCGTACGAGGTGGGGCAGGTGTTCGCGCGGCGGTGGATGGCGCGGCTCGGGGACCAGGGCCATTTCCAGCGGCTGTCCGGGATGTATCCGCGGATTCCGCATCGCATCGACGGCGAGCTGCTCCGCTACGCGGCCCGGTTCGGGCTCCTCGCGCACAAGGACGACCAGATTGACGAGCACGACCGGTACGCGATCCGGGCCGGGTTCTGGCGCGAGATCGATGTCCGGACCGCCGCGGAGCACGCGCCCGCGGGTGAGTGAGCCGCACGGCGGCGCCCGGGCCCGGCACGTCGGACCACGCCGTGCGGCGAGCGGCTTTATGGCGGTGAGCGGCCGATTTGTGCCGAGTGGCCGCCCCGAGGACGGATCGGGCCCGTGGACCCCGTAGTCTCGTCCCTTGTGAGTACGCGCGCGGCACAGGTATTTCGGCACGAGAGTGACGTCGTGTGTGCCGTGCGCGGGCTGACCAAGACCTACCCGGCCGTGCGCGCACGGCGCGGGGCGCCCGGGACTCCCGAGGTGCGCGCCACCGACGACGTACGGCTGGACATCCGGCGCGGCGAGATCTTCGGACTGCTCGGACCCAACGGCGCCGGCAAGACCACCCTCGTACGGCAGCTGACCGGGCTGATGCGGCCCGACGCCGGCAGCGTCGAGATCCTCGGGCACGACATCGTGCGCCACCCCGAGCGGGCCGCGCGCATCCTCGCCTACCTCGGGCAGGAGTCGACCGCCCTCGACGACCTGACCGTGTCGCTCGCCGCCGAGACGACCGGACGGCTGCGCGGCCTGGACGCGCGCCAGGCCCGCGGCGAGCGGGACGCCGTACTCGACGAGCTGGGCCTCGGGCCGCTCGCCGGGCGGCCGATCAGGAAACTGTCCGGCGGACAGCGCCGGCTCGCCTGCTTCGCCGCCGCGCTGGTGGGGGAGCGGCCGCTGCTCGTGCTCGACGAGCCGACCACCGCCATGGATCCGGTGGCGCGGCGGGCCGTGTGGTCGGCCGTGGACCGGCGACGGGCGCAGCACGGGACGACCGTCGTCCTCGTCACCCACAACGTCATCGAGGCCGAGACCGTCCTCGACCGGGTCGCCGTCCTCGACCGGGGCCGCGTGATCGCCTGTGACACGCCGTCCGGGCTCAAGGAGCGCGTCGCCGGCGAGGTCCGGGTCGAGCTGCTGTGGCGGGAGCGGGCGCCGCTGGACGTGCCCGAGGTCGCCGCGCTGCAGGACCGGGTCGTGGAGTCCGGCCGCCGCTGGACGCTGCGGCTCGCCCCCGAGGAGGCCCGCGCGGTCGTCGCCACCGTCACCGGCGGGGCCGCCTTCGCCGCGCTGGACGACTTCACGCTCGCCACGCCCAGCCTGGAGGACGTCTATCTGTCGCTGGGCGGAGCCGCACAGCAGGGGCTGGTGAAGGCGTGAGCACGCAGACCGCCGCATCCGTACAGAAGGCCGTACGGGCCACCTCCCCGGTGATCCCCCGTGTGAAAGGGAGCAGCGCCACGTGAGTGTCGTACCCGCCGAGGTTCTGCCGGGCAGCGCCCTGGCCGTGGACGAGACGGCCGGCCGGGCCGCGGCCGAGCTCGGGCCGCGCGCGCGGCTGTGGCCGTCGCTGTGCGCCGTGTACCGGGCGCAGCTGTCGCGGGCCCGGGTCGCGCGCATCCCGCTGCTGTTCGTGGCGACCTTCCAGTCGATCGGGATCATGATCCTGATGCGCGGGGTCGTCGACGGCGGCGCCGAGGCGCAGGCCGTGGTCGCCGGTTCGGCGGTACTCGTCGTGGCCTTCGTCGCGCTGAACCTGCTCGCCCAGTACTTCGGGCAGCTGCGGGCCAGCGGCGGGCTCGACCACTACGCCACGCTGCCGGTGCCGCCGGCCGCGGTCGTCCTGGGGGCGGCGGGGGCGTACGCGTCCTTCACCGTGCCGGGGACCGTGGTGACCGCCGTCTTCGGATGCGTGCTGTTCGGGCTGCCGATGGCACATCTGTGGGTGCTCGTCGCGGTGATCCCGCTGGCCGGAGCCGCGCTCGCCGGCCTCGGGGCGGCGCTCGGGCTGCTCGCCCCGCGCCCCGAACTGGCCACGCTGCTCGGGCAGCTGGGCATGTCGGCGGCGCTGCTGCTGGGGGTGCTGCCCGCCGACCGGATGCCCGAGGCCGTGCGCTTCGCACGGGACCTGCTGCCCTCGACCTACGGCGTGGAGGCCTTCGCGCGGACCTTCGGGGAGCGGCCGGACTGGGCGTTCGTCCTCGGTGACCTGGCCGTGTGCGCGGTCGTCGGCGTCGTCTCGCTGGCGGTGGCCACCTGGGCGTACCGTCGAGCGGCCGTCCGGTGACGCGCCGCACAGGTCGGCCTGGCACGATGGCAGAGTGACCGCTCCGCTGACTCCTCCACCGCCGCCGCGTGAACCGTCCCCGAACGGGGGATGGCAGCAGCCCGCTGCCCGGCACGCGGCCGCCGTGCCGCCGCATGACGCGATATCCGGTGCCCCGGGCGCGATACCCGGGCATCCCGGCTCTCACGGCCCGTACGGCATGTATGGCTCGTACGAACAGGACGGTCCCGGCATGAAGACCGAACTGCGAGAGGCCGCGATCGTCACGGTGGTGGTGGCGCTCCTCGGCGCGCTGCTCGGGGTGCTGTGGTGGCGGCTGGCGCCGAGCGTGCCGCTGGTCGGGGACGTCGTCGACAACGGCTGGGTCGTCTACTTCAAGGATTCCGAGGGGGAGCAGGCCATCGGGGTGGACGGAACGTTCACTCTGCTCGCGCTGGCGTTCGGTCTGGTCAGTGCGGTCGCCGTCTTCCTGTGGCGGCGGCGCGGGGGTGTGCCGCTGGTGATCGGGCTGGCCGTCGGGGCGTTCCTCGGGTCGCTGCTCGCCTGGTGGCTCGGTGTGCGGCTGGGGCCCACGCAGGACGTGATCGCCCACGCCAAGGAAGTGGGCAAGGGCGTCGCCTTCTCCGCTCCGCTGAAGCTGGGAGCCAAGGGCGCGCTGCTGGCCTGGCCGCTGGCCGCCCTGGTGGTGCACCTCGGCCTCACGGCGCTGTTCGGCCCCCGGGACGCCGATCCGTATCAGCAGCATCCCCAGGAGCCCGGCAAGCAGGGGCCGCACGGGGCGCCGCAGGCCTAGCGCCCGGGGTGGCCCAGGGGGCTCGGGCCCCCTGGGACGGTGGAGGTCATGCCGGGCGGCGTCCGTGGTTCGAGCGGCCCTTCTTGATGCGCCACTTCCGTTTCCGCGTTTTCTTCGACATGTCCCTCGTACTTAACCGAGGACACCCCCGCCGTCGAGAGGTCACGCACGCCCGATGGGCGCCAGGACCGCTTCCGTGAGCTTCGCGAGGTCCTCGGGGGACAGCTCGACCTCCAGGCCGCGCCGGCCCGCCGAGACGCAGATCGTGGCGTGCGCGGAGGCCGAGGCGTCCAGGACCGTGCGGAGCCTCTTGCGCTGGCCCAGCGGGGAGATGCCGCCGCGCACATAGCCCGTGGTGCGTTCCGCCAGGGCCGGATCGGCCATCGCGGCGCGCTTGCCGCCGACCGCCGACGCCAGGGACTTGAGGTCCAGCTGTCCGGCCACCGGGACCACCGCCACGGTCAGAGTGCCGTCCACATCCGCCACCAGCGTCTTGAAGACCCGGTCCGGGGACACCCCCATCGCCTCCGCGGCCTCCTCGCCGTACGAGGGGTGCGCGGGGTCGTGGTCGTAGGAGTGGACGGTGTAGGCGACACCCGCGGCCGTCAGGGCGACCGTCGCGGGAGTGCCGCCGCTCTGCTGCTGGTTCTTCTTGGACTTCTTCGCCATGGTGGCCGGTTTCCCCAGGGGTCGTGCGTCAGTTGAGACTCGTCGGGCCGCGCGTCAGGTCCGACGACGGCAGCGACGGCAGGCTACGGATGATCGAGGTCTCGGTGCGAAGGAGTTTCAGCTCGTCGCGCAGCCGGGACGCGGTGTCCGGGGCCTGGAGCAGGCGCTGCTTGGTCGGGGTGTCGAGCATCATCGCGGCCGCCACCAGGTAGGAGACCACCGAGGGCTGGTCGGGCAGCTCGGTACCCGTGGACAGGGAACGTTCACGGGCGCCCGCCAGCCGCTTCTGGTATTGCCGGAACGCGCGTAGCACGCCCTCAGCCAGCGCCCCCGCCTCGTCGCCCGGCTCCTCCGCGAGCTCCTCGAGCTCCGCCGTCAGGAACGGGCCCGAGGCGTCCACCGACACCAGCCGTACCCGGGTCGTCCCCGTCGCCAGCACCTCGAAGGTGCCGTCGGCCCGCTCCCGGATCGTCGCCGCGTCCGCCACACAGCCCACCCCGTGGAAGGACTTGACCGGGTCCGCGCCGAAGCCCGCGGTGGGCCCGCGCTCGGGCAGCGCCGTGGGGTCGGGCATGCCGGGAGCGCTCGGGGCCACCTCGTGGCCGTCGCGGATCGCCACGACGGCGAAACGGCGCGGCTCCTCCTCGGGGGTCTTCAGCAGCTCGCGCATCATGGCGCGATACCGCTCCTCGAAGATGTTGAGCGGCAGCACGAGTCCCGGGAACAACACCGAGTTCAGGGGAAACAGCGGAAGGCGGACGGTCACGGCGCCAAAGCCTAGTGGTCGCCGGAGTGAACGCGTCCGCCGCGCCCACTCCGTGGATGTCCGCCGGTGGCCGCCCGCGCGGTGCCGGTGGCCGCCCGGCGCCGTACCTCGTCGCGCATCTCCAGGAACCGGCCCAGCGGATCGTCCGAGAGCCTGCTCCACGGGAAGGAGGTGGCGTGCGGCCCGATCAGCGTGAGCTGCTCCAGGGCGTCCTCCCAGCGGCCCAGCCGTACCAGGACGTACGTGAGCTTGTTGCGGATCGCGGCCGGCCACAGATCGGCCGCCGGGAACCGGGCGGACAGCGCGACGGCCCGGTCGGCCGCTTCGTCCAGCCGCTCGCGCGGCACCCCGGGACCGCAGTCGTCGTCCAGGTAGGCGAGGGCGGCCCGGGTCGGCAGCGCTTGGACGAGGGAGTCGGCGGGGGCGTCCTGCGCGGCCCGGTCGGCGAAGTCCAGGCACTCGCGGTGGGAGCCGTGCCAGGAGGAGGCCAGGTAGCGCAGGGCCGCCACGTGGCAGCCGTAGTGGAGCGGGGCGCGGCGCAGCGCCGCCTCCCACAGCTCCCCGAAGTAGGTGTGGCCGGCACGTGAGCCGCGCGCGTGGTCCAGGGCGATCCGCCAGGGCACCGGGTCGCGGTCGTCGGTGCGCGCGGCCGCGGTGATCAGCGGGCTCACCCCGCGCAGCACCTCGGCCCGGGCCGGTGAGCTCCAGGCGTGGTCCACCGCGAGCTGGGCCCTGATCAGCAGCACGTCCGGATCCTGCGGGGCGGCCGCGTACCAGGTCTGCAGCCACTCCGTCCGCGAGCGCGCGAAGGCCGCCAGACGCAGCGTGTAGCGGTCGCGGTACTCCCACTCGGCCCGCTGCCGGGTGCCGGCGAGCAGGGCGGCGGCGGGCTCGTACTCGCCGCGCCCGGCAGCGACCAGGGCGGGGCCGAGACGGTCGTCGGGCGCGTCGAGAAGCACCTCGTCGTCGGCGGGGAGTGCGACGGCGGGGTGCTCCGCGGTTCTCGTCGTTCGGGACGCACGGCCGAACGGAAGCATCAGAGCCATGGTGTCGACCATTGAAAGACCGCTGGTCACGCCGCGCCAGAGGGAACGGCCAACATGTCGAAAGTTGTACGCCCGCAGGTCAAGAACGGGTAAAGGTCAACTGTTCAACAACTGTCCGACATCGGAGTCTTCGCCTCAGTGGTCCCACACGTCCCACCGGCCCCACGGGTCTGCGCGGATCAGTTCCTCCGCAGCATCCGCGTGGCCCCCGTCGCCACCGTCGTCGCCAGGATCCAGCCGAGCAGGATCATCGCCGCCGCCAGCCACTGCCAGGCCCCGCGCAGCTGCCAGAACCCGACCTGCCCCAGGTCGATGACGGGAAGCAGCAGGTCCAGGGCGAACAGCGGCGGATTCCAGGCCGGGTGTTCGCCGCCCTTGATCGGCGGATGGTCGGCGTGTGCGAACGCCACCGAGCTGGCCGCCCAGAGCACCGCCATCCACACGGCGGCCCGCCCGGGCCGGTATCCGTAGGCGACCATCCAGTCCTGGGCGTAGCCCCACAGTTTGGCCGCCGGCGGCAGCGTCTCGCGGCGGCGGCGCTGCTTGGCGAGCAGCACCTCGCGCGCGTCCTCGTCCTCGCCGCCCGCCCGCAGCACGGAGGCGAGCCGCTCGTACGGCTCCGGGTTGTACTCGGCGGTCGCGGCGGCCACCCACTGGAGCCGCCGCTCCAGCGGGAACGGTCCGCGCGGCACGAGGTTCTCGTACGTGAAGCCGTTCATGTGCAGCAGCCCGGGGTCCGGCCAGGCGTCCGCGCGGTCCATCAGGTTCACCGTCCGCGCCCCCGACAGCACCACCCCGCCGCGCTCCGGCCGCTCCCCGAGGAAGCGCAGCTCGGGCGTCTGGATGCGGCGCAGCGACAGTTCCTGCTCGTCGGTGAAGGTGAACCGGGCCCGCTCCAGGTCGACCGCGTCCCCGAACCGCCCGTCGTCCAGCCGCACCCCGCCCTGGCACTCGAAACGCTGGATGCGCGTCCCGCGCGCGGGCGTACGGCCGCTCAGCAGCGGACTGCCGACGCCGGCCGGGGTCATGTACAGCGTGCGTCCGACGGTCAGCTGGGGCGCGTTCAGTGCGAGCCGGGTGTACGGGTTGACCAGCCGGGCGCCGCGCAGGCTCAGCGACACGCCGATGCTGGCGCCGCGCAGGCTCAGCTCGCCGTGCGACTCCAGCATCTCGGCCTGGAGGTCCTGGCCGACGCTGATGCCGTCCGCGGCGATCGAGCGCCCGCTGCGGTCCCGGTAGACGATCGCCTGGTTCAGCAGCAGATCCGTGCCGATGTGGGCGTCGGTGAGCCGTACGCCGTTGTGGAACCGGCAGCGCGGCAGATGCAGATCGCCCTCCGTGTGCACCCGGGCCGCCTCCAGCCGCGGCACCGCGCAGTCCACCAGCCGGACGGTCGTGAAGCGGGCCTCCGGCAGCAGGATCTCCCGGTCGAAGCGGCAGCCGCGCAGCTCGACGTACGGCACGACCGTGCCGCCCGCGAGGTCCATCGGGTCGCTGACGCGCACGCCGACCAGCTTCAGCGAGGACACCCGGCCCGCGAGGGCGGGCGGCCCGTCCAGCAGCAGCCAGCAGATGATCCGCGCGCGCACGGTCCGCTCCGGGCCCCAGGGATGCCCGCCGTGCGGGTCGTCGACGATGGTGTCGCCGCTGCTCAGGTCGTACACGCTGCCGTTGCGGAAGGCCTGCCACATGCCGAGCTCGGCGGCGGTCAGGTCGTTCGGCAGGTCGTCCGGCAGGTCCCCGTCGCGGAGACCGCCCCGTTCGGTCACGTTTCGCCCATCCCCCCTCAGCTACTCGCGGGTTTAGTACAACCGTTCATGCCCGCTGAGTGACGCCCCGAACGCTAGACGTGAAGAGGATCTTCCGGGTTCCGGCAGCGTTCTGTATCAGCCATTGATACGCGCGAACGACGCCGGACCCGGGTCTGAGAGAATTGCACCCGTGATCTCCCGAATCGATCTGCGCGGCGACGCCCTCCCCGAGGGCCCCGCCCTGCGCGACCTGCTGCCCCGAGCCGACTTCGACGTCTCGGCCGCCCTGGAGAAGGTGCGTCCGATCTGCGAGGCCGTGCATCATCGGGGCGACGCGGCGCTGATCGACTTCGCGGAGAAGTTCGACGGGGTCAGGCTCGACCAGGTGCGGGTGCCCGCCGAGGCCCTCGGCAAGGCCCTCGCGGAGCTCGACCCGGCCGTGCGCGCGGCCCTGGAGGAGTCCATCCGCCGCGCCCGTCTCGTCCACCGCGAACAGCGCCGTACGACGCACACGACCCAGGTCGTGCCGGGCGGCTCGGTGACCGAGAAGTGGGTGCCGGTCGACCGTGTCGGGCTCTACGCGCCCGGCGGCCGCTCCGTCTACCCGTCCTCCGTGATCATGAACGTGGTCCCGGCCCAGGAGGCCGGCGTCGAGTCCGTCGCGCTCGCCTCCCCGGCCCAGGCCGAGTTCGGCGGCCTGCCCCACCCGACGATCCTCGCCGCGTGCGCGCTGCTCGGCGTCGACGAGGTGTACGCCGCCGGCGGCGCCACGGCCGTCGCGATGTTCGCGTACGGCACCGAGTCCTGCCCGCCCGCCAACATGGTCACCGGCCCCGGCAACATCTGGGTCGCCGCCGCCAAGCGCTACTTCACCGGCAAGATCGGCATCGACGCCGAGGCGGGCCCGACCGAGATCGCGATCCTGGCCGACGCCACCGCCGACCCGGCGCACGTCGCCTCCGACCTGATCAGCCAGGCCGAGCACGACCCGCTGGCCGCCGCCGTCCTCGTCACCGACTCCGTCGAGCTCGCGGACGCGGTGGAGAAGGAGCTGGAGCCGCAGGTCGCGGCCACCAAGCACATCGAGGACCGGATCGTGCCCGCCCTCAAGGGCAGGCAGTCCGCGATCGTCCTGGTCGACGGTGTCGACGAGGGCCTGAAGGTCGTGGACGCGTACGGCGCCGAGCACCTGGAGATCCAGACGGCCGACGCCGCCGCCGTGGCCGACCGCGTGCGCAACGCCGGCGCGATCTTCATCGGGCCCTGGGCACCGGTCTCGCTCGGCGACTACGCCGCCGGCTCCAACCACGTCCTGCCCACCGGCGGCTGCGCCTGCCACTCCTCGGGCCTGTCCGTCCAGTCCTTCCTGCGCGGCATCCACATCGTCGACTACACGAAGGACGCGCTGGCCGAGGTCGCGCATCACGTGGTGACGCTGGCGGAGGCGGAGGACCTGCCGGCGCACGGCGCGGCGGTCAGGGCGAGGTTCGGCTGGAAGGTACCCGAGAGCAAGTGACCGGCATCGACGATCTCCCCGTACGGGACGAGCTGCGCGGCAAGTCCCCCTACGGCGCGCCCCAGTTGGACGTCCCCGTACGGCTGAACACGAACGAGAACCCCTACCCGCTGCCCGAGCCGCTGGTCGAGCGGATCGCCGAGCGCGTCCGCGAGGCGGCCCGCGACCTCAACCGCTACCCGGACCGGGACGCGGTGGAGCTGCGCACGCGGCTGGCCCAGTACCTCACCGACACCTCCGGCCACGAGGTCCACCTGGCCAACGTCTGGGCGGCCAACGGCTCCAACGAGGTCATCCAGCAGCTGCTGCAGACCTTCGGCGGCCCCGGGCGCACGGCCATCGGCTTCGAGCCGTCGTACTCGATGCACGGGCTCATCTCCCGCGGCACCGGCACGGGCTGGATCTCCGGCCCGCGGCGCGACGACTTCACCATCGACGTCGAGGCCGCCACGAAGGCGATCACCGAGCACCGCCCCGACGTCGTGTTCATCACGACGCCCAACAACCCCACCGGCAACGCGGTCCCGCGCGAGACCGTCCTCGCGCTGTACGAGGCCGCGCAGGCCGCCAGGCCGTCGATGGTCGTGGTCGACGAGGCATACATCGAGTTCAGCCACGGCGACTCGCTGCTGCCGCTCATCGAAGGCCGGCCGAATCTCGTCGTGTCCCGGACGATGTCGAAGGCCTTCGGCGCCGCCGGCCTGCGCCTCGGCTATCTCGCCGCGCACCCGGCGGTGGTGGACGCCGTCCAGCTCGTACGGCTGCCGTACCACCTGTCGGCCGTCACCCAGGCGACCGCGCTGGCCGCCCTGGAGCACACCGGGACGCTGCTGAAGTACGTGGAGCAGCTCAAGGCGGAGCGGGACCGGCTGGTGACCGAACTCCGCGCGGTCGGCTACGACGTCGTCGAGTCCGACGCGAACTTCGTGCAGTTCGGCAGGTTCGAGGACTCGCACACGGCCTGGCGGAAGATCCTCGACCGGGGCGTCCTGGTCCGGGACAACGGCATCCCCGGGTGGCTGCGGGTGTCCGCCGGAACCCCCGAAGAGAACGACGCGTTCCTCGACGCGGTACGTGAACTGAAGAAGGAGCAGAGCGCATGAACCGCGTAGGCCGCATAGAGCGGGTGACGAAGGAGACCTCGGTCCTCGTCGAGATCGACCTCGACGGATCCGGCAAGGTCGATGTGTCGACCGGCGTCGGCTTCTACGACCACATGCTCGACCAGCTCGGCCGGCACGGTCTGTTCGACCTGACCGTGAAGACCGAGGGCGACCTGCACATCGACTCCCACCACACCATCGAGGACACCGCCCTCGCGCTGGGCGCCGCCTTCAAGCAGGCCCTCGGTGACAAGGTGGGGATCTACCGCTTCGGCAACTGCACGGTCCCGCTGGACGAGTCCCTCGCCCAGGTCACCGTCGACCTGTCCGGCCGCCCCTACCTCGTGCACACCGAGCCCGAGAAGATGGCGCCGATGATCGGCGAGTACGACACGACGATGACCCGCCACATCCTGGAGTCCTTCGTCGCCCAGGCCCAGATCGCGCTGCACGTGCACGTGCCGTACGGGCGCAACGCCCACCACATCGTGGAGTGCCAGTTCAAGGCGCTCGCGCGGGCCCTGCGCTACGCCTCCGAGCGGGACCCTCGCGCGGCCGGCATCCTTCCCTCGACGAAGGGTGCGCTGTAACCCATGAACGGGCTGTCCACCATCCTGATCGTCGTCGGTCTCTTCCTCGTCGGCGGCATCATCTCCTTCGCCAAGCAGGGGATGCCCAAGAGCCTCATCACCCTGCTCTCGATAGGCGCCGCGATGTGTCTCCTCGCGGGCGTCCTGAGGCTGGAGGTGTGGAATTGAGCACCAGGAAGGTCGTGGTCTTCGACTACGGCTTCGGCAATGTGAGGTCGGCCGAGCGTGCCCTCGCGCGCGCGGGCGCCGACGTCGAGATCACCCGTGACTTCGACAGGGCCATGAACGCCGACGGGCTGCTGGTGCCGGGCGTCGGCGCCTTCGCGGCCTGCATGAAGGGGCTCACCGAGGCCCGCGGCGACTGGATCATCGACCGCCGGCTGTCCGGCGGACGCCCCGTGATGGGCATCTGCGTCGGCATGCAGATCCTCTTCGCGCGCGGCATCGAGCACGGCGTCGAGACCGAGGGCCTCGGCGAGTGGCCGGGCTCGGTGGAGCCGCTCCAGGCCGACATCGTGCCCCACATGGGCTGGAACACCGTGGACCCGGCCGCGGGTACCGAGCTGTTCGCCGGCCTGGACGCCGACGCGCGCTTCTACTTCGTGCACTCCTACGCCGTCCACGACTGGGCGCTGGAGGTCCGCAACCCGGCGATGACCCCGCCCAAGGTCACCTTCTCGACGCACGGCAAGCCCTTCGTGGCCGCCGTGGAGAACGGCGCCCTGTGGGCCACGCAGTTCCACCCCGAGAAGTCCGGCGACGCCGGAGCGCAGCTGCTCACCAACTGGATCGGAACCCTGTAGAGACATGGCCAAGCTCGAACTCCTCCCCGCCGTCGACGTCCGCGACGGCCAGGCCGTCCGCCTCGTGCACGGCGAGTCCGGCACCGAGACGTCCTACGGCTCCCCGCTGGAGGCGGCCCTCGCCTGGCAGCGCTCCGGCGCGGAGTGGCTGCACCTGGTCGACCTGGACGCCGCCTTCGGCACCGGCGACAACCGTGAGCTGATCGCCGAGGTCGCGAAGGCGATGGACATCAAGGTCGAGCTGTCCGGCGGCATCCGCGACGACGCCTCCCTCGCCGCCGCGCTCGCCACCGGCTGCACGCGCGTGAACCTCGGCACCGCCGCCCTGGAGACCCCGGAGTGGGTCGCCAAGGTCATCGCCGAGCACGGCGACAAGATCGCGGTGGGCCTGGACGTACGGGGCACCACGCTCCGCGGCCGGGGCTGGACCCGCGACGGCGGCGACCTCTACGAGACGCTGGAGCGCCTCAACAACGAGGGCTGCGCGCGGTATGTCGTCACGGACATCGCCAAGGACGGCACGCTCCAGGGCCCGAACCTGGAACTGCTGAAGAACGTCTGCGCGGCCACGGACCGCCCCGTCGTCGCCTCCGGCGGCGTGTCCTCGCTGGACGACCTGCGGGCCATCGCCGAGCTGGTCCCGCTCGGTGTCGAGGGCTCCATCGTCGGGAAGGCCCTGTACGCGAAGGCGTTCACCCTGGAAGAGGCCCTGGAGGCTGTGTCGTCATGACCGAAGCCGTACGGCGCGTGCAGAGTGGTAGTCCCTGGGAAGAGTCCTTCGGGTTCGCACGCGCCGTCGCGGCGGGCGACCGTGTCCTGGTCGCAGGCACGACCTCCTTCAAGGGCGACGTGCTGTACGGCGAGGGCGACCCGTACGAACAGGCCAGGGTGGCGTTCACCAACGCGGTCGAGGCGATCGGGGAGTTCGGACTCGGCGTCGAGTCGGTGATCCGTACCCGGATGTACCTGACCCACGCGCGGGACGTGGACGCCGTGGGCCGGGCCCACAAGGAGTTCTTCGACGGGGTGCGCCCGGTGGCGACGCTGCTCGTGGTGGAGGGCTTCGTGGACTCGCGCATCCTGGTCGAAGTGGAAATAGAAGCATTCAGAGGACGTTAGAGGAGCCGTGGATTCATGACCCTGGCGGTCCGAGTCATCCCCTGCCTGGACGTGGACAACGGCCGGGTCGTCAAGGGCGTCAACTTCCAGAACCTGCGCGACGCGGGCGACCCCGTCGAGATGGCCAAGGTCTACGACGCCGAGGGCGCCGACGAGCTGACGTTCCTGGACATCACCGCCTCGTCGGGCAACCGCGAGACGACGTACGACGTGGTGCGCCGCACGGCCGAGCAGGTGTTCATCCCGCTCACGGTCGGCGGGGGTGTCCGTACGGCCGAGGACGTGGACAGGCTGCTGCGCGCGGGCGCCGACAAGGTGGGCGTCAACACCGCCGCCATCGCCCGTCCCGACCTGATCCGGGAGATCGCCGAGCGCTTCGGGCGGCAGGTGCTCGTGCTGTCGGTCGACGCGCGGCGCACTGGCGAGGGGACCTTCGAGGTCACCACCCACGGCGGCCGCAAGGGCACCGGCCTCGACGCCGTCGAGTGGGCGCACCGGGCCGCCGAGCTGGGTGCGGGCGAGATCCTGCTCAACTCGATGGACGCCGACGGCACCAAGGACGGCTACGACCTGGAGATGATCCGGGCCGTGCGGAAGCACGTGACGGTCCCCGTGATCGCGTCCGGCGGCGCCGGCAGGCTCGCCGACTTCTCCCCGGCCATCGAGGCGGGCGCGGACGCGGTGCTGGCCGCCTCGGTGTTCCACTTCGGCGATCTGCGGATCGGCGAGGTGAAGGACACGCTGCGGACGGCCGGCCACGCCGTGCGCTGACGCACGCCGCTCCGAGCCCCGGCCACCGGGTGGCCGGGGCTTTCTGCCGGGCAGATCCGAAAGGGAAGTTGCGCAAAATATGTTGTGCAATTTTTCTTTCGTAACTACGGTGGCGACATGACGGGCAAAGAGCGGGACCGCCGCATCACCGACCTGGGCACGCTCAAGGCACTCGCGCACCCCCTGCGGATGCAGCTGCTGCGAGGGCTGACGATCGCCCGGGTCGCCACCGCCTCACAGCTCGCCGAACAGGTCGACGAGGCGGCCTCCCTGGTCAGTTACCACCTGCGCAAGCTCGCCGAGCACGGGCTCATCGAGGAGGCCGAGCCGCGCAGCGCCGACGGGCGGGAGCGCTGGTGGCAGCCCGCCTCCGACGGCGTGAGCATCCGGGACGAGGACTTCCGCGACGCCCCCGAGAAGGCCGCGGCACACACGGCGGCGAGCAGGCTCTTCGCCGAGCAGCGCACCGGCATGTACCGGCGCTGGCTCGACGAGCGGGCGCACTGGGGCCCCGAGTGGAACCGGGCCGCCGCCTCCTCCGAGTCCAGCCTGCGTCTCACGGCGGACGAACTGACCGAGCTGAACCGGGAGATGCTCGCCCTCCTGCGCAGGTACGACGAGCACGGCCGGGCCGCCGACGCCACCGGCGACACCGAGGGCCGCGAGACCGTCGCGGTGCACACGTACTCCTTCCCGTTCCGGCCCTGAGAGGACCGACGTGCCTTCGACGCTCACCGCACCCGAGACCGCACCGGCCGCGCAGCGCCCCGCCCATCGCGACCCCAACGTCCTGCGCTGGCTCGGCGCCTACACCTCCTCGATGATCGGCGACAGCGTCTACTACATCGCCCTCTCCTGGGCGGCCGTACAGAGCGGTTCGCCGTCCCAGGCCGGAGTGGTCATGGCGGTCAGCGCCCTGCCCAGGGCGCTGCTGATGCTGGGCGGCGGAGTGATCGCGGACCGGCTCGGGCCGCGCAGAGTCGTCATCGGCAGCGACGTCGTGCGGTGCGCGGCCGTCCTCGCGGTCGCGGGGCTGCTGTTCCTCACCACGCCGGGCCTGTGGCCGCTGGCCGTGCTCGCCCTGGTCTTCGGCACGGTCGACGCCGTGTTCATGCCCGCCGTGGGCGCACTCCCCGCGCGCGTGACGACACGCGACCAGCTCGCGCGCGTGCAGGGCATGCGGGGCCTGGGGATCCGCTTCGCGAGCGTCGTCGGCGCTCCGCTCGGCGGCCTGGCCGTCGCGTACGGCGGCGCGGCGGCCGCGTTCGGCCTCGCCGGCCTGCTGATCGCCGTGTCGGTGCCGCTGCTGATCTCCGTGCGGGTGAGGGAGCTGCCCGCCGACGACACGCCGGCCGCCCGGGGCGGCACCGCCTGGCGCGACCTGACCGCCGGCCTTCGCCACATCCGCCGCCACCGGGTGCTCGCGCCGCTCATCCTGGCCATCGCCCTCGGAGACCTCGGCTTCGTCGGCCCGCTCAACGTCGGCCTGACCCTGCTCGCCGACGAGCGGGGCTGGGGCGCCTCGGGCATGGGCTGGGTGCTCGCCGGATTCGGCGTCGGCGCGGGCGCCGTGTCCCTGCTGCTGACCGTGCGCGGACGCCTGCCGCGCGCCGGGCAGGTCGCCGGGGGCGCGATCCTCGCCGGATCGTGCGCGATCGGCGCCCTGGCCTTCGTGCCGGGCGTGGCCGCGGCCGTCGGCGTCGCCCTGCTCATCGGACTGCTCGCCGGGCTCAGCGGCGCCATGTGCGGCGCCCTGCTGCAGACCCAGGCCGACCCCGCGTACCTGGGGCGCGTCACCGCCGTCTCCGGGCTGGTCAGCCTCGGATTCGCGCCGCTGAGCATGCCCCTGTCCGCCGCCGCCGTCGGCCTGTGGGGCACCGGCCCAGTCTTCGTCGTCAGCGCGGCGGTGTGCGGGCTGGGCGGGGTGATCGCCCTGAGCGTGCCCGGCCTGCGCCGCGCCGAACTGCCGAAGTGACCCTCAGATGCCGAGCTGCTTGGACTCGTGCAGCTTGGCGACGGCGTTCTCGTCGCCGTCCAGCTCGACCTTGGCGGCGTTCTGCCGGCCGTAGGCGAACAGGAGCAGCTCCGAGGGCTCGCCGGTCACCGTGACGACCGGCGTGCCCTTGTGGGCGACCGCCGTCTGGCCGTCGGGGCGGCGCAGCACCAGCCCGGTGGGGGCGCTGCGGCCCACCAGCCGGGCCGAGCGCTCGAAACGGGACCACAGGGCGTCCTGGAAGACCGGGTCGAGCTCGCGCGGCGTCCAGTCCGGCTGGGCACGGCGGACGTCCTCGGTGTGGACGTAGAACTCGATGGTGTTCGACGCCTCGTCGATCTGCTTGAGCTGGAAGGGCGAGAAACGCGGCGGTCCGGTACGGATGAGCTGGATCAGCTCCTCGTACGGCTTCGCCGCGAACTCCTCCATCGCCTTGTCCAGGCGCGAGGCGAGCGGCTTGATCAGCAGACCGGCGGCGGCGTCGGGGCGGCGCTCGCGCACGACCACGTGCGCGGCCAGCTCACGGGTCTGCCAGCCCTCGCAGAGGGTGGGGGCCTCGGGGCCCTCGGCCTCCAAGAGGTCGGCGAGCAGAAGTCGTTCACGCTGGGCGAAGGTCGACATACAGTCAGCCTACGACCCCCCTCCCGGTCCGCCCACCCGTCACCCGGCCACCACCTCCCGACGGGGCGCGAATACGCCGCCCTCCCAATCAGTGGACAGCGGACGGTCACTGTCAGTCGCGCGCGGCACAATGGCAGGCATGACCACGAGCACGCCCCGCCGCCCCAGCGGGCTGGACCCCGAGATCGCCGCGCGCCTCAAGCGCAGCGCCGACGGGCTCCTGCCCGCCATCGCCCAGCAGTACGACACCCAAGAGGTGCTGATGCTCGGCTGGATGGACGACGAGGCGCTGCATCGCACCCTCACCACCGGCCGCTGCACCTACTGGTCCCGCAGCCGCCAGGAGTACTGGGTCAAGGGCGACACCTCCGGCCACTTCCAGTGGGTGAAGTCCGTCGCCCTGGACTGCGACGCGGACACCCTGCTCGTCCGGGTCGACCAGGTGGGAGCCGCCTGCCACACCGGCGCGCGGACCTGCTTCGACGAGGACGTGCTGCTCAAGGACGCCGATTCCGGCCCCGCGGCCGCGGATCAGTAGGGTCAGCCGCCATGGACCTCGAGACGTTCCGCAAGCTGGCCACCGACCGCCGGGTCATCCCGGTCACCCGCAAGCTCCTCGCCGACGGCGACACCCCGGTCGCCCTCTACCGCAAGCTCGCCGCCGAGCGCCCCGGCACCTTCCTGCTGGAGTCCGCGGAGAACGGCCGCTCCTGGTCCCGCTACTCCTTCGTGGGCGTCCGCTCCGCCGCGACGCTGACCGCCCGCGACGGCCAGGCCCACTGGCTCGGCACCCCGCACGTCGGCGTCCCCGCCGAGGGCGACCCGCTGGCCGCCCTGCGCGCCACCATCGAGGCCCTGCACACCCCGCGCGACCTCGCCCACGACCTGGGCCTGCCGCCCTTCACCGGCGGCATGGTCGGCTACCTCGGCTACGACATCGTGCGCCGCCTGGAGAAGATCGGCCCCGGCGAGCGGGACGACCTGGGGCTGCCCGAGCTGACCATGCTCCTCACCAGTGACCTCGCCGTCATGGACCACTGGGAGGGCTCCGTCCTGCTGATCGCCAACGCGATCAACCACAACGACCTCGACACCGGCGTCGACGAGGCGTACGCCGACGCGGTCGCCCGCCTCGACGCCATGCAGGCCGACCTGACCCGCCCGGTCGCCCAGCCCCCGGCCGTCCTGCCGCCCTCCGAGCTGCCCGAGTACACCGCCCTGTGGGGCGGCGAGGACTTCCAGGAGGCCGTCGAGGACATCAAGGAGCGCATCCGGGCCGGCGAGGCCTTCCAGGTCGTCCCCTCCCAGCGCTTCGAGACGCCCTGCACGGCGAGCGCGCTGGACGTCTACCGGGTGCTGCGGGCGACCAACCCCTCCCCGTACATGTACCTGTTCCGCTTCGACGGCTTCGACGTCGTCGGCTCCTCGCCGGAAGCGCTCGTGAAGGTCGAGGACGGCCGGGCCATGGTGCACCCCATCGCCGGCACCCGGTGGCGCGGGGCGACCCCGCAGGAGGACCAGGCCCTCGCCGACGAACTGCTCGCCGACCCCAAGGAGCGCGCCGAGCACCTGATGCTCGTCGACCTGGGCCGCAACGACCTGGGGCGGGTCTGCGAGCCGGGCTCCGTCGAGGTCGTCGACTTCATGTCCATCGAGCGGTACTCCCACGTGATGCACATCGTCTCGACGGTGACCGGCCGCGTCGCCCCGGGCCGCACGGCCTTCGACGTCCTCACCGCCTGCTTCCCGGCCGGCACCCTCTCCGGCGCCCCCAAGCCCCGGGCGATGCAGATCATCGACGAACTGGAACCGTCCCGGCGCGGCCTGTACGGCGGCTGCGTCGGCTACCTCGACTTCGCGGGCGACTCCGACACCGCCATCGCCATCCGCACCGCCCTCCTGCGCGGCGGCACGGCCTACGTCCAGGCGGGCGCGGGCATCGTCGCCGATTCCGACCCGGTCGCCGAGGACACCGAGTGCCGCAACAAGGCGGCGGCGGTCCTGCGCGCGGTGCACACGGCGAACCGGCTCGGATGAACCCACGCGGGACGACGTAGGCCGTCTCACATGAACCCCGGGTGACCGATCGCCCGGGGTTCGGGTGATAGTGGAGTACGTGACTGCTGTTCCGCACCCCCGTTCCGAAGCCCCCGGCTCCGCCCGGGCCGGCCGTATGAGCCTCGCCGTAGCCCTGCTGTGCGGGGCGGTCGGCGCGGCCGTCGCGCTCCTCGCCACCCGGCAGCGCTGGTCGGAGGGCACCGCCACGGTGGCCGGCGGCCCGTTCCCGCTGACCGCCAGGGGCAGTGACGTCACCGGCGTCCCCGCGGCCCTGGCCATAGTGGGGCTCGCCGCGCTCGTCGCCGTCTTCGCCGTCCGCCGGGCCGGCCGCTTCATGGTCGCCGGTCTGCTCGCGCTCTCCGGCGCCGGCACCGTCGCCGCCGCCCTGCTCGGCGCCTCCGACAGCACCGCGCTGGACGAACAGGCCGCCCGGGCGTCCGGCGACACCTCGGCCACCGTCGAGACCCTCACCCACACCGCCTGGCCGTACGTCGCGGCCGTGGGCGGGGCCCTGCTCCTGCTCGCCGGGCTGCTGGCCCTGCGCTACGGCCGGCTGTGGCCCGGCATGTCCGGCCGCTACGAGCGCAACGGCACGCCCCGGCCGCGCCGCAGGGCGCAGGCCGCCGTGGACCCCGACCGGCCCGAGGAGCTCTGGAAGGCGCTCGACCGGGGCGAGGACCCGACCGGCGCGTAGCCGCTCCGCGGGAAGGCCCGTGACGCGTCCGCCGGTCGGAGGGGGCCGGCCGCGTCCACGCGGCGGAGCCGCATATCGGTACAGCCCCGCGCCCCCGGGGCGTTGCCCCTCGTGGCGTCGAACCACTCGGGCTACCCCCGATCACCGCGGCCGTGCGCATGCGGGACAATGACAGCGAGCGTCCGGCTCGACACGTACTTCAGCAACGAGGAGCAAGCAATGGCGGGCAGCAGCCACGGTCACACCCCGGCCGCCTGGACCGGTGTCTCGATCGCCTTCATCGGTTTCTGCGTATCGGGCGTCTTCATGGTGCTGGCCGAGCCCGCGGGCTTCTGGGCCGGCATGGGCGTCGTGGTCCTCGGCGGCATCGTCGGCTGGATCATGAGCTCGATGGGCATGGGCCAGTCCAAGGACGCGCACAAGGCGCTGCTCATGTCGCAGGAGCGCGAGGCGGCGAGCGTCCAGAGCTGACAGCCGTACGACTTCGCTGAGGGGCGACCCGGCACCGATGGGTGCCAGGGGGCGCCCCTCTCGCATGTGCGGGGCACAATGCATGACGTGAACACCGACAGCCAGAGGGTGACACAGCCCGGTACCGGCGCCCGGTGGGGGCGTCTGGCCGTCCCGGCGGGCGTGCTCGCGGCCGTCGCCGGCGCCTTCGCCTACGTCGGCGCCGTGGACCCGAACGAACCCGGCCACTACCCGGCCTGCCCGCTGCTCCAGTACACCGGCGTCTACTGCCCCGGCTGCGGGGGACTGCGCAGCGCGCACGCCGTCGTGTACGGGGACTTCGCGGCGGCGCTCCAGGACAACGCGCTCGCCGTCGCGGGCTACGCGGTCTTCGCCGTGATGTGGACCGTCTGGGTGGTCCGCACGGTACGCGGCCGGCCCCTGCGCATCGATCTGGGGCCGGTACAGCTGTGGGCGGCCGGTGTGTTGCTGCTGGTCTTCACCGTTGTCCGGAACCTGCCCTTCGGTGGCTGGTTGCATCCTTGATCAACTGAGGATCGTCCAGGTACTGGGACCGGCGTCAACCGGATGTGAGGCCTACGCCCTGCTCCGGATACCATCGCAGTGACCGGCGGTTTCGTACCGCTTTCACAGCCCACCGTCTGAAAGGGGGCCGCTCGCGTGAGTGTGCTCGACGAGATCATCGACGGAGTCCGTGCCGACCTCGCGGAGCGGCAGGCGCGCGTCAGCCTCGACGAGCTCAAGGAGCGCGCGGCGAAGGCTCCCGCGGCCAAGGACGGTGTGGCCGCGCTCAAGGGCGACGGCGTCAAGGTCATCTGTGAGGTCAAGCGGTCCAGCCCCTCCAAGGGCGCGCTGGCCGCGATCGCCGACCCCGCCGGACTGGCCGCGGACTACGAGGCGGGCGGCGCCGCCGTCATCTCCGTCCTCACCGAGCAGCGCCGCTTCGGCGGCTCCCTGGCCGACCTGGAGGCCGTCCGCGCGCGCGTGGACATCCCGGTCCTGCGCAAGGACTTCATCGTCACGTCGTACCAGCTGTGGGAGGCCCGCGCGTACGGCGCCGACCTCGCGCTGCTGATCGTGGCGGCCCTCGACCAGTCGGCCCTGGAGTCCCTCATCGAGCGCGCGGTGTCCATCGGACTGACCCCGCTGGTCGAGGTGCACGACGAGGACGAGGTCGAGCGTGCCGTGGACGCGGGCGCGAAGATCATCGGCGTCAACGCGCGCAACCTGAAGACCCTGGAGGTCGACCGCGGCACCTTCGAGCGGGTGGCCCCGGAGATCCCCGACACCATCGTCAAGATCGCCGAGTCCGGTGTCCGCGGCCCGCACGACCTCATCGCCTACGCCAACGCCGGCGCCGACGCGGTCCTGGTCGGCGAGTCCCTGGTGACGGGGAAGGACCCCAAGTCCGCCGTCTCCGACCTGGTCGCGGCCGGCGAGCACCCCGCTCTTCGGCACGGCCGGGGCTGATCACCCGGTAGGCTGAGCCCGATGACTCCCACCGTGACCACCGTGGACCGGTACGCCCGCCTCGCGCGCGGCTGCCGCCCCAGGGGCTGCCGAGCCCCGGCGAGGCGTGTCCACGGTCGTCGGGTGCGGTACGTCATCGGTGACGAGCCCGGGCAGGTCAACGGCCGCCGATGGCAGCGCGCCCCTCAGGGGCGCGGGGAACTGCGCGACCAGCCACACACGGCCTGAGTCGTACCACAGGCTCCGCCCCCACGGCGAACAGTGTCTTTTCCACACACTCACCGTGAGGTTTTCGCATGCCCAGCGATTTCTTCTTCCCTGACTCCACCGGTCAGGTGCCCAGCGCCGAGGGCTACTTCGGCGCGTTCGGCGGCAAGTTCATCCCGGAGGCCCTCGTCGCCGCCGTGGACGAGGTGGCCGTCGAGTACGACAAGGCCAAGCACGACCCCGAGTTCGCGCGCGAGCTCGACGACCTCCTGGTCAACTACACCGGCCGCCCCAGCTCCCTCACCGAGGTGCCGAGGTTCGCCGAGCACGCCGGTGGCGCCCGGATCTTCCTGAAGCGGGAAGACCTCAACCACACCGGCTCGCACAAGATCAACAATGTGCTCGGCCAGGCCCTGCTGACCAAGCGCATGGGCAAGACCCGGGTGATCGCCGAGACCGGCGCCGGTCAGCACGGCGTGGCGACGGCGACGGCCTGCGCGCTGTTCGGCCTCGAGTGCACGATCTACATGGGTGAGATCGACACCCAGCGCCAGGCCCTCAACGTGGCCCGGATGCGCATGCTCGGCGCCGAGGTCATCGCCGTGAAGTCGGGCAGCCGCACCCTGAAGGACGCCATCAACGAGGCGTTCCGCGACTGGGTCGCCAACGTCGACCACACCCACTACCTCTTCGGTACGGTCGCCGGCCCGCACCCCTTCCCCGCCATGGTCCGCGACTTCCACCGCGTGATCGGCGTCGAGGCCCGCCGCCAGCTCCTGGAACGCGCCGGCCGGCTCCCCGACGCGGCGATCGCCTGCGTCGGCGGCGGCTCCAACGCCATCGGCCTCTTCCACGCCTTCATCCCCGACACGGACGTACGCCTCATCGGCTGCGAGCCCGCCGGGCACGGCGTCGAGACCGGCGAGCACGCGGCGACGCTGACCGCGGGCGAGCCCGGCATCCTGCACGGCTCCCGCTCCTACGTCCTGCAGAACGAGGAGGGCCAGATCACCGAGCCGTACTCGATCTCGGCCGGTCTGGACTACCCGGGCATCGGGCCCGAGCACTCCTACCTCAAGGACAGCGGCCGCGGCGAGTACCGCGCGGTCACCGACGACGCGGCGATGCAGGCCCTGCGCCTGCTCTCGCGCACCGAAGGCATCATCCCGGCGATCGAGAGCGCCCACGCGCTCGCCGGAGCCCTGGAGGTCGGCAAGGAACTGGGCAAGGACGGCCTGATCGTCGTCAACCTGTCCGGCCGTGGCGACAAGGACATGGACACGGCCGCGCGCTACTTCGGCCTGTACGACACCGACGCCGAGGTCGCCGCCGACGCCAATGGCGGCGCTGCCGAGATCCAGGGGGACGCCAAGTGAGCGGGAACATCCAGCTGTTGACGGACACCCTCAAGGCCGCGAAGGCCGAGGGCCGCTCCGCGCTCATCGCCTACCTCCCGGCCGGGTTCCCGACCGTGGACGGCGGCATCGAGGCGATCAAGGCCGCGCTCGACGGGGGCGCGGACGTCGTGGAGGTCGGGCTGCCGCACAGCGACCCCGTCCTCGACGGCCCCGTCATCCAGACCGCCGACGACATCGCCCTGCGCGGCGGCGTCAGGATCGCGGACGTCATGCGCACGGTCCGCGAGGCGCACGAGGCCACCGGCAAGCCGATCCTCGTGATGACGTACTGGAACCCGATCGACCGCTACGGCGTCGAGCGCTTCACCGCGGAACTGGCGGAGGCGGGCGGCGCGGGCTGCATCCTGCCCGACCTGCCCGTCCAGGAGTCGGCGCTGTGGAGGGAGCACGCCGAGAAGCACGGCCTCGCGACGGTCTTCGTCGTGGCGCCGAGCAGCAAGGACGAGCGGCTCGGCCGGATCACCGCGGCCGGCAGCGGTTTCGTGTACGCCGCCTCGCTGATGGGCGTCACCGGCACCCGCGAGTCCGTGGGCGCGCAGGCACAGGACCTGGTGGAGCGCACCCGGGCCACCGGCACCGACCTGCCCGTGTGCGTCGGGCTCGGCGTCTCCAACGCCGACCAGGCCGCCGAGGTGGCCGGCTTCGCCGACGGCGTCATCGTCGGCTCGGCCTTCGTCAAGCGGATGCTGGACGCGCCGGACGACGCGGCCGGAGTCGAGGCCGTCCGCGCCCTCGCCGGTGATCTGGCGAAGGGCGTGCGCCGGCAGGCATAGCCCTGACCTGCGACGGACCCCCTCCGTAGGGGACATCTTCAGAAGAAGGGCCTTCCGTACGAGTCGCTCGAACGGGTGGTCCTCAGGCCGGGGAGGCGCGCTGCGCCTCCCCGGTTCGTTCTGCGGGTGTGAGCGAAAAGAATCGTGAGGGAAAGCGGACCGCCCGTGAGCGGCTGGCGGTCGAGCGTGAGAAGCAGAAGGCCGCCGACAAGCGGCGTCGTGCGCTGATCGTGGGCGCGAGCGTCGTCTGCGTCCTCGGACTCGCGGCGGTGATCGGCGTCGTCGCGGCCAACGCCGGCAAGGACAGCGGTAGCGAGGCGGGGCCGGTCGTGGGGCCCTCGGGGGCCCAGGGCAAGGACGGTCTCGCGATCCCGGTCGGCCAGGAGAGCGCCAAGTCGACGCTCACGGTCTGGGAAGACTTCCGCTGTCCGGCCTGCAAGTCCTTCGAGGACGCCTACCGGTCGACGATCCACGAGCTGACGGACTCCGGCAAGCTCAGGGTCGAGTACCACCTGGCGACGATCATCGACGGCAACATGGGCGGCACCGGTTCGCGCAACGCCGCGAACGCCGCGGCCTGTGCCCAGGACGTCGGGAAGTTCACGCAGTACCACGACGTGCTGTACGAGAACCAGCCGCCGGAGGTCGACGACGCCTTCGCCAAGAACAGCAAGCTCTTCGAGCTCGCGGGCAAGGTCAAGGGCCTGGACACCCCGGCCTTCCGCAAGTGCGTCGAGGACGGCACCCACAACAGCTGGGTGGAGAAGTCCAACGACGCGTTCAAGAGCGGCGGCTTCAGCGGCACCCCGACGGTCCTGCTCAACGGCAAGAACATCTACCAGGACCAGACGATGACGCCGGCCAAGCTGAAGCAGATGGTGGAGGAAGCCGACAAGGGCTGAGGGCGGCGCCTGTTATGGACCCGTAGCCGGGCTGCCTGACATCGGTGCCGCCCGGCAGGGTAGCGTCGACCTTGCCATGGAACTTGCCTACATTCCCAGCCCGTCGCGCGGGGTGTACCACCTCGGTCCCATCCCGCTGCGCGGCTACGCCTTCTGCATCATCATCGGTGTCTTCGTAGCCGTCTGGCTCGGCAACAAACGCTGGATCGCCCGGGGCGGGCGGTCCGGCACGGTGGCCGACATCGCGGTCTGGGCCGTCCCGTTCGGACTGGTCGGCGGGCGCCTCTACCACGTGATCACGGACTACGAGCTGTACTTCAGCGAGGGCCGTGACTGGGTGGACGCCTTCAAGATCTGGGAAGGCGGCCTCGGCATCTGGGGCGCCATCGCGCTCGGCGCGCTCGGCGCGTGGATCGGCTGCCGCCGCCGCGGTATCCCGCTGCCCGCGTACGCCGACGCCGTCGCGCCCGGCATCGCGCTCGCCCAGGCGATCGGGCGCTGGGGCAACTGGTTCAACCAGGAGCTCTACGGCCGCGCGACCGACCTCCCGTGGGCGCTGAAGATCACTTCCTCGACCGACGGCCGGATGCCGGGCACCTACCACCCGACGTTCCTGTACGAGTCGCTGTGGTGCATCGGTGTCGCGGTGCTGGTGATCTGGGCCGACCGCCGCTTCAAGCTGGGACACGGCCGGGCGTTCGCGCTGTACGTCGCCTCCTACTGCGTGGGCCGGTTCTGGGTCGAGTACATGCGCGTCGACGACGCCCACCACATCCTCGGGCTGCGGCTGAACAACTGGACCGCGCTCATCGTGTGCCTGCTCGCGGTGGCCTACATCGTGATCTCGGCGAAGAAGCGGCCGGGCCGGGAGGCCGTGGTCGAACCCGGCGCCGGTGACTCCGCAGATGCGGTCGAGGACGACGCGGACGCCGTCGCCGTCGCCGACGCCGAGGTGAAGGACGAGGACGTCAAGGACGAGGCCGGGCGAGAGGCCGGGGAAGACGTCGAGGAAGACGTCAAGGACGAGGCCGGGTCGGCGACGAAGAAGACCTGAGGTCTGTCTCCACGACGATGAGGGCGCCCGGATGTCCGGGCGCCCTCTGCTGTGTGCGGGTGGTGCCGCGGTGGGTCGGACACCGCCGGAACGCGCCGTCGTGGCTGTGCACCGCCGCGGCGGAAAGAGAAGACGGCGGCATCAGGTGCGGCGGAAAGAGGGGACGGCGGCATCAGGTGCGGCGGAAAGAGGGGACGGCGGCATCAGGTGCGGCGGGCCAGGGACAGGGTCCGTTGCGCCGCCGACACCACCGCCGCGTCGATGAACGTGCCGTCCTTGAGGGCCTGGGCGCCCTGTTCCGTCGTGGCCGCCTTGATGATCGTCTCCGCGTGTTCCAGTTCCTCCTCCGTGGGGAGGTAGGCCCGTTCGATCACCGGGAGCTGGCGCGGATGGATGGCGGCCCGGCCGAGGAACCCGAGGGTGCGGCCGTGGGCGCAGGAGGCCGCCAGACCCTCCAGGTCGCGGATGTCGGGGTGGATCGACTGCGAGGGCGGGGGCAGACCCGCCGCACGTGCGGCAACCACGACCCGCGAGCGGCACCAGTCGAGGCCCGCGTCGCCGCGCACGCCCAGGTCGGCCCGGAGATCCGCCTCGCCGAGGGAGATGCCGTGCAGGGCGGGGTGGGCGGCGGCGATGGCGTGGGCGCGCTCGATGCCCAGGGCCGATTCCAGCAGGGCGTGCAGCGGGGTGGTGCCCGGAGCGGTGGGCGGGGTGGTCTGCGCGAGATGGATGATCTGCTCGGCGGAGGTCACCTTCGGCAGGCGCAGCGCGGCCAGACCGGGCAGGGCGGCCAGGATCGCGAGGTCCTTCGCCGCCGGCGGGGTGTCCAGGGCGTTCACCCGGACATGGACGGGGACGGGGTGCTCCGGGTCCGCGAGCAGGTCGGCCGTGGCCGCCCGCGCGTAGTCCTTGCGGTCCGGCGCGACGGCGTCCTCCAGGTCCACGATGACGGCGTCGGCGCCCGACCGGAGCGCCTTGGCCACCACATGCGGACGGTCGCCGGGGGCGTACAGCCAGGTCAGCGGGTAGGAGGCGGCGGTTGCCGCCCGGACGGTCACAGGGCGCCTTCCTCGCGCAGGGCCGCCAGGTCGGCGGGGGTCAGGCCCAGGCCGGTGAGGATCTCGTCGGTGTCCGCGCCGTGCGGGCGGCCGGTCCAGCGGATCGTGCCGGGGGTGGCGGAGAGCCGGAAGAGGACGTTCTGCATGCGCAGCGGGCCGAGTTCGGGGTCGTCGACGGTGGTGATGGTGTCCAGGGCCGCGTACTGCGGGTCCGTCATCACCTCCCGTACGTCCTGGATCGGGGCCACCGCGGCCTCCGCCTTCTCGAAGGCCGCGAGGACATCGGTGCGGGTGTGGCGGGCGATCCAGTCGCCGACGGCCAGGTCGAGGACGTCGGCGTGGCGGGCCCGGTCGGCGCCGGTCGCGAACCACGGTTCGTCGATCAGGTCCGGCCGGCCCACCAGGCGCATCACCCGCTCGGCGATCGACTGGGCGGAGGTGGAGACGGCGACCCAGGTGCCGTCCGCGGTGCGGTAGGTGTTGCGCGGGGCGTTGTTCGCGGAGCGGTTGCCGGTGCGTTCCTGGACGTAGCCGAGCTGGTCGTACCAGGTGGCCTGGGGGCCGAGCGCCAGCAGCATCGGCTCGATCAGTGCCATGTCGACGACCTGGCCCTCCCCGGTGCGCTCGCGCGCGGCCAGGGCCGTCATCACCGCGTACGCGGTCGCGAGGCCCGCGATCGAGTCGGCCAGGCCGAACGGCGGCAGCGTCGGGGGCGCGTCCGGTTCGCCGGTGAGGGCGGCGAAGCCGCTCATCGCCTCGGCGAGGGTGCCGAAGCCGGGACGGTGGGCGTAGGGGCCGAACTGGCCGAAGCCGGTGACGCGGGTGAGGATCAGCCGGGGGTTGGCGGCGGAGAGCTCCGGCCAGCCGAGGTCCCACTTCTCCAGGGTGCCCGGACGGAAGTTCTCGATGACGACGTCCGCGGTGGCGGCGAGACGCAGCAGGGTGGCGCGGCCGCCGGACTTGGACAGGTTCAGGGTGATCGTGCGTTTGTTGCGGCCGAGGACCTTCCACCACAGGCCCACGCCGTCCTTCGACGGCCCGTGGCCCCGGGACGGATCGGGCTTGTCGGGGTGCTCGACCTTGACGACCTCCGCGCCGTAGTCGCCGAGCATCGTGGCGGCGAGGGGGCCCGCGAAGAGGGTGGCGAGGTCGAGGACGCGCAGGCCGGACAGCGGAGCGGGGGGCAGCGGGCGGGTGCCGGGGGCGCTCATGACGCGTACGCCTCCTCGATCTCGGGGCGGTACGGCATCGCCACCGAGGCGCCCTCCCGCTGGACCGACAGCGCGGCCGCCGCGGCCGCCCACTTCAGGGCGTCCGGCATGGGACGCCCCTCGCCGAGCGCCACCGCGAGCGCGCCGACGAAGGTGTCGCCGGCGCCGGTGGAGTCGACGGCGGTGACCTTGGGGGCGGGCACCGTCACGGGTTCGGCGCCGCGGGTGACGTACAGACTGCCGACGGGGCCCAGGGTGACGACGACCTCGGGCACCTGCTCCAAGAGGGCGGTGGCCGCCTCGCGGGGGTCGGTACGGCCGGTGAGGGCGGTGGCCTCGTGCTCGTTGGGCACCAACAGGTCGACGGCGGCGAGGAGTTCGTCCGGGAGGGACCGCGCGGGGGACGGCGTGAGGATCGTACGGACGTCGTGGCGGCGGGCCGCCTTCGCGCCGGCGAGGACGGCGGCGAGCGGGATCTCCAGCTGGAGCAGCAGGGTGCCGGCGTCGGCGATGACGCCCTCGTCGCCGGGGCCGAGGTGGTCGAGGGTGCCGTTCGCGCCGGGGATCACGACGATCGCGTTGCCGCCCTCGTCGTCCACGACGATGTGCGCGGTGCCGGACGGGCCCTCGGCGGTGCGCAGGTCGTCGGTGTCCACGCCGGAGTGTTCGAGGTTGGCACGCAGCCGGGTACCGAAGGCGTCGTTGCCGACGGCGCCGATCATCGAGACCATGCCGCCGGCGCGGGCCGCCGCGATGGCCTGGTTGGCGCCCTTGCCGCCGGGGATCGTGCGGAACTCGCGGCCCGTGACGGTCTCACCGCGCTGCGGGGCCTTCTCGACATAGGTGACGAGGTCCATGTTCGTGCTGCCGAGCACGACGATGTCGGTCATGGGCGAGGTGCCTCCCGGGGGGTGTGCTGGTGGGTGAGGTCGTGGGTGAGCCGGGCCAGTGCGTCGAAGCCGGTGCCGTTGAAGTCGGCGACGGAGGTGGCGAGGCGGTTCTTGAGGGGGGCCGTCCAGCGGTCGGGGAGTGCGGCGGGGCTGCCGGCGAGGAGGGCGGCGACGCTGCCGGCCGTCGCGCCGTTGGAGTCGGTGTCCCAGCCGCCCGACACGGCACGGCAGACGGAGCCGGTGAAGTCGCCGTTCGCGTGGGTGAGGGCGGCGGCGATCAGGGCGGTGTTGGGGACGGCGTGGACCCAGTGGTGGGCGGGGGCATGGAGGGCGTGGAGCTCGTCGACGACCGTGTCGAAGTCCTCGTGGAGACGGGCCAGCCGGACCGCGTGCTGCACGGCCTGCGCCAGCCGTGACCTCGGCGGGATCACCGTGAGGCCGGCGTGCAGGCAGGCGTGGACGTCGTCGGGGGCCGTCGCCACCGCCGCCTCGGCGATGACCGCGGCCGTGAACATCGCCGCGTAGACGCCGTTGGCGGTGTGCGTGAGGGTGGCGTCGCGGTGGGCCTGCTCGGCGGCGGCGCCGGGGTCGCCGGGGTTGGTCCAGCCGTGGACGTCCGCGCGGATGAGGGCGCCGATCCACTCCCGGAAGGGGTTGCGCCGGCGGGCCGTGTACGGCGGCTCGATGCCGAGGAGGAGGTTGCGGTACGCGACCCGCTCGGCGGTGAAGGTACGGCCGGCCGGTAGCTCGTCCAGCCAGAGGCGGGCCACGTCGGTGGTGGTGAAGGCCCTGCCGTGGCGCTGGAGCAGGAGCAGGTCGAGCAGGGGGTAGTTGAGGTCGTCGTCCTCGGGCATGCCGTCGATGTTCTCGGCGAGCGAGGTGGAGGCGGAGCGACGGTTCCAGGGGTGGGCCGCGAGGAGTTCCGGGGGGACGCCCCTGGCCGTGAAGTACGTGTTCAGCGGCCGGTTGCCGGTGGCCGCCGCGAGCCTGCGGATCGCTTCCAGGGGGAGCTTCTCGACCGGCTTGCCGAGCAGACAGCCGACGGCCCGGCCGAGCCAGGCGGCCTCGTAGCGGGACACGGGCGGCGCGGCCGGGGGCGGGGTCGGTCGGGATGCGGTCGGTTCGGTCGCGGACGGGCGCGGGGTCGGTCGGAGTGCGGTCGGTTCGGCGGCCGGTGGCGGGGCGGGGCGGGGTGCGGTCGGTTCCGTCGCTCCTCGCCGGCTGGACGGGGGCGGGGCGGGCCAGGACGGGCAGCTTGCCTTGATCCTCGCGAGGTCGGTGGGCTCGCTGTCCGCCAACCTGCTCGGCAGGTCCGCCAGTTCGTCCAGCAGGTCCTCCGCCAGGGTCCGCAGATATCTCGACGTGGGCTCCGGTGACGCTCCCGCGCGCAGCGGCGCCTCCCCGCCGCCGGCCGCCCGCCACCTCGCCGCGATCCGTGACGGCTCCCGGCCGTCCAGGGCCGCCTGGCGCAGCTCGTGGCCGATCAGGTCCTCCGGCTGGACCCAGGTCAGTCGGAGCACGGTCGGCCCTCCAGGCTTGCGAACGCCGCCTCGTGGGCGCGGCGCCGGCGTACGTCGCGGGCGTGGATCTCCCGCGTGACCTCGGTCAGGGTGCGCGGCGGCTCCCACAGGTCCAGTCGGCTGGCCTCCGCGACCGCCTTCGACCACTCCTCCGGAACCGGTGAGCCGAGTGCGCCGGCCAGGGCGCCGGCCATCGTCGCGATCGAGTCGCAGTCACGGCCGTAGTTCACCGCGCCCAGGACCGATGTGCGGTAATCGCCGTCCGCGATCAGCAGCATGGCGAGTGCGACGGGGAGTTCCTCGATGGCGTGCAGCCGGGAGGGGCGGCGCGCGCCGAGGGAGGGCCGGCGGTAGTCCGGGCCGACGGTGTCGTACGGGGCGACGGCCTCCCGGAGCGGGATCAGCGCCGACTCGAAGTCCTGGTGGGCGCGCGCCACTTCGCAGACCTGCTCGATCGCCGTCCTCGTGCCGTCCTTCGCCAGGGACAGACAGGCCGCGACGACCGACTCCGGTGACGCGCCGGGTGCGCAGGCCGCCGCCACCGCCGCCGCGAAGACGCCCGCCGCCTCACGGCCGTACGACGACTGATGGGCGCCCGCGATGTCCAGGGCCTCCGTGTACGCGGCTCGCGGGTCGGCCGCGTTGACCAGGCCGACCGGGGCCATGTACATCGCCGCACCGCAGTTGACGATGTTGCCGACGCCCGCCTCCCGGGGATCCACGTGCCCGTAGTGGATGCGGGCCACGAGCCATTTCTCGGCCAGGAAGACGCGGTGCAGGGGGAGCGCCTCCGCCTGAAGTTCCGGGATCCAGCGCGGGTTCGTCATCAGGTCCGGGACCAGGTGGTCGGCGATCGCGTACGCGTCGAGGTGGTCGCGGACGGCGCCGTAGACGCGGACCAGCGCGTGCGTCAGCAAGGTGTCGTCGGTGACGTGCCCGTCGCCCTTGTGGTACGGCGCGATGGGGCGGGCCGTGCGCCAGGCGTCGCCGTTCCAGGGGCCGACGATGCCGTGGACCCGGCCGCCGTGGCGCTGCAGGATCTGGTCGGGGGAGTAGCCCTCCACCGGGCCGCCGAGGGCGTCGCCGACCGCCGCGCCGACCAGGGCGCCGGTGATCCGCTCGTCGAGACGCGGACCACTGCTTTCTTCTGCTTTGGGCGTCATGCCCCGAATCATCCTCCTGGTCGGGCCGGTTGTGTGGCTTCCAGGAGTTCGGCGAGTTCCACCAGGTCGGTGCCGGTGAGGCGGGGGAGTACACAGCCGGAGAGGGTGCGGCAGGTGTCGCGCCAGGACGCGGGGATCGACGCGCCGCCGCCCAGTGCGCCGGTCAGCGCGCCCGCCAGGGCCGGTGCCGAGTCGGCGACCCGGGACAGACACGCGGCGGCGGGGACCGCCTCGGCGATACGGCCGTCCGCGGCGACGGTGAGGGCGAGGGCGACCGGGACCGTCTCGGCAGCGGCGATGCCGTAGCTGTAGACGTGGTCCACGATCTGGTGTTCCAGGAGGGGGATCAGGGCGAAGGCGCTGTCGGCGGACCGGGCGAGGTGCAGGGCGTGGCGGGCGTTGCGGCCGATCTCCGTCTCCTCGGGGAGTTCGGCGAGGGCGGCTGTCACGCAGGCCGCGGCGTTCGCGCCGGTCAGGGCCAGGGACATGGCCGCCGCCATCGCCCTCGCGCCGTGCACGCCGTCGCCGTCCTGGGTGTAGCGGGCGTCGAACTCGGCGAGGTCGGCGGCGCGGCGGGGGTCGCCGGGGTGGGCCACGGCGAGGACGCAGGCGCGGACGCAGGCCGCGTCGTCGAAGTAGTGCGGGTTGTCGTGGCCGGTGGCGGGCGGGCGCAGGCCGGTGGCGAGGTTGCCCAGGCCGGCGCGGACGGAGATGCGGGCGCGCAGGGGGAGGATGGCGGACTCGATCTCCGGGGCGCGGTCGGCCGCGGCGGCGACCTCACTGGCGACGGCGTTCCAGGTCAGGTCGATGGCGGCTCGGGTACGGCGTTCCCGGCTGAGGTCGCCCAGGGCGGTGTCGTCGCCGGCCCTCAGTACGGCTTCCGCTGCGAAGGTCGCCCATTCCGCGTCGTCCGAGGGGCCGAGGCGGAGCGGCTCGGGGGGTTGGTTGAGGGCGATGGGGACGGGGAGGGTCGTTGTCGCGTTCTGCTCGGCGAAGGTGTCGAGTTCCCGGGTGAGGCGGCGGGTCCATTCCGGCATGCGGGCGGCGCGGTGGCGGGCGGCGGGCCAGCCGGCGGCGTCGCCCGCCGCGAGGCCGAGGAGGAGGCCGAGGACGCGCTGACCGGCCTCGGCTCCGCCTTCGGCCTGCTGCCTCCCACCCGCACCGCCCGTGCGGCTTTCGTCGTCGGGTGCGGGTGGCCCTGGTGGGGGGTGCTCGCCGTCGGCGGGTGCGGGTGGGTGGGGCGGCGGCGTTCGCAGGTCGCCCGGGGCCGTGAGCAGCGTGGGGCCGGTGTCGGTGGGGGCGTTTGGGGTCGGCAGGGGCGTGGGGGCGGTGTCGGGGGAGTCGGTCGGGGGCGTCAGTGGTGCGGGCTCTGTGTCCGTGGGGGTCGGGGGGTGGGCCAGGAGGGTCGGGTCCGGGTCCGGTGGGGGTGTTGGTGGGGTTTCCTCGGTCCAGGGGGTCGGTGGGGTCATCGGGCCGTTCCTTCGGGAGATGTCGAGAGGGTGGAGAGGCCGGCTGTTGCCCACTTTCTGTCCTCGCCCGGGACCAGGAGTTCCGCCACGTCCAGGACGTGGTGGCCGGCCATGGACGGCAGGCAGCTGCCGCGGGCCGGGACGATCGCCGCCGCCCAGTCCGGGGGGATCGCCGATTCGCCCTGGGTCGCGCCGGCCAGCGCTCCCGCGACCGCGGCCGTCGTGTCGGCGTCGCGGCCCATGTTCACCGCCGTCAGGACCGCCTGGACGAAGTCGCCGTCCGCCGCCGCGTACGCGCCGAAGGCCAGCGCGACCGCCTCGGGGGCCAGGTCGGTCCAGGGGTAGCCGCCGATGACGACGGCGGAGCGGACGGCGCGTTCGCCGCGGTGTGCCACCGCCACCGCCCGGCGCAGGGAGCGGGCCGTCCAGGAGTCGTCCGGGACCACGGCGAGGGCCGAGGCGACCACGGCGATCGTCGGCGCCCCCGCCATCGCCGCGGCGACGCCCGCCGCCACGGCCTGGCCGCCGTAGATGCCCTCGCCGTCGTGGCTCACCGAACCGTCGATCGCCACGAGGCGCGCTGCCTCCGCGGGCCGCCCGGCGGCGAAGACGCCGAAAGGGGCCGCCCGCATCGCGAGACCGTCGCTCCAGGCGTGCCGGTGCTGGGCGGAGATGGGGGCGGCCAGGCCCCGGCGGAGGTTCTCCAGCGTGCCGCGTTCGCTGAAGCCCGCGCCCCGGAAGGGGCCCTCGGCCCGGTCCGCGATCCACTCGTGCCAGGCCCCCTCCACATGGACCGGCGTGAGGGCCGAGCCGTGGCGGGCGAGGAGGAGGCCGGAGAAGATCGCGTACTCGGTGTCGTCCGTGCCGCAGGGGTTGTCGGTGACGAATCCCGTGACGCGGCCCCAGCGGGCGCGGATCTCGGACGGCTTCATGTTCTCCGCGGGAGCCCCGAGCGCGTCGCCGACCGCCAGGCCCAGCAGCGCGCCGCGCGCCCGTAGGCGCAGTTCGGCGGCGTCACCGGGCGCCGGAACCGAGGGGATGCAGGCGATCGATGCCATACGCGGCCTCTCCTCCGGGGGCTCCACCCAGGGCGCGGAGCCCTTTGCGGATGTGTCCCACCGTCGGCGGTTGACCTGAGCCTCGGAAGCCTCAGAGTCACCCGGTCGACATCTGAGCGCACCCGTACACGAATGATCGTTCTAGGTAAAACCGCAGGTTAGACGAGCCTTAGCTTGCTGGCGGGGTGGAATTTCCCGGCGTAGATTTGGCGTTGTCAAAGAGTAGAACTCGTCTAAAGACAGCCTTACCTGAGTACCTGGGGGACACCTTCATGGCCATCATCGAAACCGAGGCCGCGCTCCACGAGGCGCACCGTGACAACCACACGCACCGCGATGTGAACGGCGGCTGGCTGCGCCCCGCCGTCTTCGGCGCGATGGACGGCCTGGTCTCCAACCTCGCTCTGATGACCGGTGTCGCGGGTGGCGCGGTCAGCCACCAGACCGTCGTGCTGAGCGGTCTCGCCGGTCTCGCCGCCGGTGCCTTCTCCATGGCCGCCGGCGAGTACACCTCCGTCGCCTCGCAGCGTGAGCTCGTCGAGGCCGAGCTGGACGTCGAGCGCCGCGAGCTGCGCAAGCACCCCAAGGACGAGGAGGCCGAGCTCGCCGCTCTGTACGAGGCGCGGGGTGTCGAGCCCGGGCTCGCGAAGGCCGTCGCCGAGCAGCTCTCCCGCGATCCCGAGCTGGCCCTTGAGATACATGCCCGTGAGGAGCTCGGCATCGACCCCGGCGATCTGCCGTCGCCGCTGGTCGCGGCCGTCTCGTCGTTCGGCTCGTTCGCGCTGGGCGCCCTGCTGCCCGTACTGCCGTATCTGCTCGGTGCGACCACGCTGTGGCCGGCCCTGCTGCTGGCGCTCCTCGGGCTCTTCCTGTGCGGTGCGGTCGTGGCCAGGGTGACCGCGCGCAGCTGGTGGTACAGCGGATTGCGGCAGCTCGCGCTGGGTGGTGCCGCGGCCGGTGTGACGTACGCCCTGGGCAGCTTCTTCGGAACGGCCGTAGGATAGATCGGCTGGAACTTATGCGTTGGGCCGCATAAGTAGCCGTTACTCGCTGGTTTCGGATGCGTGACCACCGGGCATGAGCCGTAAGCGCTGTGGGCAATGACGCCTGGGGCGCACTCGCGGGGTCGGCGACGTCGCCTCCTCCGCCCCCAGGATCGTCGGACATGGACCTGTCCCGCTCGGTCCCCACATACTTCGAGCCATGTGCGCGGAACCCTTGCCGCAGCCTGTGGTGTCCGCATGGTGGAACGGATTATCCCGCTTCCCGAGAACCGCCCCATCATGTAACCTGCACGAAATTTTGCACTCACGCAGAGGGCCAACGTCGTCCCTCGGCAATTTGCATATGCCAGATGACGACGACGGGAGAGCCGATGCGTACGCCGCGCCAGCCGTCCCAGCACTCCACGAATGGCCAGAACTGGTCGTTCATGGATGCTCGCCCTGCTGCGCAGGGTATGTACGACCCCCGCAACGAGCACGACGCCTGTGGCGTCGGCTTCGTGGCCACCCTCACGGGCGAGGCGAGCCACACGCTGGTCGAGCAGGCGCTCACCGTTCTGCGCAATCTCGAACACCGCGGCGCCACCGGCTCCGAGCCCGACTCGGGCGACGGCGCGGGCATCCTTTCCCAGGTGCCGGACGCCTTCCTGCGCGAGGTGGCCGGATTCGAGCTGCCCGAGGCCGGTGCGTACGCCGTCGGTATCGCCTTCCTGCCGGAGGAGGGGACCCAGGACGCCGTCTCGCAGATCGAGACGATCGCGTCCGAGGAGGGTCTGACCGTCCTCGGCTGGCGCGAGGTGCCCGTCGCCCCCGAGCTGCTCGGTGCCACGGCCCGCTCGACGATGCCCGCCTTCCGCCAGGTCTTCGTCGCGGACGGTGCCTCGAAGGACATCGCCCTCGACCGCAAGGCCTTCGTGCTGCGCAAGCGAGCCGAGCGCGAGGCCGGTGTCTACTTCCCGTCGCTGTCGGCCCGCACCATCGTCTACAAGGGCATGCTGACCACCGGCCAGCTGGAGCCCTTCTTCCCGGACCTGTCCGACCGCCGCTTCGCCTCGGCCGTCGCCCTCGTCCACTCGCGCTTCTCGACGAACACCTTCCCGTCGTGGCCGCTGGCGCACCCGTACCGCTTCGTCGCGCACAACGGTGAGATCAACACCGTCAAGGGCAACCGCAACTGGATGCGCGCCCGCGAGTCGCAGCTCGTCTCCGACCTGTTCGGCTCCGACGGCAAGGCTCTGGAGCGCATCTTCCCGGTGTGCACCCCGGACGCCTCCGACTCCGCGTCCTTCGACGAGGTGCTCGAACTCCTGCACCTGGGCGGCCGTTCGCTGCCGCACTCCGTGCTGATGATGATCCCGGAGGCGTGGGAGAACCACGACTCCATGGACCCGTCCCGGCGCGCCTTCTACCAGTTCCACTCCACGATGATGGAGCCCTGGGACGGCCCGGCCTGTGTCACCTTCACCGACGGCACCCAGGTCGGCGCCGTGCTCGACCGCAACGGCCTGCGCCCCGGCCGCTACTGGGTCACCGACGACGGCCTCGTCGTCCTCGGCTCCGAGGTCGGCGTCCTCGACATCGACCCCGCGAAGGTCGTCCGCAAGGGCCGCCTCCAGCCCGGCCGCATGTTCCTCGTGGACACCGCCGAGCACCGCATCATCGAGGACGACGAGATCAAGGCCCAGCTCGCCGCCGAGCAGCCCTACGCGGAGTGGCTGGAGGCCGGCGAGATCGAGCTGTCCGACCTGCCCGAGCGTGAGCACATCGTGCACACCCACGCCTCGGTCACCCGCCGCCAGCAGACCTTCGGTTACACCGAGGAGGAGCTGCGCGTCATCCTCGCGCCGATGGCCAAGGCCGGTGCCGAGCCGATCGGCTCGATGGGCACCGACTCGCCGATCGCCGCGCTGAGCGAGCGCCCGCGTCTGCTCTTCGACTACTTCACCCAGCTGTTCGCGCAGGTCACCAACCCGCCGCTGGACGCCATCCGCGAGGAGCTCGTCACCTCGCTGAACTCCTCGCTGGGCCCGCAGGGCAACCTGCTCGACCCGACGGCCGCGTCCTGTCGCAGCGTCACCCTGCCCTTCCCGGTGATCGACAACGACGAGCTGGCCAAGCTCATCCACATCAACGCCGACGGCGACATGCCCGGCTTCAAGGCCGCGACCCTCTCCGGTCTGTACCGGGTGCACGGCGGCGGCGACGCGCTGGCCGCGCGCATAGAGGAGATCTGCGCCGAGGCCGACGCCGCCATCGAGAACGGCGCCCGGCTGATCGTCCTGTCGGACCGCCACTCCGACGCCGAGCACGCGCCGATCCCGTCGCTGCTGCTCACCGCGGCCGTCCACCACCACCTCATCCGCACCAAGCAGCGCACCCACGTGGGCCTGCTGGTCGAGGCCGGCGACGTCCGCGAGGTCCACCACGTCGCGCTGCTCATCGGCTTCGGCGCCGCCGCGGTCAACCCGTACCTGGCCATGGAGTCGGTCGAGGACCTGGTCCGCGCCGGTACGTTCCTGACCGGCATCGAGGCCGAGCAGGCGATCCGCAACCTGATCTACGCCCTCGGCAAGGGCGTCCTGAAGGTCATGTCCAAGATGGGCATCTCGACGGTCGCCTCCTACCGCGGCGCGCAGGTCTTCGAGGCCGTCGGTCTCGACGACGCCTTCGTGGAGAAGTACTTCAACGGCACGGCCACCAAGATCGGCGGCGTCGGCATCGACGTCATCGCCAAGGAGGTCGCCGCCCGCCACGCCAAGGCGTACCCGGCTTCGGGGATCGCGCCCGCGCACCGCGCGCTGGAGATAGGCGGCGAGTACCAGTGGCGCCGTGAGGGCGAGCCGCACCTGTTCGACCCGGAGACGGTCTTCCGCCTCCAGCACTCGACGCGGGCGAACCGCTACGACATCTTCAAGAAGTACACGGACCGCGTGAACGAGCAGTCCGAGCGGCTCATGACGCTCCGCGGACTGTTCGGCTTCAAGTCCGACCGGCAGCCGATCTCCATCGACGAGGTCGAGCCGGCATCCGAGATCGTCAAGCGCTTCTCCACCGGCGCCATGTCGTACGGCTCCATCTCCAAGGAGGCGCACGAGACCCTCGCCATCGCCATGAACCAGCTGGGCGGCAAGTCCAACACCGGTGAGGGCGGCGAGGACCCGGACCGTCTGTACGACCCGGCCCGCCGGTCGTCCATCAAGCAGGTCGCCTCCGGCCGCTTCGGTGTGACCTCGGAGTACCTGGTCAACGCCGACGACATCCAGATCAAGATGGCCCAGGGCGCCAAGCCCGGCGAGGGCGGCCAGCTGCCCGGCCACAAGGTCTACCCGTGGGTCGCCAAGACGCGTCACTCGACGCCGGGCGTGGGCCTGATCTCCCCGCCGCCGCACCACGACATCTACTCCATCGAGGATCTGGCCCAGCTGATCCACGACCTGAAGAACGCCAACCCGCAGGCCCGCATCCACGTGAAGCTGGTCTCCGAGGTCGGCGTCGGCACGGTCGCGGCCGGTGTGTCCAAGGCCCACGCGGACGTCGTGCTCATCTCCGGCCACGACGGCGGCACGGGCGCCTCCCCGCTGACCTCGCTGAAGCACGCGGGCGGCCCCTGGGAGCTCGGCCTCGCCGAGACCCAGCAGACGCTGCTGCTCAACGGCCTGCGCGACCGGATCGTCGTGCAGACCGACGGCCAGCTGAAGACCGGCCGTGACGTCGTCATCGCCGCGCTGCTCGGCGCCGAGGAGTTCGGTTTCGCGACCGCGCCGCTCGTCGTCTCCGGCTGCGTCATGATGCGCGTCTGCCACCTGGACACCTGCCCGGTCGGCATCGCCACCCAGAACCCGACGCTGCGCGACCGGTTCACGGGCAAGGCCGAGTACGTCGTGAACTTCTTCCAGTTCATCGCCGAGGAGGTCCGCGAGATCCTCGCCGAGCTGGGCTTCCGCACCATCGAGGAGGCCGTCGGCCACGCCGAGACGCTGGACGTCACGCGTGCCGTCGACCACTGGAAGGCGCAGGGCCTGGACCTGGAGCCGCTGTTCCACGTGCCCGAGCTGCCCGAGGGCGCGGTGCGCCACCAGCTGATCGAGCAGGACCACGGTCTGGAGAAGGCGCTCGACAACGAGCTCATCAAGCTCGCCGCCGACGCGCTGGCCGCGGACTCCGCGACCGACGCCCAGCCGGTGCGCGCCCAGATCAAGGTCCGCAACATCAACCGCACGGTCGGCACCATGCTCGGCCACGAGGTGACGAAGAAGTTCGGTGGTGCCGGTCTGCCCGACGACACCATCGACATCACCTTCACCGGGTCCGCCGGCCAGTCCTTCGGCGCCTTCCTCCCGCGCGGTGTCACGCTGCGCCTGGAGGGCGACGCCAACGACTACGTCGGCAAGGGCCTCTCCGGCGGCCGTGTGATCGTCCGCCCGGACCGGGCCGCCGACCACCTCGCCGAGTACTCGACGATCGCGGGCAACACCATCGCCTACGGCGCGACCGGCGGCGAGCTGTTCCTGCGCGGCCGCACCGGCGAGCGGTTCTGTGTCCGCAACTCCGGCGCGACGGTCGTCTCCGAGGGCGTGGGCGACCACGGCTGCGAGTACATGACCGGTGGCCACGCGGTGGTCCTGGGCGAGACGGGGCGCAACTTCGCGGCCGGCATGTCCGGTGGCATCGCCTACGTCATCGACCTCGACCGCGACAACGTCAACGTCGGCAACGTCGGCGCCGTCGAGGCACTCGACGACACCGACAAGCAGTGGCTGCACGACGTGGTCCGCCGCCACCAGGAGGAGACCGGCTCCACGGTCGCCGAGAAGCTGCTGGCCGAGTGGGACACCGCCGTCGAGCGCTTCAGCAAGATCATCCCCAGCACCTACAAGGCAGTGCTCGCCGCCAAGGACGCCGCCGAGCGAGCCGGTCTCTCCGAGACCGAGATCACCGAGAAGATGATGGAGGCGGCGATCAATGGCTGACCCGAAGGGCTTCCTCAACCACGGGCGCGAGGTCGCCAAGTCCCGTCCGGTCGACGTGCGTCTGAAGGACTGGAACGAGGTCTACGTCCCCGGCTCCCTGCTGCCGATCATCAGCAAGCAGGCCAGCCGCTGCATGGACTGCGGCATCCCGTTCTGCCACAACGGCTGTCCGCTCGGGAACCTCATCCCGGAGTGGAACGACTACGCCTACCGCGAGGACTGGGCCGCCGCCAGCGAGCGGCTGCACGCGACCAACAACTTCCCGGAGTTCACCGGTCGCCTCTGCCCCGCTCCCTGTGAGTCGGCGTGTGTGCTCGGCATCAACCAGCCGGCCGTCACCATCAAGAACGTCGAGGTCTCCATCATCGACAAGGCGTGGGACACCGGCGATGTCGCGCCGCAGGCCCCGGAGCGCCTGTCGGGCAAGACCGTCGCGGTCATCGGGTCCGGCCCCGCCGGTCTGGCCGCCGCCCAGCAGCTCACCCGGGCCGGCCACACCGTCGCCGTCTACGAGCGCGCGGACCGCGTCGGAGGTCTTCTCCGGTACGGCATCCCCGAGTTCAAGATGGAGAAGCGGCACATCAACCGCCGTATCGAGCAGATGCGCGCGGAGGGCACCCGCTTCCGCACCGGCATCGAGATCGGCCGCGACCTCAAGGCGACCGACCTGAAGAAGCGGTACGACGCCGTCGTCATCGCCGCCGGCGCCACGACCGCCCGTGACCTCCCGGTCCCCGGCCGTGAGCTCAAGGGCGTCTACCAGGCGATGGAGTACCTGCCGCTGGCCAACAAGGTCCAGGAGGGCGACTACGTCACCTCCCCGGTCTCGGCCGAGGGCAAGCACGTCGTCGTCATCGGCGGCGGCGACACCGGCGCCGACTGCGTGGGCACCGCCCACCGGCAGGGCGCGGCCTCGGTGACGCAGCTGGAGATCATGCCCCGTCCGGGCGAGGACCGGGCGCCGCACCAGCCGTGGCCGACCTTCCCGATGCTCTACAAGGTCACCTCCGCGCACGAGGAGGGCGGCGAGCGGGTCTACTCCGTCTCCACCACCCACTTCGAGGGCGACGAGGACGGCAACGTCCAGTGGCTGCACCTCACCGAGGTGGAGTTCATCGACGGCAAGCTGACCCCGAAGCCGGGCACCGAGCGCAAGATCCCGGCCCAGCTGGTCACCCTCGCCATGGGCTTCACCGGCACCGACCGGGAGAACGGCCTGGTCGAGCAGTTTGGTCTGGACCTGGACGAGCGGGGTAACATCGCCCGCGACGCCGACTTCCAGACCAACGTCCCGGGCGTGTTCGTCGCCGGTGACGCGGGCCGTGGTCAGTCGCTCATCGTGTGGGCCATCGCGGAGGGCCGCTCGGCCGCCCGCGGCTGCGACCGCTTCCTGACCGGCGCCAGCGAACTGCCGGCCCCGATCAAGCCGACGGACCGCTCGCTGATGGTCTGATCCGGAGGATCACCGAGAACGTCCCGTACAACGGCGTACGGAACACTGACGGCGCCTGCCCCTTGTCCCCGACCGGACGAATGGGCGGGCGCCGTCGCCTTTCCAGCGTTCCTCGACATGCCGTGGTTCGTCTGCGGCGCCGTCGTGGCCGGTCGCGCAGTTCCCCGCGCCCCTTCAGGGCGTTGCCCGACCCGTTCAGGACACCTCGTACGGCTCCCCGTACACCTGCCACCGCAGCGGCGTCCGCAGCTGGAGGTTGCCGTCGTACAGGAACTGCCGCTGGGCGGTGTCGATGCGGCTGGTGTCGGTGCCGGGACGTTTCTCCTTCATGGCCTCGCGACGGATGTCGAGGAAGATGTCCAGATACGCCTTCTCGGAGCCGCCCTGGGACGGGGAGTCCGCCTCACGCAGGGCACGCTCGCGCAGGACGTAGAAGCCGTCGTCGTCGATGCCGGGGCCGTGGAAGACCATCGCGTCGAAGTAGATGAACTGGCCCAGCGTGCCGAGGCCGTCGAGCTTGGCGAGGCGGACCGCCGGTTCGAAGTAGGAGCGGTCCCGCTCGTCGAGCTGGGCCTGCTGGAACGCCGGCCGCTCGGCCTCCGCCTTCCACGCGGCCGTGAAGCCGGGGTCGAGGCCCTCGTGGGAGTCGGTGCCGTCGACCGCGCGCAGGGCCGGCAGGTACTTGGCGAGCCCGTTGTCCGGGTGGTCGGCCGTGTAGCGCTCGACCAGGGTGAGCAGGTCGTTGGTGCCGGTGCAGAAGCCGATGACACCGGCCGTGTAGCCCTGGCCGTCGCCGATGTCCTCGATGTAGCCGAAGGCGCTGCGCCAGTTCAGGGTCGAGTTCTCGGCGCTGGACACCAGTTGCTGGGCCAGCGTCTTCTTCGCCGGGGCGGCGAGGCCCAGCGGCAGGCCCGCGATCAGCTTGTCGTCGGCCGACCGCTCCTGCTCGGCGCGGCTCTTGGCCTCCTGGCGGGAGGTCTGCTCCGCGGTGACGACGGAGGGCTCGGCCGGGCCGCCGGCGGAGTCGGTGGGGACGAGGAAGTAGGCGGCCGCGGTGATGGCCACCGGGACGGCCGCGAACAGCAGGATGCCGGTACGTCTCACTGGGCCACGCCTCCACCGGTCAGCTCGGACACCTTGGCGAACGCGACCGCCGCCAGCAGTACCAGCACGCCCACGCAGGCGGCCGTCTGGATCAGGGCCTGCCGCGGTCCGCGCGGGGCGTAGGCGTAGGCGAACGTCACCGCCGCGCCGGTCAGCAGTCCGCCGAGGTGGCCCTGCCAGGAGGTGAGGCCGGCGGACAGCAGCAGCCACAGCAGCAGGAAGACCATGAACCGGTTGACGGACCGCATGTCGGCGCCGACCCGGCGGGCGAGCACGTAGTACGCGGCGCCGAGGCCGAAGATCGCGCCCGAGGCGCCGACCGACTCCACGTTCACCTCGGTGAGCAGCAGCTCGAACACCGAGCCGCCCAGCGTCGCCAGCAGATACAGGGCGATGTAGCGGATCCGGCCGAGCATCGGCTCCACGACCCGGCCGAGCTGCCACAGCGAGAGCATGTTCATCACGATGTGCAGCAGCCCGAAGGTGCCCTCGGTCGGTGGCAGATGCAGGAAGCCGCCGGTGAGCAACCGCTCCCACTGTCCGGCGACGACGCCCTCGGCATGGAAGTCGGCGGGGTAGCCGGACTGGTAGAGGTAGAAGCCGCCGTCCGGCCCGACCAGCCGGGCGCTGAGCATCGAGAACCGGTCCAGGATCTCCGGGCGCACCACCTCGGCCAGATAGGCGAGGACGTTCAGCCCGATGAGCACGGACGTCACGAGCGGGGTCGCGGCGATCCGGCCGCCGACCACCGTCCGCGCCTGCCGCACCGACCGGGCGCCCTCCTTCACGCACTCCACGCACTGGTGGCCGACGGACGCCTCGCGCATGCAGTCCGGGCAGATGTACCGGTCGCAGCGGGTGCAGCGGACGTGGGACTCGACCTTGGGATGGCGATAGCAGGTCGTGACGGTGGGCCGCACGGACTCGGACTGGGTGGACTCGGGCTCCACAGCCGGCTCCTCGATGAACTGGACGAACGGTGAGCCGGTGGGGACGGCGGCGAACAAAATATCGAACACCTGTGGACGGAGGGAGGGGCGGGGCCATGGTGTCGTAATCTCGGCAGCCAGTGTGACGCGCGAGGGGGAAAGCATATGGCGGCGATCAGTCTGAGCAAGGTGGAGGAGACCGCGCCCGCGCTGGTCAACCTGTACAAGAGCGCCGGGGTGTCGCTCCGCAAGCACGGGCTCGACGGGGTGCGGGCCGCGGTCTATCTCGTGGTCGACTACTCCGGTTCGATGAAGCCGTACTACAAGGACGGCAGCGTGCAGGCGCTCGCCGACCGGGTGCTCGGGATGTCGGCGCACTTCGACGACGACGGCACCGTTCCGGTGGTCTTCTTCTCCACCGACGTCGACGCCGTCACCGACATCGCGCTCGCCGACCACCGGGGCCGGATCGAGCGGATCGTGGCCGGGCTCGGGCACATGGGCAAGACCAGCTACCACCTGGCCATGGACGCCGTCATCGACCACTACCTGGACAGCGGGTCCACGGATCCCGCCCTGGTCGTGTTCCAGACCGACGGCGGCCCCATCAACAAGCTCGCCGCGGAACGCTATCTGTGCAAGGCGGCCCGGCTCCCGCTGTTCTGGCAGTTCGTCGGGTTCGGGGATCCGACCAGCAAGCAGTTCGACTTCCTGCGCAAGCTCGACGACCTGGCGGTGCCGCGGAAGCGGGTGGTCGACAACGCCGGCTTCTTCCACGCCGGCGCCGATCCGGGCAAGGTCTCCGACGCCGAGCTGTACGACCGCCTGGTCGGGGAGTTCCCGAAGTGGCTGGTGGCCGCACGGGCGCAGGGGATCGTACGGCCGTAGAGGAGCAGACTTCCGGCCGTCGCACCGTTGGCCGGGCCCGTACCGCCATGTCACCCTGTGAGGTGATCCGACGGGAGGGCGACGATCTATGGACGGCGCGGGATCGGGGTACGGGGCGGCCGGGGCGCGACGGGCCGCTCCGCCGGGCAAGGGCGAGCGGGTCGCGGACTGGGCGGACGGGCGGCTCGGACTGTACGCGCTGGCCAAGGCCAACATGCGCAAGGTGTTTCCGGACCACTGGTCGTTCATGCTGGGCGAGGTCTGCCTCTACAGCTTCCTGGTGCTGATCCTCACCGGCGTCTACCTCACCCTGTTCTTCGAGCCGAGCACCGCCGAGGTCGTCTACAACGGCACCTACGAGCCGCTCAACGGCGTCCTGATGACCCGGGCCTACGAGTCCACGCTCGACATCAGCTTCGACGTGCGCGGCGGGCTGCTGATCCGGCAGATCCACCACTGGGCGGCGCTGGTCTTCGTCACCGGCATGCTCGTGCACATGATGCGGGTGTTCTTCACCGGCGCCTTCCGCAAGCCGCGCGAGCTGAACTGGGTGTTCGGCTGGACGCTGCTGATGCTCGGCATCATCACCGGGCTGACCGGCTACTCCCTCCCCGACGACCTGCTCTCCGGCACCGGCCTGCGGTTCGCGTACGGCGCGATCCTGTCGGTGCCGATCGTGGGGACGTACCTGGCGTTCTTCCTCTTCGGCGGGGAGTTCCCCGGCGAGGACTTCATCGCGCGGCTGTACCCGGTCCACATCCTGCTGCTGCCCGGGATCATGCTGGGCCTGGTCGTCGCCCATCTGATCCTGGTCTTCTACCACAAGCACACGCAGTACCCGGGGCCCGGCCGTGACCAGAAGTCGGTCGTCGGCATGCCGTTCCTGCCGGTGTACATGGCCAAGGCGGGCGGCTTCTTCTTCCTGGTCTTCGGCGTGCTGGCGTTCATGGGCGCCATCGCCGGCATCAACCCGGTGTGGGCGTTCGGGCCCTACCGGCCCGACCTGGTGACCACGGGCGCCCAGCCGGACTGGTATCTCGGCTTCTCCGAGGGACTGATCCGGGTGATGCCTGGATGGGAGCTCAACGCCTGGGGCCACACCCTGGAACTGGGCGTCTTCATCCCCTTCTCGCTCTTCCCACTGATCCTGCTCGCCCTCGGGCTGTACCCCTTCCTGGAGGCGTGGGTCACCGGCGACAGACGGGAGCACCACATCCTCGACCGGCCGCGCAACGTGCCGGTGCGCACCGGGCTCGGCGCGGCCTGGCTGAGCCTGTACGCGGTGCTGCTGATCGGCGGCGGCAACGACATCGTGGCCACGCATCTGCATCTGTCCATCAACGTGATCACCTGGTTCGTGCGGATCGCGGTCTTCGTGGCGCCGGTCCTGACCTACGTCGTGACCAAGCGGATCTGTCTCGGGCTGCAGCGCCGGGACCGGGAGAAGGTGCTGCACGGCCGGGAGACCGGCACCATCAAGCGGCTGCCGCACGGCGAGTACATCGAGGTGCACGAACCGCTCACGCAGGGGCAGTTGCACACCCTCACCCAGCACGAGCAGCATCCGCCGTACGAGATCGGGCCGACGGTCGACGCGAACGGCGTCCGGCGCCGGGTCACCCCGTCCCAGCGGATGCGGGCCCGGCTGGCGCGGGTGATGTTCGGGTCCGCCGCGCGGATCGAGAAGCCGACGGTGGAGGAGTACCGCGAGGTCACCAGCGGCGAGCACCACCACTGAGCACCTCGGCCCGGCACTCCTGCGGGCTGCCCCACGCGGTGCGCAGGACACGGGCCTTGGTCAGCCACAGCGACAGGTCGTACTCCGCGGTGTAGCCGATCGCGCCGTGCAGTTGCAGTGCGGTCCGGGCGGTGGCGTACGCGGCCTCGCAGGCGGTGACCTTGGCGGCGGCCACATCGGCCGGCTCCAGGGTGAGGGCCGCGCCGAAGAGCAGGGGGCGGGCGAACTCCAGCTTGATCCTCGCGTCCGCCAAACGGTGCTTGACCGCTTGGAAGGAGCCCACGGGGACGCCGAACTGGGTGCGCTGCTTGACGTACGCGACGGTCTTGTCCAGGAGCGCGAGGCCGACGCCGAGAGCCTGGGCGGCCGTGGCCAGCCGGGCCCGGGTGAGGACCTCCGCGGTGGGCGGGCCGGGGCCGAGGAGCTCGCCGCCCGGCTCCAGCGGGGTGAGGCGGCGGGCCGGGTCCAGGGACGCGCGCACGGAACCGTGGCCGGGGGAGAGGCGCACCCCCTCGGCGGTGAGCGCGAGGCGTGTCGTGGCCACGTCGCCGTCCAGGGCGTACGGCGTCCGCCAAGCCAGCGTGGCCATGGCCTCGCCCGCCGCCAGCGCGGGCAGGAGCCGCTTCGCCGGGCCGGGATCCGGCAGGCCGGCCAGCAGTGCCGCCGCCGCGACCGTCTCCACCAGCGGCCCCGGAACAGCATGGCGGCCCAGCTCCACGAAGGCGACGGCAAGTTCGACGGGCCGTACGCCCAGCCCTTCGTGGGCCTCGGGAACCGCCAGCCCGAACACCCCCGCGTCGGCGAGCCGCAACCACAGCGCACGCCCTCTCGCGTGCTCGCCCCGGCTCCACTCCCGCACCGCCGACGGGGTGTCCGCCGCCGTCAGCATCGCGTCCAGGGAGCCGGCGAAGGCACGCTGCTCGGCGTCGAGGAGGAACCTCATCAGCGGCGGCCCTTCGGCAGGCCGAGCAGCCGCTCGGCGATGATGTCGCGCTGGATCTCGTTCGTCCCGGCGTAGACGGGCCCGGCCAGGGAGAAGACGTACCGCTCGGACCAGTCGGTGCCGGCCAGCTCGCCGTCGGCGCCCAGGAGATCGAGGGCCGTCTCGTGCAGCGCGATGTCGTACTCCGACCAGAAGACCTTGTTCAGGCTGGACTGGGGGCCGATCTCCCCCACGCTCGAATCCGCTCGCGCGGGGGGACCCCCACCGCCGTCGAGGAAGCGGGAGGCGGCGGCGTAGGTGAAGAGCTGGTAGGCGCGGGCTCCGATCAGGGCGTCGGCCACGCCGTCGTGTGCGCTCCGCGGGCTGCCCTGCGCCTGCCAGAGGCGGTGCAGACGGTCGGCGCTCGCGAGGAAGCGGCCGGGGGAGCGCAGCATCAGACCGCGTTCGTTGCCCGCCGTGGACATCGCGATCCGCCAGCCCTGGCCCGGGCCGCCGATGACGTCCTCGTCGGGCACGAACACCTCGTCCAGGAACAGCTCGGCGAAGGCGGGCTTCCCGTCGAGGCGGGCGATGGGGCGGACCGTGACCCCGGGGGCCCGCAGGTCGAACATCAGGTACGTCAGGCCCTGGTGGGGCTTCGGGGTGTCCGGGTCGGTGCGGAACAGGCCGAACGCGCGGTCGGCGAAGGCGGCGCGTGAGGACCAGGTCTTCTGGCCGCTGAGCAGCCAGCCCCCGTCCGTGCGCACGCCCCGGGACCGCAGCGAGGCCAGGTCCGAGCCGGCCTCCGGCTCGGACCACGCCTGGGCCCAGACCACCTCGCCGGTGGCCATGGACGGGAGCACGCGCGCGCGTTGCTCCTCGGTGCCGTGGTCGAAGAGGGTCGCGGCCAGGAGGCTGACGCCGTTCTGGTTGACGCGGCCCGGCGCGCCCGCCGCGTAGTACTCCTCCTCGAAGAGGAGCCAGCGCACCAGCGAGGCGTCCCTGCCGCCGTACTCGGCCGGCCAGTTCACCACCGACCAGCAATCCGCGGCCAGTTCGGCCTCCCAGGCGCGGTGCGCCGCGAAACCCCTCTCGGTCTCCAGGGAGGGGAGCGGGTCGGGCGGCACATGCGCGTCCAGCCAGGCGCGGGCCTCGGCCCGGAACGCCTCGTCGGCGGACGAATGGCGAAGATCCACGTCGAGCTCCCTCCCTGCGGGGCCTGGTCGGTTCCCTAACAAGTGTTTGGTAGGTTAGCGTGCTGCCATGACAAACGTCGAGGCGCCGACGTACGTTCCCGGGCACGGACTGCTCCGCGGGCGCACGGCCGTCATCACCGCGGCGGCCGGGGCCGGCATCGGCGGGGCGACCGCCCGCCGCTTCCTCGAAGAGGGAGCGCGGGTGCTGATCAGCGACGCCCACGCACGCCGGCTGAAGGAGCACGAGGCGGAACTGGCCCGTCAGTTCGAGGGCGCGGTGAGCTCCGCGGTGTGCGACGTCACCGACGAGGCGCAGGTGCGCGCGCTGTTCGACACCGCCGTGCGGGAGCACGGCCGGCTCGACGTAGTCGTCAACAACGCCGGGCTCGGCGGGACTTCTCCCCTCGTCGACATGACCGACGAACAGTGGACGAAGGTCCTCGACGTCACCTTGAACGGCACCTTCAGATGCACCCGGGCCGCCCTGCGCAGGATGCGTGACACCGGCGGCGGGGTGATCGTCAACAACGCCTCCGTCGTCGGCTGGCGCGCCCAGGCCGGACAGGCGCACTACGCCGCCGCCAAGGCGGGCGTGATGGCGCTGACCCGGTGCGCGGCGATCGAGGCGGCCGAGTACGGCGTGCGGGTCAACGCGGTCTCGCCGTCCCTCGCCCTGCACCCGCACCTCGCGAAGGTGACGACCCCCGAACTGCTGCAGGAGCTGACCGCGCGCGAGGCGTTCGGGCGGCACGCCGAGCCCTGGGAGGTGGCCAACGTGATCGTCTTCCTGGCCTCGGACTACTCCTCGTACATGACCGGAGAGATCGTCTCCGTCAGCAGCCAGCACGCCTAGGACGACAATGGACCCGTGCCGACCAAGAAGAAGCCCCAGGTGACCGCCGCGGCCGCACGGCGTCGCGAACTCCTCGAGACAGCCGCCGAGGTCTTCGCCGAGCAGGGCTACAACGCCACCACCGTACGCAAGATCGCCGACCACGCGGGCATGCTCGCGGGCAGCCTCTACTACCACTTCGACTCCAAGGAGTCGATGCTCGAAGAGATCCTGCGGACGTTCCTCGACGAGCTGTGGAGCGGCTACGACGCCGTCCTGGAGGCCGAGCTCGGCCCGCGCGAGACGCTGGAGGCGCTGGTCACCGAGTCGTTCCGGGAGATCGACCGGCACCGGGCCGCCGTCGCGATCTACCAGAAGGAGAACCGGCAGCTCGTCGCGCAGGAGCGGTTCGCGTTCCTCGCCGAGTCGCAGCGCAAGTTCGAGAAGGCGTGGCTGTCCACGCTGGAGCGCGGGGTCGCGGCCGGGGTGTTCCGCTCCGACCTCGACGTCCGGCTCACCTACCGGTTCGTGCGCGACACGGTGTGGGTCGCCGCGTCCTGGTACCGGCCCGGCGGACAGCACAGCCCCGAGGAGATCGCCCGGCAGTACCTGTCGATGGTGCTGGACGGGATCGCCGTACGCACATAACCCACTGTTCCCACCGGGGAGTTGCCATGGCCGAGGCCTACATCGTCGAAGCGGTCCGTACGCCCGTGGGGCGGCGCGGAGGAGGGCTCAGCGGGGTCCATCCGGCCGACCTGGGCGCGCACGTCCTCAAAGCGCTCGTGCAGCGCGCGGGCATGGACCCCGCGGCCGTCGAGGACGTCGTCTTCGGCTGCCTGGACGCCGTCGGGCCGCAGGCCGGGGACATCGCGCGGACCTGCTGGCTGGCGGCGGGGCTGCCCGAGGAGGTGCCGGGGGTGACCGTGGACCGGCAGTGCGGGTCCTCGCAGCAGGCCGTGCACTTCGCCGCGCAGGGCGTGCTGTCCGGCACCCAGGACCTGGTGGTCGCGGGCGGCGTGCAGAACATGTCGATGATCCCCATCGCCTTCGCCACCCGGCAGGCCGCCGAACCGCTGGGGCTGACCGCGGGGCCCTTCGCGGGCAGCGAGGGCTGGCGGGCGCGGTACGGGCAGAAGCCGGTCAACCAGTTCGTCGGCGCCGAGATGATCGCGGGCAAGTGGGGGATCACCCGGCAGGACCAGGAGGAGTTCGCCCTGCGCTCGCACCGGCGGGCGCTGCGCGCGATCGACGAGGGCCGCTTCGAGCGGGAGACCGTGGCGTACGGCCGGGTCGCCGTCGACGAGGGGCCGCGCCGGGACACCTCGCTGGAGAAGATGGCCGGGCTGAAGCCGGTCGTCGACGGCGGCACGATCACCGCCGCGTGTTCCTCGCAGGTCTCCGACGGCGCGGCGGCGATGCTGCTGGCCTCGGAGCGGGCGGTGCGCGAGCATGGGCTCACGCCCCGGGCCCGGGTGCACCACCTCTCGGTGCGCGGTGAGGATCCCATCCGCATGCTCACCGCCCCGATACCCGCCACCGCCCACGCCCTGAAGAAGACCGGCCTGTCGATCGACGACATCGACCTCGTCGAGATCAACGAGGCGTTCGCACCGGTCGTCCTGGCCTGGCTGAAGGAGACCGGGGCGGATCCGGACAAGGTCAACGTCAATGGTGGGGCCATCGCGCTGGGGCATCCGCTGGGGGCGACGGGTGTGAGGCTGATGACGACCCTGCTGCACGAACTGGAGCGCACGGGGGGCCGGTTCGGGCTGCAGACGATGTGCGAGGGCGGGGGACAGGCGAATGTGACGATCATCGAGCGGGTGTGAGACGCCGACGGGAGTGCCGCGAGGGGGCTCAGGGCGGCCGCGGGTCCGCGGTGGCCGGTCGCGCCCACGCGGCGAAGCCGCATGTCGATACAGCCCCGCGCCCCTTTGGCGGCGCTCACGGGCCGTGCCGTCAGAGTTCTGCCAGTCGCTGCCGTGTCTCCTCCGCCTCTTTCATGATCCGTTCCACCAGTTCCCCGCACGACGGCAGGTCGTCGATCACTCCGGCGACCTGCCCGGCCGCCATCACGCCCAGGTCCGTGCGGCCGTCCACCATCGACGCCTTGAGCAGCATCGGGGTGTTCGCGGCGAGCAGCACCTGGCTCCAGGTCAGGTCCTTGCCGTGCCGCAGCGCCCGGCCGTCGAGGAGCATGCGGCGCCAGCTCGTGCCGGAGAGCTTGCGGTAGCCCGCGGCCCGGCGGACCGCCTGGAGGAGCGTCCGCGCGCGGCCGGAGCGCTCCAGCGCGTCGACCAGGTCGGTGCGCAACATGCGGTGGGGCAGGCCGTCCACGGCCGTGGTGACCGTGACGTCCCGTACGGTCGCCGCCAGATACCGCGCCTTCACCGCGTCCGGCACCGTCGAGTCCGACGTCAGCAGGAAGCGGGTGCCCATGGCCACGCCCGCCGCCCCGTAGGACAGCGCCGCGACCAGCCCCCGCCCGTCGAAGAAGCCGCCCGCCGCGACGACCGGTAGGTCCACGGCGTCCACCACCTGCGGCAGCAGCACCGTCGTCGCCACCTCGCCGGTGTGCCCGCCGCCCTCGCCGCCCTGCACGATCACCGCGTCCGCACCCCAGGCCGCCACCTTCTCGGCATGCCGCCGGGCACCGATCGACGGGATCACGACCACGCCCGCGTCCTTGAGCCCGGCCATCAGCTCACGGGACGGCGCGAGCGCGAAGGACGCCACCCGGACCCCCTCCTCGATCATGACGCGGACCCGGTCGCCGGCGTCCGAGGCGTCCGCCCGCAGATTGACGCCGAACGGCGCGTCCGTACGGGACTTCACCTCCCGGATCGCCGTGCGCAGCCGGTCGACGGTCATCGTCGCGGAGGCCAGGATGCCCAGCGCCCCCGCGTTCGCCGTCGCCGAGACCAGCCGGGGCCCCGCCACCCAGCCCATCCCCGTCTGCACGATCGGGTGGCGCACCCCGACCAGCCGGGTCAGCGGCGTCTCCATCAGGCACCGACCTCCCTGGCGCGGGTGTTGTCCGGGTCGATCACCTCGCGGATCAGCCGCAGTTCCTCCGCGGTGGGCGGGCGGGTGCTGGGCACGTCGTCCGGTACGGCCAGGTCGAACGACGTCGCTTCCTCGACCTGCTCCACGGTGACGCCCGGGTGGAGCGAGGCGAGCCGCATCGAGCGGTCGGGCGTGGCGAAGTCGAAGACGCCCAGGTCGGAGACGACACGGGGGATGCGGTGGTACCGGGCGCCCGCCGCGTGGTCGTGTCCCACCCCGCACACCAGGTCGACCTTCTCGACGAAGACCCGCCGGGAGTGCCTGGGAACCCAGTAACTCGTCGGATTGTTCAGCGTGTTGACCGGTGCTCCGCGCACCCCGAGCAGCTGCCGCTTCGGCCGCTCCCAGTCGCCGATGCACGAGATGTTCTGGTTGCCGTACCGGTCGATCTGGCTCGCGCCCATCATCACGTGCCGCCGGCCCCCGGTGACCAGGGCGAGGTGCTGACGGTACGGCAGCCAGCCCTCGACGGTGCCGTCCGCGGTGACCAGCAGTGCCTCGCCGTCGGTCAGCAGCAGGTCCGGCGCGAAGGTGAGGCGGGCCAGCCGGGCCCCGATGGACGGGATCAGGCCCATCGGGCTCGCCAGCACCTCCCCGGCGTCCCGCCATGCCTCGGCGCACGCGATCACGCACGTCTCGGCTCGGGTGGCCGGCGCGGACCCGGCGCCGCCGGCCTCGGCGACTCCACCGCCGGACTCCGTCATGCCCGCCACGTCCCCTCCCTGACCGCCGACTGGTACGCCTGCTCGTCCCCGCCGAGGAACCGTGCGGCGAAGTCCGCCCAGGGCGTCGTCGCGTACGCCTTCTGGAACACCTCGTCACGGCCGTAGTCGGGGGCGCAGGACGTGAAGTGCGCGCCGTTCGGGGCCTCGACGACCCCCGTCACCGTGTGCCGCTTGATCAGCAGCGACTGCGGGGCCGCCTCCTTGGTCAACTCGGCCGTGTCGACGATCCGTTCGCACGAGACGTACGCCGTGTCCGCGGCCTCGCAGAACAGGTCGTCGAAGTAGGGGTCGGGGCCCAGGTACCGGCCGTTGCCCTGCCGGTCGGCGCGGCCCACGTGGACCAGGGCCGCGTCCAGCCGCAGGGCGGGCACGGCCACGAACGTCTCCCCGTCGTCGTACGGCGACGTCACGGTCCGCAGTCCGGGGTTGACCCGCATGACGTCCGAACCGAGCCCGGCGCGCACCGGCAGGAACGGCAGCCGGTTCGCGGCGGCGTGCAGGCCCCACATGAACATCGCCTCGTCGATCTCCATGAGCTCGAAGGCACCGCGCTCACGGGCCGCCCGGTAGTGCGGTTCCAGCGGGATCGAGTCGAGGGTGACGAAGGGGGTGACCAGCTTGCGGATCCGTCCCGCGGCGGCCAGCATGCCGACGTCCGGGCCGCCGTAGGAGACGATCGTCAGGTCCGTGACGTCGGAGCGCAGGACCGCGCGCACCAGGGCCATCGGCTTGCGGCGCGAGCCCCAGCCGCCGATGCCGAGCGTCATCCCGCTGCGCAGCCGCGCCGCGACCTCGTCCGCGGTCGTCCTCTTGTCGCTCACTCAGCCACCGTCCCTTCCGAAGGTGTCCCGGACCCGGTCGGCGACCCCGCTGAGGCCCGCCTCGAAGGTGAAGCCCTGCTCGAAGCGGTAGCTGCGGCGGACGTCGACCGGGTCGATGCCGTTGATCGCGGCCTTGGCCAGGCGCAGCAGCCGCCCGTCCTTCGCGGCGATCTCGCGCGCCAACTCCATCGCACAGGCGCGCAGTTCCGGGCGCGGCACCACCCGCCACACCGAGCCGTGCGCGTGCAGCTCGGCCGCGGTCGCCGTGCGCGAGGTGTAGTACAGGGCGCGCATCAGATGCTGGGGGACCAGGCGGGCGAGATGGGTGGCCGCGCCCAGCGCGCCCCGGTCCAGCTCGGGCAGCCCGAAGACGGCGTCCTCGCTCGCCACGATGGCGTCCGCGTTGCCCACCAGGCCGATGCCGCCGCCCAGACAGAAGCCGTGCACCGCCGCCACCACCGGCACCTCGCACGCGTACACCGCCGCGAAGGCGTCCGCGCAGCCGTGGTTGACGCCGATCAGCGCGTCGTTCCCGTCCCGCTGGAGCTCCTTGATGTCCACGCCGGCGTTGAAGCCACGCCCCTGCGCCGCGAGGACGACACACCGGACCTCCGGGTCGCGGCCCGCCGCCCGCACCGCGTCGGCCAGGGCGAACCAGCCGGCCACCGGCAGGGCGTTCACCGGTGGGAAGTCGACCGTGACGACGGCGATTCCCTCATCTTCGGACCCCTTTTCCGGGGACGAGGTGGAGACACCCATGGCCGCATCAGCTACCTTTCCACCAAACGTTTGTTAGGTGAAGGGTAGCCGCCGATGGGGCTGGACGGGAAGGTCGTTGTCGTCACGGGGGGTACCCGCGGCGTCGGCGCGGGGGTGACGAGGGCCTTCGCCGAGGCCGGTGCGCGGGTCGTGGTCTGCGCCCGCAGACCGCCCGAAGTCCCGCTCGCCGGAACCGAGTTCAGGCCGCTGGACCTGCGCGCCCCGGTTGCCGTACGGGACTTCTTCGCCGCGCTGCCCCGGCTGGACGTGCTCGTCAACAACGCGGGTGGCACACCGTACCGGCGGTTGACGGACGCGGACGCCGAGCGGCACGCGCGCGTGATCGAGCTGAACCTCGTCGCCCCGCTGACGGCGTCCCTGGCGGCCCACGAGCACCTGGAGCGCTCGCGGGGGTCCGTCGTGATGATCGGCAGCGTCAGCGGCGGGCGCCCCTCACCAGGGTCGGCGGCGTACGGGGCGGCCAAGGCCGGGCTGGAGAACCTGGCCCGCTCGATGGCGGTGGAGTGGGCGCCGCGGGTGCGCGTCAACACCCTCGTCGTCGGCATGGTCCGCACCGAACTGTCCCACCTCCACTACGGCGGCGAGGACGGTATCGCCGGTGTCTCGCGCACCGTCCCGCTCGGTCGCCTCGCCGAACCGGCCGACGTCGGCGCGGCCGCCGTCTTCCTCGCCTCCGACGCCGCCGCCTACATCAGCGGGGCGAGCCTGCATGTGCACGGCGGGGGCGAGAAGCCCGCGTTCCTGGACGCCGCAACGGTCAACAAGGAGGCATGAGATGAGCCGGATGTGCGAGGGACGGGTCGTCGTCGTCACCGGGGCGGGCCGGGGGCTCGGCCGCGCGCACGCGCTCGCCTTCGCCGCCGAGGGGGCGCGGGTCGTCGTCAACGACCTGGGCGTCGGCCTCGACGGCACACCGGCCGCCGACGGTCCGGCCCTGCGCGTGGTGGAGGAGATCCGCGCGGGGGGCGGCGAGGCGATCGCGCACGGCGGCGACGTGGCGACGAGCGCCGGGGCCGCGTCCCTGGTGACCGCCGCGCTGGAGGCGTACGGGCGGCTCGACACCCTCGTCAACAACGCCGGGTTCCTGCGGGACCGGATGCTGGTCAACCTCGACGAGGACGACTGGGACGCCGTCGTACGCGTCCACCTCAAGGGCCACTTCCTCCCCCTGAAGCACGCCGCCGCGCACTGGCGGGCGGAGACGAAGGCCGGCCGCGCCCCGGCGGCCCGGATCGTCAACACCAGCAGCGGGGCCGGGCTGCTCGGCTCGGTCGGGCAGGCGAACTACAGCGCCGCGAAGGCCGGCATCGTCGGCCTCACCCTGGTCGCGGCGGCCGAACTGGCCCGCTACGGCGTCCAGGTCAACGTGATCGCCCCGGCCGCCCGCACCCGCATGACGGAGCGCGCCTTCGCCGACACGATGACCGCCCCCGACTCCGGCTTCGACGCCATGGCCCCCGAGAACGTCTCCCCGCTGGTCGTCTGGCTGGGCTCGGAGGCGAGCGCCGGGGTCACGGGCCGCGTGTTCGAGGCGGAGGGCGGCCGGATCACGGTGATGGAGGGATGGCGGGCAGGCCCGACGGCGGACAAGGAGGCGAGGTGGACGCCGCAGGAGGCCGGAGATACGGCACTGAAGCTGCTGGGGGAGGCGGAGACACCGGGACCGGTATACGGGGCCTGACCCGAACGCCGTGAAGGGGCGCGGGGCTGTATCAGTATGCGGCTCCGCCGCGTGGGCGCGACCAGCCTCGCAGGACCCGCAGCCGCCCGACGACACAAAGCGGCAACCCCGTCAGGCGCTCAGGTGTCACACTCGAGCACCGTCCGGCACAGCCCGCACCGCGCCCGCACCCGCCCCTTCACCGGCACCCGGATCCGCTGCTGACACGTGGGACACGGAAACGACACCCGCAACGGCCCGTGCCCGTCCGGCGTGAACGTATAGGCAACCCCGGCCTGGGGACCGGCCTCCTGATGGTCCTGCGCATGCCGCCGGTCCCGCGCGTACCGCCGGCGCCCCGCCCACCCGGCCGCCGTCAGCGGAGGCTGCTGCTCGTCGCGCCGGGCCTGCGCCACGCCCTTCCCGTACGCCGTGTACGCCTGCGGGCTGGTGAACCAGATCGACGGGTCCTCGGCGAAGACCTGCGCCCGCTTGGCCAGGACGTACCCGAACTCCTCCGGCGTCAGATAGCCCAGCTTCTGCGAGGACGCCGAGTCCTCGCGGTACGCGTCGAGCAGCAGCCAGCCCGCGCCCAGATACGTGGTCACCGTGTCCGTGAGGATCTCGTTGTCGCGGGTGCCCGGGAAGGACAGGCCGAGGCGGTGCAGATAGACGTGCGTCACCTCGTGCGCGAGGGCCGCGCCGATGTCCCGGCGATGGGTGCGGAAGCGGTCGTTCAGCTCGACGAAGTACTCGGGTCCGGCGGCGAGTTCGACGTTCGCCGCATGGCTCATCTCCCGGAAGCCGACGATCAGCCGGGCGTCCGGCAGCCGGTAGTGCCGCACCAGTTCACGGGCCACCCGCTGCGCGCCCAGATGAAGGTCGTCCGTGTCGCAGAACGCCACGTCGGCCGGGGCCACGCTGGTCGCGAAGGTCTGGACGGTGTCGTACGAGAGCCGTCTGTAGAGCGCGGTGATCGAGGCCCGCACCGTCTCCAGGTGCGGGAAGCCGTGCTGGACCGGTCCGCCGTTCGCCACGCCCGTACCCCCAAGACGCCTGGAAACCGATTCCACTCTACGGGGATGTGAGGGGATTTTCCCTGGTGAGGTTCCATGCCCGGGCCGTGAGATCCGTCCTTGCCATGGACCCCCCTTGATCTTCATACTCCGGGATCGCTCAACCCCCCACGAAAGGACGAATGTTGAGCCATCACATATCCCGGAGAACCGGCATCTCGCTGGCGAAGAGAGCCGCCGCGGTCGGCGCCGTCGCGCTCGCGGTCGCCTCCCTCCAGCCGGTCAGCGCGCAGGCCGCGTCCACCCGTATCGTCGGGGGAACGGCCGCCGCGCAGAACGAGTTCCCGTTCATGGTCCACCTCTCCATGGGCTGCGGCGGGGCGCTCTACAAGAAGGACGTCGTCCTGACCGCCGCCCACTGCATGGAGGGCTCGGGCAACAACACCAGCATCACGGTCACCGCGGGTGTCAACGACCTCAACTCCTCGGCCGCGATCAAGGTGAAGTCGAAGAAGGTCAAGGTCGCCCCCGGCTACAACGGCAACGGCAAGGACTGGGCGCTGATCAAGCTCGCCCGGCCCATCGACAAGCCGACGCTGAAGATCGCCACGACGGACCAGTACAACCGCGGCACCTTCACGATCGCGGGCTGGGGCGACACCGAGGAGGGGGCCAACACGGGCACGACCAAGCTCCGTAAGGCCAGTGTTCCCTTCGTCGCCGACCGCGTGTGCAAGCGCCACTACGGCAACCGGCTCGTGTCGAAGGAGGAACTGTGCGCCGGCCTGCAGAGCGGCGGCATCGACACCTGCCAGGGCGACTCCGGCGGTCCCATGTTCCGCAAGGACGACGCGGGCAAGTGGATCCAGGTCGGCATCGTCAGCTGGGGCGACGGGTGTGCCCGCCCGGGTGTGCCCGGCATCTACACCGAGGTCAGCCACTTCGCGAGCGACATCGCCCGCGCGGCGGCCGCCCTGTAGGCAGCCGCCGCGGCATGGTCGTCAGACGGCCCGCAGGACCGGGGTTCCGGCTTCGCCGGGCCCGGTCCGGGCCGTCCCTTCCAGCTCCAGCACCCACAGCTCGTTGCCGCCCTCGCGCAGCACGGGCCCCGGCACGTACAGGGTGCGCTGCGGGCCCGCGGACCAGTAGCGGCCCAGACCGAAGCCGTTGATCCACACGAATCCGCGGGTCCAGCCCGGCAGCTCAAGGCGGGCGTCACCGGCGCCCCGCACCGTGACGGTGCCCCGGTAGAGCCCCGGGGCACCGTCCTCGGGCAGCTCCCGCGACGGCACCGCCCGCACCGCCTCGGCGTCGTCCAGCGCCTCCAGCCGCAGCCCACGCGCGCGTACGCCGTGCAGGAACTGCCGCTCGTGCAGGACACCCCCGGTGATCCCCTTGGACTCGCCCAGCCGCGGCCCGTAGTTGACCCGGCCCAGGGACTCCACCCACAGCTCCACGCGCGCGTGCCCGGCGACGGGCTCCTTCAGGCACGGCTCCTCCTCGGTGAGCACCCCGGCCCGCTCCCCGTCGACGTACACCACGGCGAGATCCCGCAGCCCGCGCACCGACAGCGGATACGGCTCGCGCGGCCCCGGCACCGTCACCTCGTAGCGCACCAGGCCCCGCTCGATGCCCAGTTCCTCGAAGGTGGCCGGGACGGGACCGGACGCCTCCGGGCCGCCCAGCGTCTCCAGTACGTCCGGCAGGGGCGCCCAGCCGGTCAGGACGGCCTCGGCCGGGGCGCCCAACGGCACCGGTGCGGGCGGGACTTCGGGCAGCGGGCCGTCGGCGTACGCGGCGAGTACCTCGCGCAAGGCCCGGAACTTCTCGGTGGGGCGGCCGTACTCGTCGATCGGGGCGTCGTAGTCGTACGACGTCACATCGGGCTCCAGCGGCCCGTCGTGCAGCGCGCCGCCGCCCCGGTTGGCGCCCGCCCAGCCGGCGAAGCTCGTGCCGCCGTGCGCCATGTACAGGTTGACCGAGGCCCCGCACTCGAGGATCTCGCGCAGGGCCGCCGCCGCGTCCCCGGGATCCCGCACGGTGTGCTCGCCGCCCCAGTGGTCGAACCAGCCGCACCAGAACTCCATGCACATCAGCGGCCCTTCGGGGCGGTGGCGGCGCAGGGTCTCGAACGCCTCGCGCGCGTGCGAGCCGAAGTTCACCGTCGCCAGGATCCCGGGGACCGAGCCGCCGGAGAGCATGTGGTCCTCGGGGCCGTCCGAGGTGAACAGCGGGACCGTGACGCCGAGTTCACGCAGCAGACCGGCCAGGCGGCGCAGATACGCGGCGTCCGAGCCGTAGCTGCCGTACTCGTTCTCGACCTGCACCATGATCACGGGTCCGCCGCGATCGATCTGCCGGGGCGCGATCTCGGGCAGCAGCCGCCCGAACCAGTTCGACACGTGCTCCCCAAAGCGCTCGTCACAGGTACGCGCGCGTGCGCCCACCTCGGCCGTCAGCCAGTACGGCAGCCCGCCGTTCTCCCACTCGGCGCAGATGTACGGCCCCGGCCGCACGATCGCCCACAGCCCGGCCTCCCGGGCCGCGTCCAGGAACCGGCCCAGCGCGGCCACGTCCCGGGTCCGCCCCGGCGCCGGCTCGTGCAGGTTCCACGGCACGTACGTCTCCACGCAGTTCAGGCCCATCGCCCGCAGCATCGCGAGGCGGTGCCCCCACTGCGCCTCGTGCACCCGGAAGTAGTGCAGCGCGCCGGACAGCAGCCGCACCGGCCGGCCGTCCAGCAGAAAGTCTTCGTCCCCCACCGTGAACTCGCTCATGCGCCCACCCTCGCCCCTGGCGCAGGTCAGGGTCCATGGACAAAGATCGGCGCTGCTTGGACCGAAGCGATCGACGGGAGGTACGGGCATCTACCACACCTGGATGCGGTTCTTCACGCCCGGCCCCGCCCACCACCGCCTCGGCCTCGTCTGCCTCGGCGTCGGCCTCCAGTACGGCGCCCTGCCCACCGTCGGCCCCCGGGTCCTGGACCACCACGTCGCCGTCGTCATCAGCACCGGCACCGGGTGGTACGCCGACCCCGACGGCCGCCGCACACCCGTCACCGCGCCCGCGCTGCTGTGGCTCACCCCCGGCGTCCCGCACCACTACGCCCCCGACCCGGGCACCGGCTGGGACGAGGGCTTCGTCGACTTCGCCGGGCCGGCCGCCGCCTCGTACACCGAACTCGGCTACATCGAGCCGGACCGCCCCGTGGTGCCCCTCTCCGATGCCGCGGGACCGCGTGCCGTCATCGGGCGCATGGCCCGCGCCGCGCGCCGCGACAGCCCCCTGCTGGAGGTCGAGACCGGCGCCGCCGTCCACGAACTCCTCGTCGCCCTGCGCCGCGCCCGCGCCGACCTCGCCCCCGACGGCGAGGCGGTCCTGAAGGTCCTCGCCCGCGACGCCTGTCTGCCGCTGACCGTCGCCGACCACGCCGCCCGGCACGGCATGACCCCGGCCGAACTGCGCTCGGCCGTCCGCAGGGCCGCGGGATGCAGCCCCAAGGACTATCTGCTCGGCATCCGACTGGGCCGCGCCAAGGAACTCCTCGCCGCCACCGACCTGCCCGTCGCCGCCGTCGCCCGCCGCGTCGGCTACGACGACCCCGCCTACTTCTCCCGCCTGTTCACGCGCCGGGTCGGCATGGCACCGGTCCGCTTCCGCGGCCGGCAGAGCCGCGCCGTGCCCGGCGGCTGGAGCAACCAGGTCCCCGATCCCGACGATCCACCGGTGATCGGCCGAACGACGACCGAGACGGCCCCGTAGGCTGAGCGCTCATGACCAGCAACACGTCCCCAGGCGATGTCGACCCCGCGGTCCGTGAGGAGCTCGCCCGGCTGCGCGACAGCATCGACAACATCGACGCGGCCGTCGTCCACATGCTCGCCGAACGCTTCAAGTGCACCCAGCAGGTCGGCCACCTCAAGGCCCGCCACGCCCTCCCGCCGGCCGACCCGGCCCGGGAGGCCCGGCAGATCGCCCGGCTGCGCATGCTGGCCGAGAACGCCAAGCTCGACCCGGCGTTCGCCGAGAAGTTCCTGGGCTTCATCATCGCCGAGGTGATCAGGCACCACGAGAGCATCGCCGAGGACACCGTCAACGACGCTGCGCCCACGGCGAACTGACGCCGGCCGACCGGCCCGGGGGGTGACACGGCGGCCCGCGCGGTGCATGCTGCGCTGTGCACCGCATGCAGGCTGACGAGCACGCTCCGTCAGCACCCCCGGACATACCCAGGATGTCCACGCGGGAGGGACGTCGGGCCATGCCGTCGGATGCCAAGATCCTCATCGTCGACGACCACGAGGAGACGCTGTACGCCCTGGAGAGCGCCCTGGCCCCGCTGGGCTACCGGCTCGCCCGCGCCACCAGCGGAGACGAGGCGCTCAAGCAGGTGCTCCGCGGCCAGGTGGGCCTGCTGCTCCTGGACGTCCGCATGCCGGGCGTCAGCGGACTGGACGTGGTGCGGTACATGCGGCGCGTCGAGCAGACCCAGAACATTCCGGTCATCCTCCTCACGGGCTTCGGCGCGGACCAGGAACTGACCGCCACCGCCTACGGGCTCGGCGTCGCCGACCTCGTCCTGAAGCCCACCGACCCCTGGGTGCTGCGCACCAAGGTCCGCTACCTCTACGACGCCTATCAGCGCCAACGGGCCCTGGAGGAGGAGGTCCGCGCGCTACGGGCCCTGGTCAAGGGTCCCGCCGACGCCCCGGAGCCGCGCCGGCGCCCCGCTCTGCCCCACCCGGACACACGCCTCCCGCCCCAGCGCGACAGCCCCGCCGCGAAGAACCGGACATAGCGCACGTAGTGATCCACCCCTGTGCCTGGTCAGCGGCATCAGGCAGCATGTCGTGCATGTCCGTACTCACGCGCGACGAAGCGCAGACTCGTGCCCAGCTCCTCGACGTCCACCGCTACACGATCGAACTCGACCTGACGACCGGGGACGAGACCTTCGACTCCCGCACCGTCATCGCGTTCACCGCGCGCACCGGCGCGGACACCTTCGTCGAGGTCAAGCCGGCCGAGCTGCGCTCCGTGACGCTGGACGGCCGGCCCCTGGACCCGCAGACCCTGGACGGGAACAGACTGCCCCTGAAGGACCTGGCCGCCGGTGAGCACGAGCTGCGGATCGACGCGGCCATGCGCTACTCCCGCACCGGCGAGGGCATGCACCGCTTCACCGACCCCACCGACGGCGAGAGCTACCTCTACACCCAGCTGTTCATGGAGGACGTCCAGCGCGTCTTCGCCGCCTTCGACCAGCCCGACCTCAAGGCCGTCTTCGAGCTGTCCGTGACCGCCCCCGAGGGCTGGACCGTCCTCGCCAACGGCCGCACCGAGCACACCGGCGACGGCCACTGGCAGGCCGCGCCCACCCCGCTGATCTCCACCTACCTCGTCGCGGTCGCCGCCGGCCCCTGGCACTCCGTGCGCACCGAGCACCGCGGCCTGCCCTTCGGCCTCCACTGCCGCCGCTCCCTGGCCCCGCACCTGGACACGGACGCCGACGAGCTCTTCCAGGTCACCCGGCAGTGCTTCGACCGCTTCCACGAGAAGTTCGACGAGCCCTACCCCTTCGACTCCTACGACCAGGCGTTCGTCCCCGAGTTCAACGCCGGCGCCATGGAGAACCCCGGCCTGGTCACCTTCCGCGACGAGTTCGTCTACCGCTCCGCCGTCACCGACACCGAGCGGCAGACCCGCGCCATGGTCATCGCCCACGAGATGGCCCACATGTGGTTCGGCGACCTCGTCACCCTGCGCTGGTGGGACGACATCTGGCTGAACGAGTCGTTCGCCGAGTACATGGGCTACCAGATCTGCGCCGAGGCCACCCGCTTCACCGACACCTGGACCGACTTCGGGGTCGCCCGCAAGTCCTGGGGCTACGACGCCGACCAGCGGCCCTCCACCCACCCCGTGGCCCCCGAGGCAGTCGACGACACGGCCTCCGCCATGCTCAACTTCGACGGCATCTCCTACGCCAAGGGCGCCTCCGCGCTGCGCCAGCTGGTCACCTGGCTCGGCGAGAAGGACTTCCTCGCCGGCATCAACACCCACTTCGCCCGGCACAAGTTCGCCAACGCCACCCTCGCCGACTTCATCGACTCCCTCGCCTCCGCGACCGACCGCGACGTCCATGACTGGGCCGACAACTGGCTGCGCACCACCGGCGTCGACACCCTCACCCCGCAGGTCGCACGCGGCGACAACGGCACCTACAGCCTCACCGTCGACCACGCGGGCAGCCGCCCCCACCGGGTCGCCGTGGGCCTGTACGACCTGGACCTCGGCGACGACGCGGGGCGCCGGCTCACCCTGCGCCAACGCCTGGAGATCGACGTCCCGCAGAGCACGCCGCTGCCCGTCGGCAAGCGCCCGGCCCTGCTGCTGCTCAACGACGGCGACCTGACCTACGCCAAGGTCCGCTTCGACGCCGAGTCCTTCACAACCGTCCGTGAGCGCCTCTCCGGGCTGCCGGACCCGCTCACCCGCGCGGTCGTCTGGAACGCCCTGCGCGACGCGGTCCGGGACGGCGAACTGGCGGCCACCGCCTATCTGGAGGCCGCCCGCGCCCACCTGCCCCGCGAGACCGATCTCGCCGTCGTGCAGGGCGTCCTGGCCTTCGCCACCGGCCAGATCGCCGACCGCTACCTCCCCGCCGAGGAGCGGCCCGCCGCCCTGGCCACGCTGTCCGCCCTGTGCCGCGACCTGATCCGCCGCACCGAGGACGGCGACAACCCCGGCCTGCGGCTGATCGCCGTACGCCACTTCATCTCCGTGGCCGCCCATCCGGACACCATCGCCGCCTGGCTCGCCGACGGCACGGTGCCCGGCGGACCCGAGCTCGACCCCGAGCTGCGCTGGCGGGTCCTGGGCCGCCTCGCCGTCCTCGGTGCCGTGGACGAGGCCGCCATCGCCGCCGAGCTGGAGCGCGACCCGAGCGCCACCGGCCAGGAGGGCGCCGCCCGCTGCCGGGCCGCCCTGCCCGACGAGGCGGCCAAGGCACGGGCGTGGGAGGCGCTGTTCACCACCGACGAGAGCAGCGACCTGTCCAACTACCTCTTCACCGCGACCGCCCAGGGCTTCTGGCAGCCCGAACAGGCCGACCTCGTGGGCCCGTACGTGGCGCGCTTCTACAAGGACGCCCTCGCCCTCGCCGCCCGCCGCGGCCCCGCCATCGCCGACGCCGCCGGCCGCTACGCCTTCCCGGTGCACGCCGTGGACGCCGAATCCCTGCGGCTGGGGGAGGAGTGCCTGCGCGACGGCGAGCCGATCCCGGCGCTGCGCCGCAGGCTCGCCGACCAACTCGACGACCTGGCACGGGCGTTGAGGGTGCGGGAGGGCCACAAGGGCTAGTACGTCCGACGTAGGGGGCGCCGGTCGTGCCGGCCGCCCCTTACTCCGCCGAAGTCCGCACACCGGCTCCGACACGCTTTCCTCGCACGGAAGTACCCCCTTTCGGGTTCCGGTCATTGGGCTTTTCGGGCGCCGTCGTCCATCCGGGTACAAGCTGGAAGTCCTTCTCGCCCAGCGCCCGGGAGGACACGATGAGCACGCCTGCGTCGCTCGCGTCAGGCCCCGAAGGTCCGCACGCCCTGCGGCCGTTGCTGGACACCGTGCTCGACGCGCTGGACGAGGGCGCGCGGGCGCGCCGGGGGCCACTGCCGGCGGGCGGGCCGGACGCGGTGGCCGCCCGGATGCGGGCCGCGGTCGGCGACGTCCTGCCGGACCGGGGCGATCCGAACGCCCTGCACACCGTCGTCCGTGCCCTCGCTCAGACCGCGGCCGACCCCGCCGACCCCTTCTGCACCGCCCATCTGCACTGCCCGCCCCTCGCCCTCGCCACCGCCGCCGACCTCGCCGTCTCCGCCCTCAACCCCTCCCTCGACTCCTGGGACCAGGCGCCGGGCGCGTCGGAGCTGGAGGCACTGGTGACCGGGGCGCTCGCGCGGGAGGTCTTCGACGCGGGGGACCGGTCCCCCCGAGGGACGGTCGGGGACACGGGGCACCGCGAGGACGCCGGCGACCGGGCGACGCCGCTGCCGGACGGCGTCGACGGCACCCGGGCCCCGGCACCGAACGGCTCCGCCGGGGGGAGGCGCCGCGCCGCTGCCGTCCAGGAAGCCCCCGCCGCCCTGATCACCACCGGCGGCACCGAGTCCAACCAGGTCGCCCTGCTGCTCGCCCGGGAGGCGTGCGGGGCCGGGGTACGGCTGGTGCACGGGGCCAACGCCCACCACTCGCTGCCGCGCGCCGCCTGGCTGCTCGGGCTGGCCGAGCCCGTCGTCGTGCCCGCCCCGGCCGGCGCCCTCGACCCCGCGGCCCTCGACGAGGCCCTCACCGCGCTGCCCGGCCCGCACCTCGTCGCCGCCACCGCCGGCACCACCGACGCCGGGATCGTCGACCCCCTCCCGGAGATCGCGGCCGTGTGCGCGGCACACGGCGCACGGCTGCACGTGGACGCCGCCTACGGCGGCGGCCTGCTCTTCAGCGACCGCTACCGGCCCCTGCTGACCGGCCTCGCCGCGGCCGACACCGTCACCCTCGACCTGCACAAACTCGGCTGGCAGCCCGTCGCCGCGGGCATCCTCGCGGTCCGCGACGCGGCCGACCTGGCGGTGCTCCACCACCGCGCCGACTACCTCAACGCCGACGACGACACCGACGCGGGCCTGCCCGATCTGCTCGGCCGCTCCCCGCGCACCAGCCGCCGGCCCGACGCCCTCAAGATCGCCGTCACCCTCAAGACCCTCGGCCGCCGCGGCCTCGGCCGGCTGGTCGAGCAGGTCTGCGACGGCGCCCGCGAGTTCGCAGCCCTCGTCCACGACCACCCCGGCTTCGAGCTCCACGACCGGCCCACCCTCAGCACGGTCCTGTTCCGGCCCGCACACGCCGCCGACGACGACGTCGCGGCCGTACGCCGAAGGCTCCTCACCGACGGCCGAGCGGTCCTCGGCCGGGCCCGCGCGGACGGGCGCCTGTGGTTGAAGGTGACCCTCCTCAACCCCCGTACGCGCCCGGACGACCTGGCCGCCCTCCTGAAACTGGTGGAAGGAAACACCCCCCGATGAGCCCGCAGTCGAACCCCCCTGCCGACCCGCACCCCAACCCCCCGGGCCAGGACGCCGACACCCCCCGAGACCTCGTCGGCATCGGCATCGGCCCCTTCAACCTCTCGCTGGCCGCCCTCGCCCAGCCGCTCGCCGAACTCGACGCCGTCTTCTACGAGCAGCGCACCGCCTTCTCCTGGCACCCCGGGCTGCTCATCGACGGCTCCCGGCTCCAAGTGCCCTTCCTCGCCGACCTGGTGACGCTCGCCGACCCCGCCAGCCCCTGGTCGTTCCTGAACTACCTCAGGCACCGCGACCGGCTCTTCCCCTTCTACTTCGCCGAGCGCTTCCACATCCAGCGCGCCGAGTACGACGCCTACTGCCGCTGGGTCAGCGAGAGCCTCACCGGACTGCACTTCGGCCACCAGGTCGACGCGGTCCGCTTCAACCCCGAACGCGACGTCTTCGAGGTCGACTTCACCCAGATCGCGCCCGACGGGGAGGCCGAGGCGCTCGGACGCACCTACGCCCGCAACATCGTCCTCGGCATCGGCACCGAGCCGTACGTCCCCGACCCGCTGCGGCCCCTGGTCGAGGCGCCCGCCGTGCCCGTCATCCACGCCGCCGACTACCTCGACCACCGTGAGACCCTGCTCGCCGCCGAGCACATCACCGTCATCGGTTCCGGACAGTCGGGTGCCGAGATCTTCCTGGACCTGCTCCGGCACCGCCCCGCCGGCCGGGAGAGGCTGCACTGGCTCGGCCGCACCGAGGCGTTCGCGCCGATGGAGTACTCCAAGCTCGGCCTGGAGCACTTCACCCCCGACTACACCCGCTACTTCCACGCCCTCGCCGAACCGGTCCGCGACCAGCTCCTCGACTCCCAGTGGCAGCTCCACAAGGGCATCGACGCCGCCACGCTCGCCGCCATCCACGACGAGCTGTACCGCCGCACCACACACGGCGGCTGGCCCGACACCGTCCTCACCCCGGGCGTCCGCGTGCGCACCGCCGGCCGGATCGCCACAACCAAGGTCGAACTGCACCTGGAGCACCTCCAGCAGAACACCCGCTCGCGCCTGACCACCGACGCGGTCGTCCTGGCCACCGGCTACCGCGAGCGTTCCCTCGACCGCATCCTCGCCGGCCTCGACCCCTACATGCGCCGCGACAGCCGGGAGCGTCCCCGGATCGACGACCAGTACCGCCTGGTCATGGACCCGAGCGTCACCGGCTCCGGCTGCCATGTCTACGTCCAGAACGCCGAGCGCCACACCCACGGCATCGGCACGCCGGACCTCGGTCTGGCGGCCTGGCGCAGCGCCGGCATCCTCAACTCCGTCACCGGCAAGGAGACCTACGCGCTGCCGGGCCGCACCGCGTTCACCACCTTCGGCCTCGAACAGCGGCCCCGCATCCCGTCCGCACGCCAGGCACCGGTGCTCACCCCGCTGGTCGACAGGCGGTGACGACGGAGCCTCGGGGAAAACTGTGCGACCGGGGTGAAGAACCGTGGAAGGGGACGCGGAAAAGGCCGCACGGATATCCCGTGCCCCTCCCGTCCTCACGGGCGCGCTGATACCTTCCGATTCATGCGGCGGCAACGGGCGCGTCCGATCCGGGAAACGATCCTTTCGTCCGGAGGCCGGCCTGCCGATGCCACCGGCGTCGGCAACCTCCCTGCTCCGAGCGTGATCTCCGGCCCCGGCCGGTTCCCTCGCCGCCTTTTCCACGAGCGCGTGTCCGATCACCGGAAATGGCTGATTTCCGTCGTCGTCCGAATCCGAATGACGCCGCCGCTTTCGAAACGGACGCGTACGACCTGAGCGCGAAAACCGAGAGGAGGAAGAAAGCCATGACCACTCCCACCCTGAAATGCCCGCGCTGCCGCGCGGACAACGCTCGCGACTACACCGTCTGCGCCGGCTGCGGCCTCTTACGTGGCGCCGACCCGACTCAGAGCCCGGACCCAGCCCCGCCCACCGTCCCGGCCGTACCGACGCAGCCGCCTCACGCCGTCCGCCGCGGCGCCGCACCGCCGGCGCCCTCCCACGCCCCGGACACGGCCTCGTCCACCCGGTTCGCCCCGGACATCACCCGGTACCTGTGCACGGCCGTCCACACGGACACCAGGTTCGCCCGCCGGGCCGTCGAGCAGATCGTGGAGGAGCCGCGCCGCGCGGTCGCCTCCTCGCCGGGCGTCGACCTCGGCTGTGTACTGCGGCACGCCCTGGCGGCCCGGCGCCGCCAGGTGGGACGGGACGTCCTCCTCGCCGTGCTGCTGCTGATCGTGGTGATCATGCTGCCGGTCACCTTCGGCTCGGCGGTGATCCTCGGCTGGCTCGTGGCCTGGATCATCGTCGCCGTCGAGTCCCTCTCCGTGCACTACGGCGTCGTCGCCAAACAGCTCAGCCGGGAGAACTTCGCCCCGGACAAGGCCCCTGAGCCGGCCGGTCCGGAGAACCGGCGGCGGATCCAGGAGATCGAGCGGCGCGACCGCGGCAACGTCGTGATCTCCTCGATGTACGCGCCCTTCGTCGGGTACGGCGAGACGACGAGCACCTGGTCGTTCGCGCTCGACACGGCACGTCCCGCGGAGGGCAAGCAGGTCGTGCCGTTCACCGTGCACGAGCTCAACGCCCATCTCGCCGCCCGGGTCGGCGAACTGAAACTGCCCGGCGTCCACGTCGAGAACCTGCTGCTGGTCAACGGCAAGGACCTGCAGTACGCGGTGGACGACCGCACCCGCTCCGAACTGCTGCCGAACCCCGCCGGACCACCCAGCGCGAGTGTCTCGCCGGACCTCCTCGACGCGCTGCGCGAGGACGGCGCGGGCCGGGCCCGCCCCTATCTGGCGATCCGGGTGACCGGCTGGAGCGGCGAACTGGCCATCACCTTCTTCCTGCGGTGCGCGCTGATGTCCGACCGCAAGATGCTCTTCATCGAGGGCAGCAGTTCCCTGCTCGCCCCGGTGCGTGAGCGCTACCGCATCGCGGACCAGCTGCTCGACTCGCCCACCTTCCGCCAGTGGTGGGCCCTGGTGGCCCAGGCCGCCGTGCGCGCGCCCCTGCTGCTGGTCGGCTCGCCCTTCTCCGTGGCCGCGGGCGTGCTCGGGCCGCTCAACCAGCACGGCAAGCAGCGCCGCCAGGCCCAGGAGATCCGCCACCGCACCTTCAACTACGGGGCGTCCTTCAGCATCAGGGACGCGGCCAGTGACCGGCTCTACTACCGCTACTTCCAGCAGCTCGACCGGGAGTTGTACGCGAAGACGGTGGAACACCGCGTACTGGACGCCCTGGTGGAGTTCCTGGAGGACCATGACATCGACACCAACGAACTGATCCAGCGTCAGACCGCGATCTACAACACCGGCTTGTACGCGGGCGGCGACGTCACCCTCAACGGGTCCGCCGTCGGCGTCGGCGGCAGCGTCGCCGGGGTGTTCCGGCGCGGCCAGGCGACGGGAGCGGCAGGGCAACCGGCGTCCGCTCCCTCTCCTGCCGCCGCTCCGCCCGCCAACCGAGGAAGGTGACGACATGGCAGAGACCGGCGCCGGCGACAACAGCGGCATCCGGGCCGGCGGTGACATCCGCATCGACGGCAGCGCGGTCGCCGTCAACCGTTCGACCGCGACCACCGGCGCCCCGGCCGGCGTCGACCGCGAGGCGGCGGTGGCCGAACTGCGCGCCGCGGCACGGCTGCTGCTCGAACAGGTACGCGGCCACCGCGACGAGTACGAGGACGGCGAGGAACTCGTCGAGGCCGCCGAGCGCGTCGAGGCCGAACTCGCCCAGGACGAGCCCCGCCGGGGTGTCCTGTTGCGCTGGCTCGGCTTCCTCGCCCCCGGCGTGGCGGCCACGGCCGCCGTCGCGGGCGATGTGGCGGCCATCCAGGACAGCGTGACGAGCCTGTTCTGAGCGGAGCGGAGGGCCGGCGGCCGATGCGCCGCCGGCCCTCCGGCCCGTACTAGAAGACGGGTGTGCCGTTACGCGTCAGCTTCCAGTCGACGGACGCGAAGTCCTTCGGGTCCAGCACACCCTTCGCGGTCACCCACTCCGCGATCCGGGTGCGGATCTCCGTCGACTCCGACCACAGCTCCTGGGCCGACGCCACGTGCGGGAACGCGCCGCCGCCGTTGGCCCGGTAGTTGTTCACCGCGAACACGAACTTCTGCGCGTCGTCGAGAGCGGCACCGTTGTAGGTCACGTTCTTGATCCGCGAGCCGGCCGCCTGCGCGATGTCGATGTCGTACGACAGCCCGGAGACGTAGTCGTAGTTGTAGTCGGGACGGTTGCCCGCGTTCGTCAGCTTCTCGACGTCGACGGCGGCGTCGGGGGCGGTCTGCACGAAGTACTCGGCCGAGTACTCCAGGTACGCCTTGAGCTGCGCGCCCGTCATCAGCTTCGCGACCAGCGTGTTGTCGTACACGTACAGGCTCGACAGGTCCCGGATCGTCACCTCGCCGGCCGGGATCTCCGAGGTGCGCGAGAACGGGGACGCCTGCGCGATGACGGGCAGCGAGGCGTACTCCGTGCTCGCCAGGGCCGCCTTGACGACGTCCTCCTGGACCTTGGTGATCAGGTCGATGATCGGGGCGTCCTTGTAACGGGCGTCGACCGTGGTCAGGGTCGCGGTGGCGGTGCCGACGACCTGGTTGACGTACGCGACGACCTTCTCGTGCTCGTCGGAGAGCAGCTTGGTGATCTTCGGGTCGTCCTCGACGGTGTTGGAGTTGAGGACCGACGCGGCGACCTTCTCGACCGTCCAGCGGCCCTTGGCGAAGGTCAGCTCGATGTCGAACAGCGACAGCCGCTCGGCGAAGCACAGCGGCTCCGACAGCACGACGTCCTTGCCGGTCCTGGCGTTGGTGACCCGCAGCTCCGGGATCTCCACGTGCGCGTGACCGACCAGGATCGCGTCGATGTCCGGCACCTGCTGCGCGACCAGCGCCGCGGAGTTCTCGATGTACGGCAGCTGGTCACCGTAGGAGGAGGTGCCCGAGGAGCCGGAGTGCGCGGAGACGATCACCACGTCCGCGCCCATCGCCTTGAGCTTCGGCACCCACTTGGCGGCCTGCTCCTCCAGACCCGGGAAGGTCAGCTTGCCCTGCACATAGGCCTTGTCCCAGATCGCGATGCCGGGGTTGGTCAGACCGAGGACGGCGACCTTCACCGGCGGGGCGCCCTGCACCCGGAAGCTCTTGATGAAGTACGGCGGGAAGGCGGGCTTCAGTGTCTTCGCGTCCAGCGCGTTCGCACCGAGCAGCGGGAAGCGGCACTGCTCCTCGAACTTGCGCAGGGTCTCGATGCCGTAGTTGAACTCGTGGTTGCCGAGCGCCACCGCGTCGTAGCCGATGGCGTTCATCGCCAGCGCCATCGGGTGCACCGGGCCGCCCTTGGCGGTGATCGGGTCGACCTTGGCGTAGTAGTACGTCAGCGGCGTGCCCTGGATCGTGTCGCCCGCGTCGATCAGCAGGGTGTTGCGCCGGCCCCGCTCCTCGCGGATCCGGTTCACCAGCGTCGACACCCGGGCCAGGCCCTGCGCGTTGCCCTTGGCGTCGGTGTAGTCCGCGTTCTTGAAGTAGTCCCAGTTGAAGACGTGACCGTGCAGGTCGGTCGTGCCCAGCACCGTCAGCGAGTACCGCTTCTCGCACTTCTTCGCCGTCATGGCCTCCGCCTCCGCCGCCTGTGCCGTCGGCGCCGCCGCACCGGCCAGTGCCACCCCCGCCCCGGTCACGGCGGACTTCTTCAGGAACTTCCGGCGGTTCAACGGCATGAGTGCTTCTCCCGTGGGAATGGTCGACAACGCGCGTAGATTCTGACCTGCTCATGGCGAGCGGCAACAGACCTCTGAGGTTTCGATCTGGTGACCCACGGGGGCCGTAACCAAGCAAGCGATGACAGAGTGGGACGTATGACCGTGCCCTCAGAGGAACTTCAGCCGGCCGTCCCCTACGGCACCCCCGACGCCCCGCGCATCGCCGTGCGCGGCGAGGCACGTCTGGAGGTCGACCCGGAGATCGCCCGCATCGGCATCACCGTCACCTCGCGCGGCAAGGACCGCCGCGCCGCCCTCGACGACCTCACCCGCCGCAACGCCGCCGTCCTCGACCTCGTCAAGTCCTACGGCGACGCGGTCGAACGCCTGGAGACCGGCGCCTTCTCCATCAGCCCGGAGCTGAAGGACAAGGGCCGCGGTGAACGCGTGCACGCCTACCACGGCCGCGTCCACATCACCGCCGTCCTCACGGACTTCACCGCGCTCGGCGAACTGACCACCCGTCTGGCCGACTTGGACCTCACCCGCGTGGACGGCCCCTGGTGGGCCCTGCGCCCCGACTCGCCGGCCCATCGTCAGGCCCGCCAGCAGGCGGTACGGGAGGCCGTGCAGCGGGCGCGGGAGTACGCCGAGGCGCTGGGTTCGTCCCTGGCGGCGCTGGTGGAGCTGGCCGACATCGGCGCGGAGAACGCCCCGCCCTATCCGCAGGCGCCCGGCGGCCGGATGCGCTCCATGGCCTACGCCGCCGCCGAGGACGAGGCGGCGGCCCCGCTCGATCTGGAACCCCAGCGCCAGCATGTCCACGCCCAGGTCAATGCCCGATTCACCATGACGCCGCCGCAGCTGTGAATTGCCGGGGGGTATTTCGAACGCTCATCGGAGCACCCCGCCGCACAATTCAACACTTGTCAATAGCCCTTCACGCAAAGGTTGTTGAGTAGTCACGCTGGGCCAATTCTCTACCCGCCGGTAAGTCATAGAGTCGAAACATGCGCCGAGCAAAGATCGTCTGCACCCTGGGCCCTGCCACCGACTCGTACGACCAGATAAAGGCACTGGTCGACGCCGGAATGGACGTCGCCCGCTTCAACCTCAGCCACGGCAGCCATGCCGACCACGAGGAGCGCTACCAGCGCGTGCGAAAGGCCTCCGACGAGACCGGCCGCAGCGTCGGCGTGCTCGCCGACCTTCAAGGCCCGAAGATCCGCCTCGGCCGCTTCACCGAAGGACCTGTACTCCTTGAACGCGGTGACTCCTTCGTCATCACCGTCGAGGAGGGCGCGGAGGGCGACCGGGGGCAGTGCGGCACCACCTACTCGGGCCTCGCCGCCGACGTCACCGCCGGTGAGCGCATCCTCGTCGACGACGGCAAGGTCTGTCTGGAGGTCACCTCCGTCGACGGCCCCCGGGTGCACACCACCGTCGTCGAGGGCGGCATGGTCTCCGACAACAAGGGCCTGAACCTCCCCGGCGTCGCCGTCTCCGTCCCCGCCCTCTCCGAGAAGGACGAGGCGGACCTGCGCTGGGCGCTGCGCACCGGCTTCGACGTCATCGCCCTGTCCTTCGTGCGCAGCGGCCGGGACATCGAGGACGTCCACCGCATCATGGACGAGGAGGGCCGCCGCCTCCCGGTGATCGCCAAGGTGGAGAAGCCGCAGGCCGTCGAGGCGATCGACGGCATCGTGGCCGCCTTCGACGGCATCATGGTGGCCCGCGGCGACCTGGGCGTGGAGATGCCGCTGGAGCAGGTGCCGATCGTCCAGAAGCGCGCCGTCAAGCTCGCCAGGCGCAACGCCAAGCCGGTCATCGTCGCCACCCAGATGCTCGACTCGATGATCGACAACTCCCGCCCGACCCGCGCCGAGGCCAGCGACGTCGCCAACGCGGTCATCGACGGCACCGACGCGGTGATGCTGTCCGGCGAGACCAGCGTCGGCAAGTACCCGATCGAGACGGTCCGCACGATGGCGAAGATCGTCGAGGCCGCCGAGGAGGACCTGCTCGCCAAGGGCCTGCCGCCGCTGACCGAACGCAACAAGCCCCGCACACAGGGCGGCGCGGTGGCCCGTGCGGCGGCCGAGATCGGCGACTTCCTGGGCGCGCGGTTCCTGGTCGCCTTCACCCAGTCCGGCGACACGGCCCGGCGGCTGTCCCGCTACCGCTCGCCCATCCCGCTGCTGGCCTTCACCCCGGAGCCGGCCACCCGCTCGCAGCTGAATCTGACGTGGGGTGTGGAGACGTTCCTGGGCCCGCACGTGGACTCCACGGACGCGATGGTCGAACAGGTCGACGAACTGCTCCTGAAATACGGCCGTTGCCAGAAGGGCGACACCGTCGTCATCACCGCCGGATCGCCGCCCGGGGTTTCCGGTTCGACGAACCTGGTCCGCGTCCACCACATCGGCGAGGACGACAGCCCCCGATAGAGAATCCCGGAAAAGCTTTAGGGCCCCTCCTACCCGAGGGGCCCTAATTGCGACCTTGAAATCGAAGGAAAAGTGCCCCGGGTCGGACTCGAACCGACACTGTACGGGTTTTGAATCCGTTGCCTGCTGCCAATTGGGCTACCGGGGCTCGAAGAATCCAAGGTTTCCCCCGACCCTCCGCGCGTCCACCTTACCGTAGCTAGGTAGGCTCTTGTCAGCAGCACCCATGCCCCTGAACGAGGAGCCTTCGTGACCGCCCCCGAGTCGCCCCAGCCCGTAGACGCGCCCGACGACGACAAGTCGCACGTGCCTCCGCTGACGACCCGCGTCGTCATCGCCGAGGACGAGGCGCTGATCCGGCTCGATCTCAAAGAGATGCTCGAAGAAGAGGGGTACACCGTCGTCGGCGAGGCCGGTGACGGCGAGCAGGCCGTGGAGCTGGCCCGCGAGCACCGGCCCGACCTCGTCATCCTCGATGTCAAGATGCCGAAGCTGGACGGCATTTCGGCGGCCGAGAAGATCGCCGAGGAGAGCATCGCCCCGGTGCTGATGCTGACCGCGTTCTCGCAGCGCGACCTCGTAGAGCGGGCCCGGGACGCCGGCGCCATGGCCTACCTGGTCAAGCCGTTCAGCAAGAGCGACGTCGTGCCGGCGATCGAGATGGCCGTCTCCCGCTTCACGGAGCTGAAGGAGCTGGAGAAGGAGGTCGCCGACCTCACCCTGCGCCTGGAGACCCGCAAGCTGGTCGACCGCGCGAAGTCCATCCTCCAGACCGAGTACGGCCTGACCGAGCCGGCCGCGTTCCGGTGGATCCAGAAGACCTCGATGGACCGGCGCATGTCGATGCAGCAGGTCGCCGAGGCCGTCATCCAGGACGCGGACGAGAAGAAGGCCGCCAAGGGCTGACGTACCCGCGCACACGAACGAGGCCCGTGCCCCTGACCGGGGGGCACGGGCCTCGTTCGTTGGGTGATCGGCCGGGTGATCAGTCCTCGCCGAGGTAGGCCTTGCGCACCGACTCGTCGTGCAGGAGGTCCTGCCCGGAGCCGGAGAGGACGATCTTGCCGACCTCCATCACATGGCCGTGGTCGGCCAGCGAGAGCGCGGCCTGGGCGTTCTGCTCGATGAGCAGAATGGTGGTGCCCGCGGCCTTGAGCTCCTGGATGGTCGCCATGATCTTCTGCATCATGATCGGCGACAGACCCATGGAGGGCTCGTCGAGCATGAGCAGCTTCGGCCGGGACATCAGCGCCCGTCCCATGGCGAGCATCTGCTGCTCACCGCCGGACAGGGTGCCCGCGGCCTGCTTCCTGCGCTCCCCGAGGATGGGGAACAGGTCGTAGGCGCGCTGGATGTCCTTCTCGATGCCCTCCTTGTCGGAGCGCAGGAACGCTCCGAGGCGGAGGTTGTCCTCGATCGTCATGCGCGGGAAGATGTGCCGCCCCTCGGGGGAGTGGGCGAGCCCCAGCGAGACGACCTTGTGCGCGGGGACCTTCTTCAGCGACTTGCCGTCGAACTTGATCTCGCCGGACAGCGGCTGGAGCAGACCCGACAGGGTGCGCAGGGTCGTGGTCTTGCCGGCGCCGTTGGTGCCGATGAGGGTGACGACCTCGCCCGCGTCCACCTTGAACGAGATGCCCTTGACGGCCTCGATCTTGCCGTAAGCGACCCTGAGGTCCTCGACCTCGAGCAGTGCGGTCACTTGTCGTCCCCTTCCGTGGTGCTCTGCGCGTCAGCCTCCGCAGCCTCGACCTCGGCGGCTTCCGCCGCACCCGGCGCGCCCTCGAAGGGCGTGCCGAGGTAGGCGGCGATGACGCGCTCGTCGGCCTGGACGACCTCGGCGGGGCCCTCGACGATCTTCTCGCCCTGGACCAGCACGGCGACCCGGTCGCAGAGGTTCATGATGAACCGGATGTCGTGCTCGATGACGAGGACGGCGATGCCCTGGTCCCGGATGGCGAAGATGAGCTCCTCGGCCGCCCGGGTCTCCTGCGGGTTCATACCGGCGGTCGGCTCGTCGAGGAGGAGCAGACCCGGCTCGCTCGCCAGCGCCCGGGCGATCTCCAGCTTGCGCTGCTCACCGTAGGGCAGGTTGCGGGCGAGGTGGTCGGCCTTGGCGGCCAGACCGGTGAACTCCAGCAGCTCCATGGCACGGGCCCGGGAGGCGTCCTCGGCCTTCTTGAAGCCGGGCAGGCGCAGCAGCGCCGACCAGAGGCCTTCCTTGGTCCGGGTGTGCCGTCCGACCAGCACGTTCTCCAGAACGGTCATGTTGGCGAAGAGCCGGATGTTCTGGAACGTACGGGCGATGCCGGCCTGGGTGACCAGGTGCGGCTTGGGCGGCAGGACGGTGCCCTTGTAGGCGACCTTGCCCTCGGTCGGCACGTACAGACCGGTGAGGCAGTTGAAGAAGGTCGTCTTGCCGGCGCCGTTGGGGCCGATCAGGCCGACGATCTCTCCGGTGTTCACGGTGAGGTCCACGTTGCGTACGGCGGTCAGGCCGCCGAAGCGCATGGTGACACCGCTCGCGTCGAGCACCGTGGTCGTGCTGGGTGCGGTCGTGGTGGTCGTCATGGCGGTCACGCCCCTGCCTTCGCGACGCCGGTCGCGCCTTCGGGCAATGGCTTGTCCTCCGGTACGTCGAGCTGTCCGGTCTCGTGGAATTCGAGCTGCTTCCTGCGGTCGGCGACCAGGCCCTCGGGACGGAAGCGCATCAGCAGCATCAGCGCGAAGCCGAAGAGCAGCAGCTGGTACTCCGCCATGAACTGGAGCTTGGCCGGGATCAGGTAGAGCAGCGCGGCGCCGATCAGCGGGCCGCTGATGGTGCCCATGCCGCCGAGGATGACGGCGGCGAGCAGGAACGCCGAGTTCGGCGGGACGGAGCCGGCGAACTGGTACTGCTCGGGGGTCACGCTGTAGGACACGTGCGCCTGGACGGTGCCCGCGAGACCGGCGAGGGAGGCGCCGAGCGCGAAGGCGAGGAGCTTCAGGCGGAAGCCGTTGATGCCCATCGCGGTCGCGGCCGTCTCGTCCTCGCGGATGGCCACCCACGCGCGGCCGATGCGGGACTCCGCCGAGCGGCGGAAGACCATCACGACGATCGCCGTGAACAGCAGCATCAGCAGGTAGTAGTTGGCCGAGCGGGTCAGCTCGTGGCCGAGGACGTTGTGCGGGACTCCGAGGTTGAACCCGAAGATCTCCAGGTCGGGGATCTGCGGGATGCCGTTGGAGCCGTTGGTGACGTCCGGGCCGCTGTTGCCGTTCAGGTTGTTCATGGTGATGCGGAAGATCTCACCGAAGCCGAGCGTCACGATGGCGAGGTAGTCGCCGCGCAGCCGCAGGGTCGGAGCACCGATCACCACGCCGAAGATCAGCGAGGCGGCGGCGCCGGTGAGGACGGCCGCCCAGAACGGGAAGTGCACGCCGATGGTCGACGCGGGGGAGCCGGAGACCAGGGCGGCGGCGTAGGCGCCGACACCGAGGAAGGCGACGTAACCGAGGTCGAGCAGGCCGGCGAGGCCGACGACGACGTTGAGACCCAGGGCGACCGTGGCGAAGATCAGGATGTTCGCGCCGATGAGGGCGAACTGGTCGTTGGACTGGGTGAAGGGGAAGCAGATCGCCGCAGCGAACGCCGCCGTGAGGGTGACGTTGCGGTGCTTGGCGGTCAGGGCCGACAGCCGCTTCAGCAGACCGGCGCGGGTGACGGCGGTGAAGCCGAAGGCCGCGACGATCAGGAAGCCGATGAACAGCTCGGAGTACTCGGTGCTGATGCCGTACGTGAAGACGTACAGGCCGACGCCGAAGCCGGCGGCGATGACCAGGATCTCGACCCAGTTGGGCAGTTCCTTGGCGCGGCCGGGGTCGGGCGCGGTGAGCGAGTGACGGATACGGCCCCAGAGGTTCGGGGTCGGGTCCGACGGGTCGTAGGGCTGGTCGACGGGGAGGCCGAGTGCGCCGAGCACGGCGACGAGCGCGCCGATGCCGGAGACCCAGGCGCCCGGCTCCAGGTTGACCAGGCCGCCGAGCTCCTGGGTGATGGCGCCGATGGCGTAGCCCGTGGTGCCGAACACGCCGAGGGCGGCGAGGAGCACGGGGCTGTTCTTGCCGCCGGGGGTGAGCCAGCCCAGGCCGCGGATGCCGTAGCCGGAGAGGGCGAACAGCAGGGTCAGCAGCGAGCCGAAGAGGGTGAGGACCTGAAGGCCGCCCGGGTAGCCGGTGACGGTCAGGTTGCCCGGGAACTCCTCGGTCCAGGTCCAGGCGAGGAAGGTGCCTATGAGGGCGAGGGCGGAGCCGCCGACCGCCAGCCCGCGAGCCACGGCCTGCGGCAGCGGGATGATCGGGGTGGCCTCCGTGGTGGACACCTTGACGGTGTCGGAGGTCTTGTCCATGGGGATCTCGGTGGTCATGGGTATCACGCCCGATCCGCGACGCGTTCGCCGAGCAGACCTTGTGGCCTGAACAGCAGTACGAGGATGAGCAGAGCGAACGCCCACACGTCCTTCCAGGCGCCGCCGCCGAAGAGGTCCATGCCGGGGATGTCGCCGATGTAGCCGGTGGCGAGGGACTCGGCGACGCCGAGCACGATGCCGCCGAGCATGGCGCCGTAGATGTTGCCGATGCCGCCGAGGACGGCCGCGGTGAAGGCCTTCAGGCCCATCAGGAAGCCCATGCGGAAGCCGACCTGGCCGTTCTTCAGGCCGTAGGCGACGGCCGCGACGGCGGCGAACGCGGCACCGATGGCGAACGCCATGACGATGATGCGGTCGGTGTTGATGCCCATCAGCTTGGCCGTGTCCGGGTCCTGGGCGGTGGCCTGCATACCGCGGCCGGAGCGCGTCTTCGTGACGAAGAAGCCCAGGGCGAGCATGCACAGCGGCGCGGCTATGAGGACGAAGAGGTCACCGCGCTGGATGTTGGCGCCGAGGATCTCGATGGGGCCGCCGTGGAACTGCGGGAAGGGGTGGTCCTTCTTCGCGTCCGGGTACCACATCCACACGGCCTGCTGCAGGACGATGGACAGACCGATGGCGGTGATGAGGGGTGCCAGCCGTGGCGCGGTGCGTAGGGGACGGTAGGCGAAGCGTTCCGCCGCCGTGCCGACGGCGACCGAGACGAGGACGCCGCCGATGATCATGAGGGGGACTGCTGCCCCGAGGCCGAAGCCCTCGGGGAGTACCAACCAGACGGTGAGGGCCCCGAAGCCCCCGACCATGAAGATCTCGCCGTGGGCGAAGTTGATGAGCTGGACGATGCCGTAGACCATCGTGTAGCCGATCGCGATGAGTCCGTACATCGCGCCGAGGATGAGTCCATTGGCCAGCTGTTGCGGCAGTTCGTTCACCGCAGGGCCTCCGTGGAGTGGTTCGGATATGGCGCCGCGCGGGAGCGCCGATGGACGCTTCCCGCGCGGCCTGGATCAATGTGTGAGTGGGGAGTCTCTACTCGTCCCTCGTCAGCCGAGCTTGGGTTCGCCGCTGAACTCCGGCGCCCAGGCGTTGCTCTTGACCTTGTACGCGGTCATCGTGTGGTTCGTGGTGTCACCGAACTCGTCGAACGAGATGGTGCCGGTGACGCCGTCGAACTTGACCTTGGCCATGGCGTCCAGGACAGCCTTGCGGCCCTCGGACGGAACCTTGCCGTCGTTGCCCTCGACCGCCAGCTTCACGGCCTCGATGATGGCCCAGGTGGCGTCGTAGGTGAGGCCGCCGTACGCCTCGTACGCGTCCTCGTAGCCCGCCGCCTCGTAGTCCTTGATGAACGTCTTGGCGGAGTCGAGCTGCTCGACCGGCTTGCCCACGGAGGTCGCGAGGTCACCCTCGGCCTTCTTGTTCAGCTTCGGGAACTCACCGGAGTAGATGCCGTCGCCGCCCATGAGCGGGATGTTCTGGCCGCTGTCCTTGAGCTGCTGGCTCAGCGGACCGGCGGCCGGGTACTCGCCGCCGTAGTAGAGGGCCTGGGCACCGGTCTTCTTGATCTTGGCGACCACGGCGTTGAAGTCACGGTCGTCGGGGTTCACGTGGTCGGAGCCCACGATCTGGCCGCCGAACTTGGTGAAGTTCGCCTTGAAGGAGGCCGCGAGGCCGGCGCCGTAGGTCTTCTGGTCGTCGATCAGGTAGACCTTCTTCAGCTTCGCCTGGTTGTACAGGTAGTCGGCTGCGAAGGCGCCCTGGATCTCGTCCGTGGTGGCCGTACGGAAGAAGGTCTTGAACTGGCGGACCGAGTCGCCGGTCTTCCAGCCGTCGCCCTGGGTCAGCTCCGTACCGGTGTTGGCCGGGGAGACCTGGGTGAGGCCGGCGTCGTTGAACGGCTTCTGCATCTGCTGCGAGACGCTGGAGTTCAGCGGGCCGACGACACCGAGGACGTCCTTGTCGCTGATGAACTTCTGGGCGTTCTGCTGGCCCACGGAGGGCTGCGCCTGGTCGTCGAGAGCCTCGATCTTGAACTCGACGCCCTTGACGTACTCCTTCTTGTTGGCCGTCTTGGCGGCCAGGTCGGCGGAGTTCTTGATGCCGAGGCCGAGGGCCGACAGGTCGCCGGTCAGCGGGGCGTCGACACCGATCACAACCGTGGTCTTGTCGCCGTTGCTGCTGCCGCCGTCGTCGTCACGCGACCCACAAGCCGTGAGTGTCAGCGATCCCGCCGCGAGCGCGGCGGTTATGGCGATGATCGAACGTTGACGCACGAATCAGGTCCTTTCCCTGGCACGGCGGCTCCCCATGGAACTCGCCGAGTCGAGCGCTGGGCCGAAGTGACTTCGAATCCGATGGCGCGGTGACTGGCGGTGACTCTAAGCGGGGGTGGGGAACATGGAGGAGGCTCTGACCAATGCTGTGACGCTCTTGTTATGACACGGGGTAACCCTGAGCGGTACTCCGTGGGGGGAAGAGCGGATTTCCGGCCGATTCGCCCTGTCCACATTGTGAGAACTCGCAGCGTTCGCGCGTAGCTTCTTCACGAGTGTTCACGCGTTTTGGTGATTACCGGGGTCGTTGCCGGAGGCGACCAGGGGGGTGTGGGTGGCCTGTGCGAAAGAGGATCACGGCAGAGGAACTCTTGGTTCGTATTGCACCGGTATTACGCAGCGTTACGAATGTGAAAGGCGTTCGGCGCGCCCGGTCTTTTTCGTGCATAGGGCACCGAAATTGGAATGTCATTGCCTCGCTCAGCCCCATGGACCTCCGGTCGGCTCGCCCTCGCGGTACCGCTCCACGCACAACTCCCGTGCCCTGCGGTCGATCAGCCGGTCCGCCGCCCGCTCGTCCGCGCTCGCGCGCTCGGTCCGCGCGGCGTCGACGACCTTGCGCAGGATCTCGTACTGGCCGTCGGACAGGCCCATCGACTGGTAGTCGCCGTAGGTGTCGCCGGTCAGGGACCGGCGCGCCCAGTAGCCGATGAGCCGCGCGCACAGCCGCGCCGGTGAAGTGGCCGACGGAGAGGGGGAGTTGGCGCTCGCCCGGGGCTCGGAAGCGTTGCTCCCGGGTCCGGGGTCGCCGCAGCCGGCCACCGATACGGCGGCCAGCAGCGCCAGTCCGAGCGCGGCCCCCTTGCGGCGGGGCCCTCCCGTCGTCATGTCCCCGACGTTATGCCGTGGGGCGCCGGCGTTTCAACGGTCCGCGGGCGCAAGGGGGTTGTGGTCACATCGTCGTCGTCGGGGCGTAGGCGTCAGTTCGCCGACCGGAGGTGCTCCCCGTCGCCCGGCTTCACGTCCCGCAGCAGACAGGTGAGCCGCGCGCTGCACACCCGCCGCCCCTGCTCGTCGCTGATCACGATCTCGTACGTCGCCGTCGAGCGGCCCTGGTGCAGCGGCGTGGCCACGCCCGTCACCAGGCCGGAGCGCACCCCCCGGTGATGGGTGCAGTTGAGGTCGACACCGACCGCGATCTTGGAGCTGCCGGCGTGCAGCATCGACCCCACCGAACCGAGCGTCTCGGCGAGCACCGCCGAGGCGCCGCCGTGCAGCAGTCCGTAGGGCTGGGTGTTCCCCTCCACCGGCATGGTCCCCACGACCCGCTCCGCGGACGCCTCCACGATCTCCACGCCCGTGCGCGTACCGAGGTGCCCGGCGGAGAACAGTCCCGGCAGGTCGACGCCGAGCGCGGCGTACTCGTCGATGACCTCTTGCGGGAACTTCACGTGCTGCTGCTCGCCCATGGGCTCGGCTCCGTTCATGTGCTCAGTCGCTACGGGACGACTGAGCAAACGCTCAGTCGGTCGCCGATTGTTCCAGACGGACGACGACGGACTTGCTGGCCGGGGTGTTGCTGGTGTCCGCGGTGGCGTCCAGCGGGACCAGCACGTTGGTCTCCGGGTAGTACGCCGCCGCGCAGCCGCGGGCCGTCGGATAGTGCACCACCCGGAACCCGGGCGCCCGCCGCTCGACGCCGTCCTTCCACTCGCCGACCAGATCGACGTACGAGCCGTCGGCGATCTTCAGGCGCTGTGCGTCCTCGGGGTTGATCATGACCACCCGGCGGCCGTTCCTGATGCCGCGGTAACGGTCGTCGAGCCCGTAGATCGTGGTGTTGTACTGGTCGTGCGACCGCAGGGTCTGCAGCAGCAGCCGCCCCTCGGGGACCTCCGGGTACTCGACCGGGGCCGCCGTGAAGTTGGCCTTGCCGGTCGCCGTCGGGAAGCGGCGTTCGTCGCGCGGGGCGTGCGGGAGCGTGAAGCCGCCCGGTCGCGCCACGCGCGCGTTGAAGTCCTCGAAGCCGGGGATCACCCGCGCGATGCGGTCGCGGATCGTCGCGTAGTCCTTCTCGAACTCCTCCCACGGCGTGACGCTGCCCTCGCCCAGCACCCGCCGGGCCAGACGGCATACGATCGCCGGCTCCGACAGCAGATGCGCGCTCGCCGGCTCCAGCCGGCCGCGCGAGGCGTGCACCATGCCCATCGAGTCCTCGACGGTCACGGACTGCTCGCCGCTGCCCTGGAGATCGCGCTCGGTGCGGCCCAGCGTCGGCAGGATCAGCGCGCGGGCGCCCGTGACGACGTGGCTGCGGTTGAGCTTCGTCGACACGTGCACGGTCAGCCGGGCGCGGCGCATCGCCGCCTCGGTGACCTCCGTGTCGGGCGTGGCCGCCACGAAGTTGCCGCCCATCGCGAAGAAGACCTTCGCCTCGCCGTCACGCATCGCGCGGATGGCCCGTACGACGTCGAAGCCGTGCTCCCGCGGAGGCGCGAAGCCGAACTCCTTCTCCAGGGCGTCCAGGAAGGCAGGGGCGGGCCGCTCGAAAATGCCCATCGTGCGGTCGCCCTGCACGTTGGAGTGACCGCGCACCGGGCACACGCCCGAGCCCGGACGGCCGATGTCGCCGCGCAGCAGGAGGAAGTTGACGACTTCGCGGATCGTGGGCACCGAGTGCTTGTGCTGGGTCAGGCCCATCGCCCAGCACACGATGGTGCGCCGCGAGGCCAGGATCATCGACATGGCCTTGTCGATGTCCTCGCGCGTGAGGCCGGTCGCCGTCAGCGTCTCGTCCCAGTCCGCGGCACGGGCGGCCGCGGCGAACTCCTCGTAGCCATGCGTGTGTTCGCGCACGAACTCCTCGTCGACCGCGCCGTCCGTCTCCAGGATCAGCTTGTTGAGGAGCCGGAACAGGGCCTGGTCGCCGCCGATGCGGATCTGCAGGAACAGGTCCGTGAGCGCGGCGCCCTTGAGCATGCCCTGCGGCGTCTGCGGGTTCTTGAAGCGCTCCAGGCCGGCCTCGGGCAGCGGATTGACGGTGATGATCTTCGCGCCGTTCGCCTTGGCCTTCTCCAGGGCGGACAGCATGCGCGGGTGGTTGGTCCCCGGGTTCTGGCCGGCGACGATGATCAGCTCGGCCTTGTACAGGTCGTCGAGCAGGACGCTGCCCTTGCCGATGCCGATCGTCTCCGACAGCGCCGACCCGGACGACTCGTGGCACATGTTGGAGCAGTCCGGCAGGTTGTTCGTGCCGAGCTCGCGCGCGAAGAGCTGATAGAGGAACGCCGCCTCGTTGCTGGTGCGGCCCGAGGTGTAGAAGACGGCCTCGTCGGGGGAGCCGAGCGCGTCGATGTCCTCGGCGACGATGTCGAAGGCCCGCTCCCAGGTGACCGGCTCGTAGTGCGTGCCGCCCTCCGGGAGGTACATGGGATGCGTCAGCCGGCCCTGCTGTCCCAGCCAGTACCCGCTGCGCGTCGCGAGGTCCGCCACCGAGTGCGCCGCGAAGAACTCCGGAGTGACCCGGCGCAGGGTCGCCTCCTCGGCCACCGCCTTGGCGCCGTTCTCACAGAACTCCGCCTTGTGCCGGTGCTCCGGCTCCGGCCAGGCGCAGCCCGGGCAGTCGAAGCCGTTCTTCTGGTTGACGCTGAGCAGCGTCAGCATGGTCCGCTTCACGCCCATCTGCTGCTGCGCGATGCGCAGGGTGTGCCCGATGGCAGGCAACCCCGCCGCCGCATGCTGCGGCTCGGCGACCTGCGGCGCGTCCTGAACCGGATCACCCTTGGGCGGCTTGCTGGCCATCGCGCACTCCTCTTCACGTACACGTGTGAGCTACATCTCCGATCCTCGCACGCGGCACGGACAACACGGCGCGGGGTCCCGGCACCTGAGATCTCCCACCGCACGGGCCCGCACATCCCCTCCACAGCACCGCACCCCCGATGGGGACCGACTGTCAGTGGGGCGTGGCAGGATCGGGGGCGTGGCAGAGACAGCATCGAAGAAGACCGACAGCAACCCCGGGGGCAGCCGGCCCCGCCTGATGCTCATGGACGGGCACTCGCTGGCCTACCGCGCGTTCTTCGCGCTCCCCGCGGAGAACTTCACGACCGCGACGGGCCAGCCGACGAACGCGATCTACGGCTTCGCGTCGATGCTGGCCAACACGCTGCGCGACGAGGCGCCCACGCACTTCGCCGTGGCCTTCGACGTGTCCCGCAAGACCTGGCGCTCCGCGGAGTTCACCGAGTACAAGGCGAACCGCTCGAAGACCCCCGACGAGTTCAAGGGCCAGGTCGAGCTGATCGGCGAACTCCTCGACGCGATGCACGTCTCGCGCTTCGCGGTCGACGGCTTCGAGGCCGACGACGTGATCGCCACCCTCGCCACCCAGGCCGAGGCCGACGGCTTCGAGGTGCTGATCGTCACCGGCGACCGCGACTCCTTCCAGCTGGTCAGCGACCACACCACGGTGCTGTACCCGACGAAGGGCGTCTCCGAGCTGACCCGCTTCACCCCGGAGAAGGTCTTCGAGAAGTACGGACTGACACCCGCCCAGTACCCCGACTTCGCGGCCCTGCGCGGCGACCCGTCCGACAACCTCCCGGGCATCCCGGGCGTCGGCGAGAAGACCGCCGCGAAGTGGATCAACCAGTTCGGCTCGTTCGCCGAGCTGGTCGACCGTGTCGAAGAGGTCAAGGGCAAGGCCGGCCAGAACCTCCGCGACCACCTGGACGCGGTCAAGCTCAATCGCCGCCTCACCGAGCTGGAGCGCCAGGTCGAGCTCCCCAAGACCGTCACCGACCTCGCGCGCGAGCCGTACGACCGCAAGGCCGTGTCGATGATCCTGGACACCCTGGAGATCAGGAACCCGTCCCTGCGCGAGCGGCTCTTCGGCGTCGACCCCGGCGCGGAGGAGGCCGAGGCCACCCCGATCGCCACCGACGGCGTGGAGATCGACGGCGCGGTCCTCGGCACCGGCGAGCTGGCTCCCTGGCTGGCGGAGCACGCGGGCGAGGTGCTCGGCGTCGCCACCGTGGACACCTGGGCGCTGGGCACCGGCTCGGTCGCCGAGGTGGCGCTCGCGGCGGGCGGCGGCGCGGCCGGCTGGTTCGACCCGTCGCAGCTGGACGAGGCCGACGAGAAGGCGTTCGCGGCCTGGCTGGCCGACGCGGGCAGGCCGAAGGTCTTCCACAACGCCAAGGGCGCGATGCGCGTCTTCGCCGAGCACGGCTGGAGCATCGACGGCGTCCGGATGGACACCGCGCTAGCCGCGTACCTGGTCAAGCCGGGCCGCCGCTCCTTCGACCTGGACGCGCTGTCCCTGGAGTACCTCCACCGCGAGCTGGCGCCGGCCGCCGCGGCCGACGGCCAGCTGGCCTTCGGCGCGGACGACGGAGCCGAGGCCGAGGTGCTGATGATCCAGGCCCGCGCGGTCCTGGACCTGGGCGAGGCCTTCGAGGGCCGGCTGCAGGAGGTGGGCGCCGCGGACCTGCTCCGCGACATGGAGCTGCCGACCTCCGCGCTGCTGGCCCGCATGGAGCGGCACGGCATCGCGGCCGACCGGGCGCACCTGGAGGCCATGGAGCAGATGTTCGCGGGCGCCGTGCAGCAGGCCGTGAAGGAGGCGCACGCCGCGGCCGGACACGAGTTCAACCTGGGCTCGCCCAAGCAGCTCCAGGAGGTCCTCTTCGGCGAGCTCGCGCTGCCCAAGACGAAGAAGACGAAGACCGGCTACACCACGGACGCCGACGCCCTGGCCTGGCTGGCCGGCCAGACCGACAACGAACTGCCGGTCATCATGCTGCGCCACCGCGAGCAGGCGAAGCTGCGCGTCACCGTCGAGGGCCTGATCAAGACGATCGCGTTGGACGGCCGTATCCACACGACGTTCAACCAGACGGTCGCGGCGACCGGCCGCCTGTCCTCGACCGACCCGAACCTGCAGAACATCCCCGTCCGCACGGACGAGGGCCGGGCGATCCGCCGGGGCTTCGTGGTCGGCGAGGGCTTCGAGTCCCTGATGACGGCCGACTACAGCCAGATCGAGCTGCGCGTGATGGCCCACCTGTCCGAGGACGAGGGCCTGATCGAGGCGTTCACCTCGGGGGAGGACCTGCACACCACGGCCGCCTCACAGGTCTTCTCCGTGGAGCCGACCGCGGTGGACGCGGAGATGCGGCGCAAGATCAAGGCCATGTCCTACGGCCTGGCGTACGGCCTGTCGGCGTTCGGCCTCTCGCAGCAGCTGAACATCGACGCGGGCGAGGCCCGCGCTCTGATGGACGCCTACTTCGAGCGCTTCGGCGGCGTACGCGACTACCTCCGCCGCGCGGTCGACGAGGCACGGGCGACCGGCTACACGGCGACGCTCTTCGGTCGCCGCCGCTACCTCCCCGACCTCAACAGCGACAACCGCCAGCGCCGCGAGGCGGCCGAGCGCATGGCCCTCAACGCCCCCATCCAGGGCACGGCGGCGGACATCGTCAAGATCGCCATGCTGAACGTGGACCGGGCCCTGCGCGAGGAGAACCTCACCTCCCGCATGCTCCTGCAGGTCCACGACGAAATCGTCCTGGAAGTCGCCCCCGGAGAACGCGAGGCGGCCGAGACCGTGGTCCGCCGCGAGATGTCCGACGCCGTCCACCTCAGGGTCCCCCTGGGCGTCTCGGTCGGCGACGGCCCGGACTGGGAATCAGCAGCGCACTGACGCCTCCGGCCCCCGAACAGACACCCACCCCGCGCCCCACAAGGGGCGCGGGGAACTGCGCGACCGGCCACGACGAACCGGCGGTCACATCGGAACCCGGCCGGCCTCCGGCACGCCCAAGGGGCGCGGGGAACTGCGCGCCCAGCCACGACGTACCGGCAGCCGCAAAACCACAGCAGCCCGCCGGTCACATCGGAACCCGGCCGGCCTCCGGCACGCCCTAGGGGCGCGGGGAACTGCGCGCCCAGCGACAACGGACCGGCAGCCGCAAGATCACCGCGCGCCGCCGGTCACATCGGAACCCGGCCAGCCTCCGGCATGCCCTAGGGGCGCGGGGAACTGCGCGACCGGCCACGACGAACCGGCAGCCGCAAGACCACCGCGCGCCGCCGGCCACGACGGACCCGCGGTCCCAGAACCACAGCACCCGGCAGACGCAGCGGGACCCGGCCCCACCCCCGGAGGGACCGTCACCCACGTGGCCCCCGCAAACACGCTCCCGCCACCCCCCGCCCGTAAGGATGCGGGCATGGGTATACGCACGCTCCACCGCCGGACGGCACCGGCACCGGCGAACGTGGACAGCCAGGACACCCCCTCCACCAAGCCGCCCTCGGTCCCACCGTTCGCCGCCGACGCCGGCACCGCCCGCATCCCGACCGACCGCACGGCCCCCCTGCGGCGCACGGCGGCAGCCCTCCGCGACCGGCTGACCCTCGCCCGCACCGCGCTCCCGCGCTACCGCCCCGTCCGCGTCATCACGGTGTTCCTCGCGACCGCCCGTGCCCTCAGCGAGCAGCAGGGCGGCTCGGCTCCCGCCCCGCCCCACCGGCCCCCGCACTGCCCGGGCGCGGAAGAGGACGCCACACCCTGACCCCGAGGGCGTACAGCACCAGCCCGAGGACGAGCCCCGCGCCCGCACCGAAGCACAGCGTCGGAATCAGCTCCCAGTACTTCGCGGTCGATCCCCAGGACGCCCACCACCGCGACGCCCGCTGCCCGGCGGCCACCGCGGCCAGGCCGCCGATCACGGCGCCGGCCCACCAGCGGTCCCGTACGGAGAGCGCGGGAACCCCGACCGGCGCGGCCGGAACCGTCCGCCCCAGGGCCACGACCACGAACGCGGCGATGACGACCGCCGCCACCGCCGAACCGCCGTACTGGAGGTACCAGTACAGCGGCGACCCCGCGATCTCCTCGCCCAGCACGGGGAACAGCCGCATGCCCCAGCGGTCGAGATGCGTGAACGCGTCCCACACGACATGCGTCAGCGCGCCGAGCACGGCCGAGACGTACCAGCGCGCCGCCATCGAAAGCCCCACACGCGTGCGTGGCGCCCCGCAGCGCAGCAGCGTGGCCACCCGGGCCTGCCGCCCGGCCGGCAGCAGCGCCACGAGCGGTTCGCGCAGCAGGAGCCACAGGCCCACCAGCGCCCAGGCGACCACCACGTCGACCGTGAACACACCCCCGAACGAATGCGTGACGTCGCCGAACTCCATCGCCCCGGGCAGGACACTCGCCGCGTAATAGGTCATGTCGGGAGCGAACGAACCTGCCACCAGCACGGCCGGTACGAGCGTGCCCCGGCCGGTTCCGTCGGTGCGCACGCCCGGCAGCACCGCCGCCGCATGGCTGAGTGTGAACGGCAACGGGGCTCCTTGCGCGGGGTGTTGCGGGACCTGTACGTCCAGGTCGTCGGAGTAGCCAGTATGGGGGGCGTACGACGGACAGCTCTCACATGGCCAAGGGGTAAAAATCGGGCGCCAACGGGTGACCCTGCAAAGGAAGTTGTCGTAGGGTCGCCTGGGTCGCCGCGGCAGGGCATGCGGTCGAACAGATGAACAGCGACGAAGGTGCGCCGCGAGGGCAACTGTCGGGGCCGGTCGATCGTCACTACAAAGGCGAGCGCAGCGGCTCGGCAGACAGAGATGGGCGCTCGGGCGTCCGCGGGAGGGGTCCATTTCATGGCGGCGCAATTCGGCAGGCTCCGCAAGGGCGCGGTGAACACCACGGTCGCCGCGGTCGTGGTCGCGGCACTGGCCGCGTCCCAGGCTCCGGGCGTGACGACCGACGACGCCGGCAGAAAGGTCACCACCGGCACCCAGCCGTCCCCGGACACGCCCGCCGAGAACAGCGCGACCGGCAACTCGCCGTACTACACGGACCTGCCGCCGCTCAACAGCCCCAATCCCTCGCCCACCACCGGCACGCCGGCCACCCAGGGCACGAGCGAGGCGGGCATCCCCGCGACCGTCCTCGACGCCTACAAGAAGGCGGCGACCGCGCTCCAGCAGGCCAAGCCCGGCTGCAACCTCCCCTGGGAACTGCTCGCCGCCATCGGCAAGGTCGAGTCGGGACAGGCACGCGGCGGCCGGGTCGACGCGATGGGCAACACGCTCTCCAAGATCCTCGGCCCGCAGCTCAACGGCAACGGCTTCGCGAGCATCAGCGACACCGACGGCGGCGCCTACGACGGCGACAGCTCCTACGACCGTGCCGTCGGCCCGATGCAGTTCATCCCGTCCACCTGGGAGTGGGCCGGCCGCGACGGCAACGGCGACGGCAAGAAGGACCCCAACAACGTCTACGACGCCGCGCTCGCCGCCGGCCACTACCTGTGCCGCTTCGGCTGGGACCTGTCCACCCAGGCCGACCTCGACAGCGCGATCCTCAGCTACAACAACTCGCAGGACTATCTGAACCTCGTCCTGACGTGGCTGGAGTACTACCGCAAGGGCACCCACGAGATCCCGGACGGCACGGGCACCCTCCCGTCCGACCGCAGCGACGACACGGCGGGCGCGAGCCCCACGCCGACGACGCCCGGCACGCCGACCACGCCGGCGTCGCCGAGCACCCCGAAGCCGGGCGGCGGCACGACGAGCCCCGAGCCGACCTCGCCGCCGAGCACGACTCCGCCCAGCACGCCGTCGCCCACCCCCACCGACACCGTCCACCACCTGGAGGACGCGGGGACCGCCAAGCTCAGCGCCATGGCGGGCGACGCCTTCACCGAGAAGATCACCGCCCGCGCCGAGACCAAGGCCGGCAAGGCGGTCCCGAAGGTGCGGATCCGCTTCGCGGTCATCGGTGCCACCGACGCCGCCTTCAGCACCGGCGAGAAGTACGCCACGGTCCTCACCAACAGCATCGGTGAGGCGGTGGCGCCCGCGCTCAGGGCCGGCGAGAACACCGGCGAGTTCGTCGTACGCGCCACCGTCGTCGGCCGTACGGTCGCCGGCCTCGACTACACGGCCACCGTCACCGAGCGCGCCGCCGACACCCTCGCCCGTATCGGCGAGGCCGCCCTGACCTGCACCCCGGGCGGCGAGTTCGCCGACCAGGTCGAGGTGAAGGCGACCTACAAGGGAGCCGTCGCGGACAAGGTCGCGGCCACCGCCACGCTCATCAAGTCGGCGGACGACCCGGCCGAGAACGACAAGGGCCCCTACTTCAAGGACGCCGACGGCAAGACGGTGCGCACTCTCACCGGTCTGACGACGGACGCGAACGGCCTGCTGAAGCTGCCCAAGCTGTACGCCGACGACACCACCGGCACGTTCCTGCTCCGCATCAACACCGCGGGCGGCGCGACCCTGACCGTCGAGCTGAAGGTGGCGGCCGAGACGACGCCGACGCCGACCCCCTCGGAGTCGGAGTCCGGCTCGGCCACGGCGAGCCCGAGCCCCAGCGCGTAACGCCACCGGCACCCGCACCCGTACGAAGGGCGCTCCTCCGCTCCGGCGGACGGGCGCCCTTCGTCTGTGTGTGCAACGTGTTCTCATCTCGCCCGCGCGTTGCTACGGTGCCGGACCTGACGATGTATCAGATGAATGCCGCATCAGTTCCGCGGTTCCGGGAGGCCCGTATGCGCGCCCTGATCGCCGCCGCGACCGGTCTCGCCGCCGCGCTCGCCCTGGTCCTCGCGGTCACCGCGATGGGCTCGCCGGCGGGCGAGACCTCCCCGAAGCCACTGCTGACGACGGTGCCCGCACACCCGTAACCGCCCCGTCCGGGAGGGAGGCCGAGATGCGCCGCAAGGCCGGCCTGATCCTGCTCGCCCTCGCCGTGTTCTTCGCGGCCCTGTCCCCGCTGCTGCGTTGGTACGCCTTCCCGCGCCTGGCGAAGATCCCCGCGAACCAGTACCAGGACATGGTCCTGGAGGCGAAGGACGCGACCCTCCTCGACTACGGCACGATGCAGGCCCGCAAGGTCCCCAAGGTCACCATCGTGCAGACGCTGAAGGGCAACGTCGAGGAGTCGGAGAAGATCGAGAAGACGGCCGGCAAGGACGTCGTCGTCTGGGACGGCCTGTCCTATGTCGTGGGCCCCGACGGCAAGATGGTCTCCAAGATCCCCGAGCGCTACATCTTCGACGCCCACAGCCAGGAACCCGTGCACGCCACCGGCGAGATGGTCGACGGCGATCCGGTCAGGCGGCAGGGCATCGAGTTCAAGTGGCCCTTCCTGACGGAGAAGCGGGACTACGAGTACTTCGACGCCCAGGCGCGGATCACCGCCCCCATCCACTACAAGGGCACGCAGGACTTCCGCGGCGTCGAGGTCTACTACTTCGAGCAGACCATCCCGTGGACCAAGGTGACGTTCCCCAGGACGATGCCGGTCGAGGGCATCACACCGGAGTCCGTCGCCAAGACCGGCACCACCCGCTGGTACACCACCGTCCGCAAGTTCTGGGTCGAACCCCTCACCGGCGCCCCCGTCTACGGCGAGGAGATCCACAAGGAGGAACTGCGCGGCGGCACCCTGCTCGGCGGCCGCGACAAGGTGACGGCATTCGCGGGCCACGTGAAGATGCGCGAGGACTACATCGAGCACACCGTCGACCTCGTCAGCTCCAACCGCACCCTGGTCCTGCTGCTGACGTCGTACCTGCCCTGGGGCTTTCTGACCCTGGGCGTCCTCCTCCTCCTGCTCTCCCTCTATCTGGAGGCACGCGGCCGCCGCCCCGGCGACCCGGAACCGACGAGGGACACCGAGCCGGAGCCGGTCACCGCCTGAGCCGGGCGTTGGTGTGCCGGGTCGGCTCGGCGCCGGCCGGGTCCTCGGGCCACGGATGCTTCGGATAGCGACCGCGCAGCTCCGCCCGTACGCCCTTGTAGCCGTCCTTCCAGAAGGAGGCGAGGTCGGCCGTGACGGCCGCGGGCCGCCCGGCGGGGGAGAGGAGATGGACCAGGAGCGGCACCCCGGCCACGGCCGGCGACTCGTGCAGGCCGAACATCTCCTGCAGTTTCACGGCGAGCACGGGCTGCTCCGGATTGCCGTAGTCGATCCGGATCCTGGACCCGCTGGGTACGGTGATCCGCTCCGGGGCCAGCTCGTCCAGCCGCCCGGCCTCCCCCGAGGCCCACGGCAGCAGCCGCGTGAGCGCCTCCCCGGCGTCGATCCGCGCCAGATCCCCGCGCCGCCGCGCCCGTCCCAGCTCGGGCTCCAGCCACTCGTCCACACGCGCGTGCAGCGCCCCGTCGGAGACGTCGGGCCACGGCTCCCCGAGATGCAGCCGCAGAAAGGCGAGCCGCTGCCGCAGCACACCGGCATCGGCGGACCACCGCAACAGGCCGAATCCTTCCTGCCGCAGCCCTTCGAGCAGCGCGTCGCGTACGAGGCCGGGGTCGGCGTCGGTCAGGGGCCGCACCGCGAGCTCGATCGCCCCGAGCCGCTCGACCCGCCGGGCGACGACGTCCCCGTCGGCCCAGTGCACCTCCTGGCCCGAGTGATACAGCGAGGCCGCCGCCGAGCGCGCCGTGTCCTCGTCCACCACGGCGGCGAGCTGCACGCGTGCGTGCCCCTTGCCGACGGGCCGGTCCGCCACAGCGACGGCGATCCACGGCGCCCCGCGCAACGGACTCCCCTCACGGAGCTCGGCCCGCGTCCCGGAGGCCATGAGATAGGAACCCCCGTCGGCCTTGGCGACCCGCTCGGGAAACGCGAGGGCGGCCACCAGCCCGGCGACGCGGTCGTCCCCGCCGCCCCGTGCCTGCGTACTCCCGTCGTTCGCCCGCAGTCGCCGGACCTCCGCGCGCCAGCGGCCCGCGTAGGTGTCACCGCCGCGTCGGGCCGTCCGCAGGGCGGCTGCCAGGTCGTCTCCGTAGTCCCTCGGGGGCTCCTCGCTCAGCAGGGCCACGGCCTCGGCGCCCTCACCCGACGCGTCCAGGAGTGCGCGGCCCAGCCGGGGATGCAGCCCCAGGCGGGCCAGTGCGGTGCCCCGTGGTGTGGCGCGCCCGTCGGTGTCCACCGCCCCGATGGCCGTCAGGACGCTTCTCGCCGCCGCCATCGCGCCGCCGGGCGGCGGATCCAGGAGGGCCAGCCCCGTCGCCTCCGGGTCGCCCCAGCACGCCGCCTGCAGAGCGAACGCCGTCAGGTCGGCCACCTTGATCTCCGGCGACGGGAAGCGCGGCAGCCGTACGTCCTCGGCCTCCGCCCAGCAGCGGTACACCGCGCCCGGCGCCTCACGTCCGGCCCGCCCCGCCCGCTGCCGCCCGGCCGCCTGCGAGGCCCGTACCGTCGTCAGCGCGCTCAGCCCGCGCGCGTGGTCGACGCGGGGCTCCCGCGCCAGCCCGGCATCGACGACCACCCGCACCCCGGGAACCGTCAGCGACGACTCCGCCACGGACGTCGCCAGCACCACCCGGCGCCGCTCACCGCCGGCCAGCACCGCGTCCTGCACGGCCGCCGGCGCCCGCCCGTGCACCTGCAGCACCTCGACGTCCCCGAGGTCCCCGAGCTGCCCGGCCACCCGCGCGATCTCGCCCGTGCCCGGCAGGAAACACAGCACGTCTCCGGCCCGCTCGGCCAGCGCCCGCCGCACCACCGACGCCACATGCGTCAGGAGCGCCGGGTCGACCCGCATGCCGTGCGGCGGCCGCACGGGACGCGCCGGCGGCGCCCAGACCACGTCCACGGGGTACGAGGCGCCCTCGGCCTCGACGACCGGCGCGTCGCCCAGCAGCCGCGCCCACCCCTGCGCGTCCGTCGTCGCGGACGCCGCCACCAGCCGCAGCTCCGGCCGCAGCGCCTGCCGTACGTCCCACAGGAACGCCGCGACCGTGTCCGCGTCCAGATGCCGCTCGTGGCACTCGTCGAGGATCACGACGTCGACGCCCGCGAGCTCCTGGTCGCGCTGCAGGCGCTGGAGCAGCACGCCGGTCGTGACGACCTCCACACGCGCGTGCCGTCCGACGACCCGCTCCCCGCGCACCGTGTAGCCGACGCTCTCGCCGACCTTCTCGCCGAGCAGCCACGCCATCCGCCGCGCGGCGGCCCGGGCGGCGATCCGCCGCGGCTCCGCGACGACGACCCGCCGGCCCGGCCCCTCGCCGAGCAGCCCGGCCAGGGCGAGCGGCACCAGCGTCGTCTTGCCGGTGCCGGGCGGTGCGACCAGTACCGCCGTGCCGTGCCCGTCCAGGGCGTCGGTCAGACCGGGCAGGGCACCGCGTACGGGCAGCGCGTCCAGGGCGTCGTAACGGATCACCCGCTCAGTCTCTCCCCCGGCCTCCGGCCGGGAGCGCCCCCGTCTCGCTCCGCTCGCAGACGAAGATGGCCGTCCCCGGGATCAGGTTCCCGCGCAGCGGCGACCAGCCGCCCCACTCGGAGGTGTTCCAGGCCGGCCACTCCGGCTCGACCAGGTCCACCAGCCGGAACCCTCCGGCCACCACGTCCCGCACCCGGTCGCCGAGCGTGCGGTGGTGCTCGACGTAGACCGCGTTGCCCTCGTCGTCCTGTTCGACGTACGGCGTGCGGTCGAAGTAGGAGGCGGCGACGGACAGGCCCTCCGGGCCGGGCTCGTCGGGGAAGGCCCAGCGGATCGGATGGGTGACGGAGAAGACGAAACGGCCGCCCGGCCGCAGGACCCGCCGCACCTCACGCAGCACGAGTACCGGGTCGGCGACGAACGGCAGCGCGCCGTACGCCGAGCACGCCAGGTCGAAGGAGCCGTCGGCGAAGGGAAGGGCGCCCGCGTCGGCGCACACCAGGGGGAAGGCGCCCCCGATGCGCAACGAGTGCTGGAGCTGGCGGTGGGAGATGTCCAGGGCGACCGGACGGGCCCCCTGCGCGGCCAGCCAGCGCGAGCACTGCGCCGCGCCGGCGCCGATCTCCAGGACGTCCTTGCCCTCGAGCTCCTCCGGCGGGCCGAGCAGCTCGGCCTCCACCTCGTCCAGACCCTCCGGGCCCCACACGAAGCGGTCGTCGCCGAGGAAGGTGCCGTGCTCGACCTGGTACTCGTCGGCGTTGCGGTCCCACCAGCCCCGGTTGGCCCGGGAGCTCTCGGTGACATCGGCCTGACGCCGGGTGGCCTCCGGTTGGAAGGAGGCGTCGGAGGCGCCGGGTGCGCCGGGGACGCCGGCCGGCACGTCGGACGCGATCTCGGGCGATACGGGCTCTTGGATGATCGGCTCCCTCGTCGTACTCTTCCGTCACCTGAATGGCGCGGCCCCTCCCGGCGGTGTCACGAAAGGGACTGCCCAAGGCCCGCGTGGCCTCAAGAGACAGGTTTTGTGCCGGGTATGGGGCGATCCGCCCCGGGTGTGCGGCTTCGCGCATTGACCCTGTCCGGCTGCCCCCGTATGCTACAAGTTGCGCTGCGGGCCTGCGCACCTCAGACGTAGCAGGCTGCGCTCGCATCTGTTGTATGTCCCCTCGGTTGTCGAGGCGTCATCACCTTCACCGGTGGGGCGCTTCCTTGGCTGTCCGGCTTCTTCAGAGCGATACGGGCTCCCGGCGTAGCAGTACCTACGACTTCAATGTCCGTACCGGAGCCCTTTCCCACATGACGAGCAGCACCGAGACCACCGCCACCACCCCGCAGGTTGCGGTCAACGACATCGGTAACGAGGAAGCCTTCCTCGCCGCTATCGACGAGACGATCAAGTACTTCAACGATGGCGACATCGTCGACGGCGTCATCGTCAAGGTTGACCGGGACGAGGTTCTCCTCGACATCGGTTACAAGACCGAAGGTGTCATCCCGAGCCGCGAGCTCTCGATCAAGCACGACGTCGACCCCAACGAGGTCGTCGCCGTCGGTGACGAGATCGAAGCCCTTGTTCTCCAGAAGGAGGACAAGGAAGGCCGCCTGATCCTCTCGAAGAAGCGCGCCCAGTACGAGCGTGCCTGGGGCACCATCGAGAAGATCAAGGAAGAGGACGGCATCGTCACCGGTACCGTCATCGAGGTCGTCAAGGGTGGTCTCATCCTCGACATCGGCCTCCGCGGCTTCCTCCCGGCCTCCCTGGTCGAGATGCGCCGTGTTCGCGACCTCCAGCCCTACGTGGGCAAGGAGCTCGAGGCCAAGATCATCGAGCTGGACAAGAACCGCAACAACGTGGTCCTGTCCCGCCGTGCCTGGCTGGAGCAGACCCAGTCCGAGGTCCGCCAGACGTTCCTCACCACCCTCCAGAAGGGTCAGGTCCGTTCCGGCGTCGTCTCCTCGATCGTCAACTTCGGTGCCTTCGTGGACCTGGGTGGCGTCGACGGTCTGGTCCACGTCTCCGAGCTGTCCTGGAAGCACATCGACCACCCGTCCGAGGTTGTCGAGGTCGGCCAGGAAGTCACCGTCGAGGTCCTCGACGTCGACATGGACCGCGAGCGTGTCTCCCTGTCGCTGAAGGCGACGCAGGAAGACCCGTGGCAGCAGTTCGCCCGCACCCACCAGATCGGCCAGGTCGTGCCCGGCAAGGTCACGAAGCTGGTTCCGTTCGGTGCGTTCGTCCGCGTGGACGAGGGCATCGAGGGTCTGGTCCACATCTCCGAGCTGGCCGAGCGCCACGTGGAGATCCCGGAGCAGGTCGTCCAGGTCAACGACGAGATCTTCGTCAAGGTCATCGACATCGACCTCGAGCGCCGTCGCATCAGCCTCTCGCTGAAGCAGGCCAACGAGGCCTTCGGTGCCGACCCGGCGACGGTCGAGTTCGACCCGACCCTGTACGGCATGGCCGCGTCGTACGACGACCAGGGCAACTACATCTACCCCGAGGGCTTCGACCCCGAGACCAACGACTGGCTCGAGGGCTTCGAGTCCCAGCGTGAGGTGTGGGAGAACCAGTACGCCGAGGCGCAGACCCGCTTCGAGCAGCACCAGCAGCAGGTCATCAAGAGCCGCGAGGCCGACGCCGCTGCCGCTGCCGAGGGTGGCGACAACGCGGGTGCGGCTCCGGCCGCGTCCGGTGGCGGTTCGTACTCCTCCGAGGGCGCCGACAACAGCGGTGCGCTTGCCTCGGACGAGGCGCTTGCCGCGCTGCGCGAGAAGCTGGCCGGCGGCCAGAGCTGAACGCCTGCCGCTGAGGCTTAGCCTTTGACTGAGGGGCCGCACCTTTCGAGGTGCGGTCCCTTTGTCATTCGTCCGCGGCGCTGTTGTGGCTTGTCGCGCCCACGCGGCGGAGCCGCATATGGACACAGCCCCGCGCCCTCAGGGGGTTGCCCGCAGCCGGCAAGATCATGAACTCCTCGTCCTCGGGAATGCCGCCGCCCGTAAGGGTGTTGTCACGTATGGACACGAGGAGGAGCGGTCACAGTGCTTGATCCGCAGGGTTTGTACGCATGGGAGCCGAAGGGCCTCGCCGTGGTGGACATGGCGCTCGCCCAGGAGTCGGCCGGTCTTGTCATGCTCTACCACTTCGACGGATACATCGACGCGGGTGAGACCGGCGACCAGATCGTCGACGGGCTCCTCGACTCACTGCCCCACCAGGTCGTCGCCCGCTTCGACCACGACCGGCTGGTCGACTACCGCGCCCGCCGGCCGCTGCTGACGTTCAAGCGCGACCGCTGGGCCGACTACGAGGTGCCCTCCATCGAGGTGCGGCTCGTCCAGGACGCCACCGGAGCGCCCTTCCTGCTGCTGTCCGGCCCTGAGCCGGACGTGGAGTGGGAGCGTTTCGCGGCCGCCGTCAAGGAGATCGTCGAGCGGCTGGGCGTGCGCCTGTCGGTGAACTTCCACGGCATCCCCATGGGCGTCCCGCACACCCGCCCGGTCGGCCTCACCCCGCACGGCAACCGCACCGACCTCGTCCCGGGCCACAGCAGCCCCTTCGACGAGGCACAGGTCCCCGGCAGCGCCGAGTCCCTCGTCGAGTACCGGCTCATGGAGTCCGGGCACGACGTCCTGGGCGTCGCCGCGCACGTGCCGCACTACATCGCCCGCTCCCCGTACCCGGACGCCGCCCTGACCGTTCTGGAGGCCGTCACCGCGGCGACCGGACTGGTCCTGCCCGGCATCGCGCACTCCCTGCGCACCGACGCCCACCGCACGCAGAACGAGATCGACCGCCAGATCCGCGAGGGCGACGAGGAGCTCACCAACCTCGTCGAGGGCCTTGAGCACCAGTACGACGCCGTCGCCGGCGCCGAGAGCCGCGGCAACATGCTCGCCGAGCCGGTGGACATCCCGTCGGCGGACGAGATCGGCCGGGAGTTCGAACGGTTCCTGGCCGAGCGCGAGGGCGAAGGCTGAGCGGACTGCCCCGACGGCTGACCGGACGGCCGGCTCCGGGAGCCGGTCCTGCCCGGTGCGCCGTCGGTGGCAGGACCTAAGCTGTCGGTCATGCTGAAGGTGGGCCTGACCGGCGGTATCGGCGCCGGAAAGAGCGAGGTGTCACGGCTGCTCGTGGAGCACGGGGCCGTGCTGATCGACGCGGACCGGATCGCGCGGGAGGTCGTGGCGCCGGGCACCCCCGGTCTCGCCGCCGTCGTGGAGGCGTTCGGCGAGGACGTCCTCGCCGCGGACGGCAGCCTGGACCGGCCCAAGCTGGGCTCGATCGTCTTCGCGGACGCCGACAGACTCGCCGTGCTCAACTCGATCGTGCACCCCCTGGTCGGCGCCCGCTCCCGCGAGCTGGAGGAGGCCGCCGCCGGTGACGCCGTCGTCATCCACGACGTCCCCCTCCTCACGGAGAACGGCCTGGCGCCGCTGTACGACGTCGTGGTCGTCGTGGACGCGGGTCAGGACACCCAGCTCGACCGGCTGGTCCGGCTGCGCGGCATGACCGAGGAGGACGCACGCGCGCGGATGGCCGCCCAGGCGACGCGTGCACAGCGCCGGGAGATCGCGGACATCGTCATCGACAACGACGTACCACTGGAGGAGCTTCAGCGGCGCGTGAAGGACGTATGGGACGAGCTCGTGCGCAGGGCGCACGGGGACGCGTCGCCGGGCATCTGAGGGCATCCGTCCCGGGCGCCCCAGGAATAGCCCTGTTCCGTTCGCGCGTTGAACCCTCGCAGTGAGGGAAGGACTCTGCCGTGCCCGAGACCAGCGGTTCGACCGGACGTACGCCGGAGACGCATGTCATCGACTTCCGCGCCGCCGAGCAGCTGCTCGCCGCGCGGGACCCGCGGGGCGCGGTGAAGCTGCTCGACGAGGTCATCGCCGTGCACCCGGAGAACACCGCCGCCCGGCTGCTGCGGGCGCGTGCCTTCTTCGCCGCCGCGCAACTGCGGCCCGCCGAGCTGGAGTTCACGATCGTCCTGGAGCGCGAGCCGGACAACGCGTTCGCGCACTTCGCGCTCGCCCGCACCTACGAACGCCAGGGCCGGGCCGGCCAGGCCAAGCGCCACTTCCGGCTGGCGGCCGCACTCGACCCGAACCCGCAGTACCTGAAGGCGGCGCGGTTCGACGCGTGAGCGACGGCGGCCGGGGTGCCCTTGCGGCGCCCTCGGCCGGTGGCAGGGGTGATCTGACGGCTCCCTCGGCCGGTGGCAGGGGTGCCCCGGTGGTGCCCTTCGCCGGTGGCCCGGGACTTGGCGGCCCCGGCGGAGCTACGGCGGCGGCCGGTCCGGGTACTGCCGCGTCGGCGGTGCCGGGGGTGTTCCCGGCGGTGGCCGCGGTGGGCGGTAGGGACGGTTCTCGGGCGGGAGGTACGGCGGGACGTCGCGGCCCGGCTGGTAGTGCGGCCCCTGCCGGATGTGCCGCAGGATCATGGCCATGTCGATCGTGATCACCAGCCACAGCACCCCGCAGGCCGCGGCCCAGCCGGGGCGTCCCGCCAGGGCGAACGCGGCGGTGCCGAAGATCGCCCAGAGCACACCCCACACGCACAGCCAGAAACGGACCCGCAGTGCACTGCGCGCCGTCGTAGGCTCACTGCCCGTACGCATCGGATCACCACTCCTTCTTGAAACGTACTCCTCGTTCCTTCCGCAGGGGGCTCAGTGCTGCCGGACACCGATGAACTCGCCGAAGTGCTCCTCGACCTCTCCGTACCCCATGAGGACGTCAACGACCTCGTACGGATGGGCCGACGGGTGACGGACGATCCGGAGCTACGGGGGTTCCTGGAGCGGTCCGTCGACGAGCTCGTCCGGGGGATGGGCGAGGTCGGCGGCCCGGTCGACCTTCCCGACCTCGACTGGGCCTCGGGGCCCCTGCAGCGCTGCTTCCCCGTGTACGTGTTCGTCGCGGCGCTGCCGTACACCCGCGCCTACCACCGCGAGCGCGGCATACCGGCCGACGTCACCCGGCGTACCCTCGCCGACCTGGGGCGGAACATGGCCGTGCACCGCAGGCGGCACGGCCGGGCCGGCCTGCAGGCGCCGTGGTGGCTCATCCATCACTTCCGGGGCGAGCTGTACCAGCTGGGCCGGCTGCAGTTCGAGCGGGCGCGGCTCGGGCAGCGCGCCGGGACGCGGCTGGCGGCGGCGGGGTTCGACGTGGGCCCGGACTCCCTCTGCCTCAACGTCCACATACCCGACTTCCGCGGTCCGATGTCGCCGCCCGTGGTCGACCGTTCGCTGGCGCTGGCCCGGGAGTTCTTCGCGCTGCACTTCCCGCTGGAGCGGTACCGGGTGGCGACCTGCCACTCCTGGCTGCTGGACGAGCAGCTCAGGAAGTACCTTCCCGGCGACTCCAACATCGTCCGCTTCCAGGAGCGGTTCCGTCTCGCCCGCGAGGACCGGGAGCCGGCCGACACCGAGCCGGTGCAGTTCGTCTTCGGCGACCCGGAGCTGCCGATCGAGAGCCTGCCGCGCGGCACGGCCGTGGAACGGGCCGTCGGTGATCATCTGCGGGCGGGCGGTCACTGGTACATCGGCCACGGATGGCTGCCGTTCCAGGACCAGGGCTGAAATTCCCTTCGTACGGCGATGAGTTCGGGAGCGAGGGCCGGTCTACCTCTGTGACAGCACCACGGACCGCTGAACACAGGAGACCCCCGATGTCCGAGACCACCGCCTCCCTCACCACCGCCGCATCCGTCACCTCCCGCCCCGTCATCGCCGAGTCCGCGACCCCGCGCGGCCGTCGCGCCCGGATCGCCCTGCGCGGCCTGCAGATCCTGCTCGCCCTCTTCTACGCGTTCGCGAGCGCTCTGCCCAAGCTCATCGCGCACCCTTCGGCCGCCGAGGGCTTCGACGAGCTCGGCTGGGGCAGTGCGGGGATGTACACCATCGGCGCGCTCGAACTGGCCGGTGCGATCGCCCTGTTGGTCCCGGTGCTCCAGTCGGTGGCGGCGATGGCGCTGAGCGCGCTGATGGTCGGTGCGTTCGTCGTCACGATCACCGCCTACGGTGGCGAGAACGCGGCCACGCCGCTCATCCTCATCGTGCCGCTCGCCCTGATCGCCTGGGCCCGGCGCAGTTCGAACACGGATCTGCTGCGGCTGGTGCGACGGCGCGCGTGAGCCGACCGCGGCGTGCGCCGACGGGTGCGGGCCGCATGCGGTTGATCGCGCGTTTCCCCGCGCCCCTGAGCCGGCCCGACGGCCGTCGGCTCAGGGGCGCGGGCAATTGCGCGAGCGGCCCACCGGCCCCGCACCCGCCGCCGAACCCGGAAGTCCCGAGCTGCCGGGCGGCGCATGTCGGAGTCGGCGACGCATGTCAGCGTTCGCGCGGTCGCCCCGCGCTGCCGCCCATCAGACCGCGCAGCCGTTCCCACTCACGGCGGTCCCGCTTGGTGGGCCGGCCGGTGCCGCGGTCGCGGATGCCGGCCGGGGCGACGGCCTCGCGCGGCGGGGGAGGAGGCGAGTTGTCGACGAAGCACTGGGCCGCGACCGGCGGGCCGACCCGCTTGCGGATGAGCCGCTTGACGACGACGATCCGCTCCCGGTTCTCCTGCCGCACCCGTACCTCGTCGCCGATGCGCAGGCTGTGCGAGGGCTTCACGTTGTGGCCGTTGACCCGCACGTGCCCGCCCTTGCACGCGGCGGCGCCCATCGAGCGGGTCTTCACCAGGCGTACGGCCCAGATCCAGCTGTCGACGCGCACGGACTCGCCGTTCTGCACGCCGGCGGCCTGCGCCGCGGCCACGGCGTCGGCGATCTTCGGGTCGACGGGCGTGGCCGTCGGGTCGTCGGCCGGCGTGGCGCTCGGCGAGTCGGCGGGCCGCTCGGGGGCCGCCGCGTCGTGGCGCTGCCCCTCGGCGGCGTCGTCCCGCTGCTCGTCATCCTCGGCTGCCATGCCTCGACCTTAGTCCCCGTACCGACCGGGCAAGGCCGTACGGTGGAGCTGTGGACGCCCTCGACGATCTCGACCTGCGCGTTTCGGGCTGCCGGGCCTGTCCGCGGCTGGTCGACTGGCGCGAGGAGGTGGCCCGCACCAAGCGCGCCGCGTTCGCCGACCGGACGTACTGGGGCCGCCCGGTGCCCGGCTTCGGCCCGCCGGACGCCCGGCTGCTGATCGTCGGGCTCGCGCCCGCCGCGCACGGCGGCAACCGCACCGGCCGGATGTTCACCGGCGACCGCTCCGGTGACGTGCTGTACCAGGCCCTGTACGACGTCGGGCTCGCCTCGCAGCCCACGTCGGTCGCGATCGACGACGGACTGGAGCTGTACGGCGTCCGCGTCACGGCACCCGTGCACTGTGCCCCGCCCCAGAACAAGCCGACCCCCGGCGAACGGGAGACCTGCAGGCCCTGGCTGGTGCAGGAGCTGAGGCTGCTGCGGCCGACGGTCCGGGCGGTCGTCGTGCTCGGCGCGTTCGGCTGGCAGGCGACGCTGCCGGCGCTGGCCGAGGCGGGGTGGCGGGTGCCCAGGCCGCGGCCCGCGTTCGGACACGGCGTCCGCGTCGAGCTCGACGGGCTGGGAGGGGGTGATCGGCTGGGAGGGGATGACCGACTGGGAGGTGGTGATCGGCTCGGAGGGGATGACCGGCTCGGAGGTGGTGACGGCCTCGGAGGGGGCGATGGGCTCCACCTCTTCGGCTGCTTCCACGTCAGCCAGCGCAACACCTTCACCGGGAAGCTGACGCCCGCGATGCTGCGGGAGGTGCTGAGCACGGCGGCGCAGGCGGCGGGGCTCGGAAAGTGAGGGGACGCAATCGCCGTACGGACGATACGTTGCCCGGATGGGCCTGTATCCGCAGATCGAGCCGTACGAGCACGGCCTGCTCGACGTCGGCGACGGCAACCGCGTCCACTGGGAGACCTGCGGAAACCCGCACGGCAAGCCCGCACTCGTGCTGCACGGCGGGCCCGGATCCGGCTGCACCCCGTACTTCCGGCGGCTGTTCGATCCCGAGGCGTACCGGATCGTGCTGCTGGACCAGCGCGGGTGCGGGCGCTCCACACCGCGTGCGAGCGCGTACGAGACGGACATGAGCGTCAACACGACGGCTCATCTCCTCGCCGACCTGGAGCTGCTGCGGCGGCACCTCGGGATCGGACGGTGGCTGGTGTGGGGTGTGTCATGGGGTTCGGTCCTGGGGCTGCGGTACGCGCAGACGCATCCGGACGCCGTGTCCGAGCTGGTGCTGACGGGGGTCACGACCGGGTCGGACTCCGAAGTCGCCCTGCTGACAAGGGGGTTGGGGCGGATCTTCCCCGAGGCGTTCGAGCGGTTCGTGGCCGGGGTGCCGGCCGCCGAGCGGGGCGGGGACCTCGCCGCCGCCTACCACCGGCTCATCGAGTCGCCCGACCCCGAGGTGCGGGCGCGGGCGGCGCGGGCCTGGACGGACTGGGAGACGGCGATCGTTCCGGCGCCGCCACGCTCGGTGGAGCGGTTCGAGGACCCGGGATTCCGTATGGGCTTCGCCCGGACCGTGACGCACTACTGGGGCAACGGGCATTTCCTGGGCGAGGGCGATGAGGACGGGGTCGTCCTGCGGGACGCGCCCTTGCTGAAGGGCATCCCGGGCACGCTCGTGCAGGGCAGCCTCGACCTCGGGAACCTGTCGGGCATCGTGTGGCGGCTCCATCACGCCTGGCCCGGCAGCGAGTTGGTGGTGGTCGACGAGGCGGGGCACGACGCCGGCGCGCCCGGGGTGGCCGACGCGCTGGTGGCGGCCACGGACAAGTACGCGCGGCGCTAGCGGGCCTCGCCGTCCTCGCCGTTTCCCGCGAGGCTGCCTCCCGGGAGATCGTCCCCGAAGAGGTGGCGGACCGTCGAGCGGTAGTTGGCCTGCACGTGGGTGAGCGTGTGGGTACGGGCGCGCTCGGGGTCGCCGGAGGCGATGGCCTCGTACAGGTCCCGGTGCTCGGTGAGGAGCTGGGACCACTCCTCGTTCTGCCGGGTGAGCCAGCGCAGGCGGCCGTCGACCGGTTCCATGACCGAGGTCAGCAGGCTGTTGCCGGCCATGGCGAGGATCCTGTCGTGGAACCGGGTGTTGACGTCGGTGATCGCCTCGCCGTCCCCGGCCTCGGTCGCGCTCGCCGCGGCACGCAGCAGCTCCCGCAGGTCGGCGAGGTCCTCGGGCGTCGCCCGTGACGCCGCGAGGCCGGCCGCGTACACCTCGAGCGCCTCGCGCAGCTCGAAGAGTTCCTTGACGTCGTCGGGGCTCAGTCGCCGTACGACCGTGCGACGGGGCGTCTCGAAGTGGACGAACCCCTCGGCCACCAGGGCACGGATCGCCTCGCGGACCGGAACCCGGGAGACCCCGAAGCGGTCGGCCAGCTCACGCTCGACCAGGCGATCGCCCGGAAGCAGCCGGCCCGCGATGATGTCCTGCCGCAGCGTGGCCAGGACGCGCTCGCGGACCGCCCCGAGCGGTTCGATCTTCGTCATGGGGCCATCTTCGCCGACTCCGGGTGTGTTTTACGGAGCGTTAACGGCAGCGATATCTGTCAGAACGGTTGACGGGAGGACCATGGGCGCAGTTTGGTATACCAAACGCGTTGCCACGTGACCGGAAACCAGCCAAGCGACCGGAAAGCAGCCCTCCTCCGTCCCCTCCCTCCTGGAGGCCCCGTGTCCCTCGCCGACCGTGCCGAAGCCACCACCGGCACATCAGCGTTCGTCCCCGATCCCCGGCTCACCAACGAGGACCTCGCGCCCGCGGGCAAGCGCAACTGGAAGGTCTTCGACCTCTTCGCCCTGTGGATGTCCGACGTCCACAACCTCGGCAACTACACGTTCGCGGCCGGCCTGCTCGTCCTCGGCATGAACGTGTGGCAGGTCTTCACCTCGCTGCTCGTCGGCTTCGTACTCATCTACGTCGGCATGAACTGGATGGGGAGGATAGGCCAGCGCCACGGCGTTCCGTTCCCCGTCGTCAGCCGCATCAGCTTCGGCGTCTGGGGTGCCAACATCCCGGCGCTGATCAGGGCCGTGATCGCCATCATGTGGTACGGCATCCAGACGTACCTGGCCTCGGTCGCGGTGAACGTGATGCTGCTCGCCGCCTGGCCCGGCCTGGAGTCCTGGACCCACAGCTCCTTCCTCGGCCTGCACGCGCTCGGCTGGGTCTCCTTCCTCTCCCTCTGGCTCATCCAGGCGTTGATCATCAGTCAGGGCATGGAGTCGGTGCGGAAGTTCCAGGACTTCTGCGGCCCGGCGATCTGGGTCGTGATGATCGCGCTGGCGGTCTGGGTCCTGGCCAAGGCCGGCTGGACGATCTCGCTCACGTCCACCCCGCACCCGGTGTCCGTCGGTGAGCAGTGGCGTCAGTGGTTCGGCGCGATCGGCCTGATCCTCGCCACGTACGGCACGCTGATGCTCAACTTCTGCGACTTCTCCCGCTTCGCGCCCGACTACCGGACGGTCCGCAAGGGCAACTTCTGGGGCCTGCCCATCAACTCGACGGCCTTCGTCGTCGTCTCGGTGATCGTCACGGCCGGTTCGCTGGAGGTGTTCGGCGAGGCCATCACGGACCCGGCGGAGCTGGTGGCGAAGGTCGGCAACACCTGGGTGCTGGTCCTGGCCGCTCTGACGTTCGCCATCGCCACCATGGGCGTCAACATCGTCGCCAACTTCGTCTCACCGGCGTACGACCTCGCCAACGTCTGGCCGCAGAAGATCACCTTCAAGGTCGGCGGCATGATCAGCACGGTCGCGGCGCTGGTGGTGACGCCGTGGAACCTCTTCTCGAACCCGACGGTCGTCAACTACTTCCTCGGCGGTCTCGGCGCCTTCCTCGGCCCGCTGTTCGGCGTGATCATGGTCGACTACTACCTGGTCAAGCACGGCCGGGTGGACGTGAGTGAGCTCTTCGACGCCACCCCCGGCTCCCGCTACTACTACCGCAGGGGCGTCAACCCCAAGGCGCTGTGGGCGTTCCTGCCGGCGGCGGGGGTCGCGGCGGTGCTGGCGCTGGTGAAGACGTTCAGCGATGTGGCGCCGTACTCGTGGTTCATCGGGACGGCGATGGCGGCGGGTGTGTACGTGGTGCTGTGCCGCGACGAGCGGGCGGCCGGGTCTGCCGCCGCCACCCCGACCGCCGCTCCGGCGCGGGAGGTCTGACGGACGTGCGGATCGTCGTCACCAACTGCAACACCACGCAGGGGATGACCGAGGAGATCGTACGAGGTGCCCGGGCCGCCGCAGGCCCGGGCACCACCGTGCTCGGACTGACGCCCGCGTGGGGCCCCGAGTCGGCGGAGGGCTGGCTCGACAGCTACCTCTCGGCGGCGGCGGTCATGGACGCGCTGCGCGGCTACGAGGGTCCGGCGTACGACGCGGTCGTCATGGCCGGCTTCGGCGAGCACGGGCGGGAGGGCGTCCGCGAGCTGGTGGACGTACCGGTCGTCGACATCACGGAGGCCGCGGCGCATCTGGCCTGCCTCCTCGGCCGGCGCTACGGCGTGGTGACCACGCTGGAGCGCTCGTGCGGACAGATCGAGGACAGTCTGGAGCTGGCGGGGGTCGGGCGGAACTGTGCCGCCGTGATCGGCACCGGGCTCGGGGTGCTGGAGCTGGAGGACGCCGAGCGCACGGAAGCCGCGTTTCTCACGGCCGCCGAACGGGCCCGGGACGCCGGCGCCGAGGTCCTCGTACTGGGGTGCGCCGGGATGACCGGACTGCAGCAGGCCGTGTCGGAGAAGCTGGGGGTTCCGGTGGTGGACGGGGTCGGCGCGGCCGTCAGACTCGCCGAGTCGCTGGTCGGGTTGGGGCTGCGGACGAGTCGGGCCGGGGGGTACGCGAGGCCGTTGCCGAAACGGCGTGCGTGGGGCCGCCCCGACGGAGGCGCTCAGGGCGACTGAGCGTGCCCCGGCTGCCAGACGTACCGCACGTCCGGCTCCCGCTCCTCGTTCCCGCTCCCGTCCGTGTGCTCGACGGCGACGAAGCCGTGTCGCTCGTAGAAGCGGTGGGCGGGCTTGTTGACCTGGAAGGTCCACAGGCTCAGTCCACCCGGCCGGCACCGCTTGGCGAGGTCGACGAACCGGTCGCCGATGCCGCGTCCGCGCCAGTCCGGGTCGAGACAGAGCTGGGAGAGCACGCCCCCGTCGAGCACCATGAGCCCGACGACCCGGCCGGCGGCCTCGGCCACCCAGGTCTCCCGCAACAGCACCACGACCTCGCGGAAGTAGGTCCGCACCTCGTCGTCGGAACGGGGCCGGACGACCGTGGGCAGCGCGGCGGCGAAGGAGCGCAGCCAGACGTCGGCGGCGGCACCGGCGTCGGTGGGCAGGGCGCGGCGCAGGGCCACGGCGCTCACGGTCGCGCCCCGCGCGTGCTCTCGTCGGGAACGACGGCGGTCGCCGTGATCTCCACCAACTGCCCCGTGTATCCCAGGCACGCCACCCCGAGCAGCGTCGACGAATGAGGCCCGACGCTGAGCCCGGACGCCTCGACGACCTCCCAGACGGCGGACAGCACGGCGGTGTCACCGCTCACGACGTACACGTCGGTCGACAGCACCTGCGTCAAGTCGCTCCCGACGCAGCGGAGTTGCTCGTCCAGGTTGGCGATCACCTGCTCGGCCTGCCGTACGGGGTCGCCCTCCCCGACGAGATTCCCGTCGCCGTCGAGCGGCACGGAACCGGCGAGAAACGCGATCCTCGTGCCCGCCTCCACGACCGAGGCGTGGGAGTAGGTCGGGGGAGGGAACAGCGCGGGGGAGGTGACACGGCGGATCATGCGGGCTCCTGGTGGGCCGACGGGCCATGGCCCCGGCGAGGCCCCATGGCGTACAACTCGCCGATCATCCGCGCCCGCTCGACTGCGCGCATCCGAATTTCCGGCTCGGGCCGCGACCCGCGCGTTCGCATGCGGCACTGACGGGCCCACCTCTGACTGCCTTCTGGCGTGGGGCGTGAGCCCAGCAGCCGGAGCCGATGGCGGCCCGTTCGCCGGCCGACCCGTTCGAGCGGCAAGTGGGCGCCACTGATGACGAATTGGTTGTCCTGTACATTCCTTGGAGAGGTGTCGCGGTGCTCCACGGGGGAAGCGCCTGCCGACAGCCGGGGAGGAATCCATGAGCGAGCCCGCAGACCCGAGGGTGGCGTACGCGGTGACGGCGGAGCCCTCTCCCGGGCCCACTCCCGGTCCCACCCCTGGTCCCACTCCGGCCCCGTCGCCGCCCGACTCGGGTGCGGACGGCGGGAGTCCGAGTCCGGAACCGTCGCCCTCGCCGAACCCCAGCCCCCTCCCGCCGGCGCCCTGGGGCACCGATCCCGACGTCGGTGTCACCTCGTCGTTCCTGCGCAGACGGGCCGACGACTGCGAGACGGCCTCCGAGATCATCCGCAAGACACGGGGCGTGGCGGAGGACGCGAACAGCGACCTGGCCCGCGCGGCCGGCGGGTGGCAGTTCACCAGCAGTCTCGACGAGCTCCAGGGTCGCTGGGAGGCGCTGAACAACGTCGTCGTCCAGCGGCTCGACCAGGCGGCGGCCAACTTCCGCCTCAGTGCGGACGCCTATGACGCCAACGAGACGCGCACCGCCTCGCAGTTCTCCTGAGCACCACCGACCGCACCGCAATACACGGGGACAGGACATGCCCGGCTTCTACGCACTGCTGCAACTCGACGTCGCCGGACTGGAGACGTTCGCCGACGAGTGGGTGACGGTCCACCGGAAACTGACGGAGGCGCGCACGGGGTTCCACGACGACGTGGTGAAACCTCTCCACGAGGACCACTGGCGCGGCGAGGGCGGCCGGGCCGCGCAGGACTACTGCGACCGCGTCCAGATGGACATCGACGCCCTGGACAAAGAGGTCAGGGCGCTGCGGACCTTCCTGGACACCGAGGCCGACGGTGCCACCGGCCGCGGCGGCGTCAAGGGCCTCGCCGGCCTGAAGCTGCGCGCCGAGAACCTCCAGCGGGAGGCGCTGACCGAGGGAATGAACATCACGGACTCCGGCACGGTCGAGTGGGAGGTCATGTACGACCCGAACGACCCGGAGACCCCGAAGATGCTCGACGAGCGCAGGCAGACCGCCGACTCGCTTCAGACACGCGTGCGCGCGCTGCTCGACGACGCCGCCGAGGACGACGAGTGGCTGGCGAAGAGCCTCAAGGTGATCTTCGGTACGGTCGGCAACTTCGAATCCGAGAACCGGCAGTTCGGCATCGTGGAGCCCACCGCCAAGGACCGCCAGGTCTACAACCAGCTCAACAACGTCGCCGCCTACTTCGCCGTGATGAAGGGCTGGCCGACCGCGGCCGGCCTGGTCCAGCACTATCTCGACGGCAGCGGAAAGCCCGTCGAGGTCGAGCCGCAGCAGATGATGAACGACATACCCGCCTTCCGGAAGGACGTCGACGGCACGCTGGAGAGCGACGTCCGCAAACGCGGGGACGGGCCGTTCACCACCGAGTGGTCCTCCACCGCCCCCGATCCGGCCGACGGCGACCGCAGCATGGAGTGGTACTACGCGCTCAACCACTTCCAGTACCGTCTCGTCGGGGAGAAGCGGGGTGACGAGATCACGTACCACGTCGAGGTCCAGAAGCGGTACGACTGGGGCATCCCCAGCGAGCACCGCGCGACGGTGTCCGGCGGCGGGCCCGGCCCGACGGGCATGGACCTGGAGCAGGCCGACATCGCCCACCTCCACACCTCCGGCATGGCCCAGGACTTCGACGTCTCCGGCTCGTCCGACGAGATGACGGCCCGCTCGTGAGGGGCCGACACACTCCCGCCGGGCCGCCGCGACCGAAGGCGGACAGTCCTGCCCGGGCCGACTCGGGCTCCACCGCCCTTCTGAAGAAGCTGGCCCTATGGACCGGACTCGCCCTCTGCATCGCCTTCATCGCCTGGGTGGCGTGGGGGTTCGTCCAGTTCGACAACGACATCGACCATCCCCGTGAGGGCGGCTTCTCCGGCTGGCAGTGCGATGCCGGCCGCGACTGCGGCTCCTGACGAGGCGACGGGTACCACCTCGACGCCTCAGCCTCAGGGAGAGACGGGCCCGGCCTTATTGCGTGGATCCCCCTCGGGCACGTACCTACCCTGCACGCATGCCCTCTCGCGACGACGCCTCGTTCCTCGACACCACCGCCGACCGGCTGGCCGCCCTCCCCACCGTCCGGGCCGTCGCCCTGGGCGGGTCCCGCGCCGAGGGAACCCACCGGCCCGACAGCGACTGGGACCTCGCCGTCTACTACCGGGGCCCCTTCGACCCGGCCGACCTGCGCGCCCTCGGCTGGGAGGGCGAGGTGTCGGAGGTCGGCGGCTGGGGCGGGGGCGTCTTCAACGGGGGAGCGTGGCTGACGATCGAGGGGCGGCGGGTCGACGTCCACTACCGCGATCTCGACGTGGTGGAACGGGAGTTGGCCGAGGCGGAGGAAGGGCGGTTCCGGGTGGAGCCGTTGCTGTTCCATCTCGCGGGGATCCCCACCTACCTGATCGTCGCGGAACTGGCGATCAATCAGGTGCTGCGCGGCACGCCGCCGAGGCCCGCCCGCTACCCGGAGAAGCTGCGCCGCACGGCGAGCGAACGCTGGTACGGCACCGCCCGGGCCACCCTCGCCTACGCGAAGACCAACCATGCTCCCTCCGGCCGCCTCACCGAGGTCGCGGGCGCCCTCGCCACGGCCGCCGTACAGGCCGGGCACGCGGTGCTGGCGGCGCGCGGCGAGTGGGTGACGAACGAGAAGCGGTTGCTGGAGCGGGCGGGGCTGCGTGCAGCGGACGGGATCCTCGGGACACTGCGGCCGCAGCCGGCGGCCCTGCTGAGAGCGATCACCGACGCGGAGACGCTGTTCGGCACAGTCCACGCAGCGTGATTGCGTTCATAAAGAACGTGCCGTTTGCAGGCATCGTCACATCCTCGAAACCCCGGCGTCCCCTTCCCACCAGGATCCCGCCCTACCGTGGACATCAGGCCGCACCCGTGACGGCCACCGCACCGCCCGGCCACCGTCGCCCGAAGGCACCCACCCCCGCCCTCGCCCCGACAGGAGCCCTGTGTCCCGCCCCGCCCGCCCGGTTCCGGCCCTTCCGCCCTGGCTCGCCCACGCGCTCCGCGCCCAGCGCGGTCCCGTTCCCTGGAGCGCGGTCACCCGCGGGGCGTTGGCCGCGGGGCCGCTGCTGCTGGTCGCCGTACTGGTCGGCCGTACGTCCCTCGGTGTCGTCGCCGCCATCGCCGCCATGCTCTCCGGGATCAACGACCGGCCCGGGAGCCGTAGGGGCTCCGTCAGGCGGCTCGGGGTGCCCGCGGTGGTGGGGGCCGTCGGGTTGCTCGTCGGGACCTGTGCCGGGGACCGGCTCGGGGCCGTGCCGCTCACGCTGCTGTTCGCCGGGCTCGGGCTCTTCGCCGGAGGCATCAGTGCCGTCGGGCCCGTCGCCTCCGCCTCCGGCACGCAGTTGCTGGTCGCCGCCGCGATCGGGGCCGGGATGCCGTTGCCCGAGGGCGGGTGGGAGCGGGCGGTCGCCTATCTCGGCGGTGCCGCGTGGCTGCTGGCGCTGCGGCTCGCGCTGCCCACGCCCGGCTCCCTCGTCGGAGACTTCCGGTTCGACGGTGAGCGGGACGCGGTGGCCGGGGTCTACGACGCCGTCGCCGAGTTGCTCGACGCCGTCGGGAGCGAACGGGCGACCGCCCGCCGTGCCGCCCTCACCGCCGCCCTCGATCACGCCCAGGACGCCCTCACCGGCCCCCGGCTGCGGCGGCACGCCTCCTCGTCCGCCGAGCGGCGGCTGCACGCGCAGTACGCCGCCGCGCTGCCGCTCGGCGAGGCCGCCACCGCGCTCGCCTGGGCCGGCGAACCCGTGCCCGCCCGCGCCTCCGAAGGGCCCCGGCGTCTCGCCGCCGCCGTACGCGGCAACACCCACACCGGTCCCCTCCCCGCGCCCGCCCGCTCCGCACCCGCCCTGCGCGCCCTCGACGACGCCCTGCTGCACGCCGCCGAAGCCTTCGACCGGGGCAAGGGGGACAGGGACCTGCACTCCCGGCGGCGTACGGCCCGAGACGTGACGCGTGCCGTCCTCGGGGCCGGCGGCAGGGAGTACGGGCTGCGGGTCGCCCTCTGCTTCGGGGCCGGCGCCGCCATCGCGCAAGGGCTGTACCGCGCCCAGTGGTACGGGCAGCACGAGCACTGGTACTGGCTCCCGGCCACCGCGGTCTTCCTCGTCAAGCCCGACCTCGGGCCGCTCGTCTCCCGGGTGCTGTGCCGTGCCGCCGGCACCGTGCTGGGAGCTCTGCTCTTCGCCGCGTTCGCGGCCGTACTGCCCCGGCCGGAGGGGCTCATCGTGCTGGTGGCCCTCAGCGGCGCGCTGATTCCCGTGGCCACCCGCCACTTCGCCGCGCAGACCGCCGTCGTGACCGTCCTCGTGCTCGCCCTCGTGATGGTGGGCGGCGAGCCGCAGGCCTCCGTGAGCCGGATCGGGGAGACGTTGCTGGCCTGCGCGATCGTGCTCGTCGTGGGGCATCTGCCGATGCCGGGACAGCGGGGTGGGGGTGTGCGGGCCCGGCTGGGGGCGGCGGGGCGTGCGGCGTACGGCTACCTCGATCACGTTCTTCGCGAGTCCGACGGGGCCGCGCGAGGTGGGGCCGACGCCCGTGCCCTGCGCTGGACCCTCCGCCGCGAGGCCTACCGCGCGCTCGCCGAGGCCCGTACCGCCAACGCCGTGTCCGCGGCGGAACTCCCCGCGCTCGCCCGGCACACGGAAGGCGCGGACGACGTCGTCGCCACCCTCGAACGGCTCGTCGACACGACCACCGCGTGCGCCGTCCACCTGGACGACTCGGGGCGGCTCACGGCCTGGCACCTCGCTCAGCTCAACGAACTGCTCGACGAACTCGCCGAGGAACGTGACCGGGTCGGGCTGCGGATACCCGACGCCCCCGAGGTGCCACTCGCCGGGTGATGCCGCAGCCGTGTCCCCACGGCAGCCCCTAGTCCCCGATCCGCACCCAGACGGGGGCGTGGTCCGAGCCCGGCCTGCCCCGTCGTTCCTGCGGATCCGCCCCGATCGACGGCAGCTCCGGAGCCCCCGCGGCCCCCGTTCCCGCCGCCGTCACCCGCCCGATCAGGTGGTGGCTGCACAGGACGTGGTCGATCAGCTCGCGCCGGCCGGAGTTGACGCGTGAGAAGCGTTGCCCGGCCGGGATCAGCGGTGCCACGTTCCACAGGCGGACCGCGTCGCCCTTGTCCTTCACCTCGAAGCCGGGCGTGCCGATCTCCGAGCCGGGCGGGCCCAGCAGGATCTGGGTGGTCGCGGCCTGCACCTCGTCGTTCAGGTCGCCGACGACCGCCACGTCCCGCTCGCCTCCCTTTCCGGCCAGCAGTACGTCCGCCAGCGCGCGCAGCGCCGTCGCCTCGGCCGCCCGCCGGTACAGGGCGTAGGCGCCGTAGCGGGCGCGTTCGCCCTCGTCCCGCGGGTTGAAGCGGCCCCCGGGGTAGGACAGCAGTTTCGACTTGAGGTGGGCGACGGCCACCCGCAGCGGCCCGGACCCCGGCTCCGGTTCCGTCTCCACCGCGAGGAAGCCCCGGCCCGCGCCCGGGACGGTGCCGCCGTCGTCGTCCGTCTGCACCGGCTTCAGCCGCTGCGGGAAGGCGGACGTGTCGTGCAGGACGCGCAGCGCGGTGCGGCTGAGGAAGCCGACCCTTGTGCCGCGGCCGTCCGGGTGCCCGGAGAGCGCGACGTGCCAGTCACCGGACAGCATCCCGGCCAGGTCGCTCAGGGCTTCCGGGTCCCCGACCTCCTGCACGCCGAGCAGCGCGGGGTCGAGATCGGTGACGACCGCGGCCAGTGCCGCGAGCTTCGTCTCGTACGCCGCCTTGTCCTTGGGGCCGAACTCGCCGCCGGGCCGGTAGAGGTTCTCCAGGTTCCAGGTGCCGAGGAGCATGCCGGGCTCCTTCCAGAAGCCGTAGGCCGCGATGCCGCCCCGGGGCCGTGGTGCGGCCGGCGGGCAGGCCGTGACGAGGCCAGCGTGCCCGGGCGCCGGGCCCGTGCGACAGACCCCTGACCGGGATGCGCGGTTCACCTCACACGGCCCGACGACCGCGTCGTACGTTGGCGTGATGACGCCTTCTCCCGCAGAAGCTCCCGCCGACCTCGTCATCACCGGATGCACCGTCCTCGTGCACGACGATCAGGAGAGGATCGGGTTCGAGGAGAACGCCGCCATCGTCGTCCGCGACGGAGTCGTCGAAGCGGTCACGAGCGTCGACGCCGTGCGCGGGCGGGACGCCGTCGAGCGGATCGAGGCCGCCGGGCAGGTCGCGCTTCCCGGTCTGGTCAACTGTCACACGCACGCCCCGATGGTCACCCTGCGCGGCGTCGCCGAGGACCTGCCCATCGAGGAGTGGTTCAACGACGTCGTGTGGCCGATCGAGTCCAACCTCACGGCGAAGGACGTGGAATTGGGGGCGCGGCTCGCCTGTGCCGAGATGATCCGGGGCGGGGTGACCTGCTTCGCCGATCACTACTTCTCGATGGACGCCGTCGCCGCCGTCGTCGAGGAGTGCGGGATCAGGGCGCACCTCGGCGAGGCGTACTTCTCCTCCCAGGGCCCGCAAGGGCGGGAGAGGTCGCTGGAGTTCGCGCTGCGGCACCGGGGCGGCGCCGGCGGTCGCATCACCACCGCCCTGGCCCCGCACGCCCCTTACACCGTCGACGACGCCGACCTCGCCGCCACCGCCGACCTCGCCCGGGCCCACGGCCTGCCCGTCCATCTCCACGCCGCCGAGAACCGCGACCAGGCCGAGACCAGCCTCGCCCGGCACGGCGTCACCCCCATCGAGGTGCTCCGGCGTACCGGCATCCTCGACACCGACGTCCTCATCGCCCATGGCACCGGCATCCTCGACAGCGACCTGCCGCTCCTCGAAGCCGCCGAGGGCACCACGGCCGTCGCCACCGCCCCGCGCGGCTACCTGAAGTTCGCCTGGCCCACCACCACGCCCGTACGCGCCCTGCACGACATCGGCGTCCCCGTCGGCCTCGCCACGGACGGCGCCGCCTCCAACAACTCCCTCGACGTATGGGAGTCGATGGCGCTCACCGCCCTCGTCCAGAAGTCGGCCACCGGTGACCCGCGCCGGCTGACGGCACGTCAAGCCCTGCATCACGCCACGCTCCAGAGCGCCCGCGCGGTGGGACTCGGCGACCGTCTCGGCACCCTCGCACCCGGCCGGCGCGCCGACATCGTCCTGGTCGACCTCGGCGGCCCGCACACCCAGCCGGTGCACGACCTCGCCGCGACCCTCGTGCACAGCGCCCGCTCCTGCGACGTGCGCACGACCATCGTCGACGGACGGATCCTGATGCGCGACCGCGAGCTGCTCACCATCGATGTGCCGTCCGTCGTGAGGGAGTTGGCCGAGCGCATGCCCGCCCTCCTCGACCGCGGCCACGGCGGGCGGATCCAGGACTACGACACCTGAGGCCGCCTCTAGGCTGATCCCCATGGATCCCGCCGACGGCCTCATCGACCACCCCCACGACGTGTACCGGCGCCTGCGCGACACCGCGCCGGTGCACCGCATCGCCGGCGCCGACGGCAACCCGGCCTGGGTCGTCACCCGGTACCAGGACGTGCGCGAGGCACTGGCCGACCCTCGGCTCTCCGTGGACAAGCGGCACGCGAGGGAAGGCAATTACCAGGGCCTCTCGCTGCCGCCCGCCCTGGACGCCAACCTCCTCAACATGGAGGCGCCCGACCACACCCGTATCCGCCGGCTGGTCGTGCGGGCCTTCACCGCGCGCCGCGTGGAGGAACTGCGCGCGCCCATCCGCGAGACCGCCGACCGGCTGCTCGACGCCCTCGGCCCGCACGGCACCACCGATCTGATCGCCTCCTACGCGGCGCCGCTGCCCATCACCGTCATCTGCGACCTGCTCGGTGTCCCCGACCGGCACCGGCGTGACTTCCGGGTCTGGACCGACACCCTCATCGCCCCCGACCCGACGCGCCCGCAGGACGCCAAGGCGGCGGTCGTCGCCATGCTCGGCTTCTTCGGCGAACTCCTCGCCGACAAGCGTGAGGAGCCCGGCGACGACCTGCTCTCCGACCTGATCGCGGTCCGCGAGGGGGGCGACCGGCTCAGCGAGGACGAGCTGATGTCCCTCGCCTTCCTCATCCTGTTCGCCGGCTACGAGAACACCGTCCAGCTCATCGGGAACGCGGTGCTGGCCCTCCTCCAGCACCCCGGACAGCTCGCCGCCCTGCGCGAGGATCCCAAGCGCATGGCGGCCGCGGTGGAGGAGTTCCACCGCTTCGAGGGCCCCGCCCTGCTCGCCATCCGCCGCTTCCCCACCGAGGACATGACCATCGGCGGGGTCGTCGTGCCGGCCGGCGAGACCGTCCTGCTGTCCCTCGCCGCCGCCAACCGCGACCCGGCCCGCTTCCCCGACCCCGACCGCCTCGACCTCACCCGCGACACCTCCGGGCACCTCGCCCTCGGCCGCGGCGTCCACCACTGCCTGGGCGCGCCGCTGGCCCGCGCCGAGACCGAGATCGCCCTGACCGCCCTCCTGGAACGGTTCCCCGAACTCGCCCTCGCGGACGGCGACCTCCGGTGGCGCCGCTCCCTGCGCGCGCGTGGCCTGCTCACGCTGCCGGTGTCGTACTCCGCGAAGAATTTCTGAGAATTCTTCGCGCCCGGCGATGAGTTCCGCCTCCGCCCGCGGTCACCACCCCGAACGGACCGTTGCACAGGAGGGGCCTGCCATGTCGCTTCCGGAGATCGTCTCGCGCGAGCAGTGGCGCGCGGCACGTGAGGAACTGCTGGTCAAGGAGAAGGCGGCCACACGCGCGCGTGACGCCCTCAACGCCGAGCGGCGCGGACTGCCCATGGTGGAGGTCGAGGACGAGTACGTCTTCGAGGGCGGCGACGGCAAGGCGACCCTGCTCGATCTCTTCGAGGGACGGCACCAACTCGTCGTCTACCACTTCATGTTCGCCCCCGAGTGGGAGGCGGGCTGCCGCAGCTGCTCCGGGTTCCTCGACCAGATCGGGCACCTGGCGCATCTGAAGGCGCGCGGGACCACGCTCGTCGCCGTCTCCCGGGCGCCCTACACCCGGATCCTGCCGTTCAAGGCCCGCATGGGCTGGACGCTGCCCTGGTTCTCGTCGTACGGCAGCGACTTCAACCGCGACTTCGAGGTGACCCTGGAGCACGACGGCGAGCTGGTGGAGCGGCCGGGCGTCAGCTGCTTCCTGCGGGAGCGGGACCGCGTCTTCCACACCTACTCGACCTACGAGCGCGGCCTGGACGGACTGGGCTCGACCACCGGTTTCCTCGACCTCACCGCGCTGGGCCGGCAGGAGGAGTGGGAGGAACCCAAGGGGCGCGCGTCGGCACTCGGGGCGCCCGCGGGCAGCGAACGCGTCCGCTATCACGACGAGTACGACGACTGACACGGGACGTAGCGAATGATCATCGTGAGTGAGCCGGTGCTCACACAGAGCGGTGAACGAGTGTCAACTACGTCTCAGTCCCGTCACTGAGCGAGGCGATTCCCCTCCGGCAGGCGTTAACTCCTACAAGTACGACGCTTATCGGAGGTCAGGATGGTGAACGGGCGAACAGTGCTCGAACGCTTTCCCGCGGGCGGGCCGCGCGGCTCGTGGCCGGCGGAGGAGTTCGCACACGCGCGACGCATGGAGGGACTGCCCGCCGAGGTCGTCATGGACCTCGCGACGGACGCGTTCCTGGTGATCGTCCGCGGTGACGTCGCGCTGGACGCCGCCGCCTGAGCCCCGGGCAGGGGCGTGCCGGTCAGCCCGCCTTCGGCGCGGGCACCCGTGTCGTGAACTGCTCGGCCTGGAGCGAGTACAGCTCCGCGTAGACACCGCCGGTGGCCAGCAACTCGTCCGGAGTCCCGGACTCCACGAGCCGGCCCTGGTCGAGGACGTGCACCAGGTCGGCATGGCGGACGGACGCCAGCCGGTGCGTGATGAGGACGACCGTCTGCCCGGTGGAGGCCAGGGCGCGGATCTTCTCGAACACCTCCAGCTCGGCCCGTGCGTCCAGGGCCGCCGTCGGCTCGTCCACGATCAGGATGCGGCCCCGCCGGTAGGCGGCCCGCGCGATCCCGAGCCGCTGCCACTGACCGCCGGACAGCTCGTGCCCGCCGTTGAACTGGCGGGCCAGCAGGGTGTCCAGGCCGCGCGGCAGATCCGCCACCACCTCCTCGGCCCCGGCCTCGGCGACCGAGGTGGCCAGCCGTTCCTCGGTGAGGGGTGCGGAGGAGCGGCCCACGGCCACATTGACCCGGGCGGTGAACGGCCAGCGCTTGAAGTCCTGGGCCACCATCGCGATGCGCTCGGCGAGTTGGTGCCGGTCGGCGCCGGCGGCGTCGACGTCGTCCCACAGGATGCGGCCCCGGTCCGGGGTGTACAGCCCGGCGAGCAGCTTGACCAGGGTGGTCTTGCCGGAGCCGTTCTCGCCGACCAGCGCGACGATCCGGCCGAGGGGCAGGGTGAGCGTGACGTCGTCGAGGGCGGGGCGGGCGGACTCGCCCGGATAGGAGAAGCTGACGTTCTCGAAGCGGATCTCCCGGGGATCCTCGGGCAGCGCGGCACCGCCGACCGGGATCGCCCGCTCCGCCGCCTCGACGTAGAGCCGCTGCAGATCGCCCACGAACAGCGCCTCCTCGTGGAGCGCGTTGACCTCCAGGACGAGGCTGTCCAGGCTCGACGACCCGGTGCGGATGGCGATCACGGCCGTGCCCGCCACCGACAGCGCCATGGCGCCGGCGAGCAGCAGGCCGCCCAGCGTCGCGTACGTCGCCACGGTCGCGAGCCCCGTCCACGCCGCCGCGATGAGCCCGGTGCGCGCGGCGAGCCGGGCGAGCCGGGCCTGCTCCGCCTCCGCGGTCTCCGACATCGCCCGGTAGTGGCGCAGCAGGAACGGTCCGACCCCGTGCACCCGGATCTCGGGCGCGGCGGCGGGTTCCGTCAGCAGCCCGCTGATCAGATGGCCGGCGCGGGCGTGCTGGACCCAGGTGTGGAAGGACTCGTAGCGGCGCCGGGCGTTGGTCAGGGCACTCCAGGCGCTGGGCAGCGTCATGGTGGCGAGGAGCGGCAGCAGGGCGGGGTGCAGCACGGCGAGCACACCGGCCGCGGCGATCAGCGAGATGGCCGCGTTCACGACCCGGGCGCTGTAGGAGATCATGCGCCGGGCGGAGGAGGCGCCGTACTGCGCGGTGTCCAGCAGCTTGTGGAAGGCATGGTCCTCGATCGCGGCCAGCTCCACGGCCGCCGCGCGCTCCAGGTACAGCTCGGTCGCCACTCGCTCCACCTTGGGCTCCAGGCGTCCGGTGGCGTACGTCGACGCGGCCCGCAGCAGCGTCGAGACCACCATCACGGCGGCCATGGCGAGGAGTGCGGGAACGGCGCCGCGCAGCCGTTCCGCCAGCGGCCCGCCCTCGATCAGCCGCCCCAGCACGCTGTTGACGGCGAGCAGCCCGACCGCCTGCGCCAGGCCCCGGCTCACCTCGGCCGCCAGCACGGTCCGCGCCGCCCGCCGGTCGGCCTGCCAGGCGAGCCGGAAACTCGACCCCAGCAGGGACGGCAGTCGCGTCACCATGGCCCGCAGGCTCAGCTCCAGGAACGCGTCCCGGTGCTGGTTCCACCCCATGTCATAGCGCAGCGGCCCTCCGAAGAGCAGCCGCTCCGACTCCGAGACCCGAGCCTCACCGGCGCCCTGTTTCTTCCCCACCGCACACCCTCCCCCGACCACCCTCGACGACGGAGGGCCACTATGGCGGGGCGGGGACGTCCGGGGGAGGGCGTGGGTGAGGGGGAGAGGTGCACGCGGGCGTACGCCGCCGGGTGCCCGTGTTCAGGAACGACGGACGGGTCCGCCGGGCCTCACGCCGTGATCTGCTTGGACCAGCTCGGCGTCGTCCCCATGACCCTGCACAGCGCCAGATACAGCGGGATCGGCGGGGTGTACGGCACCGTGCCGTCCGGCCGGTGGATCAGCCGCGGGGTGTCGGTGGCGACCGCTCCCGTGCTGTAGCGCACCGAGGCCGGCCACTCCAGGGCGTAGTCGGAGTCCGAGGGGACGATCCACCACCAGTGCACGTCGTCGGCGTACACGCACCCCACGCGCGGCAGCCGGGGCAGGACCAGCGGACCGAAGCGGGCGGGAACCGCCACCGCGTCGCAGCCCAGGGGAGCCGTCATCCCCTCCGGAACGGGCAGGCGGCGCGGGGCGGCGGATGTGCGCATGCCGCGGCGGAAGCGGACCAGCGAATCCAGGCTCAGCACCTGACCGCCGCCGGACACGCCGCTCACAGCCATGCGGATCCCGTTCCCCTGTCGTGTCGCGCCTCGGCCTCGTCGTCCCCCGGGCCACCGGGCGGACCCGGCTTGGGCCGGGATCCCCAGCCGAGGTCGGAGCGGGGTCCCTGGTCGGTGCTCAGCAGGTCGCCGAGGGCGGTCCCGCGTGGCAGATCGGCCCAGACCACCAGTCCGGTCCCGTGTTCCCGAGCCCCCCAGGCGTGACAGAGGGCGTCTATGAGGAGCAGTCCCCTCCCGTGCTCCTCCTCGGGACGCGCCGGCGCCGGGTGTGGCTCGCCCGGCGCGCATCCCTCGTCGCGCACGGCTATGCGCACCAGATCGGTGCCGTCGTGCAGTTCGCACACTATGTGCTCGCTGGCCGTGTGCACGATCGCGTTGGTGACCAGCTCGGACACGACGAGAGCCGCCGTGTCGCAGGTGTCCTCGCACACCGACCAGCCGTTCAGCCGCGCCCTGGTCAGGCGTCTGGCCTGGGCGGGAGAACCCGGATGCGCGGCCAGTTCGAACCGGAACCGGCGCTCGGCGCCGACGCCCCGCTGGGGGCCGACTCCCGTGGGTGCACCGAGGCCGTGGGGGACCACAGTGGCGTCTGTTCCTAAGGGCGGGGACGGAATCACGCTTGCCACTATCGCCCCGCCGTGAACACTTGGCAAGTGTCACTCTGAAAAATGCAGAGTGCTGTGTGACTCTCTGGAAGGCCGTGGCACACTGCTCGCAACAGCATGTCGAACGGCGCCAGTTGGGATCACCGGAGATCCGCCGCGATCTTCGAATAGGTCTTCGAATGGCGCCGTCGGCCTGTCGGCGTTCAGTTGCTCGTCCGGGCTCCGGTCCGTCTGTCTATATTCAGTCGGTCCGACTCGGTCGGTCTGCAGGGATGCGTACGGATTCATTCGTGGAGGTGGAGCGTGAGCGAGCCGCGGTCCGCGCCGACGGTCGGTCAGGTCGTCCTGGGTCGGCGCCTGTTGGACCTGCGGGAGCGTGCCGGGCTCAAGCGTGAGGAGGCCGCCCGTGTCCTGCGCGTCGCCCCCGCGACGGTCCGCCGTATGGAGATGGCCGAGGTCAGTCTCAAGATCCCATACCTCCAACTGCTGCTGAAGGCCTACGGCATCTCCGAGGGGGAGGCCGAGGCGTTCGTGACGCTGGCCGAGGAGGCCAACAAGCCCGGCTGGTGGCAGCGCTTCCACGACATCCTGCCCGGCTGGTTCTCCATGTACGTCAGCCTGGAGGGTGCCGCGGCCCTCATCCGGTCGTACGAACCCCACTTCGTGCCCGGCCTGCTCCAGACCGAGGACTACGCGCGCGGCGTGCTCATGTCCGGCGCCATCGGCCAGACCAGCCCCGACGACATCGAGCGCCATGTCGCCCTGCGCATGCAACGCCAGCGACTGCTCACCCGGGAGGACGCGCCCCGGCTGTGGGTCGTGATGGACGAGACCGTGCTGCGCCGCCAGGTGGGCGGCCCGGAGGTGATGCGTGCTCAGATCGACAGACTGCTGGAAGCCGCGAAGCTGCCCAACGTGACGCTTCAGGTGGCCCCGTTCGCGAGCGGGCCGCACCCCGGCACGTACGGGCCCTTCGTGCTGTTCCGATTTGCCATGTCAGAACTGCCGGACATGGTCTACAGCGAGTACCTGACCGGCGCCGTCTATCTCGACGCGCGCGCCGAGGTGGCGACCCATCTCGAGGTCATGGACCGCATGGCGGCGCAGGCCGCTACGGCACATCGCACGAAGGAGATCCTGCGGGATCTCCGCAAGGAGCTGTGAATGGATCGCATCAAGCCGCGCATACGCGTCTACAACGGCATGCCCGCGCGGGACTTGGGCAGCGAGGGCTGGCACAAGCCGTGGAGCGGGGGCAACGGCGGCAACTGCCTGGAGGCGATGAAACTCGCCGACGGCCGGATCGCCGTGCGTCAGTCGACCGACCCGGACGGGCCGGCGCTGATCTACACCACGGACGAGATGACGGCGTTCATCGAGGGCGCCAAGGCGGGGGAGGCCGACTTCCTGCTGTCCTGAGCTGTTTGCCTATCTCTTCTCTCCTGCAACTTCCTTGATCTGGTGCTTAGTTGATAATCCATTGCGTGTTACGGAGTGCCTTATGACCGAGATCGACACCAGCAAGCCGCATCCCGCGCGGATGTACGACTGGTATCTCGGCGGGAAGGACAACTACCCCGTCGACGAGGCCATGGGGCAGCAGATGCTGGCCCTCGACCCGCGTGTCCCCGTGATGGCGCGGGTGAACCGGGCGTTCATGCACCGGTCCACCCGCTGGCTCGCCCGGCAGGGCGTACGGCAGTTCCTGGACGTCGGCACCGGTATCCCGACCGAGCCGAACCTCCACCAGATCGCCCAGCGCATCGCCCCCGACGCGCGGGTCGTCTACTGCGACAACGACCCGATCGTGCTGGCCCACGCGGCGGCCCTGCTGCGCGGCACGGACGAAGGTGTCACCGAGTACCTCCAGGCCGACGTGCGCGACCCGGCCGCCATCGTCGAGGGCGCCCGAAAAGTCCTGGACTTCAGCCGTCCGGTCGCGCTCTCCCTCGTCGCGCTGCTGCACTTCGTCTCCGACGAGGACGGCGCGCACGAACTGGTCGGCCGGCTGCTGTCCGAGCTCCCCTCGGGCAGCTACCTGGTGGTGACCCACGCGACCGCCGACTTCACTCCCGAGGAGTCGAAGGCGGCGACCGAGAAGCTCAAGGCGGCGGGCGTCACGCTGGCGCTGCGCTCCCGCGAGGAGTTCACCCGCTTCTTCGACGGCCTCGAACTGGTCCCGCCGGGGGTGGAGGTGCCCCACCAGTGGCACCCCGACCTCGGGGAGCCCGTGCCGGGGCAGGAGGACGGGGTCATTCCCGGCTACGGGGCGGTGGGACGCAAGCCGTAGGACGACCGAGGCCGTACCGGCAGCCACGGCTGCGGGTACGGCCCCGTGATCCACGGGGCCTCTTCGGGCCCCGCGATCACCGGTCTACAGGTACGACATGATGCGCCGCGGCGCGTCCACCAGGCGGCTGACGATCGTCACCGGCAGCGGCGGCTGCTCCGCCTTGGCCGGGCTGAGGTTCAGCCCGTACCAGATCTGCTCGATCGAGGGCGGGCCGACCGCGAGGTTGCGCCGGACCGCCTGCGACGGCGACTCCTCGCCGGTGTTCACGAGGTACGCGGCGACCATCGCGCCCGTACGGCCGACACCCGCGCCGCAGTGCACGAACACCGGGCCGGACGTCGACGAGACGACGTCGAGGAAGCGCTGCACCTGCTTGGGCGACGGCGTCTGGCCGTCACGGATCGGCAGGCGTACGACGTTGAGTCCGGCCTTGCCCGGCTCGGCCAGTTCGGCCGTGCTCATGTCCTCGGCGCGCAGGTCGACCACGGTGGTGATGCCCATGCCCTCAAGAGCCCGGTAACCGGCCGGGGAAGGTGCGGAGCCGCGCCACAGGCGGCCCTCGGAGTCCACCGGCTGGAAGTGGTTCACGCCCTGGACGGCGCGCGTTCCGGCGGGTGCGGGCGTCTCCGCGCGGGTCAGGTAGGACAGGCCCAGGATGCCGCCTGCGCCTACTGCCCACAGGACGAGGTAACCGATCAGGATGCCGATGAGGACCCGCAGCACGCGCTGGGGCAGTGGGCGCTTGCGGAGGGCAGGGCGGGGCGGGGTGGCGGAGAGGACAGCCATGGGCGACCCGGGGGACTAGGGGACGGTGGGCGCCCAGGAAGAGTACCCCCGAGATGGCGATCAATGGGCCGTATGTCCTTTTTTGTGCAATACGTCTCACTTGTCATGTCCGGTTGGCCGACCGGTCCATACGGTCACCGTGAGTCGTCGCCGGACTCCACGTCACTGACCGCCACCACCGTGAGGTGCGCGCGCTCCAGAGTCGCGTCCTCCAGGCAGCCGCGCAGCCGCATGAGGTCGTGGTCGGTCAGGGCGGGCCGGACGACCCCGGCGAACATGCCGTTCCCCAGGTCGCCGAGGGGCGCGTGCCGCAGCGGGGCGGAGGTGGAGTCCCGGCAGCCCTCCCAGATCTGCTGCGCGGCCAGCGCCCGCCGACCGGTCGACGTGTCCGGGCCCCGCAGATCGACCTGGACGAGGACCGAGGTCGCCCGGTGCTCGTTGGTCTCCTCGGAGCGGGTCTGCGTGAGGTCGGCGAGGGCCACGATCAGCACGGCGAGCAGAGCGACGGAGAGAGCGCCGACGGTGGTCACGCGGGCCATGCGGTGTCCGGCACCCCTGCCGGGCGCCGGCAGGTCCTCCAGATCGCCGGAGGCCGCCGGATCGGGCGCCGCGAGGACAGCCAGCCGTCCGGCCAGGCGCCGCTCGGCGGGCGCGGCCGTGGCCGACGCGACCTTCTGCACCACCCACGCCAGCCCGGACAGCACCACCCCGGCGACCATCAGGACCGGCACGAAGACGTACGACCGGTCGGCCGGGTCCTCCAGCCAGCGGAACCGGGTCTCCTCCCGTGCCAGGGCCGGCTCGCGCAGCCGGGCCAGCACGTCCTCCTGGCGGGCGTCCAGCTCCCGCTGACGTCGGTCGGTGTCGCGCAGCCGCCCCTCGATCCGGTTCAGCCGCCCCAGCGTCACCAGGCCGAACAGCAGAACCTCGACGACCAGCAACAGGACGCCGCAGATCATCGCGCGCTGCCACTGCCACCGGTACAGATAGACGATCAGGTAGGTGCCCGCGCCGGTCGCGGCGAGCGCTGCGAAGACATAGGCGATCTTTCTCATGGCGCGTCCCCCGGTCGTACGTCCAGCCGAACGACACCGGCGGTCCCGTCCACCGCGAGCCGCGAGCCCGGCGGGAAGCGGCGCACGGCGTCCCGCGTGCCGACGACCGCGGGAAGCCCGAACTCCCGGGCCAGGACGGCCAGATGCGACAACGGGCTGCCGGTCTGCGCCACCAGGCCGGTCAGGCCGGGCAGCATCGGGGCGAGCGCGGGGTCCAGCGTGCGGACGACCAGCACCGCGTCCGCGGGCCGAGGCCCCGACCCGTCCCATACGGTCCCGACCGCACGGCCGGCGGACACGCCCCGCACCCCGTCGTCCCGGCCGCCGTCGCGCCCGGCGGCGACGACCCGGCCGTCCGCCAGCCGGAACTCGTCCGGCAGCGGGGGCGAGGCGGGGTGCGGCACGCGCGCGTGGAGGTCGCCGGGCAGCGGGCCGCCGTCCAGTACGTGGGCCAGTTCCGTCCACCGCAGCAGTCCGACGCGTTCGGCCTCCATGTCCAGCCGCAGGGCCACCTCGCGGACGAGCCGTACCTGGAGTTCCTGCACCCAGCGGACGCGCAGGCGCAGGGCCTCTCGGGTCGGGAGGGCGGTGAGGCGTGTGTTCGCGGTGGGGCCGGGGGTTCGCGTGAACGGCGTGGCGTAGCCGGCGAGGGCCGCGCTGCTCAGGGCGTCGGCGGGCGCGGAGTGCTGTGGCCCGACGTGCGGCCGCGGGCGTTCCCCGGTGTCCGGTGTCCGTCCGGCGCCGGACGTCGGCCTGGCCGGCGGGAGCGCCGCCCGCGGCAGCCGTTCCCGGCCGCGCAGACTCGGTGCGGTGAGGGCCAGGACGACGGGCTCCGAGGCGACCACCTGATCGTCGGGGACGCCCCGGGCGCGGGCCTCGGCCAGGGCGGCCAGGGCGGTGCCGGCGGCCGTCCGGCTCCGTGCGGGTTCGCGCAGGAGGGCACCGGCGAGGGCCTCCTGGGCGTGCAGCGGGACCAGGACCCGGCGCGTCCAGCGCAGCTCGGCGGCCAGGGCGGTGCCGGACAGCGACGTCGGGGACGGGATCTCGGCGAGACGCCGGTCGACGTCGGCGACGAGGTCGGTCGCCAGACCGGGCAGGGAGGCGGCGAGACGGCCCATCCGCCAGGCCGCGCCGAGCCTGCGTGCTCCGGGCGCCGGGTTGAGCAGCGCGAGCCAGCGGTGCCGCGGCGGCACCGTACCGAGCAGGCGCAGGTCGGCGGCCGCGCGTCCGTCGACCGTCAGCACCACCGGCACCGACCTCAGCAGCCGGCGCGGCGCGGTGCCCCCGATGTCGAGCGCGGCGGCGAGGCCACGGGCCATCGGCGCCACCCACAGGTCCTCCTCCAGCGGCGCGAGCTGTCCGGGCAGCGTCTCCGCCACCGGACCGGGCCCGAGCAGCCGGGCCCCGCGCTCCGGCCGCGCCGCCATCGCGGTGATGGGCCTGCTCTGGAACAGCCACAGCCGCCCGTCGGCGTCGAAGGCGAACTCGACGTCCTGCGGCGCGCCGAAGACCTTCCGCACCCGCCGCGCGAGCCGCGCCAGCCGGAACAGCTCGGCGCGCGTGAGCGGCGGACCCGCCGGCTCCGGTGGGGCGCCCGTCGGCGCGGCCGGCCGGCTCTCGTCGGCCGGATCGGTCCGCAGCAGCCGCCCGTGTGCGCTGAGCCAGTAGCCGGTGCCGCTCCGCGTGCCGTCGACCAAGGTGTCGGGCCCGCCACGCACCGCGCTGACCAGCGTCCGGTCGGACCGCCCCGTCACCGGGTCGGCACCGAACATCACACCGCCGGCCCGGGCGGCCAGCATGGGCTGCACCAGCACCGCCATCGGCGCCGTGGACCCGTCGGGCTGCACGGCCGAGTCGAGCACGGTCCGTACGGCGGCGAGGAAGTCCCGCCAGCCGCGCACATCCAGCACCGAGGCGAACCGGCCCGCCAGCGAGGACTCCTCGGTGTCCTCCTGCGGCGACGAGGACCGCACGACGAGGGGGCGGATGCCGCCCTCGGAGAGCGCGTCCCAGGCCCGTCGCAGGGCGACCATGTCGAGCGTGTCGCCGCCGGTGCGGTGCGGGATCACGAACCCGGGGAGGACGGGCAGTCCGGCTCCGGCCGCCCGGGCGAGGTTCGCGGCCTTGGACCCCATCAGCCGCAAGAGCCCGGTGCCGGGCCGGTCCAGCGGGACCACGGCCGACGGTACCGGCGCGGGGCCGCCGTACGTCCCGACCTGTCCCAGGGCGACGTCTTCCCTGTGCTCGTCCCCGCCGCGGGCACCTTCTCCATGACGTTCGTAGAGAGTCGTCATCGCACACCCTCCAGGACCGACCGCCAACAGGGGGGACGCGCGGGGTGGCCCTGCGCCTGACGACGGAACGAAGGATGGGGGCGAGCCGGTTGCCGGCCCGGTCAGGGTGCGACTACAGCACGCCTCCTGCTCCGATGATCCCACTCCTGTTTGGCTGCATGTAGCCCGGAAGCCACTTTTCGGACAGATAGGAGAACAAATCAGAGCGCGGCAGTATGCCGGGCCGGGCCGACTCGTCCGGCGGCAGCAGACGGCGGCTCCTTCGGGGGCAGGATGCGGGGCGGGCGGCTCGTTCGCGGGCAGGAGACGGGGCGGGCGGCCGTCGGCTGTTGGCCGACGGTTGGGTGTACGTCTGGGTGCTGGGTGCTGGGTGCTGGGTGCTGGGTGCGGGGTGTGGGGTGTGGGGTGGGGGTGGGCGGAGGTCGGCTGGTTGCGGGCGGGGTGCGCTGCTGTCGGCCCTTCGGGGGCGGGATGCGTGGCCGTCGGCCCTTCGGGGGGCGGGATGCGTGGCAGTCGGCTGTTTTGACGGCTGGGTGCGCGGCTGGAGGTCTCCCGCGAGCGGGGTGCGCGCCGGGGCGTTCGTGGTCGAGGTGCGCCGGGGCGTTCGTGGTCGGGGTGCGCGCCGGGGCGTTCGCGGGCGGGGTGCCGTGAGTGGGCAGGGCCGGGCCGGCTTGCCGTCGGTGCGCTGGGCCCCTCAGGCGGTGCCGGGCGCCGGCTCCTCCGCCGGGGGCAGCACCCCGCACAGCGCGTCCAGCGCCGCCCCGTACGCGTGCTCCGAGGGCGTGCCGTAGCCGACGACGATGCCGTCGCGGGCCGGCATCTCCCTCTCGGACGCGTCCGGGTGACGGAACTCGGCGAGGCCGTCCAGGGCGACGCCCTGCCAGGTGGCCGCCTTCACCGTGGACCGCTCGGTGCCGGGCGGCAGCCGCAGCACCGCGTGCAACCCGGCGGCGACACCCGTCACCTCGACATGCGGCGCGTGCTCGGCGAGGGCGGCCACGAGACGGTCCCGGCGGCTCCGGTAGCGCTGCCGCATACGCCGTACATGACGGTCGTACGCCCCGGAGACGATGAAGTCGGCGAGGCTCAGCTGATCGAGGACGCTCGCCCACGCCTCGCGCTCGCCCTTGGCCGCGAGCACGTCGCCGACGTAGCGCTCAGGCAGCACCATCCACCCCAGACGCAACGCCGGCGACAGGCTCTTGCTGACCGAGCCGACGAAGATCACCCGCTCCGGATCGAGGCCCTGGACGGCTCCGACGGGCTTGCGGTCGTAACGGAACTCGCCGTCGTAGTCGTCCTCCAGGACCACGCCGCCACGCGCGCGTGCCCAGTCGATCACGGCGGCGCGCCGCTCGTGGTGCAGCGGGCCGCCGGTCGGGAACTGGTGTGCCGGCGTGAGCAGCACGGCCCGCTCCCGCGCCAGCCGGTCGACGCGTGCCCCGTTCTCGTCGAGAGGGAGCGGTACGGTCCGTACGCCCGCGGCGGTGAGCAGTTCCCGGTGGAAGCCCAGCCCGTACGCCTCAACGGCCAGCGGCCCGCGCAGCACGCCGCCGCCTCCGGCCCTGTCCTGCCCGAACAGCAGCCGCAGGGCGTGCGCGAAGCCGGAGCAGATCACGATCCGGTCCGGCTCGGTGCGTACGCCCCGCGCACGTGCCAGGTACTCGGTGAGCGCCTCGCGCAGTTCGACGCGCCCGGCGGGGTCGCCCGGCCCGAAGACCTCGTTCGGCGCCTGCTGCAGGGCCCGCCGGTACGAGGTCTGCCAGGCCGTGCGCGGGAACGCCGACGCGTCCGGCGTGCCCTGCCGCAGGTCGTGCCGGGGGCCACGCGCGCGTGGTGGCGCCTTCACGGGCACCCGCTCGGCGCCCCGCAGAGGCTCGGCCCGCTCCGCCACGCTCGTCCCCGAGCCCTGCCGGGCGGTGAGCCAGCCCTCCGCGACCAGTTCCGCGTACGCGTCGGCCACGGTGTTGCGGGCGACCCCGAGGTCGGCGGCGAGCGAACGGTACGGCGGCAGCCGGGTGCCGGGCGCGAGCCGCCCACTGCGCACGGCGTCGCGCAACGCACGGGTCAACGCGGCCCGCCGGCCGCCGGGCCCGGACGACTCCCCGAGGTCCAGATGCAGATCGGCACCGATCCGTCGTGCCGTGTCGGCCCAGGAATTGACCCATGAATCTGCCATGGAAATGCACCCTACAGTGGGTCTTTACGGCCCGTAGGTTGGTCCGCATGACGACGAACACGATCGAGAACAGCGCCGGTATCGACATCGCCGGGGCCATCACCGAGGCCGACGCCGCCCGCACCCGACTGGACTTCGCGAAGTCCGCCCCGAAGGTCTTCCGCGCGATCGTCGGCTTCGACGCCGCCGCCCGGGAGGGCCTCGACCCGGCCCTCGTCGAACTGATCCAGATCCGCGCCTCGCTCCTCAACCACTGCGCCTACTGCCTTCACATGCACACCAACGACGCCCGCAAGGCCGGCGAGAGCGAGGACCGGCTGCACCTGGTCGCCGTCTGGCGCGAGGCCCGCCACTTCTTCACCGAGCGCGAGCAGGCGGCCCTGGCCCTCACGGAGGCGGTGACCCTGGTCGCGGACGGAGGCGTCCCGGACGAGGCCTACGCGCAGGCGGCGGCGCAGTTCGACGACACGGAACTGGCCCACGTCCTGGCCCTGATCATGACCATCAACACCTGGAACAGGGTGGCGCTGGCCACGGGGAAGGTGGCGGGCACGGACGAGCGGCGCTGACGAGCGACACCGAGTGGCGCAGCCGGGGAGGGCCGGCGTCGCCGGGTCCCCCGACCACCGGCCCCGGGAGGCATCTCCGTCGGCTTCCGCCCCGTCGTAGACGGCCGCCGCGTCACACGGTCATGGGCCGGTCGTAGGGCGAGATCGGTGCGGGCAGCCTCGAACTCCCCGTGAGATGACGGTCGACGGCCGCCGCCACCGCCCGGCCCTCGGCGATCGCCCACACGATGAGCGACTGCCCCCGGGCGGCGTCCCCGGCGGCGAACACGCCCGGCACGTTCGTCGCGAACCCGGCGTCCCGGGTGATCGTGCCGCGCGGCTCCATCTCCAGCCCCAGCTGCTCGATCAGCCCGTCCGTCCGGTCGGGCCCGGAGAAGCCGAGCGCGAGCAGCACCAGGTCGGCCGGCAGCGTCCGCCCGGTGTCCGGCATCTGGCGGCGCTGCGCGTCCACCTCGACCAGGTGCAGCGACCGTACGTTCCCGTCGGCGTCGCCCGTGAAGCGCAGCGTGGACGCCGCGAAGAGGCGGGCGTCCGCGTCCGCCGCCGGCGCGGTCTCCAGGTCGCGCGCCTCCTCGTGCGCGGCCGAGAGCCGGTAGATCTTCGGGTACGTCGGCCAGGGCTCGGCGTCCTCGTCCCGCTCGGCGCCCGGCTGGGCGTAGATGTCGAGCTGGGTCACGGACGCGGCGCCCTCGCGCACGGCGGTGCCCAGACAGTCGGCGCCCGTGTCCCCGCCGCCGACGATGACGACATGCTTCCCGGCGGCGGACATCGGGGACGACTCCAGATCCCCCTCGCACACCCGATTGGCCAGCGGGAGATACTCCATCGCCTGCTCGATGCCGCTCAACTCCCGCCCGGGAACCGACAGTTCACGCCAGGCCGTGGCCCCGGTCGCGATCACCACCGCGTCGTACCGCGACCGCAGCTCGGCCGCCCCGATGTCCCGCCCGACCGCCGTCGACGTACGGAACTTCGTCCCCTCGGCCCGCATCTGCTCGATCCGCCGCTCCAGATGGTGCTTCTCCATCTTGAACTCGGGGATGCCGTACCGCATCAGGCCGCCGATCCGGTCGTCCTTCTCGTACACGGCGACCGTGTGCCCGGCCCGGGTGAGCTGCTGCGCCGCCGCGAGGCCCGTGGGCCCCGACCCGATGACCGCGACCGTCCGCCCCGACAGCCGGTCCGGTGGCCGGGGCGGAGTGAACCCCTCCTCCCACGCCCGGTCGCCGATGGCGCACTCGACGTTCTTGATGGTGACGGCCGGCTGATTGATCGCCAGCACGCACCCCGCCTCGCACGGCGCCGGGCACAACCGCCCCGTGAACTCGGGGAAGTTGTTCGTCGCGTGCAGCCGGTCCGCCGCCGCGCGCCAGTCCTCCCGCGACACCAGGTCGTTCCACTCGGGGATCAGATTGCCCAGCGGACAGGCGTCGTGGCAGAACGGGACGCCGCAGTCCATGCAGCGATCGGCCTGCTTGCTGATGATCGGCAGCAGCGCCCCGGGGACGTACACCTCGTCCCAGTCCCCGACCCGCTCCTCGACGGACCGGCGCGGCCAGTCCTGGCGGGGGGTGGTCATGAAACCCTTGGGATCGGCCATGGCCGTCTTCCTCGCGTGCGCGTGCGTGTGCGCGCGTGACGTGGGTGGAGCCGTGCGTCATCGGGCGGCACTCTCCCCAAAACGATACGTCTCGCAGGTCACGCGCGCAGAGGGGAGGGACAGCGCTTTCTCGGGGGATCTCGGCTCAGCCGACGACCGCCACGTGCGCCACCGGTCCGCTCAGCCGAGGGCCGGCTCGTAGGCCACCGATCGGCGCAGCGAGGGCTGGCGCGCAGCCGACGATCCGCTCAGCTGATGGCCGCCACGTAGGCCACCGATTCCCTCAGCCGGCGGCCGGCGCGTGGGCCACCGATCCGGTCAGCTGATGGCCAGTACGAACGACACCGTCGCGGCGGCCGAGGCGACCGTCCGGACGTGGTTCCACACCGTCCACTCCCGCACGTACGTCGGCCAGTAGGCGGCCGCCTCCTGGGTGCCCGCGTCCAGCTTCATCAGCGCGTCGTTGCGGGGCACGTTCGCCACCATGGTCACGCCGAACGAGCCGAACAGATACAGCGCGCTGCCCAGCAGCAACTCCACCGTCCCCTCGTCCGGCCAGAGCACGAACGTCACCACGGCGATCACCGCGCACAGCACCGCCGTCCCGATGAACACCAGCATGAACGCCGGCATCAGCGCGGTCACGTTGATCGCCTTCATTGCGGCGACGCCCTGCGCAGGCGGCAGCGCGGCGAGCCCGCGCATCACGAAGGTCGAGAACGCGCAGAAAACGCCGGCCACGAGGCCGGTGCCGACCACACCGATCACGATCAGTACGAAGTACGGCCCATCGATCATGTCAACATCAACTCCCGCATCCCGCCGAGATCCTGCCCGGCCCCGTCCGTCACCTCAAGTGAAATCCTGAACGAGATCAGTGACCATGGCCGAGCGGCGCGACGACATACGCGAACGTCCAGGGGGCCCGGGCACAGGGGAGCCGACGCGGGTGGGGGCGGGGTCTGTCGTGTGTCGCAGGTGGGCGGCCTGGCTCGGGGTCTTTCGCGTGCCAGGTGGGTGGCCTGGCTCGGGGTCTTTCGTGTGCCGGATGGGTGGCCCGGCTCGGTTCTGTCGTATGTCAGGTGGGCGGCTCGGCTAGGCGGCCCGTCTCGCTTCGGGAAGGCGGGCCCGTCGTGGGTTGGCAGCAGGAGCGCAGGCCCGTGCCCTCGTCAGCCGGCGTCCGACACCCGTTCCCGCCACGCCCCCAACGTCGTCTGCACCACGGCCGCGATCCGTCGCCGGGCCTCGTGCCGCGGCACCCCGCTCATCAGCAACTGGTCGTACGGCGTGTCCATGTGCCGCACGGACGCCACGACCGCCGACGTCACCGCCACCTCGGTCAACGCCCGCCCCGCCGCACTCCGCCCCACCCGTCCGCTGCCCCGCACCGACGCATGCCCGGCGATGTCCCGCGCCCGGTCCGTCGGACATCCCGGGAACAGCCGAAGTATCTCCGCCGCGAACGCCTCCGCGAACCGTACGTCCTCCTGAGCCCGGCGCCGCGCGTCCCGTGTCCGGCGCCGCCGCCGGGCCTCGGCGTCCGCCAGGCACCGCTCCTCGGCCCGGGCCAGCCCCGCCTCCTCGACGAGAACGCCATGCCGCTCGTAGCGGCCCCTGCGCCGGTTGAACCGGACGACCACCGCCGACAGCGCGCTCTCCTCCCGCGACCGACGCGTCAACGCCGTGTCGCCGCGCGGCAGGAACACCAGATGCCCGAGATCGGCACAGTCCAGACACCGCGGCGCACCGTCCTCCAGTACGAGCATCTGCAACGGCCCCGCATGACACTCACCGCAATGCCGCCGCTTCAGGGGCTGGAAGACGAGAAGTCCGGTGCGGTGCGGGGGAGTTGCGAGAGGTGCCATAACGGGTTCATTCCCCTCGGACCGGGGTCGAGGAACGCACCGACGGGGCTCCCCGGCTCGGGCCCGGTGCGGAGCTCGGAGGGCTCGCGGGCAACCCGTCGAGCAGCGCCGCCTCGGGCTCCCGCTGCGGCGGAACCCCTCCGACCGGGCTCCGCGGCACCCCGCCCCCGGACCGCGACGCACCCCGCCCACTCCCTGCCGCATCATGGGCCGTGTGCGACTGGAAGCGATCACCTGGGAGCGGCTCGGCGACCACCTCGCCGAGCGGTTGCTCGAACTGAAGCCGGCCGACGGCAGCCCTTGGCCGCGCGTCGCCTTCGACGGTGCCCCGGCGGCCCGCCCCGGCGACCTCGCCGAGCGCGTCGGAGAGGCACTGCGCATACGCGGCCGGCCCTCGCTCACCGTCGGTACGGAGGGCTTTCTGCGCCCCGCCTCGGTCCGCTTGGAGTACGGCCACCGCGACATCGACGCCTACTACGACGGCTGGATCGACACCGGCGCCCTGTGGCGCGAGGTCTTCGGCCCCCTCGAACCCGGCGGCGACGGCCGCGTCCTGCCCGACCTGTGGGACCCGGTCATCGACCGAGCCACCCGCAGCCCGCATGTCCAACTCCCGCCCGGCGGAATGCTGTTGCTGCACGGCCCCCTCCTGCTGCGCCACTGGTTCCCCTTCGACCTGACCGTCCACGTCCTCCTCTCGCCGGGCGCCCTGCGTCGCCGCACCCCCGAGTCCGAGCACTGGACCATCCCCGCTTACGAGCGCTACGCCGAGGAGACCGACCCGGCCGGAACCGCCGACGTCCTGGTGCGCGCCGACGACCCACGGCACCCGGCGTGGAGCGGTTGAGACGAGATCCGGGAAAGCACGTCTGTATGCACGTGCATTTAAATATCCTGTCGGCATGACGACCTCCGCGAGTGATCCGATCTCCTTCGACGACTCCGTCCGCACCCTGCTGGACGGCAAGAACTTCGCCAGCGTGGCCACCCTCGGCCCCGACGGCGCTCCCCAGAACTCGGTGGTCTGGATCAAGCGCGAGGGCGACACCGTGCTCTTCTCCTCGGTCGACGCCCGCCAGAAGGTGCGTAATCTCCGCCGCGACCCCCGCGTCAGCGTCTCCGTCTACGACCTCGCCAACCCCTATTCCTCCGTCGAGATCCGCGGCACCGCCGAGATCGTCCCGGACGAAGCCAAGCGGCTCCCCTTCGAGCTCTCGCACAAGTACCTCGGGATCGACCCACCCGCCGAGAAGGACGACGAGGCCCGTGTGATCATCCGCGTCGTTCCGCGCAAACTCGTGCGCTTCTCGGCCTGACCGCCGCACGCCGCCTCGGTGTTCCCGGCCGGTTCCGGGTGCAGGGGCCGGGCGCCGCGGCGAGAATGAAGGGCGCCGGGACTAGCGGTGCGTCCCGCGCCGCGCCGGCCGTCCGGCATCGGGAGGTAGTCCATGACCACTGCCGGAGACATCATGCACCGAGGCGCCCAGTGGATCCCGGCCCACGAGACCCTGGACCGCGCCGCCCAGCTGATGCGCGAGCTGGGTGTCGGAGCCCTGCCCATCAGCGATGAGAACGAACGGCTCTGCGGCATCCTCACCGACCGCGACATCGTCGTCGGCTGCGTGGCCATGGGCCACGACCCGAGCAGGATCACCGCCGGCGAGATGGCGCAGGGCACCCCGCGCTGGATCGACGCGAGCGCCGACATCAGCGACGTGCTCCGGGAGATGAAGGATCACCAGATCCGCCGGCTGCCCGTCATCGAGAACAAGCGCCTCGTCGGCATGATCAGCGAAGCCGACCTGGCCAGGAGCCTGCCGGAGGGCGAGATCGGTCCATGGGCCGAGAGCGTCTACGCCATGAGCGCGGCGTCCGGGACCCGTTGACTCGATGGCGCCCTGCCGTCCTCGTTCGGCCGGCCGTGCCGGACGAGGACGTCGGAGTTCCAGGGTGGGACCGGGCGGTGACAGGGGTTCGTCGCGTCAGAGCCATCCGTTGCGCCGGAAGCCGCGGTGCAGCAGCACACACGCGACGGATATCACGCCGAGGACCAGCGGATAACCGAACGTCCACCGCAGTTCCGGCATGTAGTCGAAGTTCATGCCGTAGACGCCGCACACCATCGTCGGGATGGCGATGATCGCGGCCCAGGCGGTGATCTTCCGCATGTCCTCGTTCTGCGCGACGGTCACCTGCGCCAGATGCGCCTGCAGGATCGAGTTGAGCAACTCGTCGAAGGCGAAGATCTGTTCCTTGGCCCGCAGCAGATGGTCGGAGACGTCACGGAAGTAGGCCTGTATCTCCGGCTCGACCACCCGTATGGGACCCGTGGCCAGCTCCTCCAGCGGGCGGCTCAGCGGAACCACGGCTCGCTTCAGCTCCAGCAGCTCACGCTTGAGCTGGTAGATCCGCCCCGGATCGGCCCGCGCCCCGTTCTCCGCGAACACGTCCGTCTCGACCTCGTCGATGTCCTCCTGCACGGAGTCGGTGACGCTCAGATAGTCGTCGACCACATGGTCCGCGATGGCGTGCAGCACCGCCGCCGGGCCCTTGGCGAGCTGCTCGGGGTCGGACTCCAGCCCCTCGCGCAGCGGCCCCAGCGAGCCGTGCCGCCCGTGGCGCACCGTGATCACGAAGTCGCGGCCGACGAACACCATGATCTCGCCGGTGTTCACCACCTCGCTCGTCGCCGTGAGCTTCTCGTGCTCGACGTAGCAGACGGTCTTGAACACCGCGAACAGCGTCTCGTCGTAGCGCTCCAGCTTCGGCCGCTGATGTGCCTCGACCGCGTCCTCGACCGCCAGCGGGTGGAGGTCGAAGAGTTCGGCGATGCCCGCGAACTCCCGGTCCGTCGGCTCGTGGAGGCCGAGCCACACGAATCCGCCGCCGCGCTTGCGAATGCGCTGCACCACGTCGACCAGCTCACCGGTCTCCGGGACCCGCACGCCGTCCCGGTAGGCCACGCAGTTCACGACGGAGGAGCCCAGCGGGGACCTGGCGGGGTGGCTGAGGTCGACGCGGGGGCGCCGCCGAGCCAGCCGTGCCACCTTGCGCAGGCCGCCGACCTTGTCCAGGCCCGTGACCTTCCGCAGATTCCCTGCCATGGACATCTGGGTCTCCTTGCATGGATCCTTCGCGCCGCATCTCTGCGCCTTGGCGTGCCAGTTTGCCAGCCATCGGTGAGGGCCGGGTAAGCCTGTGGGAATCACTAATTCCGCTTGGTTCCCGCCTGTGGACAACCGGCCCACCCAGGTAGGACGCAGCCTTCGCCCGGCCGGATGCACCGTCCGTCGGGGGAGTGCGCCCCCTCCCACCGGTTCCCCCGGGATGCCGTCCCGCATGCCTCGGCCCCGCACCCCGCCCGCGGGAAACCCGGCGTCCGCCATCTCGTCGTAGGCGCCGCGTCGCCCGCTCGAGACGAGCGGGGCAACTGGAATGATCGCGGCATGACGCGAAACGACGGATATCTCCTCGACAACCGGCAGACCGAGGCGGGCGAACGTTTCGACGCTTTCGCCACCCTCTTCGACCCCACGACCTTCCGGCACATCGAAGGGTTCGGCATCGGCGCCGGCTGGCGCTGCTGGGAGGTCGGCGCCGGCGGCACGTCCGTGGTGTCCTGGATGGCCAAGAAGGTCGGCCCGACCGGCAGGATCGTCGCCACCGACATCGACACCTCGCAACTCGCCGCCGCGGCCCGGCCGCCCGTCGAGGTCCGGATCCACGACGTGAGCGCCGACGAACCTCCGGGGGAGGGGTTCGACCTGGTGCACGCCCGGCTCGTCCTCGTCCATGTGCCGGACCGGGAACGGGCGTTGCGCACGATGATCGAGTCCCTGCGCCCGGGCGGACGGCTGCTCGTCGAGGACGCCGACCCCGCGCTCCAGCCCCTCATCTGCCCCGACGAGTACGGCCCCGAACAGCAACTGGCCAACCGCCTGCGGCACGGCTTCCGCAAGCTCCTCGCCGACCGCGGCGCCGATCTCTCCTACGGCCGCAGGCTCCCGCGCCTGCTGCGTGAGGCGGGGCTGCGCCGGGTCACGGCCGACGCGTACTTCCCGATCACCTCGCCCGCCTGCGCCGCCCTGGAGTCCGCCACGGTCCGCCAGATCCGCGACCAACTGGTCACGGAGGGCATCGCCACGGACGATGAGATCGACCGCCACCTCGCGAACGTCGCCTCCGGCACGATGGACCTCGCCACGGCTCCGCTGATCTCGGCATGGGGACGCAAGCCGTAGCCGTAGCCGTAGCCGTAGCCGCAGTCGTGGGCGGGGCTACGGCTGTGCCTGTAGCTGTGGCTCACCCGCCCCTCGGCGGTCTCCCACCCACCCGCTCCACCGCCAGCGCCCCCGCCCGGCACCCCTCCCCGGCTGCCTCCTGCGGAGTGGCACCCGCGAGCAGGGCGGCGAGGAAGGCGCCGGTGAAGGCGTCGCCCGCTCCGGTGGTGTCCCTCGGCGCGGCCGGCTCGGCGGGGACGTGGGCGGTGACCGTGCCCGACCGGGCCACCAGCGCGCCGTCGGCGCCCTGCTTGGCGACGACCAGCGGAACATGGCGGCTCAGCTTCGCGGCCGCGTCCACCGCGTCCGGCAACCCCGTGAGCAGGCACGCCTCGTCACGGCTCGGCAGCAGGACGTCCACGCCCTCCACCAACTCCAGGAATCGGTCGACGCCCAGCTCCACCAGGAAGCCCGCCGATGCCGGATCCAGGCTCACCGGCACGCCACGCGCGCGTGCGGACGCGAGGGCCACCGTCACCAGCTCCCGGCTCGGCGCGGAGAACAGCAGGTAGCCCGACAGGTGCAGCCATGCGACGCCGTCGAGGAGCGCGTCCGACCAGTCGCGCGGCTCCAGCCGCAGGGACGCCCCGCTGTCGGTCAGGAACGTCCGCTCGGCCGCGGCACCCGCGTCGACCAGGCAGATCACCGTCCCGGTCGGCGCCTGCGGATCGACGACGAGAGCGGGCCGCACCCCGTCCGAGGTCAGCTCCCGTTCGTGCCACTCGACGGCGTCCGCGCCCACCCGGCCCAGCAGCCGCACCTCGCGCTCGCCCCGACGCGCGGCCCAGCAGGCCACATTGGCGCCCGCCCCGCCCGGCATCGTCCGGATGGCCGCGACCGTGTCCGTGCCCGAGGCGAGTGGCCCCTGATGCCGGGCGATGACGTCCGTCACCACATCCCCGACGACCAGCAGCGCCCCGTTCCGGGCCCTCGAATCGCCCGGCGCGCCGGACGGCGTCCCGCTCATGCCCCGGCCCAGGCCGCCGCGATCCGCCCCGCCAGTCGCACGTTGCCGCGCACCGCCGCCAGGTTGGCGTTCAACGAGGCGCCGTCGGTGTGCCGTACCAGGTAGTCCAGCAGGAACGGCGTGACCGCCTGCCCGGTGACGCCCTGCTCCTCGCACGCGTGCAGCGCGTCGGCGAGCACACGCGCGTGCAGCCCGGGATCCAACTGCTCGTCCTCCGGCACCGGGTTGGCGACGATCAACGCCGACTCGGGCCCGTCGAGCGTGTCCTGAGCGCGCATCACCTCCGCCGCCTCCTCCGGCGACCGCAGCGTCCAGTCCACGGGGTGACCCGAGTCGGAGAGGTAGAAACCGGGGAACCGCTCCGTGCGATAGCCGGCCACCGCGACGCCGAGGGTCTCCAGCCGTTGCAGGGTCGCCGGGACGTCCAGGATCGACTTCACCCCGGCGCACACCACCGTGATCCGGGTCCGCGCGAGCAGTCCCAGGTCGGCCGACTCGTCCTGCGTCACCGTCCACTCCCGGTGCACACCGCCGAGCCCGCCCGTCGCGAACACCCGCACGCCGGCGAGAGCCGCCAGCAGCGCCGTCGCCGACACCGTCGTCGCGCCGCTCGCGCCGGCCGCCACCGCGAGGGGCAGATCCCGGTGCCCCAGCTTGCGGATCCCGTCCTCGTTGGCGACCCGCTCCAGCTGGTCCTTGGCCAGGCCGACATGGGGGCGCCCGTCCAGCACGGCGATCGTCGCCGGAACGGCGCCCTCCCGCCGTACGACGTCCTCCAGTTCCAGCGCCACCTGCAGATTGCGCGGGCGGGGCAGCCCATGCGCGATGATCGTCGACTCCAGGGCCACCACGGGTCGACGCGCGTCAATCGCTTCCCGTACTTCTTCCGACACCACCAGCACCACGCGCCTGCCTCCTGTCCGACGGTACTCCCTCATCTCTGGCGGGCGCCGTGCCCGATCAAACCCCTTGCAGCCTGTGGCGGACGACACCAGCCTTGGCTGCATGACGGACCACACTGCACGTCTCGACCATGTCGTCCTCTGGGTACGTGACCCTGAGGCGTCGGCCGACTTCTTCGAGAAGGCGGTCGGCATGGAGCCGGTCAGGCTCTCGGAGTTCTCCGCGGGGGCGGCTCCGTTCCCCTCCGTACGTCTCAACGAGGAGACCATCCTCGACCTCATGCCGCTCACGATGGCGGAGCGCATGAAGATGCTGCCGGGCTCCGCAGAGAGCTCCGGGCACCCGGTCAACCACGTCTGCGTGGCACTGCCCGGCGACGACTTCGACACCCTGCGCGCCCGCCTGGAGGAACACGGGGCGCCCGTGTCGGACATCTCCCGCGACTCGTTCGGCGCCCGCGGAAAGGCCACGCGCAGCTTCTACTTCCGCGACCCCGACGGCAACGTCTTCGAGGCCCGGCACTACGACTGACGGCCGCGAAAGGGGGCCACGCGTGCGTGGCCCCCGGTCTTCTGCCCGCGCCGGTGACGTCAGACCGGCTGGAGCCCGTCCAGCGCCCCGTGCGGATTCAGCACGTACTTGCGGCTGGCGCCCTGATCGAACTCGGCGTAGCCGCGCGGTGCGTCCTCGATCCCGATCACGGTCGCGTTGACCGCCTTGGCGATGTGCACCCGCTCGTGCAGGATCGCCATCATCAGACCCCGGTGGTACTGCATCACCGGGCACTGTCCGGTCGTGAAGCGGTGGCTCTTGGCCCAGCCGAGGCCGAGCCGCACCTTCAGCGTCCCGGACTTCGCGTCCGCGTCGATCCCTCCGGGGTCTTCCGTGACGTACAGGCCGGGGATACCGAGGGCGCCGCCCGCGCGCGTGATGCCCATCAGGGAGTTCAGGACGGTCGCCGGCGCCTCCTGGGCATCGGGGCCGTGGCCCCGCGCCTCGAAGCCGACCGCGTCGACCGCGGCGTCCACCTCGGGCTCGCCGAGGATCTGCGCGATCTGCTCGCCCACATCGCCCTCGGAGACATCGACGGTCTCACAGCCGAAGCTGCGCGCCTGGGCGAGGCGCTCGGGGTTCAGATCGCCGACGATGACGACCGCGGCCCCCACCAGATGCGCCGAGGCCGCCGCCGCGAGCCCCACCGGGCCCGCCCCCGCGACGTACACCGTCGAGCCGACACCCGCGCCCGAGGAGACCACACCGTGGAAACCGGTCGGGAAGATGTCCGACAGCATCGTCAGATCGAGCAGCTTCGCGCGCGCAGTTTCCGCTCATGCGTGATCGCTGTCCCTTCGGCTCCGTGTCTTCCGGATGCCAGTCGGATGCCAGCGGCTGTGCGCAGGGCGGAGTCTGCTACCGGCGCCCCGGTCCGGCCACGCTCCGCGCGGCTACCGGAGCCCACGGCCTCCGGCCTCCCCGGCAAAGCGGGACATGACGTCAGCCGGCCACTCGGGCGTCCCGTGCCCGTCGGCCCCGCGTGAACAGCGCCAGCGCCGCCAGCGGCAGCAGCAGGCACGCGGCCATGAGGTTCAGCCAGCCGTAGCTGGCCTTGGCGACCACCAGGCCCGCGACCGCTCCGCCGACACCGGCGGACGCGTTCATGATGAGGTCGGACAGGCCCTGCGCGGCGGCCCGCGCGGGCTGCGGCACCGAGTCCGTGAGCAGCGCCGAACCGGAGACGAGTCCCGCCGACCAGCCGAGCCCCAGCACGAACAGTCCGACAGCCGTCTGCCCGTGACTGCCGCCCGCCGTCCCGGCGAGGAACACCGCACACGCCAGCAGCCCCACGGCCAGCCCGATCCCCGACAACCGCCCCAGCCGGTCCGACAAGCGCCCCATGAGCGGTGCGAACGCGTACATGCCCGCGATGTGCCCGCTGATGACCAGCCCGATCAGATCGATCCCGGCGCCGTGATGTGCCAGGTCGACCGGCGTCATCGACATCACCGACACCATCGCCGTGTGCGCCACGGCGACCGTCACCACCGCGAGCCGTGCCCGCGGCGAGGCGGCCACGGCGGCCATCCCGGCGCGCAGCGAGCGGGCCGCGGGCGACCCTTCCTCGGCCGGCGCCAGCGCCCGTGCCGTCAGCAGCGGGTCCGGTCGCAGCAGTACGGCCACCACGAGCGCCGATATCAGGAAGATCCCGGCCGCCCACAGGAACGGACCCGCCGTCGCCGGTATCCCGAGGCCCGTGACACTGCGGCCGGCGGGCGCGGCTATGTTCGGGCCGAGCACCGCCCCGATGGTGGTCGCCCACACGACGAGCGAGATCGCCCGCGCCCGATGCGCCGGCTCGGCCAGATCCGCCGCCGCGAAACGCGCCTGGAGGTTCGCCGACGACGCCGCTCCGAACGCGGCCATCCCGCACAGCAGCAGCGGAAAGCTCCCCACGCGGGCCGCGACCACCGTGACGGCGGCGCCCACGGCCCCGATGAGATAGGCCAGGACCAGCCCGGGGCGGCGGCCGCGCGCGGTCATCAGCGCGGCCAGCGGCATCGACAGCACCGCGGTGCCGGCGACGGTGGCGGTGGGCGCGAGCCCGGACAGCGACTCGGTGCCGCTGACCTCCTTGGCCAGCACGGCCGCCAGCGCGATGCCGGTGGCGACACCCAGCCCGCCCAGGATCTGCGTCGTGATCAGCACGGCCGAGATACGGCGCCGCAGGGCCGGCAGCCGGTCTGCCGTGACCGGCACGGCGACCTGGCGCTCGACGGCGGTCACGCCGTACACCCGGCGCTACGACGCCTCCGACCGGCCGGCCGGGGACCGCGCACCGGACCGGCCGCGTACATGGGGGTGAAAGGTGTCGTCACAGGCGCAGTCTCCCCCCTCTTCTCCCGCCTGCCCACCCCGCCTTCTCCCGCCTGCCCACCCCGCGAAAAAGCGGGGAGCCCTCAGAACAGGGGCTCCGGCAGAACCCCCTCCAGCGCGAGCAGCTTCCGCTTGGTCTCCAGACCGCCCCCGAACCCGCCGATGCCGCCGTCGCTCTCCACGACCCGGTGGCAGGGCACGACGACCGGCAGCGGATTGGCGCCCATCGCCACGCCCACGGCCTGGGCCGCGCCCGGCTGTCCGGCCCGCCCTGCGAGATCGCCGTATCCGACGACCGTGCCGTACGGGACACCGGACGCCAGCTCGCGCAGCACCTGCCGGTTGAAGCCGGAGATCAGCGACCAGTCCAGCGGCAGCTCGAAGTCCCGCCGCGCCCCTTCGAAGTACTGCTCCATCTGGCGTATCGCCTCGGCCAGCAGCGGGGAGTCGGGCGCCTCGACCGGTTCGGTGCCCAGCCGTGAGGCCAGTCGATCGAGCATCGCCTCGCGCACTTTCTGCGTGGCGTGGAAGACGACGCTGACCAGGCCTTCGCGGGTCGCGGCCAGCATGAGTGGACCGATGTCGGTGCCGACGACGGCCCACACGACCTGCTGCTCGTACTGCCCATGGCTGTCCATGCGCCCACCGTACGGCCCACCACTGACAACGCCCCGGGAGCGGGCGCCGTGCGGGCCTCACTTCGCGGGAAAGGCGTCCCGCACCACGTCCGGGGCGTTCGTGATGATGCCGTCGACGCCGTACCCGGCGACCAGCCGGGCGATGCTCGCGTCGTCCACGGTCCAGGTGAAGACCTCCAGCGGCCTGCCGTGCGGCCCCTCGACCGCGTGGACGGCGGCGACGTAACTCGAGGAGATGGACCCGTAGGAAGGATTGACCTGGTCGGCGAAGGCCGCGTAACCGTCCAGGTCCGCCACGGCCGGTGTCCCCAGCAGCCCGGTCTTCACGGCCGGCTTCAGCTCGTGGACGGTCCGCACGCTGGCCGCGCTGAAGCTCTGCACGATCAGCCGGCTCTCCAGGTGCGGCCCGTCCAGCCACCCCTCGTTGTCCAGGACCTTGAGGGTCTGCTGCTCGATGCCCGGGTACAGCTCCGGGTTCTTGATCTCCAGCAGCAGCTTCTGGTGATGCAGCTCCACACGGTCGACGAACTGCTCCAGCGTCGGCACGCGCGCGTCCGCGTACGCCGCGCCGAACCAGCTGCCCGCGTCCAGCCGGGCGATCTCGGCGGCCGTGAAGTCCTTCACCTTCCAGGGCGCGCGGTCGGGGAAGACCTCCTCCGCGTCCGTGGTCCGCCTGAGGTTGTCGTCGTGGACGACGACCAGCTCGCCGTCCTTGGTGCGCTGGACGTCGTTCTCGACCCAGTCGACCCCCAGTTCGGCGGCCTTGTCCACGGCGTACAGGGTGTTCTCGGGGGCATAGGCGGAGGCTCCGCGGTGGGCGATGACCGTGGGCTGGGTCGAGCCCGCCCGGGCGTGGGGGGCGGGGATGAGCAGGGCGGCGGTTCCCAGGAGCGCGGTCGTCGTGGCGGCTACAGCGCGCGCGTGCATGCGTACTCCTCGCGTCGGACGATCACGAACAGCTCAACTGTGACAGCAGAGGGTCAACGGCGGAGGAGTACAGAATGACCACAGATTGAATGGAGTTGCCTGCGCCCGCTCACCTGTGCGGCACAACTGGGGCAAGGCCGTGTTTCTTTGCCGGAAAATCGTTCGACCATTCCGGTGGGGGTTACCCTCTGCCTCAACCCTGACCGTTCGGGCGGTCCTGGGAGGGGGCGCATTTCACGGAGTTCCGGGACGTAAAAGGGCGGAAGGGCAGCCGCGTATGCAGGGCACGATCGACGGATTCAGCTACGGACTCGTCACACCTGTGGTGGCCTACCTCATGGCCTGCCTCGGTGGCGCGCTCGGCCTTCGCTGCACCACCAGATCGATGCTCGTCTCGCGCTCCTGGCGTCCCGGCTGGCTCGCCCTGGGAGCGGCGGCCATCGGCTCCGGCATATGGACGATGCACTTCGTGGCGATGATGGGGTTCACCGTCAAGGAGACGCCGATCCACTACGACAAGGCCATGACGTTCGCGAGCCTCGCCGTCGCCATCGTCATGGTCGGTGTCGGGATCTTCATAGTCGGCTACCGAGGTGCCCGGGGCGCGGCCCTGTTCACCGGCGGAACCATCACCGGCCTCGGCATAGCGTCGATGCACTACCTGGGCATGGCCGGCATGCGGCTCGACGGCAAGCTGGAGTACAACACCTTCACCGTCGCCGTCTCCGTGGTCATAGCCATGGGCGCCGCCACCGCCGCCCTGTGGGCCGCGGGCCAGGTCAGAGGACTCCTGTGGAGCCTGGGCGCGAGCCTCGTCATGGGCCTCGCCGTCAGCGGCATGCACTACACCGGCATGGCCGCCCTCAACGTCCATCTGCACGGCACGGGAGACCCCGCCACCGGCGACTCGCCCGCCGCCCTGCTCGCCCCGATGCTGGTCGGCCCGCTCGCCTTCCTGCTGCTCGCGGGGGCCGTCGTCCTGTTCGACCCGAAGATGATCATGGGGCGTCCGACCGAGGCCCCCGTCGAGCACAAGCCCGGCGTCCCGGCCCACCCCGGCGTCCCGCACCAGGCCCGCCGCCACCCGCTGCGGTACCGCCGCACCGCCGGAACCCGAAGCTCCAGGACCCCGCAGAACCACTGATCGGACCGCGTTGTCAGTGGGGGGTCGTACGGTGGATCCATGCGGCCCGTTTCCAGCATCGAACGCACGGTGGCGCCCTTCGAGGTCGTCAGCCCCTACCAGCCCAACGGCGACCAGCCGGCGGCCATCGCCGAGCTCGCCCGGCGCATCGAAGCCGGTGAGAAGGACGTCGTCCTGCTCGGCGCGACCGGCACAGGCAAGTCCGCGACCACCGCGTGGATGATCGAGAAGCTCCAGCGGCCCACCCTGGTGATGGCGCCGAACAAGACGCTGGCCGCCCAGCTGGCGAACGAGTTCCGCGAGCTCCTGCCGAACAACGCCGTCGAGTACTTCGTCTCGTACTACGACTACTACCAGCCCGAGGCCTACGTCCCTCAGTCGGACACCTACATCGAGAAGGACTCCTCGATCAACGAGGAGGTCGAGCGCCTGCGCCACTCCGCGACGAACTCGCTGCTCACCCGCCGCGACGTCGTCGTGGTCGCCTCGGTCTCCTGCATCTACGGCCTCGGTACGCCGCAGGAGTACGTGGACCGCATGGTCCCCCTGAAGGTCGGCGAGGAGATCGACCGGGACCAGTTGCTGCGCCGTTTCGTGGACATCCAGTACACGCGCAACGACCTCGCCTTCACCCGTGGCACCTTCCGGGTGCGCGGCGACACCATCGAGATCTTCCCGGTCTACGAGGAGCTCGCCGTCCGCATCGAGATGTTCGGCGACGAGATCGAGGCCCTCTCCACGCTGCACCCGCTGACCGGCGAGATCATCAGCGACGACGAGCAGCTGTACGTCTTCCCGGCCTCCCACTACGTCGCCGGCCCCGAGCGCATGGAGCGGGCCGTCAACGACATCGAGAAGGAGCTCGGCGAGCGCCTCGCCGAGCTGGAGAAGCAGGGCAAGCTCCTGGAGGCCCAGCGACTGCGGATGCGCACGACCTACGACCTGGAGATGCTCCGCCAGATCGGCTCCTGCTCCGGCGTCGAGAACTACTCGATGCACTTCGACGGCCGCTCGCCCGGATCCGCGCCGAACACCCTGCTCGACTACTTCCCGGAGGACTTCCTCCTGGTCATCGACGAGTCGCACGTGACGGTGCCGCAGATCGGGGCCATGTACGAGGGCGACGCCTCCCGCAAGCGCACCCTGGTCGACCACGGCTTCCGCCTGCCCTCCGCCCTCGACAACCGCCCCCTGAAGTGGGAGGAGTTCCAGGGACGCATCGGGCAGACCGTCTACCTGTCGGCGACCCCCGGCAACTACGAGCTGTCCCGCGGGGACGGCCAGGTCGAGCAGATCATCCGCCCCACCGGCCTCGTCGACCCGGAGGTCGTCGTCAAGCCGACCGAGGGCCAGATCGACGACCTGGTGCACGAGATCCGCACGCGCGTCGAGAAGGACGAGCGCGTCCTGGTCACCACCCTCACCAAGAAGATGGCCGAGGACCTCACGGACTACTTCCTGGAGCTCGGCATCCAGGTGCGCTATCTCCACAGCGACGTCGACACCCTGCGCCGGGTCGAGCTGCTGAGAGAGCTGCGCGCGGGCGAGTTCGACGTCCTCGTCGGCATCAACCTGCTGCGCGAGGGCCTCGACCTGCCCGAGGTGTCCCTGGTGGCGATCCTCGACGCCGACAAGGAGGGCTTCCTGCGCTCCGGGACCTCCCTCATCCAGACCATCGGCCGTGCGGCACGCAATGTCTCCGGCCAGGTCCACATGTACGCGGACAAGATCACCCCGGCGATGGAGAAGGCCATCGACGAGACCAACCGCCGCCGGGAGAAGCAGGTCGCGTACAACAAGGCGAACGGCATCGATCCCCAGCCGCTGCGCAAGAAGATCAACGACATCGTCGCGCAGATCGCCCGCGAGGACGTCGACACCGAGCAGCTGCTCGGCACGGGATACCGCGCGAAGAAGGACGGCCGGGGCACCAAGGCCCCCGTACCCTCCCTCGGCGACAAGGCGGCCAAGGGCGCGAAGACGGCCAAGTCCGCCAAGGGCAAGGCCAAGGAGACGGTGCCGACCGACCGGCCGGCGGCGGATCTCGCCGAGCAGATCGAGGAGTTGACGGAGCGTATGCGCGCCGCCGCCGCGGATCTGCAGTTCGAGATCGCGGCACGGCTGCGCGACGAGGTGTCCGAGATGAAGAAGGAACTGCGTCAGATGAAGGAGGCGGGACTGGCCTGACGGGGCCGTGAGCGCCGGTCCGCACCGCGGCACCGGCGCCGCCCGCACCGCCGTCCACCCGCTGCCCGTACTCGCTGTGTTGCAAGACCGACACAAAGTGGGGACCGGGGTACGTCACTGTCAGTGTCCCTGCGTAGGGTTCTCGTCATCCGCGGACTCCGCGGCCAACAGGGGACAGTTCGAGAGGGGAATCAGCACGTGACCGTCAACATGACCAAGGGTCAGGCAATCAGTCTGCAGAAGAACGACGGAGGCAGCCTGACCGCGGTGCGCATGGGTCTCGGCTGGCAGGCGGCTCCCCGGCGCGGCCTGTTCGGCTCGCGCACGCGGGAGGTCGACCTCGACGCCTCGGCCGTCCTGTTCGCGGACAAGCAGCCGGTCGACGTCGTCTTCTTCCGCCACCTGGTGAGCGACGACGGCTCGGTGCGCCACACCGGCGACAACCTCGTCGGCGGTGTCGGCCAGGGCGGCGACGACGAGGCGATCCTCGTCGACCTCGCCCGTATCCCGGTCCACATCGACCAGATCGTCTTCACCGTGAACTCCTTCACGGGCCAGACGTTCCAGGAGGTGCAGAACGCGTTCTGCCGCCTGGTCGACGAGACCAACGGCCAGGAGCTCGCCCGCTACACGCTCGCGGGCGGCGGCGCCTACACGGCCCAGATCATGGCGAAGGTGCACCGCAACGGTCCGGGCTGGACGATGACGGCGCTCGGTACGCCGGCCAACGGCCGTACGTTCCAGGACCTGATGCCGGCGATCCTGCCGCACCTGTAGGACACGCGAGGCGGCCCGGCGGGCGGCACACGACACGACAACTGACAAGCAGGGGGACGAAGGCATGACGGCCGAGCTGGTGCGGGGGCAGAACCACCCGCTCTCCCAGGCCCGTCTGGAGATCCGGGTCTCGGGCGGCGCGCCGATCGTGGCCGCCGCCACGCTCGGCGACGAGCAGGGCAGGATCCACGGCGTGGAATGGGTGGCCCATCCCGGCACCCCGACCCTGCCCGGCCTCGAAGTCTCCCGGCAGGCGGCCGCCGACCATCGTCTCGCGGTGGATCTGGACGCCATGCCGGAGGCCGTCCACCGTGTCAGCGTGCTGCTCGCCCTGCCGACCGGGGTCGGCGGTCCGACGCGCTTCGGCGCCGTCCCCACCCCGTTCGTCGCGGTCACCGGCCTCGACGGCGCCGAGGTGGCCAGCTACACCGTCACCGGCCTGGAGGCCGAGTCCGCCGTCGTCGCCCTGGAGCTCTACCGCCGCCAGGGCGCCTGGAAGGTGCGCGCCATCGGCCAGGGGTACGCCGGCGGTCTCGCCGACCTCTTCACCGACCAGGGCCTGGCCCAGGCCCACCAGCTCGCCGGCAGCATCAACGAAGCCGTCGCCCAGGGCGTGGCCCGCTCGATCCCGGCGCCCCCGTCACGCACGGACGGCGACCGCTCCCGGCAGGCGGCCGCACCCGCCCTCGGCCCGGACCAGTCGGGCCCGGCACAGCAGGGCACCTCCGGCTCCACGGCACCGCAGCCGACCTCGCCCTACGGCACCCAGACACCCGGCCAGGCGACCCCGCCGCCGAACTCTCCGTACGGCACGCAGTCACCCGGCATGCCGGGCCAGTCCGCGCCGCAGCCGTCGTACCAGGCCGGAACCGGCCCGACCGACCCCACCCAGCCGACCGCCCCCACCTCCGGCGGCCCCATCGACTACAGCCACCCGCGCCGGCAGAACGCCGCTCCGCCGCCGCCTCCGCCGACCGCGCCCCCGGCGCAGCCCGGACAGCCCGCCCAGCCCGTCGCGGGCGACGCCACCGGCTGGTCCATGGAGGAGCGGCTGTACAACCAGGTGTGGGGCATGTTCGAGGACCTGGCCCGTTCCACCGCCGCCTACCGCAGCGCGGTCGACTTCGCCGAGTCGCGGATGGAGAAGGAGCTCGACCAGGTCCTGTCGGACCCGCGCAGCCGGATCGGCGGACAGGGCGACGCCGCCCGCGAGGCGGCCCAGGCCAAACACGCACAGCTCGTCAACCAGGCCAGGGCCACGCTCGACCGGGACCTCGCCCAGCTCACCGCGGAGGCCCAGGTCGTCGAACCGGCCCTGCCGCCCGCCTACGCCCGCTGGGACAACCCGGTCTGGCACGGCTACCGCGTACCGATGGAGATCCCCATGGCCCTGCGCCTGGGTGAGCTCCACCTGCCCGAGAGCGCCGAGCTGCGTATCCCGATGCTGGTCCGGCTACCGCTGGAGCGTGGCCTGTGGATCGACAGTGGCCGCAGCGGATCACTCGACGGCTCCTTCACCGACTCCCACGACCTGCGCCGCCTCGCGATGGAGACGGCGGTGGCGAACGCGGCCCGGCTGCTCGCCGTCTACCCGGCGGGCGAGTTCACCGTGCACGTCATCGACCCGGCCGGTTCGGGCTCACAGGCACTCGCACCCCTGGTGCAGACCGGGGTGCTCGCGGCTCCGCCGGCCGTGGGCGCGGCCGGCGTCGCGGACGTCCTCGGACGGCTCACGCAGCGCGTCGACCTGGTGCAGATGGCGCTGCGCGGCGGTGCGCCCGACTCCCTGCCGCCCGGCTTCGACACCTCCCAGCAACTGCTGATCGTCAACGACTTCCCGCACGGCTTCGACGACCGGGCCGTCAACCAGCTGCGGTACCTGGCGGACGAGGGTCCCGCCGTCGGTGTCCATCTGATGATGGTCGCGGACCGCGAGGAAGCGGCCGGCTACGGCCCGCTGCTGGACCCGCTGTGGCGTGCGCTGCTGCGTCTGACCCCCGTGGCCGACGACCACCTCGCCGACCCGTGGGTGGGGCACGCCTGGACCTACGAGCCCTCGCTCGTACCGCCCGGCAGTCAGGTCCTCCAGCAGGTCCTCACACAGGTCGCGGCAGCACGGGCCAAGCACTGGTAAAAGCCCCCTGACCTGCGAACTTGGTACTTCTTTTGCCAATCACTTTACCTTTCCTTGGTGATTGGGGTACTGTTTGTTCCACGGAGGGGAGTACTCCCTGTCTGCTGCGACGTACCCGTCAATACGGATCCGGCCAGATCCCGGGGCGTCGGCCCATCGTGGGTGGAAGAGACCTCCGGCGCGCGACGACGCTGACATCTGCCGTTACGTACTGCCGGAGGCGCAGTGGAAGTTTCTACGACCCTGTGGGTCTTGACCATCGTGGGCCTTGCCGCCCTGATCGCGGTCGATTTCTTCATCGGCCGTAAGCCACACGACGTATCCATCAAGGAAGCCGGAATCTGGACGGTCGTCTGGATCGCCCTGGCGGGCCTCTTCGGGCTCGGCCTGTTGATCTTCGGCGGCGGACAGGCCGGCGGCGAGTTCTTCGCCGGCTTCATCACCGAGAAGTCGCTGAGCGTCGACAACCTCTTCGTCTTCGTTCTGATCATGGCGAAGTTCGCCGTGCCGTCCCAGTACCAGCAGCGGGTGCTGCTGGTCGGTGTCCTCATCGCGCTGGTGCTGCGGGCCATCTTCATCGCCGCCGGCGCCGCGATCCTCGCCAGCTTCGCGTGGGTGTTCTACATCTTCGGCGCCTTCCTGATCTGGACCGCCTGGAAGCTCATCCAGGAGGCCCGGTCCGGCGACGAGGAGGAGGAGTTCGAGGAGAACAAGCTGCTGAAGGCGGCCGAGCGCAGGTTCGGTGTCGCCGACCGCTACCACGGCACCAAGCTGTGGATCCGGGAGAACGGCAAGCGGGTCATGACCCCGATGCTGGTCGTGATGCTCGCGATCGGTACGACGGACGTGCTCTTCGCCCTGGACTCCATCCCGGCCATCTTCGGCCTGACGCAGGACCCGTACATCGTGTTCACGGCCAACGCGTTCGCGCTGATGGGTCTGCGGCAGCTGTACTTCCTCATCGGCGGTCTGCTGAAGAAGCTGGTCCACCTCAGCTACGGCCTGTCGATCATCCTCGGCTTCATCGGCGTGAAGCTGGTGCTGCACGCGCTGCACGAGTCCGGGGTCCATGTCCCCGAGATCAGCATTCCGGTCTCGCTCGGCGTGATCTGCTCGGTCCTGATCGTCACCACGATCACCAGCCTGAGGGCCTCCAAGAAGCAGGCGGCGGCCGAAGCGGCGCAGGAGCGGAGCGATGGCGCTCCGAAGGACAGCATCGACGTCTGACCATGTCGGACGTAGGAAGAACCATCACCGGGGGTGGTGCTCGGCGAATTGCCGAGCACCGCTCCCGGTGCTTCTTTGGGTGCTGGATGTCCTCGCCGGGGGACACCACGGCCGGGGGTGGAGGCACCTGTGGACGCACCCATGAAGTTCGTACAGATCATCGAGTTCGAGACCGAGCGCATCGACGAGATGCGGGAGCTGGCCCGGGAGACGGACCAGCGCATCGAGGGCCGCAGCGGCGGCCCCACGCGGCGGCTCGTCATCAAGGACAGGGCGCACACCAACCGCTACCTCGTGGTGATCGAGTTCGACTCCCACGAGGACGCGATGCGCAACAGCGAGGACCCCGAGACGACCAAGTTCGCGGAGCAGATGGCCGCGCTGTGCACCAGGCCGCCGTCCTTCACGGACTGCGACGTACAGGAGATGACCGATTTCGCGTAGCGACACAAGAAGCACGGGGGCCCCGCACCCGAAGGGCGCGGGGCCGCCCGACCGCCGTCCTGACCACCGCACAGACCAGAATGCGAACCCTCAACCCCTCTGCGACGATCGCTCCATGATCGATCGGCTCAGGTCGCTCACGACGGGGTGGACGTACCTCGTGCCGGTGCTCGCGGTCGTCCTGCTGGCCTTCACCTGGGGGCGGGACCTGCCCGGCGCGGTCGTCGCCGTCGTGACGCTGGTCCTCGCGGGCGCCGTCCTGGCCGCCGTGCACCACGCCGAGGTGGTCGCGCACCGCGTCGGCGAGCCCTTCGGCTCGCTCGTCCTCGCCGTGGCCGTCACGATCATCGAGGTCGCCCTGATCGTGACCCTGATGGTCGACGGCGGCGACAAGAGCTCCACCCTCGCCCGCGACACGGTCTTCGCCGCCGTGATGATCACCTGCAACGGCATCGTCGGCCTGTGTCTGCTCGTCGCCTCGCTGCGGCACCGCACGGCGGTCTTCAACCCCGAGGGCACCGGCGCAGCACTCGCGACCGTCGCGACCCTCGCCACGCTCAGCCTGGTGCTGCCGACGTTCACCACGAGCAAGCCCGGCCCGGAGTTCTCCACGGTCCAGCTGACGTTCGCCGCCGTCTCGTCGCTGATCCTGTACGGCCTCTTCGTGACCACGCAGACCGTGCGGCACCGCGACTACTTCCTCCCCATCACCCGGCAGGGCGAGGTGATCGACGGTGACGACCACGCCGACGCGCCCTCCGCCCGCACGGCGCTGGTGAGCCTCGGGCTGCTGGGCCTGGCCCTGATCGGCGTGGTCGGCCTCGCCAAGGGAGTGTCGCCCACCATCGAGGACGGAGTGGCGGCCGCCGACCTGCCGCATGCCGTCGTCGGCGTGATCATCGCTCTGCTGGTGCTGCTCCCCGAGACGATCGCCGCGCTGCGCTCCGCCCGCCGTGACCGTGTGCAGACCAGCCTGAATCTCGCGCTCGGCTCGGCGATGGCCAGCATCGGACTGACCATCCCCGCGGTCGCCCTGGCCTCCGTCTGGCTCACAGGCCCGCTCGTCCTCGGCCTCGGCCCCACGCACATGGTGCTGCTGGCCCTGACGGTGGTGGTGAGCTCGCTGACGGTCGTACCGGGGCGGGCGACGCCGCTCCAGGGCGGCGTCCACCTGGTGCTGTTCGCGGCGTACCTGGAACTCGCGATCAATCCCTGAACCCGCCCCGGCTGCGGAGCCCGTCACCCGGTGGCGGGCTCCGCAGCCGCGACAGGCACCGGACGCGTCTCGGGCAGCAGCGTGAAACACGCCAGGCTGAGCAGCGCGACGCCGGTCAGATACGCCCCCACGCCCCACGGCACCCGACCCGAGCTCTGCTCCACCAGCGCGGTCGCCACGATCGGCGTCAGCGCGCCCCCGACGACACCGCCGAGGTTGTAGCCCACCGCGGCGCCCGTGCAGCGCACCCGTGGCTCGTACAGCTCCGGCAGATACGCGGCGATCACGGCGAACATCGTGATGAAGGCGAGCATCGCGCCGAGGAAGCCCAGGAACATCAGCAACGGCTCACCCGTGGCGAGCAGCGCGACCAGCGGGAACATCCACAGGGCGGACGCCGTGCACCCGATGAGGCACAGCGGCCGCCGCCCGTACCGGTCGCCGAGGATCGCCACCAGCGGCGTCAGCGAGCCCTTCACCACCACCGCGCCCATGATGCAGGTCAGCATGACGCCGCGGCTCACACCCAGCCGTTCGGTGGCGTACGCGAGGGACCAGGTCGTCACGGTGTAGAAGATCGCGTACCCGACCGCGAGCGCTCCGGCCGTCAGCAGCACCAGCCGCCAGTGGTCGCGTACGACCTCGGTGAGCGGCACGCGCGCGTGGTCGTCGATTTCCAGGAACCGGGGACTCTCGGCGAGCGACGACCGCAGCCACAGCCCCACCAGCGCGAGCACTCCCGCCGCCCAGAACGGCACGCGCCAGCCCCACGCGGCGAACTGCGCGTCGGACAGCGTCGCCGACAGCCCCAGCACCACACCGTTGGCGAGCAGGAACCCCAGCGCCGGCCCGACCTGCGGAAAGCTCGACCACAGTCCGCGGCGGCCAGGGGGCGCGTGCTCGACGGTCAGCAGGACGGCCCCGCCCCACTCCCCGCCGAGCCCCAGCCCCTGGAGGAAACGCAGCACGAGCAGCAGCAGGGGAGCGGCCACGCCGATCGTGTCGTACGTCGGTACGCAGCCGACCGCGACCGTGGAGGCGCCGGTCATCAGCAGTGAGGCGACGAGGACCGGCCGGCGTCCGTGCCGGTCCCCGATGTGCCCGAACAGCACCGACCCGAGGGACCGTGCCACGAAGCCCACCCCGAAGGTGGCGAAGGCGGCGAGGGTTCCCGCCACCGGCGAGAACGTCGGGAAGAACAGCGGTCCCAGGACCAGTGCGGCCGCGGTTCCGTAGACGAAGAAGTCGTAGAACTCGATGGCCGTCCCGGCGAGCGAGGCGGCCGCGAGCCGCAGCATGGACGGGGGTGACTTGACTGAGCGTACGTCGTGCATGCTGCGTCAACTACCCAGCGTGATCGCCGGTTACGGGGGCGTGCGGGCGCGCTGGAGCTCGGTCAGTACGTGACGGTGATGCGCCGGGCAGGGCCGTCGACACGGACGGTGCCGCCGTAGGGGATCACGAGTTGCGGATCGGTGTGGCCGAAGTCCACGTCGAAGACGATGGGAGTGTTCGGGGCATACATACGCATGGCCCGCAGGACGGCTTCGCGCTGGTCCGTGGCGTAACGGACAGCCTCCTCCGGGCCGTTGGGGCGCTCGAACGACCACGTCTTCGCCCGCCCCATCAGGAGGGCGGAGAAACGCTGGAGCAACCCGCGCTCGCCCATGTTCCGCAGGGTCCAGAACACCTCGTTCGCGCTCGGCATCTCCTCCGACGTCTCCAGCAGCAGCACCTCGCCGTCGTACGCGGAGAGGTCGCGCGCGATCTCCCGGTCGGCCATGAGCAGCCAGCCGACGATCTCCAGGCAGCCGCCCCAGGTCCGGCCTTCCACCACCCGGTCGCCGTTCACCCAGGTCCATCCCGCGGCGGGCCGTGTCTCCGGCTCCGCGTCGAAGGTCGCGGGGTCGGCCCAGTCGCGGTTGATGTCGTTCCAGCGCTCGGCGGGCCCGAGTTCGTACTCGCCCGACGTGAACAGCGCGGCCCGCAACGAGTCGGCGGTCTGCGGGTGCATGGCGCCCGGGCGGCCCAGCTCGCACATCACGCTCGTCCCGTGGTAGCCGACGATGCCGGTGTTGCGCAGGAACATCAGCAGGTTCGTGTTGTCGCTCATCCCGAAGAACGGCTTCGGATTGGCCCGGATCAACTCCCGGTCCAGGAACGGCAGCACGGTGATCTGGTCGTCGCCGCCGATCGAGGCGATGACCGCCTTGACACCGGGGTCGGCGAACGCCGCGTGGATGTCGTCCGCCCGCTCCTGCGGCGTAGCGCCCATCTTGCGGGTCGTCGGGTACTCGACCGGTTCGAGTCCGTACTCCTTGCGCAACCGCTCCAGGCCCAGTTCGTAGGGGAGCGGGAACAGTCCGGGCAGGCCCGCGCCGGGCGAGATGACGGCGACGCGGTCGCCGGGGGAGGGCTTGGCAGGGTACGAGATCGGGGTCATGTCCGGAGGGTAGGGGGCGATGCGTGCTCGGTGCATCGTGATAAACCGGGGTCTGAGCAGCGGTCATCGACGCACCGCCGCACCTCGAACGGACCGGAGGAACCGTGCCCCGCACCCTGGCCAACGCCCCGATCATGATCCTCAACGGCCCCAACCTGAACCTGCTCGGCCAGCGCCAGCCGGAGATCTACGGCTCCGAGACCCTCGCCGATGTCGAGGCCCTGTGCGCCAAGGCGGCGGCCGCGCACGGCGGCACGATCGACCTGCGCCAGTCCAACCACGAGGGCGAGCTGGTCGACTGGATCCACGAGGCACGGCTGAACCACTGCGGGATCGTGATCAACCCCGGCGCCTACTCGCACACCTCCGTGGCGATCCTGGATGCGCTCAACACGTGCGACGGCATTCCTGTGTTGGAGGTCCACATCTCCAACATCCACAAGCGCGAGTCCTTCCGGCACCACTCCTACGTCTCGCTGCGCGCTGACGGGGTCATCGCCGGGTGCGGTGTGCAGGGTTACGTGTTCGGTGTGGAGCGGGTCGCGGCGCTGGTGGGGGCGGGGCAGGCGACCACGTGACGCGGCCCTCCCGCGGGTGCCGGAGGGCGAAGACGTAAGGACCGCCCGCCCTTGCGAGGCGGTCCTTACAGGCGCCCGGCCTCCACGATGCGCCGCAGGAAGCGTCGCGTGCGCTCCTGCTGCGGGTCACTGAAGAGCCGCTCGGCCGTGCCGTGCTCCAGCACCACCCCTCCGTCCAGAAAACAAACCTGGTCGGCGACCTCGCGGGCGAACCCCATCTCGTGCGTGGCCAGCACCATCGTCATTCCGTCCGCCTTCAAGTCACGCACGACGGCGAGGACCTCGCCCACGAGCTCCGGGTCGAGGGCGGCGGTGATCTCGTCGAGCAGCAGCAGTCGCGGACGTACGGCCAGGGCGCGGACGATCGCGACCCGCTGCTGTTGGCCGCCGCTCAGTCGGTCCGGATACTCGCCCGCCTTCTCGGCGAGCCCCAGCCGCTCCAGCAGCTCACGCGCGTGTGCCTCGGCCTCGGCACGGGACTGCCCGTGCACCCGCCGCGGGGCGAGCGTGATGTTCTCCAGGACCGTCATGTGCGGGAAGAGGTTGTACGCCTGGAACACCACGCCGATACGGCGCCGTACGGCGTCCTGGTCGACGCGCGGATCGGTGATCTCCTCGCCGTCCAGCCAGATGGCGCCGTCGTCGATCTCCTCCAGCAGGTTCGCGCACCGCAGCAGCGTGGACTTGCCGGAGCCGGAGGCGCCGATCAGCGCGGTCACCGTGTGCGGCGCGAGCTCCAGGTCGACGTCCCGCAGCACCACCGAGCCGCCGAAGGTCTTGCGGACGGACTCCATGCGCAGCACGGGCGCGTCGTTCACGGTTGCGTCGCTCACAGGGCACCTCCTTGGGCGCGCCGGCGGTCCATCCGGGCCGTCACCCAGTCCGTGAACCGCGTCATCGGGATGGTCAGCGCCACGAAGATCAGGCCGGCGACGATGTAGGGCGTGTAGTTGAGGCTGCGGCCCACGATGATGTCCGCGGCCCGTACGGCGTCCACTGCGCCGCCGATCGACACCAGCCCGGTGTCCTTCTGCAGCGACACCAGGTCGTTCAGCAGGGGCGGCACCTGACGGCGTACCGCCTGGGGCAGGACGACGTGCCGCAGCGCCTGCCGGTTGGTCAGGCCGAGCGAGCGTGCCGCGGCGCGCTGCGAGGGGTGCACGGACTCGATGCCCGCGCGGAACACCTCGGCCACGTAGGCCGAATACGTCAGGGTGAGGGCCGTGCCGCCCAGCAGCACCGGATCGACGGTCACGCCTTGGAGCCGCAGCGCGGGGACGCCGAGGACGACGATCATGAGGTTAATGATGAGCGGAAGGCCCCGGAAGAAGTCCGTGTAGGCGGCGGCCAGCACGCGCAGCGGGAAGAACACCGGCCCCCGCAGCGTGCGGGCGACGGCGATCAGCATCCCGAGGACCAGCACGCAGGCGCCGCAGATCAGCAGCAGCCGGACGTTGAGCCACAGTCCTTCGAGGACCTTGGGCAACGCCTCGCGCGCGTATCCCCAGTCGAAGAAGGTCTCCTTGGTGCGCGGCCAGCCCGGGGCGTTGACCACGACCAGATAGAGGACGACACCGGTGACCAGGGTGGAGAGGGCGCCGATGGCCGTGGCGCGGAGGGCGCGGGCCCGCTTGTGGCGCTCCCGGTCGAGCCGCCGTTGGGAGGGGACGTAGCCGTCGTCCGCGCCGGGCATGCCGGCGTCGCCGTCCGCGTCCTCCTGGCCGGACTCCTCCTTCGTCACGGTCACTTGAGCACCGGGGCGTCCACGGCGTCGGACAGCCACTGCTGTTCCAGCCTGTCCAGGGTGCCGTCCTCCCGCAGGGCGTCCACTGCCTCCGTCACGCACGGCGTCAGCGCGCTGCCCTTGTCGAGCACGAGCCCGAACTGCTCGGGCGTACCGCCCTGGTTCTCGAACTGACCGACGATCGTCGCGTCCGTCACCTCGGCCGCGGTGATGTAGAAGGCGGTCGGCAGGTCGACCACGATGGCGTCGACCTGCCCGTTCTTCAGCGCCGACTTGGCCTGGTCGTTCTTGGCGTACGCGGCGGGCTCCTGGGTCGGCTTCACCACGTCGTCGATGTAGTTCAGGCTGGTGGTGCCGACCTGAGCGCCCAGCTTGAGGCCCTTCAGATCGGCGACGCCCTTCGCCTTGGCCGCCTTGCCGTCCTTCAGCGCGATGACGGCCTGGCGGACGTCGTAGTAGCCGGACGAGAAGTCCACGGCCTTCTTGCGCTCGTCGCTGATCGACACCTGGTTGATGTCGAAGTCGAAGGTCTTCTCGCCGGGCGCGAAAGCCTTGTTGAACGGGACGCTCTGCCAGACGACGGCGCTCTTGTCGTAGCCGAGTCGCTGCGCCACGGCGTAGGCGACCGCGGACTCGAAGCCCTCGCCGTTGGCCGGCTTGTCGTCCTTGAACCAGGGTTCGTAGGCCGGTTCGTCGGTGGCGACGGTCAGCCTGCCGGCGGTCTCGGTGCTCAACTCGCCCTTGGCGCACGTGTTTCCGGCCGAACCCGACGGCGCGTCGGCGGCCTTCTCGTCCGGTTGCGGAGCGCAGCCGAGAGCGGTGGCGAGCAGGGCGGTCGTTGCGACGGCGACGGCGCGGCGCAGCGCGCGGGGGGCAGGATGCATGGCGCGAGATTGACAGTACATCGTCGACTCTGTCGAGGTCACGACGGTGAATGTCCGCATATTGGGAACGGGTGTTGCGGTCCTGTGAACGCGTCCCGTGGGAGATCGCCGGGGCCGCCGGTCGAGGGCGGGGATGGAGAGACCGGCGGCCCTTTCCGCTCAGGAGCCGTCATCCTTCGCGGGGCTGCTTCCAGTTGACTGCGCAACAACGCGCGCCGGGAGCGCGCGCATGACACCAGCGTGTGTGAACGGTTCACACGGGGCGCGTGCGCGGGGGCGCGTGGTCGCTGACCACGCGCCCTTGAGCGTTCTCGTTCACCGACCGCACGTGTTGGCCCGGTGGGCGTTCGCCGGCCCCTGGTGTCGGTCTGTTTCGGATGCGCCGGTCCTTGGTGAGGGTCCGGTTCACATGTACCGGTCCCCCGTGCTGGACCGGTTCGCGGTCACCAGCCCCGTGCGTGCCACTCGGGCAGATGCGGGCGCTCGGCGCCCAGCGTCGTGTCGTTGCCGTGCCCGGGGTAGACCCACGTCTCGTCGGGCAGCGTGCCGAAGATCTTCGTCTCCACGTCGTGGATCAGGCTGGCGAACGCCGCCGGGTCCTTGCGGGTGTTGCCCACGCCGCCGGGGAAGAGGCAGTCGCCGGTGAAGACGTGCGGATGCCCGTGCGGGTCGTCGTAGACGAGGGCGATGGAACCCGGCGTGTGCCCCACCAGATGGCGCGCGGTGAGCTCCACGCGCCCCACCCGGATGGTGTCGCCGTCATCGACCAGGACGTCGGTCGGCACCGGGATGCCGTCGGCGTCGTCCCGCCCCGCGTACGTGCGCGCGCCGGTGCCCTCGACGACCGCGGCGAGTGCCTGCCAGTGGTCGCCGTGCTGGTGCGTGGTGACGACGGACGCGATGCCGTCGTCCCCGATCATGCCGAGCAGTGTGTCCGCGTCGTTGGCGGCGTCGATCAGCAGTTGCTCGTCCGTGGCCCGGCAGCGCAGCAGATAGGCGTTGTTGTCCATCGGGCCGACCGCGATCTTGGTGATCATCAGGTCCTTGAGCTCATGCACGTCGGCGGGGCCACCGACCGTCACCTGTCCGCTGTACGTCATGGCGGCAGCCTATAGCGGCGGGACGGCCCGTGGCCCCCCGGCGCTACAGCGGGGGGAGCGACGGCAGCGCGCCGCCCTCCGAGGTCAGCCCGGCCCCGTCGCGGCGCCCGGCGAGCCAGCCGAGCAGGTCGGGTGCGGCGCCTCGCACGGTGACCTCGGGGGCGTCCGCCTCCCGGCCCGTGCTCCACGCGTGCGTGCCGTCCGTGAGCCGGGTCGGCGGCACATCGGCGTGCCCGCTGAACCGGTCCGCGAGAAAGTCGATCTCCCGCTCCACGAACTCCGCCGGCAGGTCCTCCAGCTCGTACCCGATACCGAGGTCGACGTGGTGCAGCTCCACCTCGACCCACCGCCGGAACGGCACCCGGGCCGCCGCGTCGGTGACCCCGTTGCGCAGTTCCACCGTGCGCGCCCAGTCCGCGGGCACGGCTCCCGCCTCCTGGAAGCGGTTGCCGCTCTCGCGCACGTCCGTGAGCTGGTCGTCGAGGGGGCGCGGGGCGTCGCGGTCGATGTCGGCGTCACGGGCGGTGGCGGAGACGTACATGGGACGGCCCTGGAGGACGTTCACGAGGGCGTCCGCATTGCGGGCGATGTGCGCGAGGACATGACCGCGGCTCCAGCCGGGGAGCCGTGACGGCTCGGCCACTGACGCGTTGTCCAGTTTTGCCGCTGCGGTGAGCAGCCGATCGGTCGCTTCACGTACAGACACCAGGTCACGAGCGTGATCAATCATGGTGCTGACATTAGTCCCGCCACACCTTTGGGTGAAGGTGGTGAACGAGTGCCGTAAATCGAATGCACGTGCTATAGGCTCGTTCGTGACGTCGGGCATGCTGGATGGCCGGGGATTGTTGACGCATCCGGGAATCCGACCGGCGTTGTCAGTGGCTCCCCCTAGTCTGAGAAAGCACGGGGGGACTCGAGTCCGAGAACACACGGGGGCCTCGCCTCCGTGTCACTTCTCTCAAGAAAGGTGCGGACCGGCGTGGCCGACCGTCTCATCGTCCGTGGCGCGCGCGAGCACAATCTGAAGAATGTCTCGCTCGACCTGCCGCGCGACTCGCTCATCGTCTTCACGGGCCTGTCGGGGTCGGGCAAGTCCTCGCTGGCCTTCGACACCATCTTCGCCGAGGGACAGCGGCGCTACGTGGAGTCACTGTCGTCGTACGCCCGGCAGTTCCTCGGTCAGATGGACAAGCCGGACGTCGACTTCATCGAGGGTCTGTCCCCGGCCGTCTCCATCGACCAGAAGTCGACCTCGCGCAACCCGCGCTCGACGGTCGGCACCATCACCGAGGTCTACGACTACCTGCGTCTGCTCTTCGCGCGCATCGGCAAGCCGCACTGTCCCCAGTGCGGCCGGCCGATCACCCGCCAGTCGCCGCAGGCCATCGTCGACAAGGTCCTGGAGCTGCCGGAGGGGAGCCGCTTCCAGGTGCTCTCGCCGCTGGTGCGCGAGCGCAAGGGCGAGTTCGTCGACCTCTTCGCCGACCTGCAGACCAAGGGCTACTCCCGCGCGCGGGTGGACGGCGAGACGATCCAGCTGTCCAGCCCGCCCACCCTGAAGAAGCAGGAGAAGCACACCATCGAGGTGGTCGTCGACCGCCTCACGGTGAAGGACTCCGCCAAGCGCCGGCTCACCGACTCCGTGGAGACGGCCCTGGGGCTTTCCGGCGGCATGGTCGTGCTCGACTTCGTCGACCTCCCCGAGGACGACCCCGAGCGCGAGCGCATGTACTCGGAGCACCTGTACTGCCCCTACGACGACCTCTCCTTCGAGGAGCTGGAGCCGCGCTCCTTCTCCTTCAACTCGCCGTTCGGCGCCTGCCCCGAGTGCACCGGCATCGGCACGCGCATGGAGGTCGACCCCGAGCTGATCGTCCCCGACGAGGAGAAGTCCCTCGACGAGGGCGCCATCCACCCCTGGTCGCACGGCCACACCAAGGACTACTTCGGCCGTCTGATCGGTGCCCTCGCGGACGCGCTCGGCTTCCGGACCGACATCCCCTTCGCGGGCCTGCCGCAGCGTGCCAAGAAGGCCCTGCTGTACGGCCACAAGACGCAGATCGAGGTCCGGTACCGCAACCGGTACGGCCGCGAGCGCGTCTACACGACGCCCTTCGAAGGGGCCGTCCCCTTCGTCAAGCGCCGGCACAGCGAGGCCGAGAGCGACGCCAGCCGCGAGCGCTTCGAGGGCTACATGCGCGAGGTGCCCTGCCCCACCTGTGAGGGCACGCGCCTGAAGCCGATCGTCCTCGCGGTCACGATCATGGAGAAGTCGATCGCCGAGGTCTCCGCGATGTCGATCAGCGACTGCGCGGAGTTCCTGGGCGAGCTGAAGCTCAACGCCCGCGACAAGAAGATCGCCGAGCGTGTGCTGAAGGAGGTCAACGAGCGGCTGCGGTTCCTGGTCGACGTCGGCCTGGACTACCTCTCGCTCAACCGCGCGGCCGGCACGCTCTCCGGCGGCGAGGCGCAGCGCATCCGCCTGGCCACCCAGATCGGCTCCGGACTCGTCGGCGTGCTGTACGTCCTCGACGAGCCGTCCATCGGTCTTCACCAGCGCGACAACCACCGGCTGATCGAGACCCTCGTCCGGCTGCGCGACATGGGAAACACGCTCATCGTCGTCGAGCACGACGAGGACACCATCAAGACCGCCGACTGGATCGTCGACATCGGCCCCGGCGCCGGTGAGCACGGCGGCAAGGTCGTGCACAGCGGCTCCCTTAAGGAACTGCTCGCCAACGCCGAGTCGCAGACCGGTCAGTACCTGGCCGGCAAGAAGGCGATCCCGGTGCCCGACATCCGGCGCCCGCACGACCCGTCCCGGCTGCTCACGGTCCACGGTGCCCGGGAGAACAACCTCCAGGACATCGACGTCTCGTTCCCGCTCGGTGTGTTCACCGCGGTCACGGGCGTGTCCGGATCCGGCAAGTCGACGCTGGTCAACGACATCCTGTACACGCACCTGGCCCGCGAACTCAACGGCGCCCGCAACGTCCCGGGGCGGCACACGCGGGTGGACGGCGACGACCTCGTCGACAAGGTCGTGCACGTCGACCAGTCGCCCATCGGCCGCACCCCGCGCTCGAACCCGGCGACATACACCGGCGTCTTCGACCACATCCGCAAGCTGTTCGCCGAGACGACCGAGGCGAAGGTCCGCGGCTACATGCCCGGCCGCTTCTCCTTCAACGTCAAGGGCGGCCGCTGCGAGAACTGCGCGGGCGACGGCACCATCAAGATCGAGATGAACTTCCTCCCGGACGTGTACGTCCCGTGCGAGGTCTGCCACGGCGCCCGGTACAACCGGGAGACCCTGGAGGTCCACTACAAGGGCAAGTCCATCTCCGAGGTCCTGAACATGCCGATCGAAGAGGCCATGGACTTCTTCGAGGCCGTCCCGGCGATCAACCGCCACCTGAAGACGCTGAACGACGTCGGTCTCGGCTACGTCCGGCTCGGCCAGTCGGCGACCACCCTGTCCGGCGGTGAGGCGCAGCGCGTGAAGCTCGCGAGCGAGCTCCAGAAGCGTTCCACCGGCCGTACGGTCTACGTCCTCGACGAGCCGACCACCGGTCTGCACTTCGAGGACATCAGCAAGCTGCTGAAGGTCCTCTCCGGCCTGGTCGACAAGGGCAACACGGTCATCGTCATCGAGCACAACCTCGACGTGATCAAGACCGCCGACTGGCTCGTGGACATGGGCCCCGAGGGCGGCGCCGGCGGTGGCCTGGTCATCGCCGAGGGCACGCCCGAGGAGGTCGCCGCGGTGCCCGCCAGCCACACCGGCAAGTTCCTGCGCGAGGTCCTCGGCGCGGACCGCATCAGCGACGCGGCCTCGGTCAAGGCCCCGCGCAAGGCGGCTGCGAAGAGGACCGTCGCGGCCGGCACGGCGGCGAAGAGGACGGCGACGGCCAGGACGACGAAGGCGGCCAACAACAAGGCCACCGACAAGGCGGCCGGGGCCACGAAGAAGGCGGCCGCCAAGAAGACGACTCCCGCGAAGAAGACGACGCGGGCCCGCAAGGCCTGAGTCGGGCGACCGGCGAGTCCGAAGAAATACCGAAACGGGCGGCGCCCCGC
>NZ_JBIDDQ010000040.1:0-60311 GCF_043195415.1 Streptomyces sp. Y7
GCCGGGGGGTGTCCGTCCTCGGTCGGGCGGTTGCTGTCTTTCAAGTGGGTGCTCTGCGTTGACGCCCGCCGCTGCGGGCGGGCACCCCCCGGCACGTCCCCTTGCCGCCGTTCGCGACCGCGGCTACTTCTCGGCGCAGGCCCACCTGCTTTCAGGGGCGCGGGGAACTGCGCGAACGGTCGTGACGGCGGCGGTCACGTCATGGCGCAGCTCGCTTGCAACGTCCTTTCCTGGGGGCGCGGGGAACTGCGCGATCGGCCACGACGGGCCCGCAGCCGGTGTCCGGCCTCCTACGGCTCGAAGTGGCGCCGCAGGCGTGCGTGGGTGTCCGTGGGGGCCCGCACGGCGTCCAGGCCGAGGAGGGCTGCTCCCAGTACGGGGCTCGCTGTGACCACGTTCGGGACTGCCTTGGGGGCGCGGATCGTCAGCAAGTCGCGGATGCTGTCGATGAGTTGGGGATGGCGGGCGGCCAGGACGCTGCCGCCCAGGAGGACCGGGGTCTCCTCCTCCAGGAGGTCCAGGCGGGTCAGGGCGACCGTGGCCATCGCGACCACCTCGTCGGCCAGGCGGTCCACCAGGGAGCGGGCGACGGGGTCGCCGGAGGCCGCCGTGGCGAAGAGGACCGGGGTCAGCTCGTGGCGGCGGATGTCCTCGATGCGCTCCAGGTGCAGGGCCTCGATCAGGGCGTACATGGTGGGCAGGCCGAAATGGGCGGGCAGGGTGTGGGCGAGGTCCGTGGGTGCGCCGCGGCCGTCCTCCGCGCGGGCCGCGTGCCACAGGGCCTCCTCCGACAGGCCCCAGCCGCCGCCCCAGTCGCCGGAGATGCGGCCCAGTGCGGGGAAGCGGGCCGTGCGGCCGTCGGGGCGCATGCCTACGCAGTTGATGCCGGCGCCGCACACGACGGCCACACCGCGGGGTTCGGTCACCCCGGCGCGGAGGATCGCGAAGGTGTCGTTGCGGACCTCGACCGTCGAGCTCCACGCGCGTGCGTGCAGCGCGGCTGCCAGGGTCTCTTCCTCCACCGGGAAGTCGGCGTTGGCCAGGCAGGCCGAGACGTGGTCGACGGCGGTCACGCCCGCGGCGGTGAAGGCCGCGTCCACCGCCTCGGCGAGCGTGTCCAGCGCCTGCTCCACGCCCACGGCCGGTGGCCGGAAGCCGCCCGCGCGGGCGGTGGCGAGGACGCTTCCGTCGGCCGCCACCACCGCCACGTCGGTCTTGCTGTTGCCCGCGTCGACGGCGAGGACACGTGCGGTCATGCCCACGCGAGGTGCTCCCGGTTGTGTGCGATGAGGTCGTCGGTGAGTTTTTCGGCGTACGCGTACTGGCCGATCAGGGGGTGCGACAGCAGCGCCTTGAAGACGCGGGTCCGGCCGCCGTGCAGGGCCGCTTCGAGGGCCAGGTCCTCGTACGCCGTCACCTGGGCCATCAGGCCCGCGTACAGGGGATCGACGTGCGGGACGGGGAGTGGGGTCGCGCCCTGTCCGCCGACGGCGGCCTGCACTTCGATCACCGCGTCGTCGGGGAGGAACGGCAGCGTTCCGTTGTTGCGGGCGTTGACCACCTGATAGGGGCTGCCCGCCCCGTTCAGCAGCGCCGCCGCCAGGTCGACCGCCGCCTCCGAGTAGTACGCGCCGCCTCGCTCGGCGAGCAGCTCCGGCTTCTCGTCGAGGGCCGGGTCGGCGTAGAGGGCCAGCAGCTTCCTTTCCATTTCGGCGACTTCGGCGGCCCGGGACGGCTTGGTGCGCAGTTCCCGGACCACCTCGTCGTGCGCGTAGAAGTAGCGCAGGTAGTAGGAGGGGACCACGCCCAGGCGGTCCAGCACGGCGCGGGGGAGGCGCAGGTCCGCGGCGATCGTCTCGGTGTGGTCGGTGAGCAGTTTCGGCAGGACGTCCTCGCCCTCGGGGCCGCCCAGACGCACACCGGTCTCCCAGGAGAGGTGGTTGAGACCCACGTGGTCGAGGTGGACGTCGGAGGCGGAGACGCCGAGCATCGTCGCGAACTTGCGCTGGAAGCCGATCGCCACGTTGCACAGGCCGACCGCCCTGTGGCCCTCCTGGAGCAGGGCCCGGGTCACGATGCCGACCGGGTTGGTGAAGTCGATGATCCAGGCGGTGGGGTTGGCGCGGCGGACGCGCTCCGCGATGGAGAGGACCACGGGGACCGTGCGCAGGGCCTTCGCCAGGCCGCCGGCTCCGGTGGTCTCCTGGCCGACGCAGCCGCATTCCAGGGGCCAGGTCTCGTCCTGTTCGCGGGCGGCCTGGCCGCCGACGCGGAGTTGGAGGAGGACGGCGTCGGCGCCGTCCACTGCCGCGTCCAGGTCGGTGGTGGTGGTGATCCTGCCGTTGTGGGCCTGGCGGGTGAAGATGCGGCGGGCCAGGCCGCCCACCAGTTCCAGGCGGTCCTGCGCCGGGTCCATCAGGACCAGTTCCTCTATGGGGAGGGTGTCGCGGAGGCGGGCGAAGCCGTCGATGAGTTCGGGGGTGTAGGTCGAGCCTCCGCCGACCACGGTGAGTTTCATGCGTGCATCAACCCTTTACTCCGGTGAGCGTGACGCCCTCTACGAACGCCTTCTGGGCGAAGAAGAACACGAGGATCACGGGGGCCATGACCAGCACGGTCGCGGCCATGGTCAGGTTCCAGTCGGTGTGGTGGGCGCCCTTGAACGACTCCAGGCCGTAGGAGAGCGTCCAGGCGCCGGGATTCTCGGACGCGTAGATCTGGGGCCCGAAGTAGTCGTTCCACGCGTAGAAGAACTGGAAGAGGGCCACCGCGGCTATGCCCGGCTTCGCCATGGGGAGGACGACCCGAAGGAGCGTGCGCAGTTCGCCGCAGCCGTCGACCTTCGCCGCGTCCAGGTACTCGTTCGGGATGGTCATGAGGAACTGGCGGAGGAGGAAGATCGAGAACGCGTCCCCGAACGCCATGGGGATGATCAGGGGCCACAGGGTGCCCGAGAGGTCCAGCTGCTTCGCCCAGAACAGGTACATCGGGATGATGACCACCTGGGGCGGCAGCATCATCATCGAGATGACCAGCATGAGGGCTGTGTTGCGGCCTCGGAAGCGGAACTTGGCGAGCGCGTAGGCCACGGGGATCGAGGAGACGACGGTCAGGACCGTGCCGAGGCCCGCGTAGATCAGTGTGTTCTTCCACCAGGTCAGGAAGCCGGGGGTGTCGAAGACCTTGGTGTAGTTGCCCCATTCCCAGGTGTCCGGGACCAGATCGCGGGTGAGTGCCTGCTGGTCGCTCATCAGGGAGGTCAGGACGACGAAGAGGAAGGGCAGGGTGAAGAAGAGCGCGGCCGCGACGCCGAGGGAATGGACCGCTATCCACTCCAGGAGCGCCTTGCGGCGGGCCGTGCGCTCGGCCACGGACGGGGGCTCCAACCGCACGGGCTTGTCCAGCACTTGGGTCATGGTCAGTCACCTGCCTGGATCAGTCCGCCCCGGCGCCGCATCAGCAGCGCGGTGAACGCCATGGCGAGGGCGAACAGTACGAGTGCGACCACACAGGCCGAGCCGTAGTCGAAGCGCTGGAAGCCGAGGTTGTAGACGAGCTGGGGGAGGGTGAGCGTGGACTTGTCCGGGTAGCCGGGCTCGAACTGCTGGCCGGAGCCGCCGATGATGCCGGAGGCGACCTTCCCGGCCACCAGTGGCTGGGTGTAGTACTGCATGGTCTGGATCACGCCCGTGACCACGGCGAACATCACGATCGGCGAGATGTTCGGCAGGGTGACGTAGCGGAACCGCTGCCAGGCCGACGTGCCGTCCAGCTCCGCTGCCTCGTACTGCTCCTTCGGTACGTCGAGCAGCGCGGCCATGAAGATGACCATGAGGTCGCCCACGCCCCACAGCGCGAGCGCGGTGAGGGCCGGCTTGGACCAGGCCGGGTCCGTGAACCAGCCGGGGGTCGGGAGGCCGAGGTCCCCGAGGATGGAGTTGACCGGGCCCGTGCCGGGGTTGAGCAGGAAGACGAAGGCCAGGGTCGCGGCCACCGGTGGGGCGAGGTACGGCAGGTAGAAGAGGGTGCGGAAGACACCGGTGCCGGTTTTGATCTTGGTGATGAGCAGGCCGATGCCGAGGCCGAACACCACCCGGCAGGTCACCATCACCAGCACCAGCCAGAGCGTGTTGCGCAGCGCCGGCCAGAACAGCGGGTAGTCGTTGAAGACGTAGGCCCAGTTGCCCAGGCCGCGGAACACCGGTGTGCCGAAGCCGTCGTACTTCATGAAGGAGAAGTACACGGTGGACACCAGCGGATAGGCGAAGAAGACGCCGAACCCGATGAGCCACGGTGACAGGAAGGCCACCGTCCGAAGCGCCGACCTGCGGCGCTTCGCGCGGAGAGTGTGCGTGGACATCGGGAGGCTACTTCGCCTGCTCGATGTCGGTGTCGATCTGCTTCGCGGTCTTCTCCAGACCGGCCTTGAGGTCCTTCACCTTGCCGGACTCGTACTGGTAGCCGAAGTCCTGGAGCGTCGTCTGGTACGTGGAGCCGTTGACGGAGGCCGGCGGTGTGTTCGAGTGCGGGTTCTGGGCGATGTCCAGGAACGTCTTGAAGCCGGGGTCCACCTTCAGGTCGGGCGACTTCAGGGCCTCGAACGTGGAGGGCACGTTGTGGATGGCGTTGGCGAAGGAGACGACGGCCTGCGTGTCGGTGGTCAGGTACTTCACCAGTTCCCACGCGGCGTTCTGCTTCTCGCTCTGCGGGGCGATGCCGATGATCGTGCCGGAGAGGAAGCCCTTGCCGTACTCGTCCGCCTCGTCGTCGGCGACGGGCATCGGGGCGGTGCCGATCTCGAAGTCGACGCCGGCGTCCTTCGCCATGCCGAGCCGCCACTCGCCGTCGAGCTGCATGGCCACCTGGCCGGTCTGGAAGGGGTGCTTGGCGCCCCACTCGTCACCGAAGGTGTTGCGGTACTTCTCCAGCTTGGCGAAGCCACCGAGGTCGTCGACGAGCTTCTTCTGGTACGTGAACATCTCGGCGAACGCCGGGTCCTCGGCGATGCTGGACTTGCCGTCCTTGTCGAAGTAGGCGTGGTCCCACTGGGACATGTAGTGGTCCACGACCGTCTCGTAGCCGTGGTACGTGGGCATGAAGCCGAGCTGCTGGTAACTGTCACCCTTGCTGACGGTCAGCTTCTTGGCGACCTGCGCGAACTCCGACCAGGTCTTCGGCGGCGACTTGATGCCGGCCTTCTCGAAGGCGTCCTTGTTGTAGTAGAGGCCGTAGGCGTCGCCGAGCAGGGGCAGGGCGCAGCGGGTGCCGTCGAACTGGGTGTAGTCCAGCATCGGCTTCGGGATGAGCTTGTCGAGGTCGAGCTTCGACTTCTCGATGAAGGGCTTCAGGTCGAGGAAGGCGCCGGAGGAGCAGAACTTGCCGACGTTGGAGGTCGTGAACGACGAGACCACGTCCGGGCCGTTCGAACCGCCCGCGCGCAGCGCCTGGTTGAGCTTGTCGTCGTTGATGTTGCCGACGACCTTCACGGTGATGTTCGGGTGCGCCTTCTCGAACGCGTCGACGTTCTCCTGGATCGCCTTGACCTCGGCGGGCGCGCTCCAGCCGTGCCAGAAGGTGATCGTCGTCTTGGCGTCGGGGTCGTCGTTGGCGCCGGACTCCGACTGGCCCGTACAGGCCGTGGCGAGCAGGGCCAGGGAGGCGGAGGCGGCGAGCGCGGCGGCGGTCTTGCGCGAGGCAGAGGGTATGACTTTCCAGGACTTTCCGGGCATGGCGAGGTCTCCCAGGGGCGGGACGGGGTGGGTGATGGGGAAGGCGGGGGGTGAGTCGAACGGGGTGGGTGGTCAGCGGGAGGTGTTGAAGACCTCGTCGCGGGTGGTCGCCAGCGCGCTCTCCAACGCGCCCCGCAGCACGGGGTGTTCACGGACGTCGCCGACGACGAGCCGGGGCCGGGACGCGGCCAGTTCCTCCAGCTCGGACTGGACGAGGGCGCGCAGCACCTCGCCGCCCGCGGTGAGGGAGGCGCCGCTGAGGACGACCAGTTCGGGGTCGAGGACGGAGACCAGGGAGGCCAGACCGGTGGCCAGCCGGGTCGCGTAGGTCTGCAGGAGCAGCCGGTTGAGGACGGTGTCCTCGCCGGCGGCCCGCGCGACGAGGGTGGCGGCGGCCTCGGCGTACGGCGTCGACGGGACGGACGACATCCCGATCTGGCGTGCGAGCCGGGGGATGGCCTGGGAACCGGCCAGCTCCTGGTAGCCACCACTGTTGGCCTTGGTCACCTGCCGGACCAGGGGGGTGCCGGGAACAGGCAGGAAACCCACCTCGCCGGCGCCGCCGGTCCAGCCGCGGTGCAGCCGGCCGCCGAGGACCAGGGCGGCGCCGAGGCCGCCCTCGTTCCACAGCAGCACGAAGTCCTCGTGGCCGCGGGCCGCGCCGAGCCGCTGCTCGGCCACCGCCACGAGGTTGACGTCGTTCTCGTACTCGACCGGCATCGGCAGGGCCGCGGCGAGTTCGTCCAGGAGCGCGGGGGTGTGCCAGCCGGGGAGGTGGGAGGCGTAGCGCAGCCGGCCCGTGTTGGGGTCGAAGGCGCCGGGAGTGCCGATGACGAGCCGGTGGACGTCGTCGCGGGCCAGTCCGGCCGCCTTCACCGCGCCGTCGAGCGCGTCGGTGACCTGCCGGACCACGGGCTGGGCCGGGCGCCTGCCGGGGGTGGGCAGTTCGTACGACCCGACGGTGCGGCCCGTGATGTCGGAGACGGCGGCGAGGATGCGTTCCGGGGTGACGTCGAGCCCGGCGGCGTACGCGGCGGTCGGGTTGACCTCGTACAGCTGGGCGCTGGGGCCGGGACGGCCCTCCGTCGTGCCGGTCGCCAGGACGAGGCCGGCGGCCTCCAGGCGGGCCAGCAGCTGGGAGGCGGTCGGCTTGGACAGGCCGGTGAGCTTGCCGATCCGGGTGCGGGACAGCGGCCCGTGCTCCAGGAGGAGGTCCAGGGCGGCACGGTCGTTCATGGCGCGCAGGACGCGCGGGGTGCCCGGCGTACCGGCGGTTCCTGCCATGGTGACGACACCTGCCTCTCGGCTGACCAGCTTCTCAGTGATCTACGACGGAAGTCCATCCAAGGTCACTGTTAGGAAAGTTTCCTATTCGCTGCGGAGGAACGTAAGCCCGGTGGGAAGTCGGCGTCAAGAGAGGTGGTCCGGCAGGCAACCGAGTCGTTACCCGAGGGCGTCGACCCGCCGTGCGTGCTCATGCCATGGGAGCAGGAGCGGTGTCGCCAGCAACAGGGCGCCGGCGAGGGCGATCGCCGTGCGCGGGCCGGTCAGGGCCGCCAGCCATCCCCACAGCGCGGTCGTCGCCGCGGTCGCCGCTTTCGTGGTGATCGACCATGCGGCGAGGGTGCGGGTGACGCGGTCGGACGGGGTCAGGTCGAGGCGGGCGGTGGCGAGCACCGGGGTGAAGACGCCCGCGCAGGTGATCAGGCCGAACTCGACGACCATGACGAGGACGAGGCCCGCGGTGCCCGGGCCGACGAGGGCCAGGCCGAGCGGCCAGCAGGCGCGCAGGGTGCCGGCGGCGAGCAGGACGCGGTGCCGGCCGTGCCGCGCGGTCAGGCGCCGGGACAGCCGGGAGCCCAGCAGGCCGCCCAGGCACGGCACGGCGAAGGCGAGGCCGTACTGCCACGGGGCGAAGCCGAGCGGGCCGAGCATCAGGACGGCGAGCGGCGGAGCCGACGCCATGATCAGGGAGTTGACCAGGACGGTGTTGAGGAACAGCGGGCGCAGCGTGGGGTGGGCGAGGAGGTGCCGCCAGCCCGCCCGCAGGTCACGCACGCGAGGGCCTGAGCGGGCGTCAGGGCGGGATTGGTGTCCTTGCTCACCGGGTTCCGGGCTTTCAGGGTGCGGCTGTTGCCTTTCCTTACCGGGTTGTCGGCTCTGGCCGTGGAGCTGTTGCCTTTCCTTACCGGGGTCTCGGCTCTCGCCGTGGAGCAGTTGTCCTTCCTTACCGGGGCCGCGGCTTCCCGCGTCGAGTTGTTGCCCTTCCGCACCGCCGATCGCGCGGATGCCGAGCGCGGAGAGGAGGAAGCTGACCGCGTTGGCCAGGACCGTCGCCATCGGGCCGAACATCCCGAACGCCGCGCCCCCCAGCGGCGGGCCGAGCGCCGTGGCCGTCCACATCGTCGCCTCGAAGCGGCCGTTCGCCACGAGCAGGTCCTCCGGCGGCAGGAGGGATTTCAGATACGCCCCGCTCGCCGCGTTGAAGGTGATGTCCGCCGCGGCCACCGCCACCGACACGAGAAGCAGTTGCCCGAGATCGAGCGCCTCCAGCGCGAACGCGACGGGCAGGCTCAGCAGCGCCGCGCACCGGATCAGATCCGCCGCGATCATCACCGGCCGCTTCGGCCGGAACTCCACCCACGCCCCGAGCGGCACCGCGAGCGCCGCGCCCACCGCGAGCCCCGACGCCGCCAGCAGCGCCACCTCCGTCGCCCCGGCGTGCAGCACGACGACCGCGATCAGCGAGAACGCGTCGAAGGCCAGCCAGGTGCCGAGGGCGCTGACCGCGTAGGCCGCCCACAGCCATCCGAACCGCCGATCCGACGACCGCCCGCCCGACATCGCCCATCACCCCCCTCACCTGGGACCGCCCGCCGGTCCCGGCCATCCAAGCCAGCCGGGCGCGCGCGGATCAAACAACCGCGGGGCCGGGCCGCACAACCGGGGGATGTATGCCGCCGCCATGGCGGGAGCGGGGCTCACGGCGCGCGAAGAAAAGAGGGGCTCCCGGCGATGCCGGGAGCCCCTCTGACGCGCTACGGCTACTTCGTCACGCTCGGCGGCGTCAGGGGCGTCGCCGCCTGGGACTGGGGCGAGGTGGCGCTGGCGTAGGCCGAGGGGGCGGCCATGCCCGCCGTCGGGTCCGCCGCGGTCTCCTCCTCGACCATGAGGGGAGCGCGGCCGACGATCTGGATGTCGGCCTCGTCGAAGGCGCGCTTGATGCGCCAGCGCAGTTCGCGCTCCACCGTCAGGGCCTTGCCGGGCATGGTCTTCGCCGAGACGCGGACGACCATCGAGTCGAGCAGCACGCTGTCCAGGCCGAGCACCTCGATCGGGCCCCACAGGAGCTCGTTCCAGGGCTCCTCCTTGCTCATCCGCTCGCCGACCGCGCCGATGACCTCCCGGACCTTGTCCAGGTCCTCCGAGGAGCGGACGGTGACGTCGACGCCGGCCGTGGACCAGCCCTGCGAGAGGTTGCCGATGCGTTTGACCTCGCCGTTGCGGACGTACCAGATCTCGCCGTTGTCGCCGCGCAGCTTGGTCACGCGCAGGCCGACCTCGATGACCTCGCCGGAGGCCACGCCCGCGTCGATCGAGTCGCCGACGCCGTACTGGTCCTCAAGGATCATGAAGACGCCGGAGAGGAAGTCCGTGACCAGGTTGCGGGCGCCGAAACCGATCGCCACACCCGCGACACCCGCCGACGCCAGCAGCGGGGCCAGATTGATCTCGAAGGTGGCCAGGACCATCAGGGCGGCCGTGCCCATGATCAGGAAGCTGGCCACCGAGCGGAGCACCGAGCCGATCGCCTGCGAGCGCTGACGGCGCCGCTCGACGTTGACCAGCAGGCCGCCCAGGGCCGTGCCGTCCACCGCCTGGGCGGTGCGGTTCATCCGGTCTATGAGCTTGGTGATCGCCCGCCGCACGAAGACTCTCAGCACGCCCGCGATCACCAGGATCAGCAGGACCCGGAGGCTGATCGCGAGCCAGGTGCTCCAGTTCTGCTCGACCCAGCTCGCGGCCTCGGCCGCGCTCTCGTGGGCGTCCCGGATCGACGGGACCGCCGGGGTCGTCGTCTCCGAGGGCGTCGGGGACGGGGCGGCGGCCAGTAGGACGGCGGACAGGGACACGGCAGGTACCTCCAAGCGGCCCGCCCCACCGGTCGGCGGTCAAGGTCGATCAAGGTAACGAAAAGGTCACCGACGGGGCAGGCCCACCACACTATCGGGGCATCGTGTGTGGATCGTCGCCATGTTCGAGGGAGGAAACGTGCCTACCTGGGGATGAACTGGTGGGATGAACCGTTCATCGTCCTGGGGATGAATGAGATGTGGTCGAAAACACTCCCAGCCCGTTACCGGGACATGGTGGCGCTTTCACCAGGCAAGAGGGGAGACTGACTACAGATCGTCCCGGCGCGAGCCACGCGCCGCCGACGCCCAAGGAGGCATCCGTGCCGCATGTCCTGGTCCTCAACGCGTCGTACGAGCCACTCGGCGTCGTACCGCTCCGCCGCGCGCTCGTCCTCGTCCTCGAGAACAAGGCCGTATGCCTCGAGGAGTCCGGCGCCTTCATGCACAGCGCAACCGTCACAGTCCCCGCACCCAGCGTGGTCCGGCTCAAGCGATTCGTCCGGGTTCCCTATCGGGGGCCCGTTCCTCTTACCCGCAGGGCGCTCTTCGCCCGCGACGGGGGCCGGTGCATGTACTGCGGTGGCGTCGCAACCAGCGTCGACCATGTCATTCCGCGCAGCCGCGGGGGCAAGCACGTCTGGGACAACGTGGTGGCGTCGTGCCGCCGCTGCAACCACGTGAAGGCCGACCGACACCTCTTCGAGATCGGCTGGCGGCTGCGCCACAAACCCGCTCCACCCACCGGACTCGCCTGGCGCATCATCGGCACCGGGCATAGGGACCCGCGCTGGTTGCCGTACTTGCAGCCATACGGCGCGGATGACGCCTTGGCCCGGATCGACGGCATTTCCGCCTGACGATCCGGGCCTTCGCATACCTGGCGGACGGCGCGTGTGCCACCGGCCCCGAGGGTCCCCCGTGCCCTCGGGGCCGGACGGCTGCCCGGTCGCGCTCGCGTCAGGAGCGGGCCGTACGGCGGCTCGTGCCGCCCGCGGCAGGCCGGCTCACACGTACCGCAGCTCCGCCGGCCGCACGGACCGCCGCAGCAGCGGCAGCGACAGGGCCGCGGCCAGCAGACAGGCGGCGTACACGGCCACCGGGACCAGGACCGGCAGCAGCGGTACGGGCCCGACCGCGTCGTCGATCAGCTCGGCCCAGCCCACATAGATCGCTGTGCCGCCGGCGCCCGCGAGCAGCACCGCCGGGGCGAGCGGCAGCGCGGTCTCCAGCAGCAGCGCCCGTCCCAGCACGCTCCGCGGCACGCCCGCGGCGGCCTGCGCGGCCAGTTGCCGGCGGCGGGAGGCCGACGACTCGGCCGTGCCGACGGCCAGGGACGACAGGGTCAGCGCCAGCGCGACCAGGATCGCGGCGCCGGAGAGGTCGAGCCCGGTGGTGTAGTACGCGTTCCTCTCGGACAGCGGAGTGGTGCCGTTCACGATGTGCAGCATCACCGCGCGGATGCCCACGAAGGCCGTACCGACGACGGTCACCAGCAGCACCGCGGCATGGGTGCGGGCCGCCGCCCATGGGTCGTCCCGCAGACGCTCCGCGGCGATCAGCAGCGCGGGGCGCTGAGCGCGGGCGGCGAGAGTGGTGCCCAGCCGCCGCGACGACCACCCCGCGAGCCAGATGGCCGCGGCGCCGAGCAGCAGACTCACGGCGAACACCGTCAGCGGGCCGAGGGCGACACCGAGCCGGTTGCCGCGGTACGTGTTCAGACCGACGTAGGCGGCGATCGCCACCAGGAGCACGGTCAGGGCGCCGAACACCTTTCCCGGCCCCCGCGTCGGACGCACCCGCCGTACCCAGCCCAGGGGCGAGGCGACCACGCGGCGCAGCGCCAGCGCGCTCACGGCGGCGCCCAGCACGGGGACGGCCACGGCGGTGAGGGCCATGCCGACCCAGGCCGCGGGCTCGGGGTGCTGCCACAGGCCGAGCAGGAGGGGGACGGCGACCGCTGTGGCCAGGGCCGATCCGGCCAGGCAGGCCAGCCCCGTCTCCAGTGCCGCGATCCGCCGCACCTGCGTGGGTGTGGCCCCCGCGAGCCGCAGCGCGGCAAGGCGCCGGTCCCGGTGCACCGCTCCCACGCGGGCGCACTGCCCGAGGAACCCGAGCACCGGCACCAGCAGCAACAGCAGTGTGATCATCACGCCCTGGCGGTCGCTGGAGTCGTCGAGGAGCCCCGAGCCGGCCGACACGGTGTAGCGGCCCCTGATCGAAGCGATCGTCACGAACGCGAGCCCGATGCCGGTCGCGAGCGCCGCCCCGACCGCCGTGAGCGCGACCCGCCACCACTCGCGCCGGTCGGATCCCCGGGTGAGCAGCCAGGCCAGCCGGAGGTCGGCTCTCATGCCGCCACCTCCTGCGGCAGCACCGCGCCGTCGGTCAGCCGGACCTCACGGTCCGCGTACGCCGCCACCTGGGCGTCGTGGGTGATCAGCAGGACCGCGGTGCCCGACTCGCGGGCCGTGTGCGTGAGGGCCGACATCACCTGCTCGCTCGCCAGGGAGTCCAGCGCGCCGGTCGGCTCGTCCGCGAAGACGACCTTCGGTGCGGTGACCAGGGCCCGCGCGAGGGCCACCCGCTGGGCCTGGCCGCCGCTCATCTCGCCGGGTCGCAGCTCCTCCTGCCCGCGCACCCCGAACCGCTCCAGCCACTCACCGGCCCGCACCTGCGCCTCCTGCCGCCGGGCGCCGCCGAGCAGCAGCGGCAGCGCGACGTTGTCCAGGGCCGTCAACTCCGGGATCAGCTGGCCGAACTGGAAGACCACCCCGAACTCCGTGCGCCGCAGCTCGCTCAGCCGCTGCTCGGGCAGCCGGTCGAGGCGCTCGCCGCCGTACGTCACCGAGCCGGAGTCCGGACGGACGATGCCGGCCAGGCAGTGCAGCAGCGTGGACTTCCCGCTGCCGCTGGCGCCGGTGACGGCGAGGATCTCGCCGGGCCGCAGCGCGACCGTGGCGCCGCGCAGGGCCTCGGTCCTGCCGTGCGCCTTGACGAGGTCGCGGGCCGCCAGCAGCGGTACCGAGCCGTCCTCTTCGTTGCTCATGCTGAGTCGACCTCCGCGGTCAGGGTGGTGAGCCGGTCCGCCGTGGTCGTCATCCAACGGAGGTCGGCGTCGAGGTGGTTGAGGGCGTAGTCCGCCGAGAGCACCGACGCGAGGTCCGCGCCGGGCGCGGTCTTGAGCGCCGTGAGCTCCCGCATCCGCGTCATGTGGGCGGCGCGCTGGGCCCGTAGATAGGTGTCGGGGGCGCCGCCGGACAGGATCGACACGACGACCTTGGCGAAGATCTCGTTCGTCACGAACGGCGCCGGCGGCGCGATCTCGCCCGCCCACTGGGCCAGTTCGCGCGCTCCGTCCTTCGTCGAGCGGTACATCGTCCGCTCCGGACCGCCGTCCGAGTCGGTGCCGTCGACCTCGGCGAGCCCGTCGCGGACCAGCCGTTGCAGGGTCGTGTAGACCTGCCCGTAGGCCAGCGGACGGGCCTGCGGGAAACGTTCGTCGTGGCGTCGCTTGAGGTCGTAGCCATGGCTCGGCCCCGTGGCGAGCAGGCCCAGCAGGATGTGACGGGTGCTCATGACGATCATTATGTACTGAGTACATGTACTGAGTGAATAGTGGGACGCGGCGAATATGTCACCGCGGTTCTGTCCGCCCGGATCCGTGGCCCTGAGGGGAGCGGAATGTGAGGAGAGGCACGTTGTTGCCATCTGTACGTCTGCCATCGCGTCCGCTGGGTAGGGCTGCGGTAACGCCCGCGATGCCGCGACCGACAAGGAGGCCTCCGTGCCCACAGCATCGGCCCTGTCCAAACCCGAGGCGCCCGCCGAGCCCGAGATGTACGACGGCGTCTTCACCGAGCCCGAGATGTACGCCTGCGTCTTCAGCGCCGAGGGCGCCTGCACCGAGACCCCCCTGACCAGCGAACCGCCCCTCCCCGACGCCGAGCCGCTCACCAGTGAGCCGCCGCTCGCCGACGCCGCGCCGCTGACGAGTGAGGCGGCGACCTGGGACCTGGGTATGGACACCGGTATGGACATGGACTGCACGAGGCCGTAGATGACAGCGCAGCGGTCGGCCGAAGCCTGTGCTGAAGGGCCCGAAGGCCCTGCGGAACTCCCCTCCGACGCTTTGACGCGGCTCGCCGAGCTGCACGGCGTCGCCACCTCCTACCAGCCGTCCGCCGACCGTACGGTCACGGCGTCCGCGGCCACCCTCACCCTCGCCCTGGCCGCCCTCGACGTGGACGCGAGCACGCCCGCCGCCGTCGGTGCCGCGCTCGCCGCGCGGGAGCGCGAGCTGGCCGAGCGGCTGCTGCCGCCGACCGTGGTGAGCTGGAGCGGCGACCGGCCCGACGCGCTGGCCGCGCTCCCGTCCGGCACCCGGCTGCGCATCGAGACCGAGCAGGGCGAGACCCTGACCGACGCCGACCGCCTCCCGCCCGGAGTCCACCGCCTGACGGTGACCACACCGGACGGCCGTACGACGACCAGCCACCTGGTCGTCGCGCCGCCCCGCCTGCCCACCCCCACCGGACGCTCCTACGGCCTCCTCGTCCAGCTGTACTCCCTGCTCTCCCGCCGCTCCTGGGGCATGGGCGACCTCGGTGACCTCGCCGAACTGGCCTCCTGGGCCGGCCGGGCGCTCGGCGCCGGATTCGTCCAGGTCAACCCGCTGCACGCGGCCGTACCCGGAAACCCGACCGACCCCTCCCCCTACCGCCCGTCCTCCCGGCGCTTCCCCGACCCGGTGCATCTGCGGGTCGAGGACGTGCCCGAGTTCGCCCATGTCGAGGACCGCGCGCGGGTGGCGGCGCTGCTGGAGCGGGCCGGCCGGCTGCGCGCGGCGGTGCTGGAGAAGGGCGCGCTGATCGACCGGGACGCCGTGTGGGAGGCCAAGCGCGAGGCGCTGGAGCTGGTGCGCGAGGTGCCGCTCGGGCCCGGACGGCGGGCCGCGTACGTCGACTTCCTCGCCCGGGAGGGCGACGCGCTGGAGGACCACGCCACGTGGTGCGCGCTGGCCGAGGTGCACGGCTCGGACTGGCAGCGGTGGCCGCGAGGGCTACGGGATCCCCGGTCGCCCGAAACCGCCCGCGCGCGCACCGAGTTGATGGACCGGATCGACTTCCACTGCCGTCTCGCCTGGCTCACCGACGGCCAGCTGACATCCGCCCAGCGGGCCGCCCGGGAGGCGGGGATGCCGCTCGGGATCGTGCACGACCTCGCGGTCGGGGTGCACCCCGGAGGCGCGGACGCCTGGGCGCAGCAGGAGCACTTCGCCGCCGGCATGTCGGTGGGCGCGCCACCGGACGCCTTCAACGCCCGCGGCCAGGACTGGGGCCTGCCGCCCTGGCGCCCGGACCGGCTCGCCGCGTCCGGGTACGAGCCCTACCGCCGCCTGCTGCGGGCGCTGTGCCGGTACGCGGGCGCCCTGCGCATCGACCACGTCATGGGGCTGTTCCGGCTGTGGTGGGTACCGCAGGGTCAGGCGCCGACGGAGGGGACGTACGTCCGCTACGACGCCGAGGCCATGCTCGCCATCCTGGTGCTGGAGGCCGAGCGGGCCGGTGCGGTGGTCATAGGGGAGGACCTCGGCACGGTCGAGCCGGGGGTGCGGGAGGCGCTGCGCTCGCGGGGTGTGCTCGGGACCTCCGTGCTCTGGTTCGAGCGGGACTGGGACGGCGACGGCCGCCCGCTGCCGCCGGAGTCCTGGCGCGCCGACTGCCTCGCCACCGCCACCACCCACGACCTGCCGTCCACCGCGGCCCGCCTCACCGGCGAACACGTCGAACTCCGCGACAGCCTGGGCCTGTTGACCCGGCCGCTGGAAGAGGAGCGGGCGGCGGCAGCGGCGGACACGGGGGAGTGGCTGGAGCTGCTGTCCCGGCTGGGGCTGCTGCGAGGGGCGCGCGGCGGGCACTGCGCCTCGGAGGAGGAGGCCGAGATCCAGGCCGTCCACCGCTTCCTGCTGCGCACCCCGGCCCGGATGATCGGCGTCTGGCTCCCCGACGGCGTCGGCGACCGCCGCCCGCAGAACCTGCCCGGGACGTGGGACCAGTACCCGAACTGGCGCCTGCCGATCGCCGACGCGGACGGCAGGCCGGTGACGCTGGAGGAGCTCGCGGGGTCGTCCCGGCTGTGGGCGCTGGCCGAGGTGCTGCGGGGCGGGTCCGGCCGGCAGGAGTGACCCCGCGAACGCTGCGGGGGGCCGGTACCGGGCCGAGGGGGGCCTCATACGGCACCCCGGGCGCGCGGGCCCCCGCGTCGTTCGATACTTTTGGCCCCGTGGACAAGAAGAACGCCCTGCGCGCCGGCGCCCTGGCTGCCGGTACGACGCTGATGATGCTCCTGATGTCGTCCCCCGCGCTCGCGCTCACGCGTGACGACGGCGACGATCCCGGCCAGGGCCTGTCCGTCATGGAGACGGTGGCCCAGTTCGTCATTGCCCCGACCGTGATCTTCCTGGTCATCGTGGGCCTCGTGATGGTCCTGGACCGCTCCACGGACCGTCAGCCGAAGGGCAAGGCGAAGGCCTGACACGGCCGGGCGAAGGCCCGACCGGGGCGTTCCCGCCCGATCCCTGCTTCCGCCGAGGGCGTCGCCCTCGTCGTGCGTACGTGCATGTGCCGTAGGTGCGACGAGGACGGCGCCCTCGGCGTGTTCCGCGGCGCCCGCTCCCGCATGTCACGCGGCCGATCCCGCGAGGCCCGCTCCTACGCCGGGTGCGGCGCCGTCAGATACCGCTGCACCGTGGGCGCCAGCCAGGCCACGAGTTCCTCGGGGGCCAGCGCCACGGCCGGCGGGAAACGCAGCACGTAGCGCGTGAGGGCCAGTCCGAGCAGCTGTGACGACGCCAGCGCGGCCCGGGCCGGGGCCTGCTCGGGGTCCGGGCACACCCGGTGGGCGAGCGGCAGCAGCTGGTCCGCGAAGATGCCCTGCATGCGCTCGGCGCCGGCCTGGTTGGTCGCGCCCACCCGCAGCAGCGCCGTGAGCACCTCGTTCTCCTCCCACATGCCGAGGAAGTGCGTCACGAGCGCCCGGCCGACGTCGTCCCGGCTGAGCGACCCGGGCTCCGGCAGCTTCAGGTCGATGGCCATGGCTGCCGCGAAGAGGCCTTCCTTGTTGCCGTAGTAGCGCATCACCATCGACGGGTCGATGTTGGCGTGCTTGGCGATGGCGCGGATGGTGGCGCGCTCGTACCCGTCGGCCGCGAAGCGTTCGCGGGCCGCGTCCAGGATCGCCGTGCGCGTGGCGTCGGAACGGCGGGACGGGGCGGGGGGCGGGGGAGTGCTCTGGTTCATGCCTACAACCGTAGGCCAACATGTGTAGGCCAACAAGTGTTGACAGCTCGGGCGCGCCCTTCTAATGTTGCCAACAAGCGTTGACCAACAACCGTTGGCAAACACTCGTTGGCAGGAGGCCACCATGACCGGCACCGTCTCCCCGCACCCCGTGATCGTCGTCGGCTCCGGCCCCACCGGCCTCCTCCTGGCCGGCGATCTCGCCGCCGCCGGAGTCCCCGTCACCCTCGTCGAGCGCCGCCCCCGCAAGATCAGCAACCTCTCCCGGGCCTTCGGTGTGCACGCCCGCACCCTGGAGCAGCTCGACGCCCGCGGCCTCGCCGACGAACTGATCGCCACCGGCAGCACCATCACCCGGCTGCGGCTCTTCCGCCGGCTCTCCCTCGACCTGGGCACGCTGCCCTCCCGCTTCCCGTTCCTGCTCATCACCCCGCAGTACGAGGTCGAACGGCTGCTGGAGCGCCGGGCGCGCGAGCTGGGTGTGGAGTTCCGGTACGAGAGCGAGGTCGTGGGGCTGCGGCAGGACGGCGACGGGGTCGACCTCGACGTGCGCGGCACCGACGGGACGGTCGTCACCCACCGCGCTGCCTACGTCGTCGGCACGGACGGCCACCGCAGCGCCGTACGCGAGGCGCTCGGCCTGCCCTTCCCCGGCGCCTCGGTCATCAAGTCGCTGATCCTGGCGGACGTCCGCCTCGCCGAGCGGCCCGACAGCGTGCTCACCGTCAACGGCGCGGGCGACGCCTTCGCGATGATCGCCTCCTTCGGCGACGGCTGGTACCGCGTCATGGGCTGGAACCGCGAGAACGAGGTCCCCGACGACGCCCCGCTCGAGCTCGACGAGGTCAAGGAGATCACCCGGCGCGCCCTGGGCACCGACTACGGCATGCACGACGCCCGCTGGCTGTCCCGCTTCCACAGCGACGAGCGCCAGGTGCCGCGCTACCGGGTCGGCCGGGTCCTGCTGGCCGGCGACGCCGCGCACATCCACTCGCCGGCCGGCGGCCAGGGCATGAACACCGGTCTCCAGGACGCGGCCAACCTCGGCTGGAAGCTCGCCGCGGTCGTCCAGGGCCGGGCGTCCGACGGCTTCCTGGACACCTACGAGGCCGAACGGCACCCCGTCGGCAAGGCGGTGCTGCGCAGCAGCGGCGGACTGGTCAGGCTGGCCAGGGCGCACAACCCCGCCCTGCGCGCCGTCCGCGCCCTCGTCTCCGCCTTCGCCAACGCCGTCCGCCCCGTCCGGACGAAGGCCCTCGCCCAGATCTCGGGCATCGGCTACACCTACCCGGCCCCGCGCGGCGCCCACCGCCTGGTCGGCACCCGCGTCCCGGACGCGGCGCTGGAGAGCGGGCGCCTGTACGAGGCGCTGCGCGGCGGACGGTTCGTGCTGGTCACCCCGCGGACGTCGGCGGAGCCGTACGGGTCGCGGACCGACCGCGAGAACCTGCCGGCCGTGCGGCACTGGGCGGACGGGAACCGCACGAGCCTGCTGGTGCGGCCCGACGGATATGTGGCCTGGGCCGCGGAGGACGCGGACGCCGCGACGATCGAGAAGGGCCTGACCTTTCAGTTCTCCTGAGGGGAGTGCTCGAAAAGACCGGACGGACGCCGGTCGCACGCGAAGGGCGCCCGGTGCCGCGGCACCGGGCGCCCCCGCTGACGTGTCGGCGTCAGTGACGGTCCGTCACTCGGCCGCCGCGTCCGCCTCCTGTGCCCGCAGTGCGCGCTCGACGCCCGCACGGGACTCCGAGACCAGGCGGCGCAGGGCCGCGTTCGGCTCGGCCGACGACAGCCAGGCGTCCGTCTTGTGCAGGGTCTCCTCGGAGATCTGCAGCGCCGGGTACAGGCCGACGGCGATCTGCTGGGCGATCTCGTGCGAGCGGGAGTCCCACACGCCCTTGACCACCTCGAAGAACGTGTCGGTGTACGGGGCGAGCAGTTCCCGCTGGTCGGTCTGGACGAAGCCGCCGATCACCGCCTCCTGGACGGCGTTCGGGAGCTTGTCGGACTCGACGACCGACGCCCAGGCCTCGGCCTTGGCCTCGGCGGTCGGGCGGGCGGCACGGGCGGTGGCCGCGTGGCGCTCGCCGGCCGCGGTCCTGTCCCGCTCGTACTCGGCGGCGATCTCCGTCTCGTCGAAGCGGCCCACCGCCGCGAGCCGCTGCACGAACGCCCAGCGCAGCTCCGTGTCGACGGCCAGGCCCTCGATCGCCTGGGAGCCGTCCAGCAGCCCCTCCAGCAGGTCCAGCTGCTCCGGCGTACGGGCCGTCGCGGCGAACGCCCGTGCCCACGCCAGCTGGTGGTCGCTGCCCGGCTCCGCCGCCCGCAGGTGCGCCAGCGTGGCGTCCGTCCAGCGGGTCAGCAGGGCCTCGCGGGTGGTCGGGGCGGCGTACAGCTCGACCGCCAGCTTCACCTGCCGCTGCAGCGACTGCACGACACCGATGTCGGACTCCTTGCCGATGCCCGACAGGACCAGCGAGAGGTAGTCGCGGGTGGCGAGTTCGGCGTCCCGCGTCATGTCCCAGGACGACGCCCAGCACAGGGCACGCGGCAGCGACGCCTCGAAGTCGCCCAGGTGCTCGGTGACGAACGCGAGGGACTCCTCGTCCAGGCGGACCTTGGCGTACGACAGGTCGTCGTCGTTGAGCAGGATCACGTCCGGGCGGCGGGTGCCCGCGAGCTGCGGCACGGTCGTCAGTTCGCCGTCCACGTCCAGCTCGATGCGCTCGTCGCGCACCAGCTTGCCGCTGCTGTCGTCCAGGTTGTACAGGCCCACCGCGATGCGGTGCGGGCGCAGCGTCGGCTCGCCCTGGGCGCCCGCCGGCAGGGCCGGGGCCTCCTGGCGGATCGCGAAGGACGTGATCACACCGTCGGCGTCCGTGACGATCTCGGGCCGCAGGATGTTGATGCCCGCGGTCTGCAGCCACAGCTTCGACCAGGCCTTCAGGTCACGGCCGGAGGTCTCCTCCAGGGCACCCAGCAGGTCGGTCAGGCGGGTGTTGCCGAACGCGTGGCGCTTGAAGTACGCCTGCACGCCCTTGAAGAACTCGTCCATGCCGACGTACGCCACGAGCTGCTTGAGCACGGAGGCGCCCTTGGCGTAGGTGATGCCGTCGAAGTTGACCAGGACGTCGTCCAGGTCGCGGATCTCCGCCATGATCGGGTGCGTGGACGGCAGCTGGTCCTGGCGGTACGCCCACGTCTTCATCTGGTTCGCGAACGTGGTCCACGCCTGCGGCCAGCGCGTCCCCGGCGCGTGTGCCTGGCAGGCGATGGAGGTGTAGGTGGCGAACGACTCGTTCAGCCACAGGTCGTTCCACCACTCCATGGTGACCAGGTCGCCGAACCACATGTGGGCCAGCTCGTGCAGGATGGTCTCGGCGCGGCCCAGGTACGCGGCGTCGGTCACCTTCGAGCGGAAGACGTACTGGTCGCGGATGGTCACCGCGCCCGCGTTCTCCATCGCGCCCGCGTTGAACTCCGGCACGAACAGCTGGTCGTACTTCGCGAACGGGTACGCGTAGTCGAACTTCTCCTGGAACCAGTCGAAGCCCTGCCGGGTCACCTCGAAGATCGCGTCCGAGTCCAGGAACTCGGCCAGCGACGGACGGCAGTAGATGCCCAGCGGGACGCTCTGGCCGTCCTTCTCGTACACGCTGTGCACGGAGTGGTACGGGCCGACGATGAGCGCGGTGATGTACGTCGAGATGCGCGGCGTCGGCTCGAAGGACCAGACGTTGTCCTTGGGCTCCGGAGTGGGCGAGTTGGAGATGACCGTCCAGCCCTCCGGCGCCTTCACGGTGAACTGGAAGGTCGCCTTCAGGTCGGGCTGCTCGAACGAGGCGAACACGCGCCGGGCGTCGGGCACCTCGAACTGGGTGTACAGGTAAGCCTGCTGGTCGACCGGGTCGACGAAACGGTGCAGGCCCTCGCCGGTGTTGGTGTACGCGCAGTCGGCGACGACGCGCAGGACGTTGCGGCCCGCCAGCAGGCCGGGCAGGGCGATCCGGGAGTCCTTGAAGACCTCGGCCGCATCCAGTGCGTCGCCGTTGAGGGTCACCTCGTGGACGGTCGGGGCCACCAGGTCGATGAAGGAGTCGGCGCCGTTCTCCGCGACGTCGAAGCGCACCGTGGTCACGGACCGGTAGGTGCCGCCCTCCTGCGCGCCGGAGAGGTCGAGATCGATCTCGTACGAGTCAACGGTGAGCAGCTTCGCCCGCTGCTGCGCCTCTTCGCGAGTCAGGTTTGTGCCAGGCACGCGGTCATCTCCTCGATATGTGTCGGTTGCGTCATCCTTCCACGGGACCTGACCGGAACGCGATGTCCGTCGACCGCCGGCGGGCTGGGTCCACGCGCGTGAGGCTGGGGGCATGACGATCCCTGGCGCACACCCCATCGACCCGACCGCCCTGAAGGAGCTGCGCACCGCCGACGACGCGGGGCGCCGCATGGTTCCCGTGACCGACGAGGAGGGTGGCGCGCCCCTGCGCTGCTGCCTTCGCCGCAGTGCTCCCGGGGAACGCATCGCCCTCGTCTCGTACGCGCCGCTGCGCCGCTGGGCGGCGGCGACGGGCGTCGATCCGGGGGCGTACGACGAGCAGGGGCCCGTGTTCGTCCACGCCGAGGAGTGCGGGGGACCGGACGGGGAGGCGCTGCCCTTCGCCAACGCCCACCGCACGGTGCGCCGCTACTCGGCCGACGGCCGCATCCTCGGCGGCCGGCTCGTGGAGCCGGGGGCCTTCGAGGAGGCGTTCACGCAGGCGTTCGCCGACCCGGACGTGGCGCTGCTGCACGTCAGGGCCGTGGAGTACGGGTGCTTCCTGTACGAGGTGCGCAGGCCCCGCTGAACACGGCAGGGGCGCCCACCGGTGAGGGTGGGCGCCCCTGTGCAGTGCCTGGTGCGGGTGGGCGTCAGCCCTTCAGCTCCGCCGCCACCAGCTCCGCGATCTGCACCGCGTTCAGCGCGGCGCCCTTGCGGAGGTTGTCGTTGGAGACGAACAGGGCGATGCCGTGCTCGACCGTCTCGTCGGCGCGGATACGGCCCACGTAGGACGGGTCCTGGCCGGCCGCCTGGAGCGGGGTGGGGACATCGCTGAGGGCCACGCCCGGGGCACCCGCCAGCAGCTCCTTGGCACGCTCCGCGCTGATCGGGCGGGCGAAGCGGGCGTTGACCTGGAGGGAGTGGCCGGAGAAGACCGGGACGCGGACGCAGGTGCCGGAGACCTTCAGACCGGGGATCTCCAGGATCTTGCGGGACTCGTGGCGGAGCTTCTGCTCCTCGTCGGTCTCGTTCAGGCCGTCGTCGACGATCGAACCGGCCAGCGGCAGGACGTTGTACGCGATCGGCGCCACGTACTTGTTCGGGGCCGGGAACTCCGCCGCGCTGCCGTCGTGCGTCAGCTTGGGCGCGTCGTCGCCGACCTTCTTGACCTGCTCGAACAGCTCGTCCACGCCGGCCAGACCGGAGCCGGAGACGGCCTGGTAGGTGGCGACCACGAGCGCTTCGAGACCGGCCTCGGCGTGCAGCGGCTTCAGCACCGGCATCGCGGCCATCGTGGTGCAGTTCGGGTTGGCGATGATGCCCTTGGGGCGGTCGGCGATCGCGTGCGGGTTCACCTCGGAGACGACCAGCGGGACCTCGGGGTCGCGGCGCCACGCGGAGGAGTTGTCGATCACCACGGCGCCCTGGGAGGCGACCTTCTCCGCCAGCGCCTTCGACGTCGAGCCGCCCGCGGAGAACAGCACGATGTCCAGGCCGGAGTAGTCGGCGGTCGCCGCGTCCTCCACCGTCACGCCGTCCAGGACCGAACCCGCCGAACGGGCCGAGGCGAACAGCCGCAGCTCGGTGACCGGGAAGTCGCGCTCCTTGAGGATCCTGCGCATGACCGTGCCGACCTGACCGGTGGCTCCGACGATTCCGACCCTCACGGCGACTCCTTCTACGTGGCTTGTCTGTGTCTGCGGCATGGCCGAGGCGTTTCCATCATGCGGTCAGCCTTGGTCCGCCTTCCAATCGTTTGACCGGGATGCTCAAACAATGGGACGCGACGGACTCGCCACCCGGTTGCGGATCTCCTGCTCCCACCCCGGCTGAGCTGGAGAAATTCACCCTACGGCGGCCCCGCGCCGCAAGCTCGCCTGCCCGCCGGCGGCCGGCCTACGCGGCCGTGTGACGTATGCCTCTGTGCAGCGGCGACAAGTCCCCGGAAATTCCCCCGAACGTTTTGGCCCGTCCCGGCGTCACAGTCACCACACGGCGAGGGGAGGGGTGGCTGTGCTGCGCAGAAGGGCCCGCGGCGGCCAGGGGGGCGGCGCCGTCCGGGACGTCCTGGACGATCCGCTGGACGCGGCCCAGGAGCGTCGGGTGCGGGCGGTGCTCGCGCTCGGCGGGGTGCCGCAGGCGGACCTGCCGGACGGGGTACAGCAGGTCCGCCTGCGGCTGCTCGAGAGGGCCGCCAGCGGACGTGAGGCGCCGCGGGACGTGTCGGCGTGGGCGGCGGTCGTCGCCTCCAACCTCGCCATGGACTGGCACCGGGCCAAGAAGCGCCAGGACCGCCTCGGCGAACGGCTCGCCTCCCTGAGCCAGACCGAGCACCCCTCCGGCGAGGACACCAGCCTGCTCTCCCTCGCCGTGGCCAAGGGCCTGGACGAGCTCCCGGACGCCCAGCGTCAGGTCCTCGTGCTGCGCTTCTACGGCGACCTCCCGGTGCGCGACATCGCCGCGGAGCTCGGCATCCCGGAGGGCACGGTCAAGAGCAGGCTGCACACGGCGGTACGGGCCCTGCGCGCCCGCCTGCACGAGGACGAGGTGGTGTGACATGACCGCCGAGAACCACAGCCGCGGCACCGACGCGCTGATGGCCGCGATCACCGGTGAACCGCTCTCCGACGCGGCACGCGCGGACGACGCCTTCCTGGCCGAGCACGCCGCCGCCGCGGCCGACGTGGCGCTGCTGCGCGAGCAGCTCGGCATCATCGGGCACGCGCTCGCCGAGCCACCGCCACCGCGGCCCGAGCCGGCTCCCGTACGGCAGCCCGCCCGCGCCCGGCGCCGGATCCTCACCGTCGCCCTCGGCTCGCTCGCCGTGGCCGCCGCCGCGTCCGTGCTCGCGGGCATGGGCTGGCTGCTGACGCAGGCCGGGTCCGGCGTCAGTTCCGACGCGGGGGCGTCCAGCGCGGACAAGGCCCTTCCCTCGCAGCAGTCGGGCGGCGCCGAGTTCGGCAGCCCGCTCTATCTCGCCTGTGCGCGACTGGTGGCCGAGGGGCGGGCCACCTCCGTGGAGCGGGTCCCCGGCACCGCCTCGGTGCGCGTCACGCTGGACATGACCCGCTACTACCGGCCGGACAAGGGCGAGCGGGAGGTGACCTTCGTGGTCGACGAGAACCTCGTGCCCGGTCTCCGCAAGGGCGACCCGGTGCTCATCGGTGTGCCGCAGGGCGAACGCGAGCCCGACTTCTGGGCCGTCGGCGAGCGGGACATCGCCCCCGAGCGGGCCTGGATCACCGCCTCGCTGCCCGAGGCACGGGAGCTCGGCTGCTGAACGGCAAGGGGCGGGCGCCCTCACGGACGCCCGCCCCGATCGCCGTACTCCGTGCTCCGGACTACGGAACGACCTTCTCGATCTTCACGTTGCCGACGCCCGCGACCGTGCCGCGCGCGTTCAGCAGCTGGACCTGGCCGAAGAACTCACGGCCCTCCGGAGCGGCCGCCTGCGCGGTGACGCTGCCGGTGAGGGTCGCCGACTGGCCGGTGCCGAGCTTCACCGGCGCGTCGGACACCGAGACGGTGCCGAGCGCGGCGGAGAAGAACACGTCCAGGTAGTCGTAGGCCGTCGAGCCGCTCGGGACCGAGTAGCCGATGACCTCGACGCTGTACTTGCCGGCCGCCGGGTTCGCGACCGAGACCGACTCCTCCGAGTCACCGTCGGCGGAGCTGCCGACCTCGGTGCCGGCCGCGTCGTAGACGACCAGGTCGAGGTCGGCGGCCGCGTCGGAGACGTTGCCGATGGAGACGTCCAGCGACGTGGCGCCCGCGGGCACGTCGACCGTGGTGGTCTGCGTGACGCCCTCGGTGATGTCCGGGCGCGCCGTCTTCGACGAACCGAGCGGGCCGCCGGCCGCCTTGCCGTCGAGGGCCGCGTAGTTGTTGGTCACCTTCCAGGAGGCGGCGGCCGGCGTGCCGACCTTGGCCTCGGGCACGGTCACGGTCTCCGGGTCGAAGGCCGCGCCGAGGACGGTGACATCCAGCTTGTAGGGGTTGTCGAGCAGCGGCGACGTACGGCGCGACTCGACCTCGATCTCCCAGACGCCCGGCTGCGGGTCGGCGTAGGCACGCACGTCCGGCTTGCAGCCGTTGCCGTCGAGGTAGTTGTTGTAGCAGTACGGGGTGCCGGTGTTGTCGGACGGGACGCCGTACGGGTGGATGGCGATGAAGCGGGTCTGGCTCTTGCCCTTCAGCCCGCCGATCGCGACCTCCAGCGACTTCGCGCCCTCGGGGACGGTCACGAAGTACGACTTGGTGCTGTTGCGCTGCACCGAACCGGACGCCGAGTAGCTGTACTTCAGCGGCTGCGAGACCACGACCGTGTTGAGGATCTGCTTGTCGACGCCCTCGGTGCGCGGGTCGTCGACCTCCAGGATCGCGCTCTTGATGCCCGCCGAGGACGGCTTCGCGGCGACCTTGACGGTGACCGGCTTGTTCAGGCCGAGGCTGATCTCGTCGGAGCCGACGATGCGGAAGGTGTCACCGGCGTTGTTCTCCAGGTGCAGCTCGTGCCGGATCGCCTTGTCCGCGCCGGACGTACGCGTGATGGTGACGTCGTACGTCTTCTTCTGCCCGGCCTTGAGGCCGCCCTCGCGGTCGTAGACGCCCGTGCCGAAGCCCGGGGTCTTCAGGAACTGGTCGATCGCGGTGTCGACCGGCGCCTTCACCGAGTACTCGTGGGCGGTGGCGCCGTCACGGATGGAGTCCCAGGCGTCCTCGATGTTGATGAGGCCGGCACCCTCCTCGTACGCCTGCACACCCTTGATGTGGTCGGCGGTCGAGGTCAGCGCGGTGCGCAGCTTCGCCGGGGTGAGGTCGATGTGCGCGGCCTTGGCGGCGCTCAGCAGCAGCGCGGACGCGCCCGCGGCCTGCGGGGACGCCATCGAGGTGCCCTGGAGCATCGAGTAGCCGGCCGGCAGGGAGTAGCCCGCCTCGGCGACCGGACCGCCCGGCAGCCAGGTCTGCGTGGTGTTGATCGCGGCGCCCGGCGCGGACAGCGTCGGGGTGAAGCCGCCGTCCTCACGCGGACCGCGCGAGGAGAACGGCATCATCGCGTAGTTCTTCTCCACGGCGGAGCCGTAGTTGGCGGCCCAGGTCTCCTTGGAGATGGTCGCGCCGACCGAGATGACCTTGCTCGCCAGGCCCGGGTCGCCGATGGTGTTGGCGCCGGGGCCGGAGTTGCCGGCGGAGATCACCAGCTGCACGCCGTAGGTGTCGATGAGGCGCGTGTACAGCTCCGCGCGGGCGTTGTTGCCGTCGTTCAGCGCCGGGAGACCGCCGATGGACATGTTGACGATGTCGACGCCGCGGTTGACGACGAGGTCGATCATGCCCTCGGTGAGCGCGACGTTGGTGCAGCCGCCGGTCCAGGTGCAGGCGCGGGAGGCGACGAGCTTCGCGCCCGGGGCCGCGCCGTTCATCTTCCCGCCGAACAGGCCGTTCGCGGCGGTGATGCCGGCGACGTGGGTGCCGTGCTCGGACTCGATGACGCCGATGTTGACGAAGTCGCGCTTCTGGCCGACCCAGTCCCCGCCCAGCGGGTCCATCGGCACGTCCTTGCGGATCTGCACGACGAACGGCTGCCGCTCGGCGACGTCGGTCGCCGGGTCGTCGGTGCCGAAGTACCCGATCTGGTAGCCGTCCTTGTACGGCTTCATCGGGGTGTCGTCACCGAAGTCGAAGTTGTTGTTGAGGTCGACCCGGACGGTGCCGTTCGCGGCGTCGTACAGGACGCCCCAGGAGTCGGTCTTGTCGCCGTCGCGGTTGGCGTCGCCCGCCGCGTCGCCCCCCGTGGTGTACGACTCCAGGAAGGTGCTCACCTGGTAGGAACCGGCCGGCGCGGTCCAGGTCTTGCCGCCGTAGGTGAAGCTGGGCCCGGAGACCGAGGTCACCATCGGGCGCCAGGTGCGGTCGCTGTCGAGCAGCGGGTCGGTGGCGGTGACCCAGTCGACGATCTTCCGCTCGCCCGTGCTGGTCTTCTGCAGCGCCGGGTGCGCGAGGTCGATGCCGGAGTCGAGGATGCCGATGGTGATGCCGCGGCCGTCCGCCCTCGGGTTCTTCTTCACGAAGTCGACGGCACCCGTCTCGAAGGACGGGTTGTACGGGTTCTCGGCCGGGGTCGTCTTCCCCGGCGCCGGGTACGTGGTCGCGCCGGCCGTCGACTTCTTCGTGTCGACGGCGGGGTCGTCCAGGGGTATCTCCTCGCGCAGGTCGATGCCGTGCACCGAGGAGAGCTTCGCCGCCGCGGCGATGGCCGAGTCGGCCTTGCCGGTGGGGACGGTGGCCCGGACGTAGCCGAGCTTGTCGTAGGTGCGGCCCACGGAGCCGACCGCGTCCAGCTGCTCGGCGACCCGCTCGGTCTGCCCGGGCGCGGTCGCGATCATCATCGTGACGTTCCTGGCGTCGCCGGCCTTCGCCTCGGCGAGCAGGTCGGCGTCGTCCGAACCGAGCTTGTCGTGGGCGGACTTGACGCTCGGGTCCGTCGCCGCCGGCGCGGGGTCCACGGCCATCGCCATGGGTATCGGACCGGCCGCGGAGAGCGCGGCGACAAGTCCGGCGGCCACGGCTATGCGGGCCGCGCGTCTCGGGCCCGGCTTCGGTTCGCGCTGGGGGGTGAGGGTCATCGGCATCCCTTGTTGGTAAAGGAGCAACGGGCGTTCGGTATGTGATCCCGGACGACCGCACAGCTTTATGCAAGGGAAGGATGTTTGGGAAGAGTTGACCCAATCGAAATGAACGGGTGGGGAAAACCCCCGATACATAAGGGGCGAGGGGTGAAAAAGGGGTGAGTCACCCGTACCGCCGGAAATTCACCTGCGCATCGGGTCCCCGCCGACTAACGTCCCCCCGTGCGGAAGAAGTTGAGGGTGGCGGCCTACGCCATATGCGTTCGTGACGGTCAGCTCCTCCTCGCGCGTTCCCCGGCGCCCGGCGGCGGCTTCGAATGGGTGCTGCCCGGCGGCGGCATGGAACACGGCGAGGATCCCTACGACACGGTCGTGCGGGAGGTGGAGGAGGAGACCGGCTACCTCGTCGAACCGACCGGCCTGCTCGGCATCGACTCCTCCCACCGCCTCTTCCCGGCCCGCCTCGGCCGCGGCGTCGACCACCACGGTGTGCGCCTGGTCTACGAGGCCCGGGTCACCGGCGGCGAACTGCGCTACGAGACCGGCGGTTCCACCGACATGGCGGCCTGGCACCCGATGGCCGCGGTGCCGGAGCTGCGCTGTGTCTCCCTGGTCGGCAAGGGGCTGTCACTGTGGCGCGAGCGGCCCGCCGCGGGGCGGATCGCAGCCGCCCGGAACTAGCTCTGTTACCCCGAAAGATGAACAGGGAGTGACCGCGTCCCGGCCGTTCGAGGAGCGGCCGTGGACGCGGAAGGTAGTCCAAGATCCACGTACGGTGATCGGCGCTGCGCGTTGCAGTCGTGTTCATGCGCAGGTCATTCCCGGTGCCAACGATCCACAGTGAGCGGGATGTTCGCATCCGCGACCACCCCGCGACCACTGCCGACGCGTTCGCACTCGGGGAGATCGCGCCATGTCGCGCATACGCTCTGTCGCCAGCTCCACGCTGGGGGTCCACCGCCGTACCCTGCTCGCCGCCACCGGAGCGGTGACCCTCTCCGCCGGCGTCGGCTACGCCCTGCGGCCCACGGACAGCGAGGCCGCCACCACCCACGGAGCCGCGAGCGCGCCGAACGCCGCCGCGGACAACGCCGCCGCCGAGGCGCCCGTCGGGGCCTCCCGCAGGGTGCCCGTCGCCCTCGCGCCGTACACGCGGGGCACGACCGTCGCGAACGTCGCCACGCCGCAGGGCAGCGGCGGCTACCGTCGGCTCGTCGACGGGCCCGGCTGGAAGCGGGTCGTGCGTGAGAACCTGGCCGCCGCCAAGTCCGGCCGCGAGAGCCGCCGTACCGCGCTCGCCTCCTTCGTGCAGCTCACCGACCTGCACCTGATCGACGCCCAGCACCCGCTGCGCCTGGAGTACCTGCGCTCGACGGACGTGCACGCCTGGCGCCCGCAGGAGGCGCTGACCGTGCCCGGCGCCGTCGCGCTGGTCGAGCGGATCAACGCGCTGCGGGGCGCCCCCGTCACCGGCGCCCCGCTCCACTTCGCCATGACCACCGGCGACAACACGGACAACAACTGCAGGTCCGAGCTGGAGTGGTTCCTGACGGTGATGAGCGGCGGGAAGGTCACCCCGAACACCGGTGACCCGCGGCGCTACGAGGGCGTCCAGAACAGCGGCCTGAAGCTGTACTGGCAGGCCGACGACACCGTCCGCGACGCCGACAAGCAGCTCGGCTTCCCGCACATCGACGGCTATCTGGCCGCCGCGATCCGCGAGATGCGCAGCCCCGGCCTGAACATCCCCTGGTACTCGACCGTCGGCAACCACGACGCGATGCCGCTGGGCACCTACGCCTCGCACAGCGACTCGTACCTCACCGACCTCGCCGTCGGCGGCAAGAAGCTGATGAACGTCTCCGCCGCGGACGCCAAGAAGCTCCAGGACTCCCTCAAGCAGGACAAGGACCCGAGGGGCACCGTCTTCAAGGACTTCCTCAAGGCCCACGCCCGCTCCATGCGCTCGGTCACCCCGGACGAGAGCCGCGCCCCGTTCACGCCCAGGGACTACCTCCGGGCCCACCTGAACCCGGCCCACCGCGGCCACGGCCCGGTCGGCCACGGCTACTCGACGGCCAACCTGGACGCGGGCACCCAGTACTACAGCTTCCGCATCGCCGACGACGTCATCGGCATCAGCCTCGACACCACCGACCCGGGTGGCCACTACGAGGGGTCCATCGGGGCGGCCCAGTTCACCTGGCTGGACCGGACGCTGCGGGAGAACAAGGACTCGTACGCGATCATCTTCAGTCATCACACCAGCGGGACGATGGACAACCTGCGGCGTGACCCGGCCCGCCCGAGCGAGCGGCGGGTGGGCGGGGCCGAGCTGCTCCGGCTCCTCGGCAGCCACCGCAACGTGCTCGCCTGGGTGAACGGTCACATCCACAAGAACGTCATCACCCCGCACTCCGGCACCGGCGGCCACGCGTTCTGGGAGATCTCCACCGCCTCCCACGTCGACTTCCCCCAGCTCGCCCGGATCATCGAGGTGGTGGACAACAAGGACGGCACGATCTCGCTGTTCACCACGCTGATCGAGTCCTCGGCCCCGCACCGCACCAGCTTCACCGACCTCTCCCAGACGGGCCTCGCCGCCCTCTACCGGGAGCTGTCCCTCAACGCCCCCGGCGCGAGCACGAAGCTCGCGGGCGACCGCAAGGACCGCAACACGGAGCTGGTGCTGAAGAAGGGCTGACACCGCGCACCCCGCCCGCCCCTCGCCCGGTGACACGAGGAGGGGCCGCCGGTGCCCGGCACCGGTGGCCCCTCCTCTCCCCTCCTGATGCTGCCTTCGCGGTCCGTCACTACCTCGGCAGCACCACGACGTACGCGGCCGGATCACGGTCGGCCGCCGCCATCAGCGCCGTACGGACCACCGCGGCCTGCTGCTCCATCCCGTCCCGGAGCTTCTTCGGGGTGATGTGGACGACCGTGATGCCGAGCCGCTCCAAGGTCTCGCGCTTGCGGGCGTACTCGGACCACAGGGCGTCGTCGCCCTCCCGCCGGTCCTGGCGGGGTGCGCGGGTGTCCAGTTCCACGGCCACCGCCTGCTCGGGCCAGTAGGCGTCCAGGCCGCCGAGGTGGGGGCCGCCGGGCAGGCGCAGGTCCACGTTCCAGACCGGGTCGGGCAGGCCGTGCTCGTGGACCATCGCGTACAGCCGGTCCTCGGCGATGGCGCGGCCCTCGGCCAGCAGCGAGTCCACCGCGTCCACCACGTGCGGGCGGCTCAGCAGCTTCGCCTGGTTCAACTCCCTGACCACCGAGGCCGGTTCGCAGTGCCCGCCGCGCACGGCCTCGGTCAGCAGCCGGCGCACCGCGCCCGCGTCGGTGAGCTCGGCGACGGCGTCGGCCAGCGCGCGCGGGACCGGAGCCACCGGAAGGCCGGTGACCTGCCGGGGCGCGGGCAGGGCGGGAGCGCGCAGGACGCGGGCGCAGCCCGTGGAGCGCAGCCGGCGCATCCGGGGCACCAGGACGTCGATCGTGTCCAGGGCGGTCAGCGGCGGCGTCGCGGAGAAGCCGTGCAGGGTCAGCGCCGCGAGGCCCGTGATCATCACCTCGGGGTAGGCGGGACCCGCGTGGCCCTCGCTGTCCGCGTCCGGCTGGGCCGGCACGCCGGGCGTGCGCTCCCGCGACGCGTACATCAGCACCGCGTGCAGCCGCTCCTCGCTGGTCGGCGGGCCGGGGTGGAGCAGCAGGACGCCGGGCAGGATCTGCTGCCAGGGGCCGCCGGGGCGGCACTGCTCGCTGATCTCGGCGGGGGCGACGCCGTGCGACTTGAGCCGGGCGGCCGTCATGACACGGCGGTGGATCTCGGAGAGGTGGCGCAGGGGGCGGGGGGACAGCGGGGAGAGCGGGGTGTTGTGGTTCATGACCCGGAGGTTCCCGTGCCTGCTCGGCCCGCTAACCGCTGTTACAGGGCCGTCGACAAAAACGGACAACCCAGCACTAAAGGACGGGTGTTCGGATGCCGAGTACGCACCGAAAACCCCTGGTCCAATCGGGTGGGGCCAGGGGTTACGGCTGCTATTGCCTGAATTCCGTAACGGTCACGCAGGCCGCGACCGTTGGCCAAAGGTCTCAGCCGGTTGACGCCGCCGCGTCACATTCCTGGCCCCGCAGCCCGCGCGCCAGATCGTCCCGCGCCTCCAGCACCAGCCGCCGCAGCGCCGGAGCCGCGTCCTCGTGCGCCGCGAGCCACACGTCCGTCGCGTCCAGGGTGGCCTGCGACTGCTGGAGCCCCGGGAACAGACCCCGGACCACGTCCATGCCGATCTGGATGGACCGCTCGGCCCACACCCGCTCGATCACGGCGAAGTACTTCTCGGCGTACGGCGCCAGCAGCTCCCGCTGCGACGGCTGCACGAAGCCCGCGATGGTCGCCTCCACCAGGGCGTTGGACAGCGCGTCCGACTCCACGACCTGCGCCCACGCCTGCGCCTTGACCGCCTCGGACGGCCGCGCGGCCAGGCAGCGCACCTGGTGCCGCTTGCCGGACGCCGTGTCGTCGCGGGCCAGCTCGGCCGCCAGCTCCTTCTCACCGACGACGCCGTACGTGGCCAGGGTGTCCAGCAGCGCCCAGCGCAGCTCCTGGTCCACGGCGAGACCGTCGACCACGGCCGAACCGTCGAGCAGGCCCGACAGCAGCGCGGAACCCGGCTCGTCGGTCACCCGGGCGAAGAACCGCGCCCACGCCAGCTGGTGTTCGCTGCCGGGCTCGGCGGCGTACAGCCGGCTCGTCGCGCCCTGCGTCAGCAGCCGCGAGCCCTCCTCGCGCCACTCGGGCGCGGCGTAGTGCGTCAGCGCCGAGTCGGCCCAGGCGTGCAGCATCTGCAGAACGCCGATGTCGGACTCCTGGTGGGCGAAGCGCAGCACCAGGTCGATGAACTCCCGGGCCGGCAGCAGCGCGTCCCGCGTCATGTTCCACAGCGCCGACCAGCACAGGGCACGCGCCAGCGGGTCGGTCATGTCGCCCAGCGCGGCCCGCAGCGTCGCCAGCGAGGTGGCGTCGAAGCGGGTCTTGCAGAACGTCAGGTCGTCGTCGTTGACCAGCACCAACTCCGGCGCCTCGGCGCCCGCCAGCTCCGTCACGACCGTGCGCGGCCCGTCCACGTCCACCTCGGCGCGCGCGTACCGCTCCAGCGCCCCGTCCGCGCCCCGGCGGTACAGCCCGACGCCGATCCGGTGCGGGCGCAGTTCCGGGTGCGACTCGGCGGCCTCCTGCACCACCGCCAGCTCGCTCACCCGGCCCTCGCCGTCCAGCAGCACCTGCGGGGTCAGCGAGTTCACGCCCGCCGTCTGGAGCCAGGAACGCGCCCACGCGCCCATGTCCCGGCCGCTGGTCTCCTCCAGCACCGACAGCAGGTCCCCGAGCTGCGTGTTGCCGTACGCGTGCCGCTTGAAGTAGCGCCGCGCGCCCTCCAGGAAGGCGTCCTGGCCGACGTACGCCACCAGCTGCTTGAGGACCGAGGCGCCCTTGGCGTAGGTGATGCCGTCGAAGTTGAGCTTGGCGTCCTGCAGGTCGCGGATGTCCGCCGTGATCGGGTGCGTGGAGGGCAGCTGGTCGGCCCGGTACGCCCATGCCTTGCGGCGGTTGGCGAAGGTGATCCAGGCGTTCTTGAAGCGGGTCGCGCCGACGTTGGCGAACGTGCCCATGAAGTCCGCGAAGGACTCCTTCAGCCACAGGTCGTCCCACCACACCATGGTGACCAGGTCGCCGAACCACATGTGCGCCATCTCGTGCAGGATGACGTTCGCCCGGCCCTCGTACGACGCCTGCGTCACCTTGCCGCGGAAGACGAACTCCTCCCGGAAGGTCACCATCCCCGGGTTCTCCATCGCGCCGAGGTTGTACTCGGGCACGAACGCCTGGTCGTACTTGCCGAAGGGGTAGGGGTAGTCGAAGTGGTCGTGGAAGAAGTCCAGGCCCTGCTTGGTGACCAGGAAGATGTCGTCCGCGTCGAAGTAGGGCGCCAGGCCCTTGCGGCACATCGCGCCGAGCGGGATCCGCAGCGTCGAGCCGTCGCCCAGAGCGCGCTCGTAGGAGTCCGTGACGTAGTGGTACGGACCCGCCACCACACAGGTGATGTACGTCGAGATCGGCTTGGTCTCCGCGAACCTCCAGATGCCGTCCGTGCGTTCACCGGTGCCGTTGCTCCACACCGTCCACGCCTCCGGCGCCCGCACCTCGAAGCGGAACGGCGCCTTGAGGTCCGGCTGCTCGAAGTTGGCGAAGACCCGTCGGGAGTCGGCCGGCTCGTACTGCGTGTAGAGGTAGACCTCGCCGTCCTCGGGGTCGACGAAGCGGTGCAGGCCCTCGCCGGTGCGGGAGTAGGCGCACCGCGCGTCGACGACGAGTTCATTGTCGGCGGCCAGGTCCTCCAGGACGATCCGCGAGCCGTCGAAGACCTCGCTCGGGTCGAGGTCCTTGCCGTTGAGGGAGACGGCCGTCACGCTCGGCGCGATCAGGTCGGCGAAGCTCGTCGCGCCGGGCTCGCTGCAGCGGAAGCGGATGGTGGTCACCGAGCGGAAGGTGCGCGGCCCGCCGTCCTCGGAGTCGTGGTCGCCGAGCGCGGACCGGACGTCGAGGGACACGTCGTACCCGTCGACGGACAGCAGGGCGGCCCGCTCCCGGGCCTCGTCACGGGACAGATTCTCTCCGGGCACGGGTGGCACTCCCTGGGGTCGTGTTCAGTATGCGGACAGGCCGATCCTGCCATGTGCCCCTGACCCCTGGCACCGGGGAATGGCCGGGCGAGCAGCGGTGTTCCCCCAGAGGTTCAGCTGAGACCTGCTTGCCTCATGAGGAGAGACATGTCGGACAAGACCCCCGTCGACTTCTGGTTCGACCCGCTGTGCCCCTGGGCCTGGATGACCTCACGCTGGGTGCTGGAGGTGGAGAAGGTCCGTGACATCGAGGTGCGCTGGCACCTGATGAGCCTCGCCGTCCTCAACGAGGACAAGCTGGACGACCTGCCGGCGGAGTACCGCGACTTCCTGGAGACCAAGGCGTGGGGCCCGGTCCGGGTCGTCATCGCCGCCCAGGAGGAGCACGGCACCGAGGTGCTCGGCGACCTCTACACCGCGCTCGGCACCCGCTTCCACAACCAGGGCGAGGGCTCCGGCAAGGAGACCGTCGCCGCCGCACTGAAGGACGTCGGCCTGCCCGAGTCCCTCATGGAGCACTGGGACGACACCCCCTACGAGCCGCAGCTGCGCGCCTCCCACAAGGAGGGCATCGAGAAGGTCGGCCAGGAGGTCGGCACCCCGGTCATCGCCGTCCCCGGCGACAACGGCGAGCAGATCGCGTTCTTCGGCCCTGTCGTCACCCCGGCCCCGCAGGGCGAGGACGCCGCCAAGCTCTGGGACGGCACCCTCGCCGTGGCCTCCGTGCCGGGCTTCTACGAGATCAAGCGGACCCGCACCAAGGGCCCGGACTTCAGCAACCTGTAGGGCTCACTCGCCGGCCGCGGTCTCCTCCACGAGGAACTTCTCGGGGAGGCGGCCGTAGCCGGCCTTGTTGAACTGCGGGTAGTACGTCAGGCAGCCCTTGCCGGTGCAGCGCCACAGGTTGTCCACGAAGAAGTCCGGCCCCTCCTTCGCCCGTACCGCGGCCCTCTCCTCCTTGTCGAGGAACCGGAAGATCTGCATGGTGCCGCAGGTCGGGCAGTCCAGTGTGCGGGTCCTCATCAACCCCTCCTCGCCATCACCGCCAGATCGGGGAAGTCGGTCACCACGGCGTCGACCCCCAGCCCGTAGTACAGCGCGTACTCCGCGAACGCGTCCCCGAAATCGTTCGGTCCGGTTCCCCGGCGCAGGTCCGCCGGCAGGAACTGGTTCTCCGCGCGGAAGGTGTACGGCCCCACCCGCAGCCCCGCCGTGTGCGCGTCCGCGAGGAGGGACGTGCCGACGAGCGAGGACTTGTCCGGCCCGATCCACCGCGCGTACGCCGCGATCCGCGCCAGCCCCGCCGGGGTCATCATGTCCTTGTACGTCGTCGGATCACCGGACGAGACCAGGTCGTAGGGCCCGCCCGTGGTGCCCAGCGCCTGCCACAGATCCAGCCCCAGTTTCTCGGCCGCGATCCGCGTGAGGCTCGTCGGCTCGAAGGACTGCACGACGCACTCGCGCCGGCCCAGCCGGTTGCGCCGGATCACCCGCGCCAGCTCCGGCTCCAGCGGCAGGCCCAGGGAGCGGAAGTACGTCGGGTGCTTGGTCTCCGGAAAGACGGCGATCGTCCGGCCGTACGCCTTCGACAGCCCGCGCGCCAGGTCGACGACCTCCTGGAAGGTGAGGACCTCCTCCCGGCCGTCGAACACGGTGTTGCGGTTGCGGACGAGCGGCAGTCGCTCCACCGCCCGCAGCGTCTTCAGCTCCGCCAGCGTGAAGTCCTCGGTGAACCAGCCGGTCACCGCCCGTCCGTCCACCGTCCTCGTCGTCCGGCGGTCCGCGAACTCCGGATGCGCGGCCACGTCGGTGGTCTGCGAGATCTCGTTCTCGTGCCGGACCACGAGCACATGGTCCTTCGTCGGCACCAGGTCCGGCTCGATCCAGTCGGCGCCGGTCTGCACCGCGTACGTGTACGAGGCCGCCGTGTGCTCGGGACGCCAGCCGGCCGCGCCGCGGTGCCCGATGACGAGCGGCCGCCGCGGGGGGTGGGACCCGGGTGCGGCCGCGGCGGCCGCGGGGACGGCGGCGGCCGCCGTGGTACCGGCGGCCGCGAGCAGCAGGGATCTCCGTCTCGGGTGCATGCAAACTCCCTCTCGTCGCAGGGCTGTTCAGGCCCGGGCCCGGCCGCGCGCCGCACTCAGGCGGGTCAGGTGTTCCTCGTACCCGTGCGCGTAGTACGCGGCGCGTGCCGCGTCCGGTTCGACGACCGCGGTCGGCCGCGTCCACGTCCCGGCGTCCAGTGACTCGCCGTACCGCTCGGCCGCCGCGAGCACCGCGCCGCGCGCGCCGACCTCGCCCTCGACGACCCTGAGCGGCCGCCCCAGGACGTCCGCGAGCAGCCGCATCCAGGCCGGGCTGCGCGTCCCGCCGCCGCAGACGGCGAGCGTCCCCGTCAGCCCGGCCGCCTCCAGACAGTGCCGGGCCGCGTAGCCGATGCCCTCGCAGGTCGCCCGGACCAGATCGGCGCGGGTCGACTCCAGCGACACCCCGGTCAGCTCGGCGCGCAGCCGGGGCTCCACGAAGGGCGCGCGCTCGCCCGAGGGCGCGAAGTACGGCAGCACCCGCACCCCGTGCGCCCCCGGCGGGGTCTCGGCCAGCAGTCCGTCGACCTCCTCGTGCCGTACGCCCGTCGTCGACAGCACCCAGTCCAGCGCCGCCGTTCCGACCATCGCGGGCATCGCGCGCAGCCAGTGCCCGGGCCGGTCGGTGCTGATGTACAGGCCCCCCGGCTCACCGGTCAGATCCAGGTCCGTGGTGGCGACCAGGCCGGCCAGACAGGTGCCGACGATGAGGAGGCCGTCGCCGGGCGAGGTCACCCCCGCGCCCAGCGCACTGGCCGGCAGGTCGTACGGCCCGTTCGCGAGCCGGGTCCCGGCCGCGAGGCCCTCGCCGCGTGCCGCCGCCGTCGCGACCGGATCGCTGACCGGCGCGAGCAGCCCGCGCCGGTGGGCCAGCCCCAGGAGCTCCACGACCCGGTTGTCGTAGCTCCGCGTCCGCGGGTCCAGGAACGGCATCGAGGCGTCCGACACATCCGTTGCGGGCCCCGCCCCCGTCAGCCGGTGGAACACCATGTCCTTGCAGTACAGGGCGGTGGTCGCCGCGTCGAGCGACTTCGGCTCGTAGCGGTCGAGCCAGGCCAGCAGGGGGCCCGGGCAGCCGGGGAACATGGCGCTGCCCGTGCGCCGGAACACCGTCTCGAAGGTGCCGTCCGCCAGCCACTGGTCGACCAGCTCGTGCGCCCGCCCGTCCATCCAGGAGGCGGCGGGCCGCACCGGCCGGCCGTCCTTGTCGACCAGCCACACCCCGTCGCCCTGCCCGGTGAGCCCGGCCAGTTCGACCGGCTCCGGGACCCGGGAGGTCACCTCCTCCAGCACGGCGACGACCGTCCCGTACACCTCCTCCATGTCCTGCTCCACGAACCCGCCGCGCAGCGCCAGGCCCACCGGCCGGGCCGCCACGGCCAGTTCGTGACCGGAGCCGTCGAAGGCAGCGGCCTTCACCATCGACGTGCCCACATCGATACCGACGTACATGCCGACCTCCTCAGGTCACGTCAGGCAGTTGGCCAGCGGCTCCCCGCGCACCCAGCGCCCCACCTCGGCCGCCGCGATCGCCGCCGCCTTGTGGGCCACCGCCCGGGACGCGCCGCCCAGGTGCGGGGTCAGTACGACACGGTCGGCCAGGGCGTGCAGCCGCGAGTGCGGGGGCAGCGGCTCCCGCGCGTAGGTGTCCAGGGCCGCCGCCGAGAGGTGGCCGTCCTCCAGGGCGGTGCACAGCGCGTCCTCGTCCAGCAGCGGGCCGCGGGCCACGTTCACGACGACCGCGCCCCGCGGCAGCAGGGCCAGCTCCCGGGCGCCGATCATTCCGCGGGTCTCCGCGGTGAGCCGGGCGTGCAGGGTGAGGACCCGGGAGCGGCGCAGGAGTTCGTCGAGGGAGGCCAGCCGCAGGCCGTGGATCTCGCCGCGGGCATAGGGGTCGTGGACCATGACCTGCGCCCCGAAGGCGCACAGCGCCCGCGCGACCCGGCTGCCGACGGCGCCGTAGCCGACGAGCCCGACGGGCAGGTCCTCCAGTTCCAGGCCGCTGTGGTCGTAGGTGTAGTACGTCGAGCCGTCCCAGCTGCCCCGCAGCGCCAGCAGGTGGTGGGCCTGCGGGATGCGGCGCAGGGCGGCCAGCAGCATGCCGACGGTGAACTCGGCGGTGGCGGCGGCGTTGCGGCCTGGGGCGTAGCAGACCCGCACGTCGTGCCGCTTGGCCGCGTCCAGGTTGACGTTCACCGGGCCGCCCCGGCACACGACCACCAGCCGCAGCTCGGGGCGGGCCTCCAGGACGCGTTCCGTCACCGGGCCCATCTGCGTGACCAGCACCTGCGCCCCGGCGAGCGCCTCGATCAGCTCGTCCTCGGCGTCGCTGGCCTCCGTCACCTCGGCCACCGGACCGAACGGCTCCAACGGCCAGCCCAGCGTCAACTCCGTCACGTCGCAGGAGAGTTCATGGCCCAGCGCGTCCTTGATGAGCGAGGGCAGGACGAAGTGGTCGCCGGCGGCCAGCACGCGCACGCGGTTCCCGTTGGTCATCGCAGGGAGTCTCCTGTCTCGGCGTCGAAGACATGGGTGAGATGAGGGTCGGCGGTGACGTGGACGTGGTCGTCGTGGGCGAGGCGGACCTCGGCGTCGGTGAGGACGACGAGGGAGCGTTCGACGCCGTCGAGGGCGAGGGTCGCGATGCCCGACTCCAGCAGGGGCTCATGGGCCACGACGCGGGCGGTGAGACCCTCCTCGCCGGTCAGCGTCAGGTCCTCCGGGCGGATCCCGACGACCACCTCGCGGCCCGCGGCCACCGGCACCGGCAGCGCGATCCGTGCCGTGGCGGAGAGGCGGGCGTGTCCGTCGTCCGTCGCCACCCCCGGAAGCAGGTTGATCGCCGGTTCGCCGACGAAGTCCGCGACGAAGAGGTTGGCGGGGCTGTCGTAGATCTCGTACGGGGTGCCCAGCTGCTGGATCACGCCGTCCTTCATCACGGCGATCCGGTCGGCGAGGGAGAGGGCCTCCTCCTGGTCGTGGGTGACCAGGATGGTCGTATGCCCCAAGTCCCGCTGGATGCGCTTCAGTTCGCGGCGGGTGGTGTCGCGCTGCGCCGCGTCGAGATGGGACAGCGGCTCGTCGAGGAGGAGTACGTCGGGTTCGCGGATCAGCGCGCGGGCCAGGGACACGCGCTGCTTCTGGCCGCTGGACAGGCCCGCGGGGCGGGCATCGAGGATACCGGTGAGGTCGACGCGCTCGGCGATCTCCTCGACCTTGCGGGCCACGTCCCCCCGGTCGGCCCGCCTGCGCGCCCTGAGCCCGAAGGCGAGGTTCTCCGCCACGGTCAGCGGCGGATAGAGGGCGTAGTTCTCGAACGCCACCCCGATGTTGCGCCGCCGGGCCGGCTGGGAGATCACCGACGCACCGCCGACCAGGACGTCTCCGCCGGTCACCGTCTCCAGTCCGGCGATCATCCGCAGGGTCGTGGACTTCCCGCAGCCCGACGGGCCGAGCAGACCGAGCAGCTCACCGGAGCGCAGGGTCAGGTCGATGCCGCGTACGGCGTCCACCGGCGGGCGGCCCCGCACCGCGTAGGTCTTGCGCAGATCACGTAGCTCCAGCCCGGTCATCGCTGCCCTTCGTCGCGGTCGGTGGCTTCGCGCAGACTTCGTAGGTGACCTTGTGCTCGTCCAGGTCCCGCAGCGCCTCGGCCGACGCCCCGTCGTCCACGAGGAGCAGGTCGAAGCGGGACAGGGGGACCACCCGGTGCAGGGCGACCCGGGCGAGTTTGGTGTGGTCGATCAGCAGGACGTTGCGGGCGGAAGCGTCCAGCATCGCCCGCTTCACCGACACGATGTGCTGCTCCTGGTGGTAGGCGTAACCCCCGTGCACGGCCGACGTCGACGCGAAGCAGACGTCCACGCGCAGCTGCCCGATCGCCTCGACGCAGGACACGCCGAGGAAGGAGGAGTGCAGCGGGTCGTAGTCGCCGCCGAGCGCCATGAGGTGGATGCCGCGCTGGTCGGAGAGCATGTTGATCGCCTCCAGGAAGTTGGTGACGACCGTCAGCGGGGTCACCTCCCCGAGCCGCAGCCTGCGGGCTATCTCCAGGGTGGAGGTGGAGTCGTCCAGCATGATCGCCATGCCGGGCTCGACCATCCGCAGGGCGCGCTCGGCGACGGCCGCCTTCTCCGCGCGCATGGTCTTCAGCCGGTACTGCACGTTGGACTCGAAGACCCCGGACGGCTGCGCGGTCACCCCGCCCCGGAACTTGCGGACGATCCCCTGCCGTTCGAGCTCGTCGAGGTCCCGGTGGATGGTCATCAGGCTCACCCCGAACCGTTCGGCCAGCTCGGCGGCGGTGGCGGAACCGTCGGCGAGGACCTGCTCGGCCATGGCGGACTGGCGGGCGGCGGGGCCCTGCTGGGCGTGGTTCATGGTCCGATCCTTCGTCCTGGACGCTCCGGCCGGTCGGCCTCGAACAGCAGCAGGTTCTCAGGCCGGACCGACAGTCGTACCGGATCGTCGGGCCGAAGCGAGGTCGCCTCGCCGCGCGGGGCGACCAGGGACAGGCGCTGCCCGCCGAGCCGGACGGTGACCTCCACGGACCGGCCGAGCACCTCGGTGACGTAGACGGTGCCGGTGAGCTCGTGACCGGGGCCCGCGCCGAGGGTGAGGTCGCGGGGCCGGACACCGATCAGGACGTCGGTGCCGGGCGCCGCCTCCGCCCGGACCGGCAACTCGACCTTGCCGTCGGCGGAACGGAAACCGCCGTCGGCGGTGACCGCGCCCGGCAGCAGATTGATCCGGGGCCGCCCGAAGGCCCGCGCCACCTCCGTGTCATGGGGCCGGTACCAGATCTCCTCCCGCGTCCCCGTCTGCACGATCCGCCCGTTCCGGATCACCCCGATCCGGTCGCCGAGCGCCAGCGCCTCCACGGAGTCATGCGTGACGTAGAGGGTGGTCGTGCGCCGCACCGCGCCGATCGCCTTCAGTTCCGCCCGCATCTGCTGGCGCAGCTTGGCGTCCAGGTGGGACAGCGGCTCGTCGAGGAGGAAGGCGCGGGCGGGGCGGACCAGGACGCGGCCGAGGGCGACGCGCTGCCGCTGGCCGTTGGAGAGCCGGCCGACCGGGCGGTCCAGCAGGGCGGAGATGCCGAGGAGTTCGGCGACCTCGCCGATCCGCTCCCGGGCCTCGGCCGCGGGGAGGCGGTGGCGAGGCGAGCGCAGCGGCGAGGCCAGGTTGTCGTACGCCGACTTGTGCGGGTAGAGGGCGTAGCTCTCGAAGCACATCGCGACACCGCGGTCGTACGGTTCGACGCCGCGCATGTCCCGGCCGTCGAGTTCGACGGAGCCGGCGTCGGGGGTCTCCAGCCCGGCGACGGTCTTCAGGGTGGTGGTCTTGCCCGCTCCCGAGGGGCCGAGCAGACAGAAGAACTCGCCCTCGCGGACCTCCAGGTCGAGGTCGTCCAGGGCCGTGGTCCTCCCGTACGCCTTGCTGATGCCCCGCAGCCGGATCACGACTTCACCGCCCCGAACGACAGCCCGCGCACCAGATACCGCTGGATCGTCAGCGCGAGCAGCAACGGCGGTACGACGGAGACGAGCGCGGCGGCGGCCGTCAGGTTGTACTTGGGCCGGTCGCCGCCGAGGAAGGACAGCGCGCCCACGGTCACGGTCTGCGCCTCGTTGGAGGTCAGGATCAGCGGGAAGACGAAGTTGTTCCAGGCGAAGATGAACGCCAGCAGGGACACCGCCGCCACCCCCGGCTTCACCAGCGGCAGCGCCACCCGCACGAACGCCTGCTTGCGGGTGTAGCCGTCCAGGAGCGCCGCCTGTTCCAGCTCGGGCGTGAGGTCGGCGAAGTAGGACCGCATGATCCACACGATCAGCGGCAGGGTGACCAGCTGGAGCACCCACACCATGCCGACGTACGTGTCGAACAGGCCGAGCTTCTGGTACAGCACGAACAGCGGGATGATCACGGTGAGTTCGGGCGCGAACCGGAACGACAGCAGCGTGAACATCAGGTTCTCGGAGCCCTTGAAGCGCCAGCGCGCCGAGGCGTACGCCGCGGGGAGCCCCACGAGGAGGGAGAGGACCACCGCGCCCACCGACACCACCAGGCTGTTGACGAAGAACCGCACGAACGGGATGCCCTCGCTGTCGCCGAGGACCGTGCGGTAGCCGTCGAGAGTGGGGGAGAAGGAGAAGTAGGTGGAGAAGAGCTCGTTCGTGGGCTTCAGGGAGAGGATCACCATCCAGGCGATCGGGAACAGCGCGAAGACGAAGTAGAGGATGAGGGCGGCGTCCGCGAGCCACCCCAACAGGCGTGTGCGCAGGGTCATTTCGCCTCAGCCGCCTTCCGCTGGATCTTCCCCAGGTGCTTCACCAGCACCATCGCGGCGAGATACACCACGGCCCACAGCACGATGGTGTAGCTGATGCCGAACGAGTAGCGCTGGAAGCGGATCGCCTCCAGATAGGCCCTGATCTGCAGGACGACGGTGGAGTCACCGGGGCCGCCCTCGGTCAGGGCGTAGATGATGTCGAACACCTTCAGCGAGTCCATGAACCGGAAGATCACCGCGACCAGCACGTACGGCCACAGCATCGGCAGCGTCAGCCGCCGGAACGTGTACCACCAGCCCGCCCCGTCGACGGCCGCCGCCTCGAAGGGGGAGGCCGGCAGCGAGCGCAGCCCGGCGAGCGCGAGGATCGCCACGAACGGCGTGTACACCCACACGTCCACGGCGATGGACGACAGCAGCGCCCCGGTCGGGGTGTCCGTCCACTGCACGCCGCCCAGCCCGAAGGGTCTGAGCAGGTGGTTCACGACGCCGACCGACGGCTGGAGCATCAGCTTCCAGATGATCGCGGCGATCACCGGCGCGATCATCAGCGGCAGGATCAGGATCTTCTCCAGCACCCGTCCGACGATCGACGAGCGGTGCAGCAGCAGGGCGACGGTCACGCCGAGCACCGTCTCCACGGCGGCCGCCCCCACCGCGTACAGCACCGTCACCCACGCCGAGTTCCAGAACGCCTCCTGGGTGAAGACGGTCTCGTAGTTCTCGAACCGCACCATGTCCGGCTGCGGCTTGCTCGCCGAGAAGTCGAACAGCGTGTAGTAGAGGCCGAGTCCGAAGGGATAGAGGATCCCGCAGGTCAGCAGCAGGGCGGGGACGATCAGGACGTACGGGCGAAGGGCGAGCCGCCATCCCATCGCGCTAGCCCACCTTGTCGGCGAGGTCGCCCGCCAGCCTGCCGAGCACCGACTCGGCGCCCTTGCCGCCGTAGATCTCCTGGAGGGCCGCGGCCCAGCTGGTGGTGGCGTCGAAGAACTGGGCCTGCGGGGTGAACTGGATCTTCGTCTGGTCGACGACCGTCTCGAAGGTCTCGATGAAGCCCGGGAGGTGCTTCATCTTGTTCTTGTAGGCGGAGTCGTCGGCGATCGACTTCCGCACCGGGTCGATGTGGTTGTGCGTGATCGCGCTTGTGCGCAGGTGCTCCTTGCCGGTGGCCCACTGCAGGAAGAGCCAACTGGCGCTCTTCTTCTTGCTCTTGGCGTTCATGCCGAGCGACCAGATCCACATGTTGGTGGCCAGCGACCCGTCCGGGCCCTTGGGACCGGGATGGAAGGCGATCTTCCCGGAGGCCGGACTCGCCCCCTGAACGGCCTGGAAGTAGGCGGCCGTGTCCGCGTCGAACAGCATCCCGGCCTTCTTCGCGCCGAGGTCGCTGGAGCACTGGTACCAGGTGTACGACGTCCAGGACGGCGGCCCGCCCTGCTTGACCATGCCGGCCCAGTCCTCGGTGAACGCGACGGCCTCCGGGCTGTTCATGGCAGGTGTGAGCTTCCCGTCCTCGACCGTGAAGTCGCGCAGGCCGTTACGGGCGTACATCGTCATGAAGCCCGGGTGGATGGTCGCCCAGCTGCGGGATCCCCGGACGGCGATCCCGTACATGCCGTCGAACCCGGCGCCCGGCGCCTTGCGCTTGATGACGCCGGCGACGTCGCGCAGCTCGTCGAAGGTCTCGGCGGGCCTCAGGCCCAGCTTCTTGAACACGTCGGTGTTGTAGGCGACGACGTTGGTCTCCCAGCCCCACGGCAGCGCGTACTGCCCGCCCTGTCCGAGCGGCGCGCCCGCCTTCAGGGACCACTGGTCGGCCTGGAGGAGGTTGGGGAAGAAGTCGGCCTGGTCCCATTCGGCGCCGGTGGCGGAGGAGTTGCGCATCCAGGGGCCGAGGTCCTCCAGCCAGCCCGGTGGGCCGTACTGCCAGACCATGTACGCGCCCAGCATGAACACGTCGTACGAGGCGCGTCCGCTGGAGAGGTCGACGGTGAGCTTGTCGAAGTAGTTGTCCTCGGGGAAGACGTCGTACTCGACCTTGATGCCGGTCTGCTCGGTGAACGACTTCAGGTCGGCGATCAGTGCGTCGGTGTACGGGTGCTTGTTCAGCAGTGCCTTGACGGTGGTGCCCTTCTCCCGCTTCCAGTCGAAGGAGCCGGTGACGTCGTCGGCCGCCGAACCGTCGCTCTTGCTGTCGTCGCCGCCGAACCCGGCACCGCAGGCGGTGAGCAGGGGCGTGGCGGCCAGGGCGCCGCTCAGCGCCAGGAACCGTCGGCGGTCGTGCGCGTGCGTGTCCATCCGTGACCTCCACGTGGGGTTCGGCCATCCGGGTGCTTGCGGTTAACACGGCGAGTCGACTCGTTAACAGAGGGTGGAACGGCGGAAGTTGGGCGTCAATCCCTCGCGCACGGGAAAATATCGGTGCAGAGTGAGAAGTTAACGGATCCAGATGTGCGGGAGGCCGGATGACTGACGAGCACGAGGCCTGGCTGGGGATCGACCTGGGCACCCAGAGCGTGCGGGTCCTACTGGTCACCGGGGACGGCACGGTCCTCGGCAGCGGCTCGGCGCCCCTCGCCGGCTGGCGCGACGGCGTGCGGCACGAGCAGGATCCGGGACAGTGGTGGGAGGGCGTGTGCACGGCGTCCCGGACCGCGCTGGGTTCCCGCAAAGGCACGCGGATCGGCGGGCTCGCGGTGTGTGGGACGTCCGGGACGGTGCTGCTGACGGACGGGGCGGGGCGGCCGATGAGCCCCGCGCTGATGTACGACGACGGACGGGCCACCGCGCACGCGGCACGGGCGCGGATGGCCGGGCTGGCGGTGCAGGACACCTGGGCCCTGCCGAAGGCGCTGTGGCTGACCGAGACGTACGGCCCCGGCCGGATCACCCACCAGCCGGACCTGGTCGTCTCCCTTCTCACCGGCGAACTGCCGCCGGCCGACTCCAGCCACGCCCTGAAGACCGGCTACGACCCGGAGCGCGACGCATGGCCCGCCATGCTGCCCCGCCTCGGCCTGCCCGACACGGCGATCCCGGACGTCGTACGCCCCGGCGCCTCCCTCGGCCAGGTCACCGCGTCCGCCGCCGATGCCACCGGCATCCCCGCCGGGACCCCCGTCATCGCCGGGATGACCGACGGCTGCGCGGCCCAGATCGCCTCCGCCGCGCTGCGCCCCGGCTCCTGGAACTCCGTGCTCGGCACCACGCTGGTCCTCAAGGGCGCCTCCACCACGCCGGTCCGGGACCCGACCGGCGTGGTCTACAACCACCGTGCGCCGGACGGCGGTTGGCTGCCGGGCGGTGCCTCCAGCGTGGGCGCGGGCGTGCTCACGGCGGCGTTCTCGGGCGCCGATCCGGCGGCCATGGACACGCTGGCCGCCGCGTACGAGCCGTCCGGCGCGATCGCCTACCCGCTGGTGTCACCCGGCGAACGCTTCCCGTTCCGCGCGCCCGAGGCCACCGCGCTGGTCCTCGGTGAACCGGAGTCGGACGCCGACCTGTGGGCGGCGCTCCTGCAGGGCGTCGCGTTCACCGAACGGCTCTGCCTGGACTACCTGCACCACCTGGGCGCCCCCCTCGACGGCCCCCTCACCTTCACGGGCGGCGCCGCCCGCAGCCGGTACTGGAACCAGCTGCGCGCCGACGTCCTGGGCCGCCCGGCCCGCGTGCCGCGGGAGACGGAACCCGCCCTGGGAATGGCCGCGTTGGCGGCGTACGGTACGAACGCGGCACCCTCTCTCGCGCAGGCCGCGGAAGCCATGGTCCGCATCGGCGCGACCGTCGAACCCCGCCCCGACCGCACCGCCCGCTTCGCCGAGCCGTACGCCCGCCTCGTCGACGAGCTCACCGCACGGGGCTGGCTCCCGCCCCCGGTCGCGGCGCACGCGCACGCCCGCCTCGACGGGGATACTGCGGACTCATGAGCACGAGCACCCATGCGACGCTGCTGCTGGCCCGGCACGGACAGACCCTGTGGCACGCCGAGAACCGCTACGCCGGCATCAGCGACGTGTCCCTTACCGACACGGGCCGCGCCCAGGCCGACGCCCTCGGCTGCTGGGCCGCCGCCCACCCGGTCGACGCGATCTGGACCTCGCCCCTCTCCCGTGCCGTCATCACCGCCGACCCGGCCTGCCGTGCCCTCGGCCTCACCCCGCACCGCGAACCCGGCCTGCGCGAATGCGACTTCGGTGTGCTGGAGGGCCGTACGCTCGCGGAGTTCGAGGCCGAGGACCCGGCCGCGGCGGCGGCGTTCCGCGCCGACCCGGTGGCGAACCCTTTCCCGCGGGCCGAGGACCCGGCGGCCGCCGCCGGGCGCGGCGCCGCCGCCCTGCGCAGGATTGCCGCCGCCCACCCCGGGGAGCGCGTCCTCGTGGTCGCCCACAACACCCTCCTGCGTCTCGTGCTGTGCACACTGCTGTCGATCCCCGCCCGGGACTACCGCAGGGTGTTCCCCCGGCTGCGCAACGCCGCGATCAGCGAACTCCGCGTCCCCACCGACGGCCCCGCCGCCCTGCTCTCCCTGAACGTGCCCTGCGACCCCGACCTGCCGTAGACATGGGAGGCCCCCGCGAGTCACGTCCTCGCGGGGGCCTCCGTCATTCCGCCTGCCGGTCGTGAAGGGTGAGAAGACGATCACGAGGCAGGACGACTGTCACGGCTCTCTGCCGTCAGGGCGCGAGCAGCAGGACGTCCGTGCGGGACTTGGCGGCCTCGTAACGGCGGGCCACGTCGTGCCAGTTGACGACCTGCCACATGGCCTCGATGAAGTCGACCTTCTGGTTCCTGTACTGGAGGTAGAAGGCGTGCTCCCAGGCGTCGAACACGAGGATCGGCGTGGCGCCCTGGCCGGCGTTGCCCTGGTGGTCGTAGACCTGCTCGACGATCAGCCGCCCGCTCAGCGGCTCGTAGGCCAGCACACCCCAGCCCGAACCCTGCGTGGTCGCGGCGGCCTTGGACAGCTGCGCCTTGAAGTGCGCGAAGGACCCGAAGGACTCGGCGACGGCGTCCGCCAGGTCACCCACCCCGTCCGCGGCGAGCGGCTCGCCGCCGCCGTCACCGGTCATGTTCTGCCAGTAGATGCTGTGCAGGATGTGCCCGGACAGATGGAAGGCCAGGTTCTTCTCCAGGCCGTTGATCGACCCCCACGACTCCTTGTCCCGCGCCTCGGCCAGCTGCTCCAACGTGTCGTTGGCGCCCTTCACGTAGGCCGCGTGGTGCTTGTCGTGGTGCAGCTCGATGATCTCGGGGCTGATCACGGGCGCGAGCGCGGAGTAGTCGTAGGGCAGTTCCGGGAGTGTGTAGACGGGCATGAAGAAGGGTCCCCTCAGAGCTCTTGTTGCAAGTAGCTTGCAACAACAAGCTAACAGCAAAAAGCCCCCGTGTGGATCACACGGGGGCTTTGCCGGGGTCCGGGGCGTGTCAGGCGCCGGCGCGCCTGCGCTGCCAGGCGTAGCCGACGGCCGCCAGGAGCAGCGTCATGACGCCCGTCGAGTACAGCTGCACCCGGGTGTCCGGCTCGCGCGCCATCAGGACGAAGATCCCCGCCATGCCGGCCATCGCGACCCAGGTCAGCACCGGGAAGGCCCACATCCGCACGACCAGCTTCTCGGGGGTCTCGCGCTCCAGGCGGCGGCGCAGCCGCAGCTGGGAGACGGCGATGAGGATCCAGACGACCAGGATGACCGCGCCGATCATGTTCAGCAGCCAGGGGAAGACGTCGTCCGGCCGCCAGTAGGACAGCACGACGCACACGAAGCCGAAGACGGAGGAGGCGAGGACGGCGACGCGCGGGACGCCGCCCGAGACCCGGCCCAGCGCCGCGGGGCCCTGGCCGCGCTGGACGAGGGAGTACGCGATGCGCGAGGAGCCGTAGATGTTGGCGTTCATGGCGCTGAGCAGGGCGACCAGGACCACCACGTTCATCAGCTGACCGGCGCCCGGGATGCCCAGGTGGTCGAGGGTGGCGACGTACGGGCCCTTCTCGACGACCTCCTTGGAGTCCCAGGGGACCAGGGTGACCACGACCGCCATCGAGCCGATGTAGAACAGGGCGATGCGCCACATGGCCGTGCGGACCGCGCTCGCGACACCGCTGACCGGGTCCTCCGACTCGGCGGCCGCGATGGTGACCGTCTCCATGCCGCCATAGGCGAACACCGAGGCCAACAGGCCGATGATCAGTCCCTCGCTGCCGTTCGGCAGGAATCCGCCCTCACCGGTGAGGTTCGCGGTGCCCGGCGCGTCCGTGCCCGGCAGGACACCGGCGATGGCGAGCCCGCCCAGCACCAGGAACAGGGCGATCGCGCCGACCTTCAGCGCGGCGAACCAGAACTCGAACTCGCCGAAGTTCTTCACGGCGGCCAGGTTCGCGCCGCAGAAGACGACCATGAACAGGGCCACCCAGGCCCACTCCGGCGTGCCCGGCAGCCAGCCCGTCACGATCTTCGCGGCACCGATGCCCTCCAGGCCGACGGCCGTGCAGAGCAGTACCCAGAACGACCAGCCGGCCGTGAAGCCGGCCCAGGGTCCGATGGCCCGCTCGGCGTGCGCGGAGAACGAACCGGAGGAGGGATACGCGGCCGACATCTCGCCGAGCATCCGCATCACCAGCATCACGAGGAGGCCGGAGATGACGTACGCGATGACGATCGAGGGGCCGGCGGCGGCGATACCCGCTCCGGACCCGACGAACAGACCGGCGCCGATGACACCACCGAGGGCGATCATCGACAGGTGACGCTGTTTGAGACCGTGGGAGAGGGAGACGTCGTCCGCTCGCGCGGGCGTCTCCGTGGAGGTGCTGTCCTGCATGGGCGCGGCTCGTCCAATGCGTGAGAGGGCAAAAAACGCCCACAGTGTGGTCAGCCTCTCCGCTCAGAAGGAGCGGCTGACCACTATGCGGACACTCACCGCACGGTGAGTGACATGGGCGTCACGCAGCGACGGGCGTGTAGTGCGAGGCGTCGCCCTCGATCGAGTGGCTCGCCTTGCCCTCGATGCCGACCGGCACGTCACCGGCGACGGTCACCCGGTGCAGACGGCGCGGCTGTCCGTCGTAGTTGTCGACGGCGTAGTGCTGGGTGATGCGGTTGTCGAAGACGACCAGCTGGTTCTCCGACCAGCGGTGCCGCAGGATGTTCTCCGGCCGCGTGACGTACGCCTGCAGCAGGTCGAGGATCCTGCGGGACTCGCCCGGCGACAGACCCACGATCCGCTGCGCGAACCCGCCGATGAACAGGCCCCGCTCACCGGTCAGCGGATGGACGCGGACGACGGGGTGGACCGTGCGGTACTTGATCGACGTGAACTGGGCGCGCTGGGCGGCCTGCCGCTCGTCGACCTCCTCGTCCGCCACGGCGTAGTCGTAGTCGTTGGTGTGCTCCGCCCACAGGGTGTCCGCGAGCTTCCGCAGCGGCTCGGGCAGCTGCCGGTAGGCCGCCGCCGAACTGGCGATCAGGGTCTCGCCGCCGTACGGCGGGATCGTGATCGAGCGCAGGGTGGTGGCCTGCGGCGGGTTGAGGACGAACGTGACGTCGGTGTGCCAGTGGTTGGCGGCGCGGCCACGCTCGCTGTCGACCGGGAGGACGTTCGGGGTCCCGGCGATCGAGGAGACGGTCGGGTGGGCGGTGGTGACGTCGCCGAAGTGGCGGACGAAGGACTGCTGGGTGGCGTCGTCCAGGTTGACGTCGTCGAAGACGAGCGCCTTGTGGACGTTGAGGGCCTCGCGCAGCGCGGCGACCGTGTCGGAGCCGAGCGGCCGGTCGACGTCGACGCCGGACACGCGGGCGCCGATGTGCGCGGTGACCTTGTGGATTTCGATGCCGGACATGGGCGGTCCTTTCAGACGAGGGCGTTCTCGCGGGCGGTGTACTGGTTGGCGGGGCGCGGCAGGCCGTAGCGCTCGCGCAGCGTGCGGCGCGGGCCGTACTCCTCCCGGAGCAGGCCGCGGGCGCGCAGGATCGGGACGACGTGGTCGACGAAGGCGTCGAGGCCGGAGGGGAGCACCGGCGGCATGATGTTGAAGCCGTCGGCGGCGCCCCGCGTGAACCAGGTCTCGACGGCGTCGGCGACCTGCTCGGGAGTGCCGGCGAAGGTGAGGTGGCCGCGGCCGCCACCGAGCCGCCCGATCAGCTGCCGGACGGTCAGCCGCTCACGCCGGGCCAGCTCCACCACGAGCGTGTAGCGGCTCTTGGCGCCCTCGACCGCGTCCTCGGAGGGCAGGTCGTCGGGGAGCTGAGCATCCAACTCCAGTGTTCCGGGCTCCAGTTGCAGCAGGCTCTCCAGCCGGCCCACCCCGTGCGTGTACACGATGTGGTCCTCCAGCACCTGCTCGGCCGCCCGTGCCTCGGCCTCCGTCGAGCCGAGCACCGGGACGATGCCGGGCAGCACCTTGATGTGGTCGGGGTCGCGGCCGGCCGCCGCCGTACGCGCCTTGAGGTCGGTGTAGAAGGCCCGCGCGTCCTCGATCGTCTGCTGCGCGGTGAACACCGCCTCCGCGTACCGGGCCGCGAACAGCCTGCCGTCCTCGCTCGACCCGGCCTGCACGAGCAGCGGATAGCCCTGCGGGCCGCGCGGGACGTTGAGGGCGCCCTCGACGCTGAAGTACGTCCCCCGGTGCCGGGGCGGGTGGATCTTGGTGTCGTCGCCCCACACCCCGGCCGCCTTGTCGGCGACGATCGCGTCGTCCTCCCAGCTGTCCCAGAGCTTCAGGGCGACGTCCAGGAACTCGCCGGCCCGGGCGTACCGCTCGGCGTGCGCGGGCTCCGCGTCGAGGCCGAAGTTGCGGGCGGCCTCCGCGCCGGCCGTGGTGACGATGTTCCAGCCCGCCCGGCCGCCGCTGATGATGTCGAGCGAGGCGAACTTGCGGGCCAGGTTGTAGGGGGAGTTGTAGGAGGTGGACGCGGTCGCGATCAGGCCGATGTGCTCGGTCGCCGTCGCCAGTGCGGTGAGCAGCGTCAGCGGCTCCAGCGCGCCGGCCGGCCGCTGCGCGAGGTTGTTCCACAGCTGCGGGCCGTCGGCGAGGAAGAGCGAGTCGAAGGTGCCGTGCTCGGCCGTGCGCGCCAGACGGACGTAGTGGGCCAGGTCCACATGCGCGTACGGGTCGCTCTCGGGCAGCCGCCAGGAGGCCTCGTGGTGGCCGGTGTTCATCAGGAAGGCGTTGAGGTGGAGCTGTCTGGTCATCAGTGGTCCTCTGTGACGCCCAGCGCCGCGAGCAGTCGTTCGCGGTACTCGCCGAGCAGCGGATCCCGGTAGGTCCGTGGATGCGGCCGGTCGATGGTCAGGTCGAGGCCGATCCGGCCCCGGTCGAGCACGAGCACCCGGTCGGCGAGCACGATCGCCTCGTCGACGTCGTGGGTGACGAGCAGTACGGAGGGGCGGTGGCGTTCCCACAGCTCCCGCAGCAGGTTGTGCATCTTGATCCGGGTGAGCGCGTCCAGCGCCCCGAACGGCTCGTCGGCCAGCAGCAGTTCGGGTTCGCGGACGAGCGAGCGGGCCAGCGCCGCGCGCTGCTGCTCGCCGCCGGACAGCTCGCTCGGCCAGGCACGCTCGCGGCCTTCCAGCCCGACCTCGGCGAGGGCCTCGCGGCCCTTGCGCTCCGCCTCCCCGCCGTCGAGCCCGAGGAGGACGTTGGCCAGGACACGGCGCCAGGGCAGCAGCCGGGAGTCCTGGAAGACGACGCTCACCCGGTCCGGCGCGGTGAGCTGCCCGCTGCCGGTGACCTCGTGGTCGAGCCCGGCGACCGCGCGCAGCAGGGTGCTCTTGCCGGAGCCGCTGTGCCCCAGCAGGGCCACGAACTGGCCGGCGGGGATGTCCAGGTCGATGCCGTCGAGCACGACGCGTTCATCGAACGACCGGGTCAGCGACCGGAGTCGGACGGCGGGACGGGTCAGCTGCTCAGTGTGCGGCGCCATGACAGCACCCTCCGTTCGACGAGGCGGACCGTGCTGTCCGAGACGAGGCCGAAGATGCCGTAGACCACCAGGCCGACGAGGATGACGTCCGACTGGCCGTAGTTCGTGGCCTGGAACATCATGTAGCCGAGGCCGCTGGTGGCGTTGATCTGCTCCAGGACCACCAGACCCAGCCAGGACCCGGTCACACCGAGCCGGAGTCCCACGAAGAACCCGGGCAGCGCGCCGGGGACGACGACCTCCCGGATGAAGCGCAGCTTCGACAGGCCCTGCACCTCGGCGAGTTCGACGAACCGGTTGTCGATGCCGGACAGGGCGGCATGCGTGTTGAGGTAGATCGGGATGTAGACGACGATGGCGATGATCGCGATCTTGAAGGTCTCGCCGATGCCCAGCCAGAGGATGAACAGCGGGATCAGACCCAGCGTCGGGATCGCCCGGTTGAGGTTCACCGTGCCGTCGATCAGCGCCTCCCCGGTGCGGGTGAGCCCGGAGGCCAGGGCCAGCACCACGCCCGCGGTCAGACCGATCGCGAAGCCCGACGCGGCCCGCTGCAACGAGGTGACGATGTCGGTGATCAGCGTCCCGTCGGTCCACAGGTGGACGCCGGTCTCCACCACCGTCCAGGGCGCGGGGATCGCGGCGGGGTCGAGCGCCTCGGCGGCGGACGCTACGGCCCACAGCGCGAGCACCAGCAGGGGCCCGGCGAGCCGGGCGGCGGGCAGGCGTTTGCCCGGCGCGAGAGCGCGGCGGCGTTTTCGGGGCCGCTCGTCGACGGTGACGACGGCGGCTGCCTTGTGCAGGGTGGTCGTGGTCATGGCGGTCACTTCCGGTACTCGGCCGGTACGGACTTCGCGGCGATGCCCTCGAAGCGGTGGTCGAAGAGCCCGCTCACGTCGAACTTCTTCACGAAGCCGCCCTCAGCGAGCAGATCCGCGGTCTCCTGCTCCCACTCGATCGCCTCGTCCCAGCTCGGCGGGAACAACGGCTTGTTGGCGAGCTCGGTGATCGCCTCGGCCTGGGACAGGGTCAGGTTCTGCGTCCTGACGTAGAACTCCCGGTTCCAGACGTCCGGGTGCTCGTACGTCCACACCTGGCCCTTGGCCCAGTACGGGATGTACGCGGCGACCGCGGCGGCCTTCGCGGAGTCGTTCAGCACCGAGGCCGGTGCCCACAGCAGGTTGAGCAGGTCGACGACGTCGGTGGTGATGACGCGGGCGCCCTTGCCCTCGTACTGCTTCAGATAGGCGGGCGCCTGGCTGTTGCCGAGCGGGGCGATGTCGACCTGCCCGGACTGCAGGGCCGTGAGGAACTGGTTGCTGGTCAGCGGGACCAGTTCCACCTCGTCGTACGTCAGCCCGGCCTTCTTCAGCGCGCGCAGCAGGACGACACCCTGCGCCTGGCCCTGTGAGAAGGCGAGCTTCCTGCCCTTGAAGTCCGCCACCGAGCGGATGTCGCTGCCCGGCTTGGTGGCGAAGAGGTAGTTGGGCTTACGGGTGATGTTGATCGCCACGATCTTCGCGTCGAAGCCCTGGTAGTACGCCTGGATCGGCGGGATGCCCGCGTTGTTGGCGAGGTCCAGCGACTTGGCCCGGAAGGCGTTGATGACATCGGGCCCGGCGCCGATGTTCAGCCAGTTGCTGACCGTGAAGGGTGGATCACCCAACTTGGCCAGCTTGAACTGGAGTTGCTGAGTGTTCTGGAAGGAGGAGATCTTCAGGCTGGTACCGGTGGGCACCTTTTTGGCGAGCGGGGCGGTGGAGGCGCCCTCGCTCGCGGCGGCCGCACTGCTGTCGGCGCAGCCGCTGAGTCCGGCGATGCCGGCCGCCGCGCCGAGCAGGGAGGTGAGGAAGAGCCGTCGGTCGACGCCGGACACGGGGGAAGAAGGCATGGGAGGACTCCGTGAGTTCAAAAGGAAAGAAGGCATGCCGAATTCCGGTCCGAAAGAGGCCGGGAAAGGGAATTCAGGCAGGAAGAAATGAGCGCTTCACACGCGGCGACGTGTCAGCAACAGAGGGTGCGACAGCTCACGAACAGGCTCATGAGCAGTAGGTTCCCGGCCATTGGTGTCCCTTGTCAACATTCCGAGTTTCTGAATTAAATAGCCTCAGGTGCCGCGCCCAACGGATCCCGGTACAACACGTCCAGAGCCACCGAACCGCCGGCCACCGCGAGCACGGAATCCGCGAAACTCGTCGGCGCGACGGCCGCCGCCCGCTCGCTGCCGACCGCGCCGCGCAGCGCGGCGAGACAGTCGTCCCGGCTCAGCACACCCAGTTCGGTGACGACGACGGTCTCCGGGTTGAGCACGTCGAGCAGCAGCCCCACCGCCCGCCCGGTCATCCGCGCCCGCTCGGTCAGCAGCCGCACGGCCACCGGATCGCCGTCCCGTGCGGCGCGCACGACATGCCGTGGATTCGTCCCCTCGATGACCCCGGCCGCCCGCGCCCGGCGGCACAACGTCCGCTCGCTCAGCTCGGCCTGGAGGCAGCCGACGCGACCGCACACGCAGGGCTCCGTGCCGCCCGGCACCGGCAGATGCGCGATGGCGCCGGCCTGGGAGCGAGGGCCGTGGTGCACCTCGTCGCCGGTCGCGAAGGCCGCGTCGACGACGTTGCCGACGAACAGGTGCAGGACGCTGCCGCTGCTGCGTGCCCGCCCGAACAGCCGCTCCGCGTTCACCAACGCCCGCGCGTGCCCGTCCACATGCACCGGCAGCCCGGTGCGGGCACCGAGCACCTCCCGCACCGGAACCTCGCGCCAGCCCAGCAGCGGGTGCTCGACGACGACCCCCGAGTCCCGGTCCACCCAGCCCCCCGCCGCGAAGCCGACGCCGAGCGGCCGGCTGTCCCGCGCCGCGTCCAGCAGCGCGGCCAGCCCGTCGGCGGCCCGGTCCAGGACGTCGTACGGATCCATGTCGCCCGTGTGCCTCAACTCGCGCTCGGCGACGACCCGTCCGCGCAGATCGAGCAGCGCCACCGTGGTGTGCGGCACCGCCACATGCACCCCGCCCACCACGAACCGCGAGCCGTCCAGGTCGACCGGCACGTGCGGCCGCCCGACCCCGCCCGACTGCCGGGGCGCGGCAGCCTCGCGGATCAGCCCGAGCCGGGTGAGACGGGCGCAGTGGTCGGTCACCGACGCCGGTGACAGCCCGGTCAGGCGGGCGATGGTGCTGCGCGCGACCGGTCCGTGCTCCAGCACGGACCGCAGGATCACACTGGCGCTGGTCCGACGCCGGTCACGGTCGGCGACACGGGGGATGGGGGACGAAAGGGTGGGTGCCGCGGTACGGGGCATGGGGTACTTCCTCGGGAGCCGGTCCGACACTGCGCCGTCTGCTGCGGGCGAGCCGGGCCGGAGTCACCGCGGTCCGACTCACCCCGGTCGGCGACAGGCGGCCGCGCCCACGCGTCGCAGGTCGACGTGGCGACGCGACGTGAAGTTCCGGGACTGGGCGACCATGCGCTCGAAGCTAGCAAAGCGGACCACCGCTGCCCAGACGGCGACCGACGGGCGAGACGGCTCTTCACACGTCGGCAACATGTTTGGCGCATTCCCACAGTCGGCCCCAAGGCCCGTTCTGTGAGTCGTACGTCCCCGCCTCAGTGACCGGGGTCACCCCGTACCCGGTGTAACCGCCACCCTTTGTCCGGAGCCGACTAACCCCACGATCCGGCCTTTGTCGACCACTGACGGTGAGGGACCGAAACACCCTGGGATAGCGTCACAGCGTCCCGTACCGCCCTCACCCTCGCGGAGTCCCCATGAGCACGGCAGCCGCCGCCCCCGCCCGCCCCGGTCAGGTCCTCGCCGACCTGCTCCCGGCTTCCCGCGTCCGCGACATCGCGCTCGTCGCCGGCGGCGCCGCGTTCACCGGCCTCGCGGCCCAGATCTCCGTGCCCGTGCCGGGCTCCCCGGTGCCGGTGACCGGTCAGACCCTGGCGGTGCTGCTGGTGGGCACGGCCCTCGGCGCCGGCCGCGGCTTCCTCGCGCTCGCGCTGTACGCGCTGGCGGGCGTCGCGGGCGTGCCGTGGTTCGCGGACGGCACCTCCGGTGCCGCCGCCCCGTCGTTCGGCTACATCCTCGGCATGATCCTCGCCTCGGCCGTCGTCGGCGCCTTGGCCCGCCGCGGCGCCGACCGCACCGCCCTGCGCACGGCCGGCGCGATGCTGCTGGGCGAGGCGATCATCTACGCCGTCGGCGTCCCCTACCTGGCCCTGGCCACCGGCATGTCGGCGTCCGCCGCGATCGCGGCCGGCCTCACCCCGTTCCTGATCGGCGACGCCCTGAAGGCGGCCCTGGCGATGGGCGCGCTGCCCACCGCCTGGAAGCTGATCAACCGCTGACGCGGTAGCTCCAGCGCAAGAGGCTCGCCGGGTCGACGACTTCGACCGGGCGAGCCTCTTTTTCCTTCCCCGCGCCGGACGGTGAGCCCGCGGGCTCAGTCCGCGTGCCGCCTCGGCCGTCGCAGCTGCGACCACCACAGCCCGGCCGCGCCCGCCGCGATCAGTGCCGCGCCGGCCGCGCCCAGCGGCAGGACGTCACGACCGAGGCCGGTCTTGGGCAGTTCGTCGGGGCCGGGCGCCGCCGGCTTGTTGTCGGTGCCGAGCAGCAGCGGCGTGGCCGGGGCGTCGGGCGACGGATTCGTCGTTCCGAACGGCACCGGACCCTGCTGCCAGTACGTCTTCTTGCCGTCGCCGGTCTGGACGGGGAGACAGATCTTGCCCTCCTTGCCGAGGTCGTACGTCGCGGCTACGGCGTACGACTTCGACTCACCTGCCGGGAGATTGTCGAGAGGGCAGGCGAAACCGCTGTTCGAGCCCTCCGGAAGACTGTTTTTCTCGATCGCCGAACAGCCTTCGACATTCTTGACCGTGAGGCCGTCGAACCCGACGACCAATAGCTGGATCTTTCCGCTGTCCTCGGTCCCTTCGTTCTTCACCGTGGCAGTGATCTCGGTTTCTTGCGAACTGTTGTTCACCGAGATTTTCTCCGGCAGCTCGGTGGTGAGCTTCACCCCCGACGGCGCCGCGTCGATGACCTTTCCCCCCTTGCTGCTGCCGGGTCCCTGGTCGTCCGCGCCGGCGGTGACGGAAAAGATCATCACTGCCGAAAAAGATGTCGCGACCAGCGATCCCGCGATGGCCGTCGTGCGACGAGAACTCATGTTCGTCCCCCTTGCCTGCGCCTGAATTCGCAGTACTTGAAGAGCTACCACAAGATTTCTCCGCACTATGCTGGTACGGCACGAAGTGTGACCATTGTGTTTCAATGGCGGATGTCCGATGCGGCATCGAGGGGGGTGCAGTGGATTGCCGGGGAATACGAGGAGTGGCGGGGTTCCAGGTGTACTGGTGACGGGGCGCTATCGATTGGTCGAGAGTATCGGCCAGGGGGGAATGGGGCGCGTGTGGCGAGCGGTCGACGAAATCCTCGATCGACTGGTCGCCGTCAAGGAAATGCGCATCGACGGCCTGGACCCGGAGGACACCCGCACACGCCGTGAACGCACCCTGCGCGAGGCCAGGGCGACGGCACGGATCGACCACCCCAACGTCGTACGGGTCTACGACGTGGTCGACGAGGGCGAACGTCTGTGGATCGTCATGGAGTTGGTGGCCGGCCGCTCCCTGGAACGCATCATGGCCGAGGAGGGCCCGCTGGGTCCCGGCGAGGCGGCCCGGATCGGGATGGGCCTGGTGGCCGCGCTGCGGCAGGTCCACGACCGGGGTGTGCTGCACCGGGACATCAAGCCGGGCAACGTGCTGGTGGAGACCGAAGTGCGGCGCGGGCGGGGCCGGGTGGTCCTGACGGACTTCGGCATCGCCGCGATCCAGGACGCGAAGGCCCTCACCATGGTCGGCATGCTGGTCGGTTCCCCCGACTACATGGCACCCGAGCGCATCTCCGGCCGCCCCCAGGGCCCGCCGTCGGACATCTGGTCCCTGGGCGCGACACTGAGCGCGGCCCTCGCCGGGCGCTCCCCCTTCTCCCGCGACACGACCCTGGCGACCCTGCACGCGGTCCTCTACGAGGAACCCGAACTCCCCGCCACGGCCGGCCCGTTGCGGGACGTCCTCGCCGCCCTCCTGGAGAAGGACCCGACCCTGCGCCCCGGCCTGGACGACCTGGAAACGGCCCTGCAACCGGTGGCATACCCGACCCCCACCCCGACGGTGCCGGTCCTGGGAGGAGTACTGCCCTGGACAGGGACGGACCGGCGGAACGGCCGGGAGGACGGGCCGGGGACGGCGACCGGAGGGGACGGGCCTCCGGCGGCACCGGAAGGCCGGTCCGCGGTGGTGCCGGACGGTGCCGGGTCTCCGGTGGTGCCGGAGGTTGATGGGCCTCGGGTTGTGCCGGGAGACCGGTCGGCGGTGGTGCCGGAAGGCGATGCGCCTGAGGCGGTGCCGAGCGTGGACGAGCCTGCGTCGGCGCCGAAGACGGGGCACGCGGCGGTGGGGGCGGGGGTGGAGCCGGCCGCCGTGGTGCCGGGGCTGGAACCGGACGTGGTGACACCAGGGGCAGAACAGGCCGCGGTGGTGCCGGAGGGTGCCGATTCTGCGGCGGTGTCGGGCGGGGGAGCGGTGCCCGAAGCCGAGACCGGCCGTGAGGGGCAGAACGCCGGGGCGGGGTCGCGGGTTTCGCAGCCCGAGCCCGAGCCCGAGCCCGAGCCCGAGCCCGAGCCCGAGCCCGAGCAGGGCGTCGATCAGGCCGCGCCCGCCGGAGGGCAGCAGCCGGGCGCGGAGCCGCGGTTGGGGACGGGAGAGGGGCAAGCCCCGAGCGCCGAGCAGCAGTTGGCGCCGCCGTCTCGGGACGCGCTCATACCGGGAGCAACTGCCGCCCGGGAGCACGGAACGGCCTCGGGACCGGTACCCGCGTCCGAACGGCCGCCCGGGCCCGGTTCACACTCTGAGCCGTCGCCGGCCCCGACGCCCGACCCTGGTCCACCGCCCGAGTCCTCTCCGACTCCCGCCCTCATCGACCCCACCCGCGTCCAGTTCCCACCCGACCCCCGCCGGCCGCCGGACGACATCCACGACGCGATACCGCCGGGACACGGGCCGGTCCCGACCAAGGACGCCCGAAGCGAAGAGGCCCGAAGCGAGGCTCCCCGCATCGAACCGGCGCCCATCGGACCCACGAACTCCGGGCCCGCACCCGTCGAACCCACGAACTCCGGGCCCGCACACGCTCAGCCCGCACACACCGAAACTCCCCCCACCGAGCGGGCGCGACCGGCACCCCAGGCCCATCCCACGCCCGTCCCACCCACGCCCGTCC